>JANRKX010000082.1:0-23645 GCA_033763255.1 Acidobacteriota bacterium | reverse complement strand
CATTTTCCTGTCTGATGACCCAATTGGTTTTTGCCATCATTGGTTTTCAAACGTCTCAAACAAAATGTGTCCCGACATCAGGGCGCAGGCTTTATTTGTCAGGGAAGAGAAACACACACTTCGCCAAATCTGATTTCAGCGTTTCTTCGCGGTAATACCGTTTCAGAATGCTGGCTTTCCAATCGAGCAAATCGCCGTTTGCTTCAACAAACGCTTCCCACGAATCCGCCGATTCGGTTTTTGCCATCCGTTCGCGGATCAGCAGCAAATAAGCCCACGTGATGGTTTCGTGGTAACGATCCGCTTTGCCGAGCGACGCCGCAAATCGCTTCAAACCTTCGCAAAACATTTCCAGCGCCAGTAAAGGAGGATTATCGCGCAGGTAAATCCACGCCAGCCGCACGTGTTCGCGGTGAGGGAAGAGTTCCGGCGATAACGTCAGCCCTTCAAATTGTTCGACTAATTCTTTTTCCGTCATTTTTGATTCTCCATAAAAAGAAACCGCCCACGCGATTGCTCGCGTGAGCGGTGATTGTTTATTTGAGTTGTGACCGGCGTAAATTACCGCCGGAAGCTGATAGGCGTACGATTTACCGTTTGCGCGGGTTCAGTTTAGGACGTTCCGGCGCTGCGCTGCGCTGGAAGATTTCCTTGACGGGTTTCCAGGCGCCTTGCGAAGCGAACGGCACATACTCGAATCCGCGTTGATAAGGATCGTCATGCAGCGTCTTGGTGTAATCAATTCCCAAGCCGGAGTAGATGGTTGCCGCGATGTCTTCGTTGACGATTGGGCGACCTTCTGACCATCCGGGGTTCACTGTGGCGAATCCGTCGCTGGTGGTTTCGCCAATGGCTCGACCGCCGCTGACTCCGCCGCCCGCGAAGCAGACGAAATGCTGGAAGAAGTGATCGCGTCCCGCGCCGCCGTTCAGTCCTGGCGTGGAACTGTTGTTGGCCGTTCTGACCGTGCGACCGAATTCGCCCATCCAGACGACCAGCGTTTCATCCAGCAACGTGCCACCGTTGAGTCCCGGCGTCGAAGAAAGGTCTCTTAACAATTCGCCGACGCCTTTGTCGAACTGACGTGCCGGATTGTAAATGCCGTTGGCGGCGTAAATGTTGGTATGGTTGTCCCAACCGCCGATGCTGATCTGAATGGCGCGCGTGCCCAAATTGGATTTCAGCAAATTACGAGCCGTCAGGCAGGCATTGCCGAATCCGGTTTGAGCGTTGTTCACGCCATAACGCTGAGTTTCAGCAGCCGTCAGTCGGAAAACGGCATCTACTTCCGGGTTGTACATCATTGCCCGGCTTTGCCCGTAAAAGCTGTCCATATCTGTGACGGCATCGCCCAACGGAGAATTTCCACGATTCTCGCCGTCAAGTTCTTGCAGCATCTGGAAACGACGATCAAAGGTCGTTTGACCGGCAAAGTTGGTCAGGTTGCCAAGACCATTAGTCGAGCCATTGGCAGCAAACGGACTGTAACGAGCGTTGAAATAGCCATTGGCCGTGACACTGCCGCCATTGAGCGAAACGAAACCTGGCAGGCGTTGGGCGGAAGTTCGTTGCGGTTCAAATTCGCGCGCGACGACCGCGCAAACGTTCGGAGAAATCTTGCCCATCAGCGAAGTCGGATTGCGAGCAATCTGAGTCCAGATTTGCTGCAAGCCATGCACTAACGCCGGAGCGCGAACGCTGCGGATGATGGCGACGTGCTGCATTTGAGTCGCCAATGTTGGCATCAGCCCTTTCGGGAACAGCACGCCGCTGCCGACCATATCCGGTGTGAAATCGGCGGGCGTCCATGAACCGACTTTCAAGTCGAAAGTATCGGTGTGGCTCGGAGCGCCCTGCATGTGGATGTAAATCAGATTGCGAGCCTTTCCGTAAATTTGCGCGCCGGTTTGAGCTTCGGCGTTTTTGGCAAACATCGGAACGACGAACGAACCGGCAACACCGGTTCCGGCAATCTGGAAAAATTCGCGGCGTCCCAAAACAGGGCCTCCGAAGAGTCCTGAATTGGCTGGCCGCAACGGTTTGCAAACATCGCAAGAATGATCAGGTTGAAGATGATCTTTCATTTTGTCTCCTATCTTTAGAATCAGCCGTTTCGGCCAGCTTAGTAATTGAACAGGAAATCCACTTTGTTCAGCAGCACCCATTGCAAGCTTTCAATCGCGCCTTGTTTACCCATCGAAGTGAAGTAAGGCAGAGCTTTTTGAAGCTCGTTTGCTCTCGGACTGCGAGAAAGCGTGTTCAGGTACAGTTCGGTGACGATCTGCTCGTTGGTCAGGCCGGGCGTTTCCATCAGCCGTTTGACCGTCGAGAAGATTCTTTCCGTGTTGTAACCCGGAATTGGGTCTATGTAACCGACTGTATTGGTTGTGCTGTTGTTGTTGGTGGTAATGTAGCGGATGCGGTTGCTGATGAAGTCGTTGTTCATCATGTTTAGCGATTGCAGGATGGACGAATCAGCCTGTCGCAAATTCAGGTCGCGGTTGCCGCGCAGGAACGTGTTCAGGATGTTTGCCGACGATCCGTTGGTTTGCCCGAATTGCGGCTCGCGCGGTTCGGGCAGTTGCATCGCCCATTGAACTTCTCTTTTCTTGGCACCGAGTTCGTCAATAATCGGGAAGCCAATCATTCGCGGTATCGTAACACCGTTACGAGTGGCAGCGTTGGTCACGGGCGGCAGGTTGGTCGCCTTGACCACGGCGTCGTGAAGCTCTTCGGCATCCAGACGACGAGCGAATTTGCGCGCGTAAAGCGGAACGTATTCGATCTTCCAGGTTCCGGGATACTTCGACGACAACTGATAAGTGTACGATTGCGCGATCGTACGAAGCAGGTGTCGAATGTTGAAGTTGTTGTTGCTGAATTCCTGCGCCAACGCTTCCAGCAATTCGGCATTGTTCGGTTGCAACGACCATCCGTCCGGCAATTGTTCGTCGGGATTCAGGCGAGCCAGGTCGAACGTGTTCGACGGCGAAACCAGAGCTTCGACCATCAATTCTTCCCAAAGGTAGTTGACCGAAGCGCGAGCAAATTGCGGATCGGCGGTGATGTATCTGGCCAGGGCGGTGCGACGATCTTCTCCGTTTGAAACTCCACCACGATTGCCGAGCATATATTTCGGCGCAACGTTTCGCTGGCTGCCCATCGGCAGACGCGAACTACGATTGCCAGTCGTGGTGTTCAGGTCATATTCACCGGTCGTCGCTTCGGTGATCATGTATTTTTGGATGTTCGTGCCGACATTGACTGTTTGACGGCGGGTGCGCGCAAAGAAGGCAGCCATTCCCCAGGCATCGGCGCGCGTGACTTTCGATCCCCACAAGTTGACGGCATCCAGATGGCCTGCGCCATCGTGGCAAAGCAGGCAGTCCATCGAACTCAGCCCCAGGAAAGTTTGAGCAGTTTGCACAGCATAACCGTCGTAAGTGTCCTGAGCCGGCCCCATTGGCACGAATCCGCCGATGATGAAATTGGTTTCGCCGACGACATAACTATCGCCGCGCGACACAATCATTTCGGTCGCCATCTGCGCGTAGCTCTTGTTTTGTTCGATGGAGTCCCGAATAAACTTGTGGAAAGCTTCTCGGCCACCGACAAATCGTCCGATGTTGTTCGATTGCGAAGTGTTTTTGTACAGATCGCCAAAGTACATCGTCCATTTGTCCACGAACTCTGACGAATTCAGCAGAGCATCAATTAGCACATCGCGTTTGTTCGGGTCTTGATTCTTCAGGAAGTTGGTCACATCGGTCGGTGACGGAATGCGCCCGGTCAGGTCGAGCGTTACGCGGCGAATGAATTCTTCATCGGAGCAAACCGGCGCGGATTCGACTCCGGCGCTTTGCATCTTGCCGAAGATCAGATCGTCAACAAAGTTTTTGCGCGGCATGCTTTGCGGCGGAACCAGCGCAATTCCATCATCGCTGCTCATTCGCGCGGCGACAACTTCGGTAATTTGCGAAACGGAATTGCGATGGCGAGTGACAACATCGCGGTAATCGTCGGGCGATTTCACATAACTGCAATCGTCGGCATTCGTGGCTGTTTGAATCGGTTGTTGTCTGACAGCTCGTTTTGGCGCTTTTTGACCAAAGGCGTCAAAAGCTCCGAAATGATCCATTGCAAACATCAACCCGCCAGCAACAAAAGCAAGCACTGCAAATCGTTTGACCAGAGCAACCGACCACTCGGCTGGCCGCAAACGGCTTGAAGCTCTACTCGAAGTTTCTCCATGGCCTTTCATCGGCATAAAGTCCTCCCGTTTTTAATACTGAAATGTTTGGTGATAGTTTCGGGTGCGGGGTGACCCGTGAACCCCATTAGGTTTGTATACGCAATCAATGGAAAGCGACTCATCTTGCTAAATCCCTTCGCGGAAAAAGGTGTTGAACAAGTCATAACACGGTAAAAGAACTGATACTGCAAGAAGCAATGCTTGGTGGTTGGGATGCTTTTGCGATAGTGAAGAGCGCAAGAGCCGCTTGCTCAATTTGGGCTGCTGTCCAATAAGTCAGCACCATTGCTACCAAAAAAGCGGGCGAATCTTAGCACAGACCGTTTTTATGACTAAGCGTCTTAATCATTTTCGAGCCAGAAAAATGCTTTTGTGCTAAGTTTTTTTTCGTTCCGAGCAGTTTTTACACCACCAAACGTCTTTCCGATGACCAGCCAAACTCTTTGAGTGATTCGCAAAGAGGAAAATCGAAGTCGGGTGAGTCAGGTTTAGCATTTTCTTGATACGGCAATTCTGCCGAGAGTTAGCAAAAAATACCGCGCGAGGTTTAGCCGAGACAAAATACCGTTTTCGGAAATACCCGGAGATGACCGATGACAACACAATCACCTGCAGTTCCGCAGTCCGAATCAGAGCACGCTGAAAATCCTTATCCGGCAGTTGGTTATGCTTGGTACGTGGTTGGAGTGCTGACGTTGGTTTACGTCTTTTCGTTCATTGACCGGCAGATTTTGAACTTGTTGGTTAAACCCATTCGCCGCGATCTGGCCATAACGGACTTTCAAATGGGTTTGTTGATGGGGCCGGCATTTGCTGTGTTTTACACTTTGTTTGGCATTCCGCTGGGCAGACTGGCCGATTCCAAAAGCCGACGTGCAATTATCGCCATCGGCTTTGTCGTTTGGAGTTTCTTTACGGCGATGTGTGGCGTGGCGAAAAACTTCTGGCACATGGCTGCGGCTCGCGTTGGTGTTGGCGTTGGCGAAGGCGCATTGTCGCCGGCGGCGTATTCGATCATCGCCGATTACTTTACGCCGCAACGCCGAGCCACAGCCATCAGCGTGTATTCGATGGGAATTTACATCGGCAGCGGCGTGGCCAACATTTTGGGCGCAACGGCCATCGCGTTTTTTATGACTCGGCCTTACTGGGATTTGCCGGTTGTCGGCGCGGTGCGCGGCTGGCAGGTCGTGTTTTTCGTCGTTGGGTTGCCGGGAGTGTTGCTGGCTTTGCTGATGTACACCGTGCGCGAACCGATTCGTCGCGGGATGAAGAAAATTCAGGATGCCGAAGGCAAGCTGCAAAACGCCCAAGTGTCGCTCGACGAAGTCATCGCTTATTTGAAACTGAACTGGAAAACTTTCGCCTGTCACAACGTAGGTTTCGCGCTGTTGTCGTTTTCGTCTTACGGAACCAGCGGCTGGGTGCCGACCATGTTCGTTCGCACGTTTGGCTGGACGGAAGCGAAGATAGGTTTCTGGTACGGAGCCATCGTCGCCATTTTCGGTGCTTTGGGAATCGCCGCCGGAGGTTGGTACGCTGACTGGCTGGCAAAACGCGGCGCGAAAGACGCTGTCATGAAAGTCGGCTTTATCGTTTCTTTGGCTTGGGCGCCGACCGGGATGTTGTATCCGGTTATGCCGAATCCGTATTGGGCTTTGGCGTTACTGATCCCGACTGCGTTTTTTACCGCAGCGCCTTTTGGAGTCGCTCCCGCCGCGATTCAACAAATCATGCCGAACGCCATGCGCGCGCAAGCGTCGTCAATTTATTTGTTCGTCGTGAACCTGATTGGTTTGGGAGGCGGGCCGCTGGCTGTGTCGTTCTTCACTCAGTATGTTTTTCGAGATGACAGCGCCGTGCGTTATTCAATTTTGATTGTTTCAACCATCGCGCACATCATCTCGGCGGTCTTGCTGTGGGTAGGCATTAAGCAATTCAATCTAAGTTTGGAACGATTGAAAGTCTGGCACGGTTGAGGGATTGAGGGACGGAGGGACGGAGGGACGGAGGGACGGAGGGACGGAGGGACGGAGGGACGGAGGGAAAAATTAATCACGCTCTCTCCCGCTCTCCCTCAATCTCTCCTTCTCCCCCTCTCCCTGTCCGGCTACCGTCCTTTGAAATTCGGTTTGCGCTTTTCGTGAAAAGCCGCCGTTCCTTCCTTCACGTCTTCGCAGTAATTGGTCACCATCACGCTCAGCGCGGCATCTTCCAGCGCGTTCGCCAAATCCATTGTCTGTTGTTTGTGCATCATTCGTTTGGTGATGCGGATGGCGATTGGAGGCCCGTCGGCCAGCCGCTCAGCCCACGCGCGAGCCGTCGCCATCAACTCGGCATCCGGCACGACTTCTGTCACCAAGCCCAACTCTTTAGCCTGCTGAGCCGGATAAACTTCGGAAAACAGCGACATCTTCAACGCGCGTTCCAAGCCCATGAACTTTGGAAACAGATAAGCTCCGCCTTCGTCAGGAATCAGCGAAAACTTCAAACTGGTGTCACCAAGCTTTGCGCTTTCGGCGGCAATGCGAAAGTCGCAACTCAAGGCCAGCGTCAATCCTCCGGCGACTGCCGCTCCGTTGACTGCCGCAATGACAGGTTTGTCAAAACGCTGAAGCAGCGTCACCAGTTGATGCATGTTCTCGCGCATTTCCAGCATCGCTTCCATCTTGTGGCCGCGATACCGCGCCGGATATTGAAAGTCGCGCGAGATGTCTCCGCCGGAACAGAACCCTCGCCCGGTTCCGGTGATAATGACGGCGCGAATTTCGTCGTCGTCGCGCGCGTCGTTCAGCGCAGAGATTATTTCGTGAACCATCACTTCGGAATAAGCATTGAGCTTTGTCGGACGATTCAGCGTGATCGTGGCGACGCGGTTTTCTTTGGAGTAGATGATTTCGGTGAATTCCATTTTTGCCTTTCGCTAAATCCTTCCCGCGAATCACGCAGATAACGCGAATCGCCCAAGTCTCTATTCGCGTTATCTGCGTCATCTGCGGGGAGGACGTTCATTCATCTGCCTGTGAAGTTCGGCTGGCGTTTTTCCATAAAGGCGCGGACGCCTTCTTTGTGGTCTTCGGTTTGGCCGCAGCGCAGATGAGTTTCGGCTTCGCGGTCGAGCAAGGTGCGGAAGTCTGAACTCATCGCCTGATTGACGTTGGCTTTCATGTACCGATAACTGACCAGCGGGCCGTGAGCGATGCGCGTGGCGATTTCGCTAACTTGCGCCATCAACTGATCGGCGGCAACTACTCGGTTGATTAAGCCCAGCCGATGCGCTTCGGCGGCGTCAATGATTTCGCTGAGGAAAAACAATTCTTTGGCTTTGGCCGCGCCGACGCTGCGCGCCAGCAACCAGGTGGTGCCGAAATCTCCGCCGAATCCGACTTTGGCATAAGCCGTCCCGAACTTTGCCGCGTCCGAAGCGATGCGTAAATCACACGACAAACACACCCCCAAACCCGCTCCCATCGCGTGACCGTTGACGGCGGCGATGGTCGGTTTCGGCATGTTGTACAGCAACCAAGACAGTTCCTGAGCTTCGCGCAATCCGTCAATCTGTTCTTCCAGAGAAGGCGGTGCGGTGTCTTTGGCCATGTTGCTGACATCGCCTCCGGCGCAAAACGCTCGGCCAGCGCCGGTGACGACGATTGCGCCGACTTCCTGGTCGCGGCTCCATTGTTTCAGCGTGTCTATTGATTGAGTCAGCAAGTCGCAGCTCAGGGCGTTGAGTTTGTCAGGACGGTTGAACGTCAACGTAGCGACTTTGTTTTCGACGTGAGTCAGGATTGGTTGTTCAGACATTGGGTTCCTCCTGGAAAATTTTGGCGTGAGTGTATGAGCGCGTCCGGTTGCCGTCAACGACCGGTCAAACAAAGTGGCGAACTGTCCTGACAGGAAAAATTTCTCGCGGCCAATTGCCGACATTGCCGCCAAATAGTAGTTTGTCGCTCACGGTTTTTATCATTCAAGTATTAACAAAGTAATTGCTGTGGCTCTTCTTCGCCGCGTAGCGGCGGTTGAATTTAGCCCGGCGTTTCAACGCCGGGTGATGCAGAAAGCCCTCATTCGTCGCGTCAGCGACGGCTGAATTCAATCGTCGCTGACGCGACGCAGGGAAATCTTACATCCTACCGTGGGTTGAAAACCCACGGCTAAACTCAAACGCCCCTAACGCGGCGAAGAGGCTCAGTAATTACCTGGCAAATTTATAAACAGGAGAAATTTTATGAGCACCTCAGAAGTGGATTTTTTCAAGCTCGACGCACAACTCAGCGACGAAGAAAAGCTGGTTCGCCAATCGGTGCGAGCCTTCGTCAACGAGCGTGTCAAACCCATCATTGCCGAATGTTTTGAAGAAGGCCGATTCCCGTTCGACCTGATTCCCGAAATGGCTTCGCTGGGAGTTTTGGGCGCGAACTTGCCGGAAAAATATGGCTGCGCCGGAGTCAACAACGTCGCTTACGGTTTGATAACTCAGGAACTGGAAGCGGGCGACAGCGGCATTCGCAGCTTTGTTTCTGTGCAAGGCGCGCTGTGCATGTATCCGATTTACGCTTTCGGCAGCGAAGAGCAAAAAATGAAATGGCTGCCAAACATGGCCGCTGGCAAAGTCATTGGCTGTTTCGGATTGACTGAGCCGAACTCCGGTTCCGATCCCGGCAGCATGAAAACTCGCGCCCAGAAAACTAAAGACGGCTGGCTGCTGAACGGCAGCAAAGCCTGGATCACCAACGGAACCATCGCCGACATCGCCATCGTCTGGGCGAAGACCGATGAGAACGACAAGATTCGCGGCTTTTTGGTGGAGAAGGGAACCAAAGGCTTCACCGCGCCGGAAATCAAACACAAGATGAGTTTGCGCGCTTCGATCACGTCGGAGCTTGTCTTTGAAGATTGCCTGATTCCCGAAGAAAACATCTTGCCGCTGAGCGGCGGATTGAAAAGCCCTCTGAGTTGTCTGACCCAAGCGCGTTACGGCATTGCCTGGGGAGCCATCGGCGCGGCGGTTGATTGTTTTCAGACGGCAACTGAATACTCAAAACAACGAATTCAGTTTGGGCGTCCGATTGGCAGCTTTCAGTTGACTCAGGAAAAACTGGCGAAGATGTTGGTTGAAATTTCAAAGGCTCAATTGTTGTGTTTGCAGCTTGGCCGAATGAAAGACGCGGGCACGATGGAACCGGTTCACGTTTCGATGGCCAAATACAACAACGTAGGCATGGCTTTGGAGATCGCCAGAAACGCTCGCGGCATTCTGGGCGCGAACGGTATCATCGGCGATTATTCGATCATGCGGCACATGGCCAATCTGGAATCGGTTTACACCTACGAAGGCACGAACGAAGTTCACATGTTGGTGCTGGGCAAACACATCACCGGACTGGATGCATTTGGTGGATAAGTATGGAGTGCGGCGGCTCGACGCCGCTTTGCGTTCATCGCCGAACGCTTAGTTATAAGTGAGCGGTTTCTGGTGAAAGCCAAAGCTGCGTTGAGCCGCCGCACTCCAAAAAACGAGGAGAAAACAAAAATGGAAATCGCAGGTAAAGCAGCCGTTGTCACTGGCGGTGGAACAGGCGTTGGAAGGGCTACGGCATTGGAATTGGCTCGGCGCGGATGCTCGGTGCTGATTAACTACAGCCGCTCGAAAGACGAAGCCGAACAAACAGCCGCCGACGTTTCGGCGCTTGGCGTCAAAGGAATTGCGGTTCAAGCAGATATTGCCGATGACGCGGCTTGCCGCCGGATGATTGATACGGCAGTCACCGAATTCGGGCGGCTGGATGTGTTGGTCAACAACGCAGGCACTACAGCGTTCGTCGCTCATGAAGATTTGGAAGGCGTGTCGCTGGACGATTGGAATCGGATTTTTTCAACCAACGTCATCGGCACGTTTCAGGTTTCGCGCGCAGCCAAAGAAGCATTGATGGCTTCGGGCAGCGGAGAAATCGTCAACGTTTCCAGCATTGCAGGCATTCGCGGGCTGGGCAGTTCGATTCCTTACTGCGCGTCAAAGGCTGCGCTGAACAACATGACCGTCACGCTGGCGCGAGTCTTTGCGCCGAAAGTTCGCGTCAACGCAGTCGCTCCGGGATTTATCACCACGCGCTGGTTGCAGGATGGATTGGGACAGGCGAATTACGAATCGCTGAAACAACGCGCCGAAGCTCATGCTGTGCTGCACAAAGTCTGTGACGCCGAAGATGTCGCGGCGTTGATTCTCAACGTCATCACCGGCCCGGATTTAGTGACTGGGCAAATCATTGCGATTGAAGGCGGCGCGTTGATCGCTTCAGCTTCGTTCCGATGACAGTACTTCGTCGCGGATTGCGCGTTTCAGAATCTTGCCGCTTGGCCCTTTCGGAAATGAATCCAGAAAGACAATCTTCGCGGGGACTTTGAATTTGGTGACGTAACTGCCGATGAAGGTTTTTAATTCATCTTCGGTCAGCGAATGACCTGCGCGCAGCACGACTGCCGCAGCCAGATTTTCTCCAAAAATTTCGTCCGGGATGCCGAAGACTGCGGCTTCGGCAATGGCGGGATGCGAATACAATCCTTCTTCAATTTCGCGCGGAGAGATGTTTTCGCCGCCTTTGATGACCAGTTCTTTCTTACGGTCCGTGATGAACACATATCCGTCGGTGTCCACGTGGCCGATGTCTCCGGTGTGCAGCCAGCCGTCAATGATCGTGTCGCGCGTGGCTTCGGGTTTGTTCAGATAACCGAGCATGACGTGTCGCCCGCGTGTGCAAAGTTCGCCGGTTTCACCTGCGGGCAAAATGTTGTTGCTGAAATCCATCGCGCAAATTTCAAACCCGATCATCGCTCGCCCGACTGAGCCAACTCGATAAGCTTCATCGGGGTAATAAGTCGTCAATGCTCCCGCCGTTTCTGACAAGCCGTAACCCTGTTTGACCGTGCAATTGAATAGCCGCTCGAATTCCAACCGAGTGCTTTCCGCCAACGGCGCTCCGCCCGTGCCAACGGTTTGCAGCGAAGAGTAGTCGTATTTTTCGCGGTCTGGATGATTGATGAGCATCGTCAGCATCGTCGGCACAAAAGCCAGCCGTTGCACTTTGAAGCTTTCGATCAGCGATAGCACTTTGCCTGCGTCGAAGTGTTTCATGATGGTGCTGCTGTTTCCCATTCGGTAACCCAGATTCATCATCAATACGCCGTACACGTGGCTCATTGGCAGAACGCTCAAGCTGCGAATCTGGCCGACGCTGGCGTTGCGTTCGTACAGCGCATCAGCGACGAAAATCATGTTGTCGTGACTGAGCATGACGCCTTTGGGATTGCCGGTCGTCCCCGAAGTGTAAAGCAGCATCGCCAGATCGCCTGGCGCGCGTTCGACCAGCGGCGCGAATTCGGCAGCGGATTCGATTTCGGGTTCGACGTTTGTGGCGTCGCTGCTTTCACCGATGCACAAGACTTCGCGGAAGCTCGGCAAATCCGCCGAAGCTTCCTTCATTCGTGCGGCCAATTCCGGCGAAGTGATGGCAAACGATGCGCCGGAATCTTCCAGCACGTAACGAACTTCGCGCGCATTCCACATTGGTGTGACGGGAATAATCACCGCGCCGAGTTTCCATATAGCTACGAAGGCGGAGGTGACGGCAGGCGAATTCAGCATCATCACCACAACGCCGTCGCCAGCTTGAACGCCGTGCTGGCGCAAGGTTTCGGCAAAGCGGCAGGCGTAATGATATTGCTGGACGTTGGTGTAGCTGCGGTCTTCAAACCAGGTTGAAGCGTATTCTCCAAAGCGTTCGATGTTGTCGAGCGTCAACTGTGCTGCGTTCATTGGCGAACCTCGTATTTGAATGGTGAACTGTTATGCTTGCGATGAAAATCCGTGCGGTTGGCGGAGTGTAGGAACCGCCAAAAATCGTGTCAAGAATTCCAGGCCGCCGCCAAAAACTTTGTTTGACAGCTTGAATTCGGTTTTGTATTTTCCCGCGCGTTTGGCCAATCGCCAGGCGAGATTCTTTTGATAGTTCAAGGAGATTTTTTCGGTGAACGTCGCTCCAACCATTGCGACTGAAGCCGGAGCAAGTATGCGTAGCTAATCCCAATTCAACGAAGACGACTTTTGCGTCGCTGGCTTTGCCTGCGGCAAGGATCACTGTTTTTGTACGAAAGGGGTTTACGTTTATGCAAAATCACCTGAGCGGGGTGAATCTTGGCTATCGCCTGCCTGACGGTTCCACACTTTTCAAATCACTGACATTCAGTTTCGGCGCGATTCGCACCGGGTTGGTGGGCGCGAACGGAGTCGGAAAAACCACGTTGCTGGAAATTCTGGCTGGAAGGATTGCTGCGTCCGGCGGCAGTTTGACCTGCGTTGGCCGAGTTTCTTACCTGCCGCAAAAAGTCGCGCTTGATTCATCGGCGACAGTTGCCGAAGCGATTCGACTTGCGAATGCTTTGGCGGCGTATCGTCGGGCAATCGCTGGCGAAGCTTCGCCGGAAGATTTCGATTTACTTGGCGACCGCTGGGATTTGCCGGAGCGCGTTGAACAGACGTTTGCCAAACTTGGCATTGCTCATATTGATCTGAACCGTTCGGTTGGCAGTTTGAGCGGCGGCGAATTGACGCGCGTTCGCATCGCGGGGTTGTTGTTGGAAGAGCCGGACTTTTTGATTCTGGATGAACCGACGAATCATCTGGATTTGTCCGCCCGCGAATTCGTTTACGAACTGGTCAGCGGTTGGAAACAAGGCTTGCTGGTGGTCAGCCACGACCGGCGATTGTTGGCGTTGGTGGATCAAATCGCGGAAATGAGTTCCGCCGGGCTGAAGTTTTACGGCGGCAATTTCGATTTTTACCGGCAGCAGCGCGACCACGAACGCGCGGCGGCGGAACAAAATTTGGCTGGCGCTCAGCAGCGATTGAAAGACGCCAAACAAATTGCTCAACTCGCCAAAGAGCGTCAACAGCGAAGGCAATCCACTGCCAAACGCAGTTCGGCAAAAAAAGGCGGACTGCCGTCCATCGTCGTTGGCACGTTGCAACGCGCGGCGGAAAATTCCTCCGGGCTTTTGAAAGGTCGCCACGAAGACAAAGTCGAACGCAGGCGTCTGGAAGTTGCGGAAGCTCGCGGCAATCTGACGATTGAAAACCAGATCACTGTTGATTTGGAAAGTTCGGAAGTTCCTGCTCAGAAACGATTGGTCGAACTGCGCGAAGTCAATTTTCAGTTCGCCGACGCTGAACGACCATTGTGGTCGTCGCCGGTAAATCTGGAGATCATCGGGCCAGAGCGCGTGTGGCTGAAAGGCGCGAACGGCGCAGGCAAATCCACGCTGATTGATTTGGTCTGCGGCAACAAACTGCCGACTGCCGGCGAAGTGAAACTTGGAGCGACGCGCGTCGGTTTGCTGGATCAGCAGACAAGCGTGCTTGATTCGTCGCTGACGGTGCTGGAAAACCTTCGCCGAGTCGCTTCGTTGCGACCTGAACATGAATTGCGGACGCTGCTCGGAAGGTTCCTGTTCATTCGTGACGATGCGCTGAAACCGGTCACTGTGCTCAGCGGCGGAGAACGAATGCGCGCAGCGTTGGCGTGTTTGCTAGGCGCAGATCAATCACCGGAAGTGTTGATTGTGGACGAACCGACGAACAATCTGGACTTGCCAAGCGTTGAGGCGTTGGTGTCGGCGCTCAACCGGTTTCAAGGCGCGCTGGTCGCTGTCAGTCACGATCTGGCCTTTCTGGAAGACATACGAATCGAGCGGGAATTCGAGTTGATGACGGCAAACAAGGCTTTGACAGCTTTTGATGTGACGTAGAGAATCGGCGCGTTCAATCCCCAACCAAAAATTCGGAGGCAAAACATGCGCTCGTTTCGAGAACACATGGAACTGTATCGCGCTGAACACCGCACTGTCGGTTGTAAGGTGTCGCATTTGATCGGCGTGCCGATGATTGTGGCTTCGTTTCCGATGCTGATTTTTAACTGGCGATGGGCAATTGCATTGTTTGTCGTCGGCTGGATTTTTCAACTGGCCGGGCACAAATACTTTGAAAAGAATCGCCCTGTGCTGGCGGCTGATCCGGCGAATCCATGGACGTATTTTGCTGCGATCATCTTCGTTGCTCAGGAATGGGCGAGCTTGTTCAGCGGGCGTGGGCTTGGCGATTCCGGCGAATTGCGTCATCGGTCATAACAGGAGGAAAGAATGAAAAGATTGGCAAAAGAGTTTTTGAAGTTAGTGGCGACGATTGGCACTGTCACTGTGGTGATTGTCAGCGCGCTGGCTCAGCAGAGTTTCACCGGGCAAGGGCGCTATCGCGTGGAAATCGTCGCCACCGGCAAAGCTCTGGATTTGCGAATGGAAGACAAAAAGACCGTCCAGCAGTGGGCTGTCGGCGGAGCGCGAAATCAGCAATGGGATTTTGTGGATGCGGGCAACGGGTTTTACTACATCACTTCGGTTGAAAACGGCAGAGTGCTGGACGTTGACGGCGGCAGAGCGCGCGACGGCGTGGCAATCATCACGGCGACGCGGGGCAGCAGCGACAATCAAAAGTGGAAACTGGCCGACAACGGACGCGGCGAATTCACGATTATTTCCAAAACCGGAAAATCGCTGGAATCGCCTGCGGGCAAACGCGATGACGGTGTGAAGCTGCAAATCGGCGAACCGCATGCGTTGGAAAACCAACGCTTTCGGTTGATTCGCGTCGGCGATGTCGAAGCGAAAGTTCGCCCGCGCGAAGGCGCTCCGGTTGGCACGACGCCCGGAACGATGATCGCACATGCGTTCGCAGGCAAAGGGCGTTATCAAATCCAGAATGTTGCCAGCAGCCACTTTTTGGATTTGCGGCGCGATGACAACACCACATTGCAACAATGGTCGGGCAGCGGCGGATTGAATCAGCAGTGGGATTTTGAGGACGCCGGAAACGGTTACTTTTATATTCGCTCGGTCGAAAGCGGGCGCGTATTGGAAGTCGCCGGTTCGCGGGACGGTTCGGCTGTCCTGGCGAAGGGCCAGCAGGTCGGACGTGATGTGCAAAAGTTTCGAGTTGTTGATGCTGGCAGCGGGCAATCGCTGATCGTCGCCAGAAACGGCAAAGTTTTGGATTTGACCAACAGCGCGCGCAACGAAGGGCAAAGCTTACAGATTTGGGGCGAACATCGCCGTGATAACCAACGATTCGTTTTCAAACTGGTTGAAACGACTGTGCAACTTTCCGGCGGGCGAACGCGCGAAGCTCGCGGTGCTGGTGCTCCTTCGCGGGATGCGGCTCCTGTGGAACAGCCTTACGTGCCTGGAAAAATGACCTGGCGTGGGCGCGTGGACACCGAAGTGTTGTTGGAAGTTCGCGGAAATATCGTCACTGAAAAACTGGTGGCCGGAAAATCGTTCAACAATGGCCAATTCACGTTTTCCACTCCGATGCCTGCGCGCGAACTGACACTGCGGATTGAAAACAAAAAAGTGCGTGGAACCGTCGAAGTCGTCGAACGCCCAACGGCCGCGAATGGTTATACGGCTGTGATTCGCGTTCGTGATTCTCAGCGAAGCGCGGCAGATTACGAATTCGTCCTGAGTTGGTAAAAACAGCACCGCGATCGCTCAAAAAAAGCCGAAGGCAGGTGGCGAATGTCATCTGCCTTCGGCTTTTGTTGTTCGGAAAGCTCAGCCTTGCTTAACAGCTTGGCGGAAAAACCGGGACTGTGTAGGCCATCCCACAGTTCAATGTCAGATGTTGCATGTTGTGGCCTCCGTTGAAGGCTCCGGCATTGGAAGATGTGTTGGCGTTGAAGTTTATTGACGCGCCCAAAATGCCAATCGCTCCTGTTTGATTGTTGAACTTCATCCAACCGCTGCGACCGGCAGGAATGAAGGTTTCAAATCGTGGCGTTGTGCGCGGAAAATTGTTGGACAGGCTGCTCATAAATTGACAGTTGCCGGTGAAGGAAAAGCTGAGCACGTTTTCGGCGTCGTCGTACAGCAACCCAAAAATCGAACCAAGCGTAAATGCTCCAATGCCCAAATTGCCGCCCACGCGGTTGAGAATCACCATCATGTCGTTGCCATCGGCCCGGCTGCCGACGTTGTTTATCGCAACGACAGCCGGAGTGCAGTTATAACCTGCTCCCGCCACGCCATTGAAATTGATGACGGCTGTAACGGAATTGCCGTCGCAATTCGGAACCAATCCGTCATAAAGCGCCGCAAACGCCACAGCCGCAAGATTGGCGGAATGCCCAGAAGCGAATTTGATGTAAGCGTCGCCAATCAGCGAGTTGAATGAAATCGGGCAACCCAGCCGACCATCTACCGCATGAGCTACGATGTAACCTTTGACACCCGGATCAACGTCCGAAGCCAAAAACGAAGCGGTTTGATTTTCGGTCAAACAAATAAAACTGTCGGCGATTGAACAGGTGGACGAGACAAAATACAGGTGGACAAACGCCGATGAAGTGCTGCTGGTGTTGGTAATGTTGATGCGTGTGTTTTCAGCATTGCCGGTGGTCGCGCCCGATGTGTAAACGTTGTAAAACAGGAACGAACCGGCTTTCTGATCGCTGGCTTCCGACAATGGCGAATACACAGCGCCAGGATCAGCCGCCAGACTGACAGATGACAAAACAATCGCCGCAAAAAAAGCCAACACAATGGATGTGAATTTTTGTGAAGTTCGCATCTCAAAAATCTCCTATTGGAAAAATGGTTGTTGATCTGAAGAAACAAAGTTTGTTGAGAGTGGTAACGTTCGACTGATTACAACTGAGCCTTTTGGCTCTTATTGCCGACCAATCACCTGCGAACAAACTCACCTATCCAACCAATGAGGAACACGAACGAACAAACTCCATGAAACAAACCATTAGCAACTGGATGTGTGTGCGGGGCAATTGCTCATAAAAGAAACGATCAAAACACGTCTGAGCCTAATTTTTGATATTCAGTTTTTTAGAGGGAAAAAGAACAACTTTGAAAGGAAAAAAGAACGATTGAGCGACTCGCTCACAACTGGCGGCGAGTCTACGTATGCCGCAGAAAGGTGTCAACACTTTTTCTTTACCATCTGGACGGATGCTTTACTGCCGAAAACTTGTGTGGATAATGAGGCCTCATTTCAGGACACTCCAAAGACAAAACACAAAAAGGAAATTCGGCGAATGAATCGTCAATACGACGTGCTTATCATAGGCGGAGGGCATAATGGTCTGGTTACGGCAGGCTATCTGGCTCGCGCCGGGCAGAAAGTTCTTGTGCTGGAACGCCGCTCTGTGGTTGGCGGCGCTTGCGTCACCGAAGAGCCGTGGCCGGGATACAAGGTTTCAACGCTGTCGTATCTTTGCAGTTTATTGCAGCCGCGAATTATCAGCGACCTGAAACTGAGAGATTTCGGCTATCACATCTACCCGAAAGACCCTTCGTTTTTCACAGCCTTCCCGGACGGACGCCACATCTTTTTCTGGCAGGACATGCACAAAACCGTTTCGGAAATCGCCAAATTTTCCCAACGTGATGCCGAACATTATCCGCAATACGAAGTGGAACTCGCCAAACTGGCGGAATGGGTCGAATCCATTTTGCTTGAAACTCCGCCGAACATTGTTCGCCGTAAGTTCGGCGATTTGGTTTCGCTTGGCAAATTCGGATTGAAATCGCTGAAGCTCGGTGACGAAGGCCTGGTGCGAATGGTCAAGATCATGACTCAGAGCGTGCGGGATTTTTTGGACGAACGCTTTGAGTCAGACGAGATCAAAACCACGCTGGCGACAGACGGCGTGATCGGCACAAACGGCGGCCCGGCGACTCCCGGAACGGCGTACATCTTGTTGCATCACGTGATGGGCGGAGCCGCTGGGCCTCGCGGATTGTGGGGCTTCATTCGCGGAGGAATGGGCGCAATCAGTCAGGCGCTGGCGCGTTCGGCAGAATCGCACGGCGCGGAAATTCTGACCGATGCCGAAGTGGATCGCGTGCTTGTCAAAGACGAACAGGCGTATGGCGTGGTGCTGAAAAACGGCGATGACATTCGCGCCAAAGTCGTCGTTTCCAACGCCGACCCCAAGCGGACGTTTCTGAAACTGATTGAAGAGCAGCATCTGGAAGAAAGTTTTCGCCAATCGCTGAAGAATTTCCGCGTCGAAGGCTGTTCGGTCAAAATCAATCTTGCTTTGGATGGATTGCCGAACTTCACAGCCTTTCCCAACACGTCGGACAAAGAACCCAGCTTGCCGCACAAGACCACCATGCACGTGTGTCCTTCGATGGATTACATTGACCGCGCGTGGGAAGACGCCAAGCAAGGCCAGATGTCGCGGAGGCCAATGCTGGAATGTACGATTCCTTCGGCTTATGACGATTCCATTGCTCCGCCGGGCAAACACATCATGTGCATCTTCGCGCAGTACGCGCCGTACACTTTGAAAGACGGATTCTGGGATCAGACGACGAAAGACGAATTCGCCAACCGCTGCATCAACGAACTGGCCGCGTATGCGCCGAACATCAAAGACATCATTCTCCACCGCCAGGTGATTTCGCCCTTCGACATGGAGTTTGAATACGGGCTGACCGGCGGAAACATCTTTCACGGAGAGATGGATTTGGATCAGTTGTTCTTTATGCGTCCAACGGCGGGTTGGGCAGATTATCGAACTCCGATTCGCAATTTGTATTTGTGCGGTTCGGGAACGCATCCAGGCGGCGGAGTGATGGGCGCGCCGGGCTTTAACGCCGCGCGAGAAATTTTGAAGGATTTGAAACGCTGAGAAATTTGCCAAACCCGGAAGGCAGTTATTCTGCGGCTTAGGGCTATTTCATTGACCTTGTCGCTTGGCTTGGTTCGGTTTTAAGAAAATCAATTCCTGCTGCTTGCGGAGCAACCTCTACAGTAGCCACAGTTTTCAAAGCTTCCAGATCAATAATTTCAACTGTGCCGGGTTCGGTTCCGATGCCTTCGACTGAGATAAAAGCATAACGATTGTCCGGCGAAACCACAGCGCCATGAACGACTTTGCGTTTGGTGGGAATGCGCACCAACTCCTTGCCGGATTTCACGTCGTACACCGAAACCGATGGATCGCGTTTATTGGTCGCAATCAGTTTCGAGCCATCCTTTGTCACGGCTAAGTTGTAAACGCCCGGCCCAGCCGCAATGCGCCGAGTCACTTGCCAGGTTTTGGCGTCCACTTCGACAATCTCTGACGATTTGTTGCAAGCCACAAACACTTTCGACCCATCTGCCGAAGGTTGTGCCCAAGTCGGCGAACAACCGACATCGCCGGGCTTCGGCGGTTCCAAACCGTGACCGCCTGCATCGTGGCCAGCGTGAGATTTTGCAGCGTGCATTTGCGGAGAACCATTCATTCCGGCTTCTTTGCCTTTGGTCAGGATGAAATGCCGCGAGGCCTTCAACGTGGCGGTGTCAATTTCCACCAGCATATCGTCCATCATGCAGGCCGAATAATGTTTCGTCCCCGCCGGATTGAACCGCGAGCCGTGCGGCATTGTGCAGGTCGGAATGCGCGCGATTTCCTGCATCTCATCGGTCAGCACCACAGACACCGACGAAGGAATCATGTCGCCGTGCAGGTTGAAATTGACGACGTACAGAAAGCTGCCATCTGGCGAAACATCCATCGTCGCAGGGAAATTGCCGAGCGTGACCTTTTTCAAGACTTCGTCGCTGGCCGAGTATTTCCAAACCGTTCCGAACGGGCGTCCGTGGCCGAGCGAGACGTAATAGTTTTGCTTGTTCGGCGAAACGGCTACACCGTGCGGGCCGTCAATGTCAGGCTCCATCACGCCGGTTGTGAACTCGCGCTCGACTTTGGCTCCGTTGGGGCCGAACCGGATCAGTGAAATCTTGTCGGCGGATTCTGAAAGCACATAAACCAGATAATCCTGAGTCGGCATTTTTTGGGCAAACACCGTCGAGCAACCCAACAAAATCAAAACCACAGCAAACAATCTTTTCATCACAGGTCACTTCAATGGGACGTTTTTTTATCCACAAAGAACACGAAGAAACACGAAGAGAGAAATGATCATTCTCATCCTTCGTGCCTATTGGTGTTCTTCGTGGATAAATGCATTTGGTTATGGTTTCGCGTCCATCCAGTTTTTGCCGCTGCCCAATTCCACAGGCAAAGGCACAGCCAGCTTCACCGCATTTTCCATCGCGGCTTTCACCACCTGACCGGTTTTTTCCAGTTCGTTTTCAGGGACTTCAAACACCAATTCGTCGTGAACTTGCAGGATCATTTTCGCGCTCAGCTTTTCTTTTTTCAGAGCTTCCCAGACGCGCAGCATCGCCAGCTTGACGATGTCCGAAGCCGAGCCTTGCATAGGCATATTCACGGCTTCGCGTTCGGCGCGAGCGCGTGCAGCGCCTTTGCTGGCCAGGTCGTTCATTCTTCGCAAGCGGCCAAAGATCGAACGAACAGAGTTACCCGCCGAGCGAGCCAGTTCAGGCAATTCGTCCATATACTTTTTGACGTTGGCGTAAGTCGTATACCAATCGTCAATCACTTTGCGAGCTTCGCTGCGATTGATGCCAACTCGCTGAGCCAAGCCGAACGGCCCGATGACGTAAGCGATGCCGAAGTTGACGATCTTGGCGACGCGGCGTTTTTCTTTCAGTTCTTCGGCAGTTTTCGCGCCGAAGACTTCGCGCGCGGTGCGTTCGTGTATGTCTTCGTTTTTGCTGAAGGCGTCCAGCATCACAGGGTCTTGGGTGATGTGCGCCAGCAATCGCAATTCGATCTGCGAATAATCCGCCGACATCAACACCGAGCCTTCCGCAGGGATGAAAGCTCGGCGAATGCGTTTTCCCATTTCGGTTCGCACCGGAATGTTTTGCAAATTCGGATCGGTCGAAGACAGTCGCCCCGTCGCCGCAATCGTCTGATTCAGCGTCGTGTGAATGCGGCCATCCGCCGGATTGATAAGCGAAGGGAAGGCGTCAACGTAAGTGCTTTTCAGCTTCGACAACTCGCGGTGGTCAATCACCAGTTTGGGTAGTTCGTATTTTTCGGCCAGTTCGTCCAGCACGTCGCGGCTGGTGGAAATCTGTCCGGTCGCTGTGCGTTTTGAGACTTCGTAATTCAACTCTTCAAAGACTTCGCCAAGCTGTTGCGGCGAAGCGATGTTGAATTCGCGCCCGGCCTGTTCGTAAATCTGTTTCGACAGCCGTTCAATTTCGTCAGCCATCTCGACCGACAGTTTGGCCAGCACGTCTGTGTCCACGCGAAAGCCTGCGTTTTCGATTTCGCAGAGCAGCGGAATCAGCGGCATTTCGATCTGCTGGTAAACGTAATCCAGCGTCTGCTGCTGAAAGTCGAATTGCAGTTTGTCGTCGGCGATTTTCGAGTTCATCGCATCGGCCAGCCGGAAGTTCAGTTCGGCGGCCTGCGCGGTCAATTCGCTGTCTTTGGCCAGGCCGAATCCGCCCAGATGTTCGTTGGCCAGTTGAGTGATTTCGTATTTCGACCGGTCGGAATCCAGCAAGTAGCCTTGCAGCAAAGTGTCGTCCGTCGCGGTTTCGATCTGAATTCCAAGCCGACCAAGTGCGTGAGTCGCGCGTTTCAAATCAAACGTCGCTTTTTCAATCAGCCGATTGCCGAAGAGGTCTTTCAACAACTTGATGGCTTTGTCGCGGTCGTCGCAGTCTTCACTATTTGGCAGATCAAAGTGCGTCGCCGAATTTACCGCGATGGAAAACGCCAAGCCGGCGAGCGCGCCTTCGCCGTTTTCGCTCAAGGCAAACGCAAATCTGCCAACGTCAGCCAGCGAGTTTGCCAGCTTGCCCAACTCTTCAACTGTGGAAATTCGCGTGTAATTCGAGTCGGCTTGTTCGGCGGTTTTGACAGCAACCTGTTCGCCTTCGGCAGCGCCTTTGGCAAATTCGCGCGTCAAGGTGGCGAATTCCAATTCGGCAAACAATTCGTGCGCGGCTTGATAATCCGGCGCTTCGTAAATCAAGGCTTTCAAGTCCAACTTGACCGGCACGTCGCAATCCACCGTAGCCAGTTCGCGCGACAACCGAATCTGGTCAACGTTATCGCGCAAAGATTCGCGGTAAGCTTTGCGTTTGACCTGTTCCCAACCGGCCAGCGCGTTTTCGATGTTGTCGAACTGTTCCAGCAAACCGACCGCGCCTTTTTCGCCAATGCCCGGAGCGCCCGGAATGCAATCCACCGCGTCGCCCATCAATCCCAACCAGTCCGGAATTTGATCGGCGCGCACGCCGAACTTTGTTTTGACACCGGCTTCGTCCAGAAAGGTTTCGCCCATGTTCTTTTCCATCCGCAGCATGACCACGTCAGGATCGTGAACCAATTGAGCCAGGTCTTTGTCGTTGGTGACGATGACTGTTTGCAAACCTTCGGCAGAGGCTTGTTTGGCCAGCGTGCCCAAAATGTCGTCGGCTTCGTACTTCGGCATTTTGACGACCGGCACGCGCAACGCGGCGCAGACGCGATCAATGTAGGGAAGCTGTTGCGCCAAATCTTCGGGCATTTCCGGGCGATTGGACTTGTAAGCTTCGAAGCGTTCCTGGCGAAAGGTTTTTTCTTTGGAATCGAGCACCACGCCCAGGTAATCGGGTTTGTGTTCGGCAATCATCTTCCGCAACGTCATCGTGAAGCCATACACGGCATTCGTCGCCAACCCCTTCGAGTTCGACAACCCGCGAATGGCGTAATACGAACGAAAGATGTTCGACATTCCATCAATCAGAAACAGACGTTTTTTGTTTGGCATAACCGGATTATGTGTGAGGCGCGGAGAAGCGGTCAAGAAAGTGAACTGCTTTCCACGAATCCAGCGGGGTTTGATTGGCAATTCATTTGGGCAGGCGTTTATGATTGCCGCCGGAGGTCAACAATGATGAGCACAATGCAATTGGAAGCGAAATTGATTTGGCTGCGAACGCAGGTTGATGAAGCGTTACAAGACGTGGGACAGAAAAAACAGTTTGAGGCTCTGACACCGGAAGAATGGTGGGATATTCGAATGAAGCGAGTGCGGACTGAAAATGAATCCCTTTCTCCATTGTTGGAACAGGCTTTTGAGGCGCTTTCTGCGACCGAAACGCCTATCGGCGCAGAGCAGGTTCAGCAATTAGTTGCGACCTGTGGTGTGAACCCAAATGGCAATTCATTCAGCCAGGGTTTGATTGAAATGCGCGAGGAGAAAGCGCAATGAATTTCTTTTGGTTGGATGCCAGCGCGCTTGTTAAACGCTACGTGCTCGAAACTGGAACCTCTTCCATCAATCACCTGTTCAATCAAACTTCACCACGAGTTCTGATTTGTTTGCTCGAAGGAATCGGCGAGACAATCTCAATCCTTGTTCGCCGAAAGAATCAAGGAGTTCTCACGCCTTCAGTCTTTCGTCAGGTGTT
>JANRKX010000081.1:0-131984 GCA_033763255.1 Acidobacteriota bacterium | reverse complement strand
CTGCCCGTCCAGCAACGCTGACAAACCCGTCGCCGTTGTTGGGCCAAACGAGCTAATCAAATAATCGGTGTAAAGGTCGAAATGTTCAGCATTCATCTGTCAAGTCTGCCTGAAAACCTTTCATCGCGTAACATCAGTGAGAAGGTAGCGTTGGAGGAGATGACATATGGAGTGAAACTAGAGCTAAAAACTAGACTTACTGCCGCTATCGAAAGATTCGCGCCTTTGAATAGCACTTACAGGCATGACCTTAAGTCTCGGAAAGAAGGGCGTTTTTACGAGCACGATTCTCTGGTTCGATCTGCTTACATATTAAAGGCTCTACGCAATGATTACGCCGAGGGGTACTTACGGTCAGTTAGCGAACTTATTCATGCAGATATCTTCAGTGATTTTTTGGAAATGGCCGATCATCTAGTTGAGCAAGGTTACAAAGACCCTGCTGCTGTGATTACAGGAAGTGTTCTTGAAGAGCATTTGCGGAAGTTATGTGACAAAAACACCATCACGGCTTTGCAGCCGGATGGCAGACCCAAAAAAGCAGAGACAATGAATGCCGAGCTTGCAGGCGCAAACGTTTACTCCAAACTTGACCAAAAGAACGTGACGGCTTGGCTTGATTTGCGAAACAAGGCTGCTCACGGGAAATACAGCGAGTACACGAAAGAGCAGGTTGCCTTGTTGATTCAAAGCGTCCGTGATTTCATCACACGGAACCCAGCTTGAAATAGAGGAGAAAATTATGGACATAACAATTACCTCCGAAACAACTGCTACGAGCGAAACCATGTGGCGCGCAGTCACGAATGGCGAAGTGTTGGCTGTCGGGAAAAGCGCGGGCGAGGCGTTGGATAGCCTCAGGAAGCAATTGGGTACAGAGACGAAAGATATTTTTATCGTTTGTCAGCAATGGCAGCCAGACGATTTCTTTACAGCCGCTCAGCAAAAACAGCTCAGTGAATTGATGTCGCGTTGGCGTGCTGCGCGCGACGCGGGGCAGGCGTTTCCAGCCGAAGACCAGAAAAGGCTGGAAGAATTGGTTGAAGCCGAATTGGCTGCCTCGGCCAAGCGATCTGAAAAGTTGGCGCTTGAGGCGAAGAAATGAACCCTCATTATGAGTTTGTTGCCGAACGTGCGGAGCATCGTTGTGAGTATTGCCATGCGCCGGAGCGAATCTTCAATTTCCAATTCGAAGTTGAACATATCAGGCCTCGCGCTTTACGGGGCGAAGATGACTTGCAGAATTTGGCTTTGGCCTGTCGTGCCTGCAACCTGTACAAATCAATTCGCATTGCTGGGTTCGATGATGTAACCCAGGCGGAAATCAGGTTGTTCAATCCCAGGCAGGACGACTGGGCTGACAACTTTCAGATTGACTTGGAGACTGGCAAAGTCATTGGTGTAACGCCAGGCGGGCGTGTGACGGTCAAACAATTGCAAATGAATACCCCAGCGCAATTGATGGCGCGGCTTCAATGGATTCAGTGGAAGTCGTTTCCATGATTCAAAATCAGGTGGGTAATCCTGAAAATGAAACTTCTTTTTTCTCTGCTTTTTCTGGTGATACTGACTCTAGCCTGTCAGTCAGGCGAAACGAATTCAGCCACTTCTCAAGTCTCAACCAGAAATTCTACAGGCAATCCTTTCGACGATTTTCTTCAAACAGGCATTTCACCCGCCGATGGATTCGACTTTCCGTTCGGCGATGCCGACGGCAAAGGCGCTTACACAGATAAGGCGACGGGAAAGATTCACAACGGTTGGTACGCCGCGACGAAGTTTGGCGAAAGCTACAGTTTGGGCATTCATCCCGGCGAAGATTGGAATGGAAACGGCGGCGGCAACACAGACCTTGGCCAGCCGGTGTTTGCTGTGGCCAATGGTCGCGTTGTGTTTGCCGAACAAGCCGGGCAGCCCTGGGGAAATGTCGTCGTCATCGAACACGTCTTTTATGAAAACCATCAGCAGCGACGGATTCGGTCGCTGTATGCTCACCTGCAAACGTTGACGGTCAAAGCTGGCGAGACGGTCAAGCGGCGGCAGCAAGTCGGAACCATCGGCCAGGACCCGCAGAAAACATTTGGCGCGCATCTGCATTTGGAGTTGCGTTGGGATGAATCGCTTGCGCCGACGTATTGGCCTTCGTCGAACGGCAAAGACTTGAAATGGGTGCGCGAACATTACGCCGAACCGTCGGGCTTCATTGCCGCGCATCGCCAGTTGTTCGTGCCTCAGCAAGAAGCGACTCTGGTTTTGGTGGATCAGCAAAGTTACAAGATGCGGCTTTACGAACGCGGCAAACTGAAAGGCGAATACGACATCAGCCTGGGCCAGGGCAAAGGTCAAAAGCGAGTGCAGGGCGACAACAAAACTCCGAAGGGTATGTACTTCGTGCTGAACAAACATCGAGGCAAATTCGATGGCGCTTACGGCGAGTTTTACGGCGGCCACTGGATCAAGGTGAATTATCCGAATCGTTACGATGCCGAACGCGGGCGCGCAGAAGGGTTGATTTCGGCACAACAACAATCTGCGATTGCTGCCAACTGGCAGCAGCGCAAAGCTACACTGGAAAACACTCGGCTGGGTGGCGGCATAGGCTTTCACGGTTGGGCGCAGGAATGGCCAAACGACGGCCCGCGCCATCTATCCTGGGGCTGCGTGGTGATGCACATTTACGACATCCGCAAAGTTTTCGATCAGATTCCGCCGGGCACGATGGTGGTGATATTCTGACTCAGGCTCGACCGAGCAATTTCAATCAACAAGGAAGCAAAACAAGTGAGCAAACAAAACTCTGCTGGAATTCCGCTGCGTCCGTTGGGGCGCACGGGCGTGGACGTTACCGCGATTGGTTTGGGTGGCTATCATCTGGGAATCCTGAAAGACGACGAAGAGGCCGTGCGGCTGGTTCACGAAACCATTGATGCAGGCATCACCTTCATGGACAACGCCTGGGAATATCACGACGGGCGCAGCGAAGAGTTGATGGGACGCGCCATCGCCGACCGTCGTCAGGAAGTGTTTTTGATGTCCAAAGTTTGCACGCACGGACGCGACCGGCACGAAGCTATGCGCCAGTTGGAAGATTCGCTGCGGCGATTGAAAACCGATTACCTGGACCTGTGGCAGGTTCACGAAGTCGTTTACGAAAACGATCCCGAATTACATTTCGCTCCCGGCGGCGTGATCGAAGGGCTGGAGCAGGCCAAACAGGAAGGCAAGGTTCGGTTCATCGGCTTCACCGGCCACAAAAGCGCCGAAATCCATCTGAAGATGCTGGCGTATGAATATCCATTTGACGCTTGTCAGATGCCGTTGAACGCGCTGGACGGAACCTTTCGCAGCTTCGAACAGAAAGTCCTGCCGGAATTGGAACGGCAGTCCATTGCAGCCATCGGAATGAAAAGCATGGGCGGTTCGGGCGCGATGGTGAAAGCCGGGGTGCTGACTGCCGAAGAAGCGCTGCGGTACGCGATGAGTTTGCCGGTGGCGACGACGATCAGCGGCTTTTTGTCGTCGGCGACGTTGCGACAAAATCTGGCGGTTGCGCGCAACTTCCAGCCGATGACTGCCGACGAAATGCAGGCATTGCGAATGCGCTGCGCCAAAGCGGGCGGCGATGGACGGTACGAACTTTACAAAGTCACAGCCAAACACGAAGGGCCGATTGGCCGCGCACAGCATGGATTTCCCACCTTTGAAGAAGTGCGAGGATAAGATGTGAAGCCTGAAGACTGGATCATTGTCGGCGTAGCGTTTTCAACCTTTGCAGTGTTCATTCTGGCCGAATGGCTGGTTTGGCGGTGGCGCGGCGTCAGGAAGTACGACGCCAAAGATTCGCTGGCCAATTATTCGCTGGTGGCGATGCAGTTTTGGTTGGGCGTAGCAGGCAAAGCATTGTTCATCGTCACGGCGCTGGACTGGGTTCAGCAGCGTGGATTGCAGCTTGTGCCGGAAACCTGGTGGGCGGGCGTGATTCTGTTTTTGGGTGTTGATCTTGGCTATTACTGGTTTCACCGGCTCAGCCATCGCGTGCGGTTTCTGTGGGCGATTCACGAATCGCACCATTCGTCGGAGTTGATGAACTTTTCGGTCGCCTTGCGGCAGCCGCCATTGGAACCGTGGGTAGACTGGCCGTTTTTTCTCGCGCTGGCCTGGGTTGGATTTTCGGCGCACGCCATTTTGACGATGTATGCCTTCAACCTGTTCTATCAGTTTTTCATTCACACGGAATTGATCGGCAAGTTGCCGCGCTGGGTCGAATGGTGGCTGAACACGCCTTCGCATCACAGAGTGCATCACGGGACGAACCCGGAATACATTGATCGAAATTACGGCGGCGTGTTGGTGATCTGGGATCGGTTGTTCGGTTCGTTCGAGCCGGAAGTTGCGCCGGTCAAATATGGCGTGTTGCATCCGGTTACATCGCACAATCCATTTTTTGTCGGCTTTCATTTGTGGGCGGACATTGTTCGGGATGTGCTGCAACCGTCTTCGCTGACGACCAAGCTGAAGATGATTTTTGCGCCGCCAGGATGGGCGGACGAGCACCGTCGGCGAATCGGTTGATGACAGGGTAAATCCAAATTTGTTTGGGAGGAATTGCAATGGCTGAAACGCGCACTCGTGATCTGTGGGACAAGATAGACATTCTGGCCAAAATCATGACGCCGGTTGTGCTGTTTACATTTGGCACGCTGTACAACATGCACCAGACCAGGATTAACGAAGCACAAAAAGCTTCTGATCGAGTGGCGACGCTGGTCAAAAGCCTGAGCAGTCCGAATATCGAAGAGCGAAAAACAGCGTTGGCTTTGTTGAATTACGAAAAATCCAAACATCCCGGAGCCGTGCCGGACGATTTGCTGACCAACATTTTGCCCGCGCTGGTTCAACTGGCGAAGTCGGAAAAAGATGCCGATGTCGCCAAGACTGCCGAGAAGCTGGCGAATGACGTGGTCGCAAACGTAGAGCCAGGTTTGGTGACGGCGGTTCAGAATCAAGTGGCTGAAAATCCAGGACGAATTTTCACGCACATTGTGGATGAAGGGCAGCGTAGCGATGCCCGACGAATTGCTGGCCGGTTTGAAGATAAAGGCTATTACGTGCCGGTTTCGGAAAAAGTAGCTGTGGTTCCGGCAGTAACTGAAGTGCGTTTTTTTCACAGCGAAGAAGCCCAGGAAGCGGCAGAGCTAGCAACCATGTTGCAAAGCCTCGGCGTGGCTGAAGCCAAAGTGAGCGATCATTCCCGCTCTAAAAATGCTTCGCGCGTGCGAAAACGAACCTTCGAGATTTGGTTTAGTTCAAAATCGCTGCGTCAGCCTTTGCCGAATAACGCGACTCCACGTACTGGTTCAGAATCTCAATAAAGTCCGGCACGATGGCGGCGCCTTTCAGCGTCGTTCGCAGTTTGCCGTCCACGTAAACCGGAGCGCGCGGCTCTTCGCCGGTGCCGGGCAAACTGATGCCGATGTTGGCGTGTTTGGATTCGCCAGGGCCGTTGACGACGCAACCCATGACGGCAACTTTCATATCTTCGACTCCGACAAGTTGGCCACGCCAGACTGGCATTTGCGCGCGCAGATAATTTCCAATGTCTTCGGCCATTTCCTGAAACAGTGTGCTGGTCGTTCGCCCGCAACCTGGACAGGCGGTGACTTGCGGCGTGAAGCTGCGAATGCTGAGCGATTGCAAAATCTGCTGAGCGACGATGACTTCTTCGGTGCGCGAAGCATTCGGCGCGGGTGTCAAGCTGACGCGAATCGTGTCGCCGATGCCTTCCTGCAACAAAATCGCCATCGCCGCTGAACTGGCGACGATTCCTTTGGCTCCCATTCCGGCTTCGGTCAAACCCAAGTGCAAAGCGTAATCGCCTCGCCGAGCCATTTCGCGGTACACATCCACCAAATCCTGCACGTCGGAACATTTGGCGCTGAGAATGATGCGTTCGCGCGGCATTCCGTAACTTTCGGCCATCTCTGCCGAATCAATTGCGCTTCGAACGATGGCCTCTTTCATCACGTCTTTGGCGTCCAGCGGCTGAGCTAACTTGGCGTTTTCGTCCATCAGCCGAGCCAGTAAGGCTTGATCCAGCGATCCCCAGTTGACGCCAATGCGAACCGGTTTTTCGTTTTCGAGCGCGACATCAATCATCTGTTTGAAGTTATCGTCGTGGCGTTTGCCTGCGCCGACGTTGCCGGGATTGATGCGGTATTTGGCCAAAGCGCGCGCGCAGTCTTTGAACTCCGTCAGCAGAATGTGTCCGTTGTAATGAAAGTCTCCGATGATCGGCGTGGCGTGTCCGGCGTTGCGCACGCGAGCGGCAATTTCCGGCACGGCGGCGGCGGCTTCCTTGTTGTTGACCGTGATGCGGACGAGTTCCGAACCGGCTTCGGCAAGTTCGATGATTTGTTTGGCGGTTGCTGCTGCGTCGGCGGTGTCGGTGTTGGTCATGGATTGCACGACGACGGCGTTGCATCCGCCCACGTGAACACCTCCGACATTGACGGCGACTGAAATTCTGCGATTGATCTTGGGCATAAAGTTTCGTTTGAAATTGGTGAGTGCGAAAGAAGCCGGATTTTAGGGGACGAGTTTCGGCTTCGCAAACTTCGGGCAAGTTCAACGTATGACGATGCGAACTGGATTTGTCTGTTTGCCGTCCGCCGTTATCACAACGTCAACTTCGCCACGCCCAACCAAACTGCGCGGGATTCGTAGGTTCACCTGATCTACGCCGATGAACGAGCTTGGGCCGGAAAACAGCACTTCGCTGCCGGTGCCGCCGATCAACGCCGAAGCGTTCAACCGCAATCGAATGCCCGTTCCGAAAGCAATCAAAAACATCTGGTCGGTTTCCGGCCCAAGATCAATCGGCAGGGCGACGATTTGATTTGTCGCCGAATCGAATCGCGTGATCGGTTCAAAAGTTTGCTGGCCGTTGCGAACTCGCAAAGCGACAGCCGACGCAAAGCCTTTGCCCGAAGCATCGGCGGAAAACATTCCCGGAGCCGTTGTGACGACCTGCACCGATCCGCGCGAAATCTGTCCGGTGCTGTTGGTGATCGTGATGGTTGCCGGACCTGCCGGAGTGCCGGGAGTTATCTGGTAATTGATTTGAGTTGGAGAAACGAAAAACAACGGCGCTAATCGTTCCGTGTCGTTGATGTCCCGAATCGTCACAGTTGTTCCGGCCAGAGTTGTCGGCAGCGGAGTCGTGTTGGCGACTTCCAGATTTGCTGCAAGGTTTGTCCCAAACGCTGAAACAATGGATTCGGACGCGAGTTGCGGCCCCAAAAAACTGGCTGCGGAAACGCTGGTGACAGCTACGGAGTTTCCGGCTTCGCCGATTTTTGAGATGAACACATCGGCTGCTCCATTCAAAGTGCGTTGTTTGGGATTAGCGGTCGGAAACCCAGGCGAAGCCGTCAAACCGGTGATGAACGCATTGCCGTTGATGTCTGTCGCTATGCCCAATCCGATTTCAATGTTGTCGCCGCCCAAAAACGTTGAGCTAAGCAACGTGCCCGTCGGATTCAGTTTGACGATAAACGCATCCGGGCAAGTTCCGGTGTCGCACTGCCCGCCGCCGATTCGCGGTTGCACAGGATTTAGCGTCGGGAAATCGGATGAATCGGTCATGCCGACGACGTAAGTATTGCCCGCTGCATCAACGGCGACTGAATTGGAACTGTAAGCCTGCCCGATGATCGAAAGAATCGAAAACTGGAAGTGAAAGAAATTTTCCAGGCCGCTGCCGCCCAGATAAGTCGAGTAAACAATCGCTCCCGCCGGATCAAACTTGGTCAGGAAAGCTTCGGTATTGCTGTACGAAGTGCGAATCGGGTTTTTGAGCGGAAAGTCCGACGACAAGGTTGCGCCGGTGACAAAGGTGTTGCCAGCGGCATCTATCGCTACGCCGTTGCTGACATCAATCGGATTGTTTTCGGCTTTGCCGCCCAGATAAGTCGAAAAGATGAACGATGAACCATCCGCCGACAGTTTGGTGACGTAAGCGTCGAAACAAGTATCCGGTTCGTCGCAGGTTCCGCCGAAGCTGGCTTGCGCGGCGTTTCGCGTCGGGAAGTTGGCGGAACTTGTCGAACCCGTGATGACGGCTCGTCCATTGGCGTCAATTGCAATGCCAGCGCCAGTGTCGAAACGGTTGCCGCCCAAATAGCTCGCATACTGCAATTCGTTTCCGTTTGAGTTGAATTTGGCGACAAACGCATCCGGGCAGGGAATCGTGTCTTCTCCGAGTCGGCAACTGCCTCCGCCCGAAGCGGGCTGAATCGGATTTCGAGTCGGCAAATCCGTTGAACCGGTCGTCGTTCCGCAGATGTAAGCATTGCCGGCTGAGTCAACGGCGACGCCTGTGCCGGATTCAAATCCGCTGCCGCCGAAATACGTCGAATAAATCAGCGCCGAACCGTCCGGGCTGAGCTTGGCCAGAAAAGCGTCAAAAGCTTTCAGCGAGTTTTGAAACGGCCTGACGGTGGGGAAGTTGGCGGAAAAAGTCGAACCGGTGACATAAGCATTGCCGGCAGCGTCGGCAACAATGCTGCTGCCGGTGTCGGCGTCATCGCCACCAAGATAAGTCGAGTAAATGAACCCTCCGCCCGAAGGATTCAGTTTGACGACAAACACATCCGGGCACAACCGTTCGCCGCAATTGCTGCTGCTGCGAAAATCTTTCTGCAATGCGCGTTCGGTTGGAAAGTCCATCGCGTCGGTGAAACCTGTCACGTAAGCATTGCCCGCTGCATCAATGGCGATGTCGGTTCCCGAATCGAAATCGCTGCCGCTACCCAAAAAAGTCGAATAAACCAGAATCGGATCAATCACCAACGGCAGGCGTGCGTCGTAATCGCCAAGTTCAAAACTGATTTGTTGATTGTCTGTCGAAAGACGGTAATGTGATTCGACCGTGCGGCGTTGGCCGTTCGTTTCCTGATAAACCAGTGGGCGTTTTTGGCGAATGGTTCCTTCAGTGGTGTGCAACAACAAATCGCCCGTGTTGTCGAGTTGAATCTTGTCTGTGCCGCCGAACGCCAGTTTGATGATTGAAGGATCAATTCCGGGAGCGACAACAAAATCGTATTCCAATTGGCGTTGGTTGCCGTACCAAACCAAATCAACGCCCGGATAGACCGAACGCTGTTTGACGCGGCCAAACGTTTTGATGCCGGTTTGCCATCGAGCGGGTTCGTTGCCGAAAAGGTAATTGACCTGACCGGACAGCGGTTCCATTGCTTCGATTTCAGCCGTCGCATTTGCATCAAGCAATTTCAAGCTGACGGTTGCCGCCGATTTTGCCGAACCGTTGGAGTTACGCTGCGTCATTCTCAATCTGGTTTCAGCGGCGGACAAAATCATGCTGAAACCTTGTCCGCGTGCAACATACGAACCTGATTGGTCGAATTGCTTCGGCTCGAATCTGATCGGCAATTGCCAGTAATCGCGCTTGGCCAGCGAGATGGCATCTTGTTTCCTTGTGGAAGAACGATGATCGTTCGACAACGACAACCAACCGAGCAATAAGGTTAGCAGCAAGCTCGCCATAAATACGATGACGGATTGAAGACGAACAGATTGGCTCATGATTTTGACTCCTTTTTTAACAGCTTGAACGCACAAACTTACGACGAAAGAGTGCGCCCGGTTTGTCAAATTCGCAATTAAATCATTCGCCGAAGATTTGGTTGACCCTGTGAAAGCGTGTCGGATACACTCCATTTGCAACCCAACGGACGCGCCTCACTTTCTCTGACAATGCGCCTGACCTCACTGAGTGGAGTTACATTTTGTAAGTGCGTCCTGCTTTATTGTCCCGCCAACCATCAACCCGTAGGTGGTTTGGAGTTCTGAAATTCGATGCGAATTTTGCTTCCCATTTGTTCGTTGTTTGTGTTCGACAGCCTGCTGCGGTTTGTGTTGCTGTGTTTGCGCGTGTTGAACACCGGCAAAAACAATTTCGCCAGCGAACAATCAATCACAGGTTGCATTGTGCTGATTGCGGCTCACGACGAATCAGGAACAATCGGGCTGACGGTCGAGGCGTTGAAAACTCATTTGGAAGAATGGCCGGACAGCACGTTGTGCGTAGTCGCTGATCGCTGCACCGATGCGACGTTTGCCGAAGCCGCCGCCGCCGGAGCCGAAGTTTTCGTTCGCACTGACGAACAGCTTGGCAAAGGCGCTGTCGTCGCCTGGTGGTTGCGGCATCACGAACCGATATGGCGAACGAAATCAGCCATCGTGATTTTGGACGCTGATACGCGCATTGCCGATGGTGCGCTGAGAGCGTTGAAACAAGCGATGGTGAATGGAGCGGATGCGGTTCAGGCGTTTGTGGCTCCAGACGCCACGACCAGCTCCGGACGTTTGGCAGGTTGGTCTGAAGTGCTGATGCAACGAATTGACGACGAAGCCAGGCGGCGTTGTGGCTGGTCGGTTCCGTTGCGCGGAACTGGGATGGCATTTCGATGCGAACTGCTGGCTGAACTTGCGCCGAGTTTGCACACTTACGCCGAAGATTTGGAATTGGATGTGATTCTGGCCGCTCGTCGGGCGAAGGTCGCGTTCGCTCCCGAAGCGACGATCTTTGATCCGAAACCACAGCAGGCCGATGGAGCTTCGCGGCAACGCGCTCGCTGGTTGCAAGGCCAGTTACAGGTGCTGCGCGATTACAAAAGCGAATTTGTTCAAGCCTTGTTGACTGGCGGAGCGGGCGCGTGGTTTTTGCTCTGGCTGTTGATGCTTCGCCCAAAGATTCTGTTTATAGGATTGCGAATTTTGTTATTGGCGACAGGCTTGTTGATTCAATACCAACCGCTGATTTGGATGGCGTTGGCTGGTTTGGCGATGGACGTTGCCTATTATTTGGCAGGCGCGACGCTGGTGGACAATCCGCGAAGATATTTGCTCGACCTGCTTTCAGTTCCCAGATTTGCATTGATGTGGTTTTACAGTTTCGGAACTGCTCTGATTCGCCGGAGAGTTTGGCTAAAAGCCGGGCGATAACCGATAACGACGGATAAACGGATTTATCATTCTCAACTAGACACACGAAGTACCATGAAGATTCTTTTTCCATACCTTGCACGTTGGCGGTCGGCCAATCGCAGCCGTTACCACCAATTGCTGACTCATTTGTGCGAATTCGGCCATCAAGTGTACGTGCTGACCGCTCCGCCAATGGCATTGAGCGACATCAGCGCCAACGATCTGATTTCCAGCGATAACGAATTGCCAAGCGGTTTGACCATCAACGAATTGGAAGCTCCGCAGGCGCTGCGTTCGTTCTGGCGAATGCCTGTTCGACGTTCCAAGTTGTTAAAGAAAGGCTTGGTTTCCATCACCTCGCTCAATCAAATTAGCCGGTTTGTGGATAAAGAACAGATTGACGTGTTGTTGCTGTACAACCTGCCGCAAGCGCCGTTGCTGCATTTGGTTGATTGCCACACGCATTTCGATCTGGCGGACGATCTGGTGGCGATGATGGAAGTCGAACTTGGCGTGATCGCCAAGATGGGAATGATGACCGCCGCCAACGTTGTTCAGAATCACATGCTGGCCAAAGCGGCGACGGTGACGGTTGCTTCCAGCGTGTTGGAAGAGCGGATTGATCGCCGCGTGTTGATGCTGCCGAATGGTGCGGATGTCGAAGAGTTGGATCAAGTGGATGATTCCGCGTGGCGCGAACAACGCAATGGTCCAACAGTTGGATTTGTCGGCGCGTTTGAATACTGGGTGAATTTCGAATTGGTGTTGAAAGCGGCTCAGCGATTACCGCACGTGACGTTTTTGCTGGTGGGCAGTGGCCGCCGGCTGACCGACATCAAACGCATGATTGCCGAACTGGATTTGGACAACGTCGTGCTGACCGGCGCGAAACCTTACCGCGAAGCCATGAGTTACGTCGCCGGAATGGACGTTTGCCTGTTGCCGTTTACCAAAGACGCTGTGTCGGACGGTTCCTGCCCGCTGAAACTTTTTGAATACGCCGCGCTGCGAAAACCCATTGTCAGCACTTACACTCATGAAGTTGCGCGTATCGGACAAGGCTGGATTTCCTTTGCCGACGGTGAAGCGGATTTTGTCGCTGCGATTGAATCTTTGTTGGCCGACCGTCGCGCCGCTTCTCACGCTGGCGAGGCCGGACGCGCAATGGTCGAACAGCTTTACAACTGGCCGAACCTGACTCGCCAATTTGAAGAACTGCTGGTTAAACGCACCGTGCCGAGTTTTGAAACCGCCGCCGCCCGCCAATCAGTGCTGGAGGCCTTGAACTCGAACTTTTAACGACTGCCAAAAGCTATAAAACGCGAAAAGCGCCGGAAGAAGGATTTGCAATCTTTCTTCTGGCGCTTTTGATTTTTGAGCGAATGTCAGGTTACTGCTTTGGATTTCTGCTGGACAATCGTTTGTAGTATTCGTCCACCAGTTTGCGATAACCCGCAGGAGCAGCGCCTTCGTCGCCCAGCCGCAGCCGGTTGGTTCCCAGCTTGGCTTGAACGCGCTTGCTCAATTCCATTTCGATGCTACGAAGCGGTTCAATCACCTGATCTTTCAACAGCAACGCCGTTTGCATATCGTCACGGTTGATGGCGTCGTTGGCCTGACGCAAGCCTTGAATCGCCTGATCCAGTCCGCGAGCCAGATCACGGTCTTTGCCCAAATCGCGGCGCAATGCCTCAGCGTCTTTCAGAAACTCACGCAACTCAGAACCAATTTGCCGTTGGCCGGAACTGCGAATCGGGCCACCTCCGGAATTAGCTTGCAGGTTTTGATTGCTTGGCGATTGCTGGCCATTCGGGTTGCTGTTGCGATTGCCGCCTGACTGGCCGCCACCTTGTTGACCCTGCTGTCCTTGTTGACCTTGTTGACCTTGTTGACCTTGTTGACCTTGTTGACCTTGTTGACCCTGCTGTCCTTGTTGGCCTTGTTGTCCCTGTTGACCCTGCTGTCCTTGCTGACCCTGTTGGCCACGTTGTCCTTGCTGTCCTTGTTGCCCACGTTGTCCTTGCTGTCCTTGTTGACTCTGCTGATTGCGATTGCCTTGCTGACCTTGTTGTCCTTGTTGGTTTTGTTGTTGTCCTTGTTGGCCACGTTGTCCCTGCTGCCCCTGCTGCCCCTGTTGTCCCTGCTGCCCCTGCTGATTGTTTTGAGCCAGTTTGCGGTTCACTGACTCGATATTGTCAGCCAGTTTTCGCATGCGATCCAGGTTTTGTTCTGTTTCGTCTCCGCCAGCGCCTTTGCGATTGGCGTTGCGTTCGGCATCGGAAAGTTGCTGAGCGACTTCGTCCAGTTTTTGCTGCGTGCTTTGTTCGTAAGCTTTGGCCGAATCGAAGGCGTTCATATCGGTCAGCCGTTTGGTGAACCGAATGCCGTCGGCGACGCGGTTTTCGCGCAGGTTGCGACCGGCTTCGCGCAATTTGTTGGCGGCAGATTGCTGATCTTGCCCCATTTGCCGAGCCGCTTGATCAATGTCTCGCTCCAAACCTGAAACTTCGTTGGCCAGCGCGTCTTTCTTTTCCGCCAACCTTTGTTTGGATTCGTTGGCGTTTTGGCCAGCCTGCCCGCTGCGGCTTTGGCGAGCGAGTTCTTCTGTGTCTTTGGAAATTTCCTGTTGCCGCGAAGCTGCGTCAGCCGCACGTTTTTTCAAATCCTGAACCGACTGGCCGCCTTGTTGTTTTTTCAGCCGATCCATCTGGCGCTGAGCGTCTTGAATTTGCTGCAGCGCGCGAGCCGTGCGGCTGGTGGCTTCGTCCTGTTTGCCGTTGGACGCAGCGTTTTGCGCTTTCTGCATTTCATCGGCAGCCTGATTCAGTTTGTTCGCCATTTCCTGCAACTGAGGATCGCGGCGTTCGCGCGACAACTTTTCCAATTCGCGCGCGGCTTTGCGAGCCTCTTCCATCATTTGCTGTTGCTGACGACCACCACTGCCTCCGCCACTTTGATTGCGAGCCTGTTGCTGCCGCTGTTGCTGCTGTTCCATTTCTTTCTGTATGCGGCGCGACAATTCTTCCAGTTTGTTTTTGGTTTCGTCGTTCTGCTGTTGCTGCTGTTGCCGCTGTTCACGGCGAACGGTTTCGTACTGATTTTTCTGCTTGTCCAGTTCCAGTTCAAACAGGTCAGCCAAATCCTGTGCGCTTTGCTGATCTTGCCCTTGCTGGCTCTGGCTCATCGAAACGGTGACTTCGCGAAAGATGGCGTCAGCGCGTTGCAGTTGCTGCAACGCTTTTTGCTCAAACGGCAGAGCGTCTTTGCCTTTGCGACCGCGCAATTCTTTCGCCGCCGGTTCCATTTCCTTCGAGGCTTGCGTGATGTGTTCGATGATCTTTTGGAATTGCGGCTGTTGATTCAACTGAGCGCCCAAGCGACGTTTGATGCGTTCGACCATCGCAATTGCATCTTCCTTCAGCTTTTCCTGACCGAGCGCGACGGTGTCGTAATTGTCTGCTTTTTCTTTGTCGCTGTAAGTCGGTTCTTCTTTGTTGACGCGGAAAGTGGCGGCGATCAAATCTCGCTGGCGTTTGGTCAATCCTTCCTGCTGTTCGCCCTGTCCGGGCTGACCCTGTTGTTGAGACTGCTTGAACTCTTTCTCGAACGGCTTGATTTCGATGAAGTAAATGTCGCTGGTCGCTTCGTTTTTGGCGTCGCGCGCTTTGGCGTAATACGAAACCAAATCGCCGGGTTGCAAGCCGTACTCTTCAAGGAAGAAAGTGTGAGCGCCGCTCAAATCCTTTGCCGATTCGCCTTTCAGTTTTTGCAGATCAACTTTCTTTTCTTCGCCACCGTTGACCGAATAAAACAAATCCAGCGACAGCACGCCGTAATCGTCTTCGGCTTTGGCCAGGGTCAGGATTTCTTCGACGCTGGTAGCTTTGGCGTCACGGCCTGGTTTTTCAAAGCTGACAACAGGCGGGCGGTCATCCAGCACAGAAATATCGTATTCGTTCGATCCGTTGTAAACGTCGCCGTCCACGCTGGTGACTTCAATGTGATAGCTGCTGTTTTCGTTGACGACCAGCGACGCAGCAAAACTGTTTTCGCCCGCGTTTTCCATTTCGATCTTCTTGCCGTCTTTCAAAACCAATCGAGCCGATTTTGCACGACCGGCAAGTTGAGCCGTCAGCTTGACCGTCGTTCCGGCCAACACTGCTACGTCAGGTGCGTCTTCAATCGTTTTCGGCGCAAGCCCTGTGTAAGAAGGGAAGAACTGCGTTTGATCTATCTGTTTGACCAGTGGCAAATCAACCACTGTCAGTTTGAATTCGCCCGAACGGCAGCCGGATGATTCGACAAAGTATTCGGTGTCGTCCTGAATGTTGAAAATGAAGAACTGGAATTCGCCCGCGTTCTTGGTTGGCTCCATCGGCTGGCCAACCCATTGATCGTCGCTGGCTCCGGCTTTGCGCGTAAAGATGGTCGCGGTTTCAGGATTGAAGTTGACGGTCGAAGCCAGAATCTTTTGATCGGAGTTTTTCGGCACGCGAGCCGTGCCTGGTTTGACGTTGATTTGCAGAGCATTCGCCGCCGCGACAGGACTGGCCGGAGCCGCAAGCTGGAACAATCCGCTTTTGATTTCGCGCGGGCCAAAAACAATCACAGAAATGAACAGCAGCACGCTGGCCAGCGCTGCTCCGCCCAATTGCCAGAAGCGTTTGTTTGGAATGACTTCGTTCAGGTTGATCTTGTCGGCGTGCTGGTCGGCGTCGTCCATCAAACGACCGAGAATCGCTGTCGAGCTAAGTTGCTGTTGCTCTTCTTCGGAAAATTCTACGGCGCTGACAAAACGCTCTTCGACGCCGGGCTGTTTTTCTTCGATCAAGCGAGCGATTTGCGAATCGCTGATCTTTCGTCGCAACGGGCGAACCAAAAAGAAGAAAGCCGTGGCAATCAAACCGAGCACAGCCGTCAGACGCAACGTAATCAAAGCTCCGCCGCTGTAGCGATACCTGTACGCCGCATAGCCCAGCGCCAGCAACAAACCTGCCGCCACCGCCAAAGTGATGGCCGCTCCGCGCAAAGTCAGCAACAACGTGCGACGTTTGCGAACCGCGTTGATGATTCCGAACAGTTGATCGCTTTGATATGCCATAACTACCTCCAAACGATTTCTTTTCAACGCAAAGGCGCAAAGTTGCCAAGACGCAAAGGGTTTTTTTGCGGCAAGGCAACTCAGCGTTTGGCTTCAAAGATTGTTGACGACGCGATGGATTCCATTCTTGACCCAACGTTCGCCGAAATTTATTACCATTCCTAACTTCAGGCCGGTTAATCGTAAGTACGTTAAAGTTTGAGTTTCAAAAATCGAGTGATACGACGTTGTCGCTTTGACCTCGATAATAACTTTGTCTTCAACCATCAAATCCAGTTTTAACGGGTCAGCAAGCAATTGGTCTTTGTACCTGATCGGAACGTAAAGTTGTCGCTTCAATTGTAAGCCACGCTTTTGAAGCTCGTAGGCCAGAGCCTCTTCGTAAACACTCTCAAGCAATCCCGGTCCACCCAAGGTTTTATGCACCTCAATAGCGCAATCAACGATGACTTGGCTGATTTCATTCTCCGTCATCTTCCCCCCCTTTGTGCCTTTGCCTCTTTGCGCCTTTGCGTTGAACTTATCCTATAACTTTCGCCATTCGAGTTCTTCGAGAAAGAATTGCTTCAGTCAGAAACAACAACAGCGCCACCACCAGCAACCACCACCAAACACGCTGCCGAGATTCGACTTCTTCGTTGCTCAGTTTTTCAGTCGCTCCGGCAACCGCCTGAGCTTTGGCGTCTGCGCCGGTGACGGTTTTGACGAATTCTTCGAGGTTCAGTTTCGCCAGATCGGATTCTTTCGCGTCCACGTTGACGGCGGCGAACTCTGATTTTTCAGGGAAGCGCAGCCTGTAAAAGCCCGGCTCTTTTGCCGCGACAATCAATTCGCCCGTAGCCGTTTGTTTGCGTTCGGTCAGGCGTTCGCCCGTTGGCAAATCCACGGCGGGCACCGAGCCGTCTTTGGCGGGCGCAACCGTGAACGATTGGCCGAGCAAGTGCCACGCGCGTTCGTCGCGTTCGCCCAAGTGCCGAGTCATCTGGCGAACCAGCGGCAAATACAGCGGAGTCAGCGGCAGGTCGTTCCAACTGGTGTCGAGCGTCGAAGTGAAAAGCAAGATTTTGCCAGTACCGTGCGTCGCTTCGATCAAGGCCGGATTGCCGTCTTCGTACCGAGCCAGCACGGCTGCGCCTTCGCGTGAAGTCGCGCGGGTGTAACCGAAGACGCGCGCCGAAGACAGCCGTCCGCTTTGGCGAAAGACTTCAAAGATTGGATGATCGGTTTTGATCTCGCTCATCGTCACGTAATCGCCGCCGGAACCTCCGCGAAACAAAACCTTTTCTTCCAGTTTGGCGGGCGCGACGTTTTGAAATGCCTGGTTGAATGAATCGGCTTCGGTGTGAGCGCCGGCAGCGATAATCAATCCGCCGCCAGCTTCGACAAATTTGGTCAATCCCGCGGCCAGCGTCTGGGTGATTGCTGCGTCGTTCAAAATGATTACGCGGTAACTGCTCAAATCCGTAGGGTTCACAGAGCCAGCGGTTTTGGTTTCGACATCGAAAGGCAGATTTTCACCCGTAGTCATCGCGTTGCGAATGTAAAAGCTTTCGCTGCGTCCGCGCGAAGCCGTTTCAATTACCAACGCTTTCAACTGTTCGGTTCGGCGCAAGGTGAAATGGAACTTGTTGTCGAACGGAAAGTCGTCTCCTTCGACGCGGATTTCGCATTGGTTGACGCCTTCGTTCAGATTGAATCCGGTGAATTCCACCGTCGCCGAATCGTTCGCGGCGATTTTCAATTCGCGTTTTTCGACCGCGCGTTCGTTGAGCAGGAACTCTACGCGAACGCCTGTGCGCGTTTCGTCGCTGAAATTGGCGATGCGCGCCGTCAATTTGTCTTCGTATTTCGGCTGGTAAATCAGAGCGCGCGCGCTGACATCGGTCACGGCCAGATTGGCGGCCTGCGCTTCGCCGACGTCCATCGTTTGCAGTTCGATGTCTTTGCCAAGCTGAAACGCGGCTTCAGCCGGATTGCGTCCGGCTGCCTGAAAGTCAGAAATCAAGACGATGCGCCGATCTTTCAAGCCAATCTCTTTGAACAACTCCGCCGCGCCTCGCAACGTCTGAACGTAATCCGTCGCGCCGTTGCCGACTTTCACTGTATCCAGCGCGGCTTTCAACTTGCTGCCATCGGTCGTGAATTTGGCGACGGCTTCGTAACTCTGGCCAAAGGTGACGAGCGCGACGCTTTCGCTGCCAGCGGCTTGATCCAGAATGGATAACGCGCGCGCTTTGGCCTGATCGAATCGTTTGCCGAATCGCATGCTGAACGACGTATCAAGCAAGATAACGTTCGCTCGTTTGCCTTGCCCTTCGTTGGCTTCGCCGCTGCCAAAATACGGTCGAACGAAGGCCAACGCCAACAGCAAAAATGCCAGACAGCGCAACGCCAGCAGCAGCCAGTTTTGCACCGTCCGCCGCCGAATGGTTTTTTGAGGGACTCGGCGGACGAACATCAGCGAAGGGAATTCGACGCGCGGTGCTTTAGTCCGCCGCACCAGATGCACGATGATCGGCGCGGCAACCGCCGCCAGTCCAAGCAGAAATAATGGGTTTAGAAATGACATCTGAAGTATTGTTGCTAAAACTACAAACGGTCGTGAGCATCAGGCTCAACGTCGGGAACTTGTTTTAACACTTCAAGGGCTTTTTCCCAGCTACCGCGCTTTGCGCGTTCTTCCAAATGATCTTTGGTTGCCCAAGCGGAAACTTGCGCGGAAAGGGCAATAGCAACCAATTGATCGAAAGGAATGTTTTCCCGCTGAGCCAACTGTTCGACTTGTCGGTAAAGCGAATCTGGAATTCGGGAGTTAATCGTTGTCATGTCAATTCTCCTACTGCCTCTAAAAATTCTTTGGGTGTAGAGAGTGCGATGTTAAAAATAGACGCTGCCCGCAAATCGCGCTTGTTGTATGTGATTAAGAAATCAGCTTGCGATCGAACTGCCAACTCAAGGAGAAAATCATCTTTAGGATCATTCGCTAATGGTCGCCACAAATAAAAAATGCTTTGCCGGTTTGCAATTGCGCAAACACCGTCAAGAAATATATCAATTGCTTGGTGGCTTAAACCTGGAATCATTCCAGGTCGTTTGAGTACGTCTTCATATTCAAGTAACAGAGTTGTTGAAAGATTGATTTGCCATCGTGGGTCGTTGAGCATCTGAAGCAATCTGTAACTTGCCCCACGTTGCGAACGCAAGCCGGAAACCAACACATTTGTATCAAGAACAATCTGAAGTGGCATCCTGGCTTTCCCCTGCTTTTTACATCCGCGCTCGTTTGGCCAAAAACGAAAACAGAGCGTGATCCAGCGGTTTGTCAGTCGTCAGCAGTTCGTAATCAATCTTGTTGCTGGTGCAGCTTTCTTTGACGGCTTCTAGATGGTTTCGCATCGTTTCGCGGTATCCGTCGCCCAGCACATCCGGCAGCACATGAATCTGTTCCTGGGTTTCGCTGTCTTCCAGCAAGACTGGTTCGATGAAGTCGAACTCCAATTCGTTTTTGTCCATCACGTGAAAGACGATCACGTCGTTGCCTTTGAAGCGCAGATGCTGCAAGGCTTCGGTGATAGCTTCAGGCTCGTCGTAAAAATCGGAGATGACGACGATGATGCCACGCCGGGAAATGCGTTCGGCGGCCTGGTGCAACATCACTGAAAGTCGCGTTTCGTTACCGGCTTCGATCTGTTCCATTCGGCCAAAGATCGTTCGCATGTGTCCCGTGCGGCTGTGAGCCGGAATGTGTGTGCGGACTTCGTGGTCAAAGGCGATCAAGCCTACGGCGTCCTGTTGCTTGTTCGCCAGATACGCCAGCGACGAACCAAGAAACTGCGCGTATTGCAGCTTGGTGATTTCGCCAGTCGTGTAGCGCATCGAGGCGCTGGCGTCTATCAGGATGTGGCATTGCGAGTTGGTGTCGGCGCGATACTTTTTGATGTAGTACCGATCCGTGCGACCCAACAACTTCCAATCCAGATAACGCAAATCATCGCCCGGCATGTACTGGCGATATTCGGCGAACTCTGTTGAAAATCCCGTGAACGGCGAACGATGCATGCCGGAGATGAAACCTTCCACAACTGTTCTCGCCAAAAGCTCAAGCGAGGTGATTCTTGCTAAGACTTCAGGCATCAGAAAGCGTGGGATTGCGGATTGCGGATTGCGGATTGCGGATTCTTCTTGGCCACCATTATTCGACTTTTTGAAAATCATCTTTTATGACCTCTGGCAGTGTTGATTGAAGAAACTACAATGGCAACAATCTGATTCGCTTCATCCAGCAAATCTTCTACCAACTCCTTTTTCATCAATCCCGTTTCGCTGATTACTTCCATCCAGAATGCGGATTCGTCTGCTTCTTCTTCTACTATTCCCATTTTGGCGATGAAGTCGGCATTCGATTTTGCCCTACAAGATGCGCGGTAGTTTGCAGCAACGGAGGTTGCGCTTCTGACTAACTATTTGCCAATGACATCTGCTGTTCTCCCTGATGGCAATTTTTCAACGAGCCTAATGGCTCGCAGGGCAAACGCTTTGGTTCTGTTTTTAAGCTCTTCGGAAGTCATAAAATTTCTTGCTGCGAAAATCCGCAATCCGCAATCCGCAATCAAAGCCCAGACTTAGGTTCAGGGACAACTTCGATCAATCGTTTGATGACTTGAATGGTGTCAACTCGTTCGGACTCTGCCTGGAAGTTCAGCAGTATGCGATGGCGCAAAACCGGTTGAGCAACGGCGCGAATGTCATCGAACGAAACGTTATACCTGCCATTGAAAATTGCGCGAGCTTTGCCAGCCAGCACCAAAAACTGCGAAGCGCGGATCGAACCTCCCCACGTCACCCAGCGGTTGACGAAGTCCGGCGCTTTCGGATTTCCAGGGCGACTGGTGTGAACCAGATTTACGGCGTAACGAGTGACCGCATCGGCGACCGGAACTTTTCTGACCAGCCGTTGGAACGCGATGATTTCTTCGGCGGACATCATGCGCTCGAATTTCACGTCCTGCGGCGAAGTCGTCAATTTTACGACGGCGACTTCGTCTTCTTCAGGCAAATAGCCCATGTGGACGTTGAACATGAAACGATCCAATTGTGCTTCGGGCAACGGGTACGTGCCTTCCATTTCGATTGGGTTTTGCGTCGCCAGCACGAAAAACGGTTTGGGCAGTTGATAAGTCGTTCCCTGAACCGTGACGCTGCCTTCTTGCATGGCTTCGAGCAAGGCCGCCTGGGTTTTCGGCGGAGTGCGGTTGATTTCGTCCGCCAGAATGATGTTGGCGAACACCGGCCCGCGAATGAATTGCAGTTCGCGTTTACCGGTCGCGCGGTTTTCTTCGATGATTTCGGTTCCGGTAATGTCCGCAGGCATCAAATCCGGAGTGAACTGTATGCGTTTGAATGAAAGATCAAGCACGCTGGCGATGGTGCGAACCAACAAGGTTTTGGCCAGACCGGGAACGCCGGTCAGGATGGAATGTCCGCCGACAAACAGCGAAAGCAGGACTTGTTCAACAGCTTCATCTTGCCCCAACACGGCTTTGCGAATTTCTCGCAAGATGTTTTCGCGGGCGACTTTTAATTTGCTCAGCAACGCTTCGTCGCTGATCGCTTGTGTGTCAACAGCCATTAGTTATGTTTTCCTTTTTGAATTGGTTGCCGGTTGCCGGTTGCCGGTGATTGGTGAGCTTGAACCGCCCACCAATCACTGACAACCGGTCACCAGTTATCAGTGCGTCAAAGCATAAACGATGTAATTGACTCCGAACTTGTAGGCATCGTTTGTTTCTTCAATCGGGCGAAACGGGTTGTCAGAGAATTGCCAATAATCGCTCACGTCGTAGTTATAGTTGATGATCATCATCAATCGCCCGGTTTCGTCTTCCAGTCCCCAGAATTCCGGGTTGGCAGTTTCGCCTCTGCCAACGCCAAACCCGCCGCCGTACACCGGATTGACTTCCAGCGTTTTGATCGAAAAAAAGCAGTTAAAAATCGGATGCGAGATGTCGAGCTTTTTCATTTGCAGTTCGGGGAAGGCTCGCCGGACGTGTTCCTGCAGGACATAAAATTGCCCGGCGGAGCGGAAGTCATCAACCAGCAGAAAGCCGCCTCGTTTCAAGTATTCGCGCATGCCGTTGATTTCAGAGTCGTTCAAATTCATAAAACCGACTTCGCACAAATACGCGAACGGGAATTTGAACAGCATGGGGTCGTCCAGTGTCAGAATCGGTTCGTTGACATCCAGCGTCGCGTCAATCTTCGACAACTCCGACATGATTTTCATCAAGTGGCGACCGGCGACCGGATAATCGTGCGACCAAGGCGGGCCGCCGTCGCCCAGCACGTTGTTGTAACCGTAATACTGAGCGTATTGGCTGGTATCGAAACGAATGCGTACGAAAGTGAATTTTCCCGACCAGTTCGGGTCGGTTTTCGGAATCCCGTTTTCGTGAACTTCCGGCAAATCCATCGAAGGCTTTCGACGCCCGCCGCCGCGTCCGCGCTGAGCCAGCACCAACGTGCCAAGCAAGCCGATGATAATGACAGCAATGATGAACTTCGTTTTGGTCATAACTCACCTGGGAGCGCAGGCGTCTCGCCTGCGACTTTTTACTGTCCTCGAATCTTCAAGAGCAATTCCTGCGCTTTTTCAAAACTCGGCGCGTTTTCCAGCGACCGCAGCACGTACCGGCGGGCTTCCGGCTTTTTGCCGGCGGTGAAATATGCTCGCGCCAGATTGTATTGAGCTTCGGCCAGATTCGCGGGATTTGCAGCCAGAGCAATGTGAAATTCCCGAACAGCTTTTTCGGCTCCGCCGGTTGTGCCGCCGAGTTCCAACAACAAATCGCCGGTCATTGTGTGCGCCAAAGGCTCAAATGGATTGACGTAAAAACTCATTTTCAGCAAGTCCAACGCGCGAGCTTTGTCGCCCGCTTCCAGTTTCAATTGAGCCAGTCGCTTCAACGAGTCGTAATCGTTTTCGTCCACTTTGATCAACGCTTCCAACGCTTCGGCTTCGGCGGATTTGTCGCCGCGCTTTTTGTAGATCGCCGCCAACGCTTCGTAAGCGCCGCCGCTGCCTTGCAACGGGAACAGTTCGACCGAACGTTTCAGGTATTTGATTGCCGGTTCGTCTTTCAGATCGGCGGCCAATTCCAATCCTGCGCGCAGATTCAAAATGAAATCGTCCGGGCTGGCTTCGGCCTGTTTGATTGCTTCTTCTTTCGTCAACTTGGCAAGGTCTTTGTTGTCCCAGCCGGGTTTCATTGCTTTGATGTAGCCGCTGATTTTGCCTGTGACGTAAACGTTGAATTCGCGGTCGAAATCAGCTTCAGAAAGTTTCAGCGCGCTGAGCAAAATCTCCGGCGTCTTTTTCTTTTCTTTGTATCCGCGCAGCATTTCCAAAATCGCGTTGAAGCCGTATTTCTCTTCGACGAAGTGGCAAATCTGCGAAGCCTGAAAATACGCCAGCCCAATGTCGTCCGGTCGTTTTGGGCGCAAAAAGCCATTGTCAATTTCCGCGATCTTGAACCAGCGTCCATCGGCGAAGGCTTTGATGTGGCCGATGCTCCAGTCGTCGCCCCAACCCGGTCGGGCTTTGTGTTCTTCGTAAACCGACAAACCTTCAGAAAACCAGCGCGGGATCAAATGATCCGTGATTTGCAGCGTGATGACGTGCGCGTATTCGTGCCAGAGCGTGCTGCCCCAGTTGAACGGTTCACCGGCTCGTGCAGTCGGCGAATCCTGGGCGATGACCTGGCCAAAACAAACTCCCAGCGCGCCCAATCCCGGCAAACCCAAAGCGCGCACGGCAAAGTCGTCATGGTTCGGAAAGATTTCGACTGAGATCGGCCCGCGCGGCGTGAATTTATATTTCGTCGTCAGCGTGTTGTGCGCTTCGGCCAGCAAATCTGTCGCATATCCGGCCAGCACGTCGTTTTCCTTGTCAGCAATCTTGACGATGAAATCGCCGCTCTTGGTGACCTTGTACTCGTTCATCGTATCGAGCAGGTCGAGCGTGTTTTTTGCCCAGATGTTGAACGGATCACCTTTGAACGCCAATTCGACTGCGGCGCGACCTTCTTCAAAATCGCCCAGCCGCAACAATCCCATTCCCAAAGCCAGGTGTGCCGAATAAAGATTCGGCGACAGTTTGATGGCTTCGCGCAGGAAGGCGACCGATTCGCGGTATCGCCGGGTCTGCGTCGCAAAGTGGCCGAGCGTTTCGTACAGCGAACCATAGCGCGGATTGATTGCCAGCGTGTTTTTGATTTCGTTGTCGTAATCGGCGGTTTTGTTTTGCAGCCAGAACATGGCCGCGCGCAGACTGTGAGCTTCCAACGAATTCGGATTGATCTTCAGCGCACCATCGAGTTGCGTGGTGGCATTGCCTTGCCGTTCGCCTTCCAAATCGAGCGAAGCGGCAAAGATTTTCGCTTCGACATAATTCGGATTGATCTTTTGAGCTTCGGCCAAAGCCGCTTTCATTTCTTCGCCGCCGCCGATGCGTTTGTTGGCGGCAACAGCCAGAAACAACCGCGCGGAGTTTTTGTTGATCTTGGCGGCGTCTTCAAAAAACGTCGCAGCTTCTTCGTAATTGTATTTGCTGGTGAACAGTTCGCCGCCGCCAAGCTGCGCTTCGATATAAGTTTCGTCTGCGGCGATGGCTTCCAGATAAATGTCTTTGGCGTCCTGATACTTTTCCAGGTAAATCAACGTGCGAGCGATGCCGGTCAATTCTTCCGCCGAATCCACGTCGTTGTCTTCGTAGTATTTGACCAGCGATTCAAAAATCTCTTTGGCCGCTTCTTCTTTGCCAGTCAGATGCAACAGTTCAGCGCGGCGCAAATCGGCGTTTACTTTTTGCGCTTTGGGCGAAGGAACCGGCTCCGGCTTTTCTTCGGCGTCGGGTTTCTTTTCTTTTTCTTCTTTCTCGGCTTTTTCAATCGCCTTTTGAGCCGTCTGGCTCACCTTCTCAAATTCGGCGATGGCGGCGGAGTAGCGTCCGGTGATGGCCATTACTTCGGCCAAAGCCAACCGAGCGGCAGATGATTCTCCGCGAACCAGAAACTTCTTGGCGTCGGTTTCGGCTTCGGTGTATTTGCCTGTTTCTAAATAAGCCTTGAGCAATCCGGCCTGTGCGCGTTCGTCTTTCGGAGCGGCTTGCAACAGCGCATTGAACGAAGCGATAGCGGCGGAAAACTTGCCGCTTTTGAGTTCTTCTTCGGCGGCTTCGATTGCGGTTGCTTGCTGTGCTGACACGCACGCCAGCAAGCAAAAGAACGACAGCAATCCAACAGCGAAAAATGCCGTCAGGCTTCTCGCTGTCAGACTTCGTAAGCTAAAAGATTGTTTTGAGTTTTGCTTCAACATTGTCATCTTTCCTGCCTGCCGTTTTCGTCGCCGCCGCGCATTACTTCCGCCTGAACGTAATAAGTTTTCAAACCGCGTAATGCGACTTGAGCGCCCGTTTCTCCCATTACTTCTTCCAGCAATTTAGCGACCTGAGCGCGATCCACCAATCCCGACTCTTTGAGCAACCAAAGCAAATCAATAATGTCTTTGCTGCGTCCCGACAGATACTTCAGGATAGCCATCCATTCAGGGGTGACGATTCGCCAACCACGAATAAAGTGCGAGTCCCTCAACGCGGCTTCATAAAAATTTCGGAAAAAATCGTCACGAACAATCACAACGACGATAACTTGACGTTCGCCAACTTGTACCAAGTGGCTTAAACCGCCAAACGATAATTTCTGCTCAGCAGGCAAGTCGAGGTTTTGGGAAGCAAGAAGGTCAACATCGTGTGTAGCGCGCGAAAATCCGTAAATATGCATCGCCATTCCACCTGCAATCGCACAAATCACTCCTTCTTTTTCAGCCTGACTAAAAATCGCTTCGGCTGCTTTTAAGCCTTCGGCAGTTGTCAGATCAGGCTTGGCAGTCGCTGCGTCGTATCGTTTTTCAAAATCTATTTCGCTCATCTACTTCTTGCTCGCTTTGATCGTCTGGTTGAGCGTCGCCAGTTCAACCAGCAGCTTTTCCAATTCGTTGTCGAAATCGTCTTCGCTCATTTGCGTTTTGCGACTTTTCAACCTGCCTATTTCGCCTTCCAATCGCAGCCGTTCAGAATAAAGTTTGGCCAACGCCGGATCGCCGCCCGCCTGTTGTTGAGGCAGGGAATCGAAATACACAAGTTTGGCCAATGAACCGTCGCCGCTTTCCGGTTTTTCCGCAGTCTTTTCAAAGCCTTTGCCGTCGCCATTGTCTTCCAGCAAAGAATGTTCAGTAACCAGCACACCTTTTTGTTTGAAGCTGGCTTCGGTCATTTTGCTGGCGTACTCAAAAGCTTCAAAGACAGACACGCGCCCGTTTTTATCGGCGTCGGCTTCCGTGTTGCCCAACGCGCCAATGAAGTATTCGGGAAAGCGCGTGGCGTTTTGTTCCATTCCGCTGCGCGTGGCAGTGATGATGATGCGACCTTCGCCTGTCAGAGGCTTGACGAATTCGCCGCTGGCACTGGCCATATTGGCGATGACCATGGTCTTGGCGGGCAGCGCGTTCAACATCGCTGAGTATTCATTGACGCTCAAATCCGGCCCGACCAGATTGAACTTGGCCACCTTGTCCACGAAGCTGCCGTGCCCAATGAAAAAGACGAAAAGTTGGTTGTCGGGTTTGAGCGAGTTTTTCAATTCGACGAACAACTGACGAACGCCTTCGGCTGTGGCTCGGCGCTCTTCGCCTTCGGGCTTTTCGGTCAGCACGATGACTTTTTCATCGGCAAAGCCTAGCTTGCCGGTCAACGCTTCACGCAGTTTAGTCGTCCATTCGGCAAATTTCTTTGTGTAGCTTTCTTCGCCGCTGATGCCCGTGATGACCACGGCAAATTTGTTTTGATCCGGCGGCAGTTTCTGCTCCGGTTGAGCGGTCCGCGGCGCGGCATCGGATTGCGGTGTTTTCTTTTGGGCGACCGGAACTCCCTGCGCGCAGGCAATAATTGCCAGCAATGTGATCAAGCAAATTGTTTTGATTAAATAGCGCATCAGAGGTTCTCGTTAAGCCAGTCCTTTTCGTTTTCGCAGAAACCATTCGGCGCTGGCCAATCCGACCAGCAACAGGAAATTGATCGGCATATCCCAGAGGTCTTTGCTGATTCGTTCGGAGTTTTTGCCTTCGAGCATGGTGATTTCGTCCAGCAGGTCGTTGGCTTTGGCCAGCGAGAAATACTTGCCGCCGGTTTCGCTGGCAACTCGTTTGAGCAATTCGACGTTTTGCGCGGCGTCGAAAAATTCGCGCGAACGTTCCGTCACCAAAAAGCTGGATTGCGCCGTGCCCAGAGTTTCGTTCCCGCGCTTGGCCGTCATTTCCACTTTGTAGGTTCCAGTTTCGCCAGCGGCGAATTCGCTGCGGTAATCGCTGGCGACTTCTGCCGCCTGAGCGCCGGAACCTGAATTGAAGTTTATCTTCAGCGGCAATTCAACCGTCGCACCCGAAGGTTTGGTGACGATGGCAGTGACTTGAGCATCACGGATCGGCTCGAACTTCTTGTCGTGGACTTCGCCGCGCAAGCTGATGGCGTCGCCGGGAACATACACGTCGCGTTCGGCGGCAACTTCAAACTGTCCCGGAGTCGTGCTGACCAGATAGCGCAGCAACTGCCGCCAGAAGGTTTCGTGGTAGTTGTATTGCGACGAAACCTCCATGCGCCAGCGCCACGAATCGTTGGTGGTGAAGGCCAGCGTACGACCGCGTCCATATCGCTGTTCGGCCAGCAACGGCAGCACGCGATTTTTGTCCGTGATGTGACGAGCTTCCAGAATGATCGAAGCGCCGGGTTTGGCCGATGTCAGCGCTTCGGGAACGGAAATCGGCGGCAATTCGTCCCAGACTTTGGCGCTCTGCGCGCGGTCTTCATTCAATCGCGTGACCGCGTGAGTACGTCCGCGCGAAGTCAACGCAGCTTTGAAATTCTGCACGATCTGCATTTCCGGCTCTTCAATAGTGTCGTTCAGGTACAGCGGCAGCAAATCGGCAATTGGCGTTTGCGCGTATTTGCCAGCATCGAACGAACGAGCGCCGCCGATGGCCATCACTCCGCCGCCGCGCCGCGAAGCGAATTGTTCGATCTGCCGTAATTGGTCGTAACTGAAAAAGTTGGCTTCGACACTGCCAATGACGATGCCTTGATAGGTGAACAACTCTTCAATCGTTGCCGGAAAACCTGTGGTCAATTCGCCGCCGGAATCCACGCCTTGCCGGTAAAATTTGCCGTCGGCGGAACGCAGCGCAGACACCAGCGTCAGATTCTTTTCGGTCTTGGCGGTGGCGGCTTTTCGCATAAAGCCGTATTCCCAACGCGGTTCGCCTTCGACGTACAGCACTTTGGGCTTGTCGTCAGTGACGGCAATCAGCGCGTCGAGCGCGTTGTTTTCCAGCGTCGTTTCTCCGTCGAGCGGTTTCACTTCAAAGGTGTAAACATGATTGCCCGCCGAAGTCGGCGTGAATTCGATGGTCACGCTTTGGGCTTCGCCGCTTTTCACGTCAAAGGCTTGAGTCTTCAGCGCCTTGCCGTCTTCGCTGACTGCCAAAGAAATTTTCTGGTTTTCGTAACCGCTCAATCTAACCAGCGTTTCGGCGATGATTGCCGAACCGCTCAACACGCGACGTGGCACTGTCAGGCGAACAGTTTCGGTGTCTTTGAAGCGCGACGGATTGCCTACGCCGACAGTGAAAACAGGAATGTTGCGCGCGCGAAGCTCCCGAAGTTCCGCCGTCAAATCTTTGGGCGTATTTGCGCCTCCATCGCTGACCAGCACGATGGCGGACAGCGGCGAACCGGTTGATTCGGTCACCGCTCCGCGCAATGCCGAAACGACATCGGTGGCTGCGCCGTCGGCTTTCAATTCGGACGCGTCTTTGATCTTTTCAGCGGAGTTGGAAAATCCGTACAGGCTGGTGCGGAATTTATCGGTCAGCCCTTTGGTGAAGTTGCCGTTGGCGGCCAGCAAGTCTTTGGTTGCGTCCAGACGGGTGCGGTTGTTTTCATCCGCCAGCGTCATGCTTTTCGAATTATCAGCCAGTACAGCAACGCTGGTGCTTTTAGGAATGACTGACGGCACAACGACGACCGGGCGCATCAGCATGATGAACAGCAGCGCCAGCAATCCGGCGCGCAACGCGATCAGCCCCCATCTGGATTGCGAATTGAGTTTATATCCCGGTCGGATGTAGAGGAAATAAATCAGCGCGCTGAGCAGCAACGCCAGCAAAACTACAATCAACCACGATGGCCGGTTGGCAAAACCGAAGTCGCCTTTGGCAAACGTAGACCATTTATGTTTGAAGAAAAACTGCACGAGACTATCCATTTGCACTGTCTCCGCATGATTAGTTTGCTCCGGGTGAGCCGCCGTCAGATTCGCTCTGCGGGTGTGTTGTTGAGGACTCGGATTATAAACAACCGGTCACGTTTGCGTAAAACTATTTGCACCCAAAGGTATGAAAATGATCGAATTAGCCGCCGTATCCAATAACGTTCAAGAAGTTTTGAAGGAGAACCACCGTATGAACGCTGCCGAATCCGCCTCGTTGCAGGCTTCCAGTTTGCCGGGCAGTTCGCCGACTGGCAGTTCGCCCGCAGGCAACTGGCTGAAAGCGAATTTTCGCTGGATGGCGTTGTTGCCGTTGGGGTTTTTCATCGCGCGAGCCATTCAATACATTTACGTCGCTAAAACGCCTGAACAAATTTTGTGGAGTTGTCACATCTCGAACCTGATGATGGCTGTGGGAATCTTTTTTCGCATTCCCTGGTTGATTCGGATTTCGGCGTTTTGGCAGATTCTGGGATTGCCGCCGTGGGTGATTGATATGTTCAACAGCGGCATCACGCCGATTTCGGTCATCACGCATCTGGGAGGTTGCACGGTGGCGATGGTCGCGCTGTGGGTGGTGCGCTCCGAACGCGGAAGCTGGTTGCCGTCGCTGGTTTACTTCATCATATTGCAACAAATCACCAAACTGCTGACCGTGCCAGGCCCGTACACCAACGTCAACGTCGCTCATTTTGCTTATGGCGGGATGAAAGACTGGTTCGCCAGTTATTGGACGTACTGGCTGGCGAATACCGCTGTGACGGCGGTCGTGCTGTGGTTGATGGACTGGGGCTTGGCGAAGATTTTTCCCAAACGGCAAAGCTGAAAGGCGAGTTGAAAGCCATCGAAGCCATTGGGTTTCGACGGCTTTCAACCTGTTATTTCGGAATTACACCAGTCAGCCATTTATAGTTTGCTTTCTTTCCATTTGCCGCGTTTGAAGATGACCATTGCCATAATTGCCAGCACGGATTCGGCAATTGTCACTGCCAGAAAAACGCCTCTCGCCTCCAGGTCGGTTTTCATGGCCATCCAATACGCCAGCGGCATTTGCAGCGCCCAAAAGCATATCAGGTTGATGACGGTCGGCGTGTAGGTATCGCCAGCACCGTTGAACGATGCCGACAAAACCATTCCGTAGCCGTAAAAAATGTAGCCGTACCCAATATACCTGAGCGCATCAACACCAAATGGAATGACTGTTTCGTCATGAGTGAAGATACGAATCAGAAACTCCGGGAACACCGTGTAAAGGATTGTCACTCCAGCCATGAAAACCGCGTTGCTGTGACAGGTCAGCCAGACAGATTTTTCAGCGCGCTCAGGTTTTTTTGCGCCAAGATTTTGGCCAACCAGTGTCGCCGCAGCATTGCTCATCCCCCAAGCCGGCAAAATCGTGACGACAATGATGCGAATGGCGAATGTATAGCCAGCCTGAGCCGCGCTGCCGAATTTGCCGACCAAACTCATCAACACCATCCACGCCGAAGTCGCAATCAACATCTGGAACATGCCGCCGAGCGAAATCCTGAGCAGAGTTCCCATCAATTCAAAATCCGGTTTGAACAGGCGACTGAACTGCAACGGCACTCGGCTGTGTCCGCCGCTCAACCGCGAAAGCTGATACATCACTGCGACGCCTCGCCCGATGGTCGTCGCAATCGCTGAACCCATTACGCCGAGTTCTGGAAACGGCCCCAACCCAAAAATCAAACAAGGGTCAAGCACCAGATTGATGATGTTGCCGATCCACAACGACCGCATGGCAATCGCCGCGTCGCCTGCTCCGCGAAAGATGGCATTGATCAGGAAGATCAGCATGATGACCACGTTCGCGCCGAAGATGACCATGATGTATCCCTTACCAGCGGCTGCGACTCCGGTTTCGGCATTCATCACAGTGAACAACTGGCGGTGAAACAGCAGCCCAATCAGAGCCAGCGGAATTGAAACCAGAATGCCCAACAGAATGGATTGTTCGGCTGCTCGTGCCGCGCCTTCTGAATCCTGTTCGCCAATGCGCCGCGCAACCATGGCCGTCGTGCCCATGCTCAAGCCCATTGCCACGGTGAAGACAATCGTCAGCAACGATTCGGTAATGCCTACGGCGGCGGCCTGCTCTTTGCCGAGTTTGCCCACCCAGAAAATGTTGACGATGCCGAACAGCGATTCCATCGCCATTTCCAGCACCATCGGGACGGACAGCAAAAAGATCGCGCGACCAATGCTGCCTTCGGTGAAGTTTTGTTCCGAGCCAGCGACCGCTTCGCGCAGCGTCGCCCAGAAACCTGGTTTTTCTTCTATGGCTGCCTGCCGGGCAGCCGCTTCAGACTGAGTCATTTCAATTTGTTCATTCATAGCTTTGAAAAAATTTCGGCAACCAATGAAGGTTGCCGAAGTCAGAAGTCAGTTTTTTCATCAACTGAATTGTTTCAACTCGGAAAACCTTCCCTCGCCATCACGCGCTGAGCCTGCTCGAAATGCCTTCGTTCGTGAGCGACGATGATTCGTGCGGCATCCAGCAAGCTGTAAGTGATGAAACTTAAAAACGGCGAAGTGACTATGACTTTGTCGGGATTCAATCCTTCAACCGCCTTCAGCTTTTGATCAACCTCTTGCTGCTTTGCCAAAAACCAACTGACGATTTGCGAATCGAGCTTGCTGGCCGAAGGCGTGGCGGTCGGTGGCGCTTTGAGTTTTTGCTTCCCCTGTGGCGACACAGCCTTGATCATCATTCGCCCAAACAGACCCGGCAACACAGGCAGCCGTTCGACAAGGCTCGTTCGTTTTGTGCCGTTGATGACGGGGTCGAACACTCCAAGCATTTCGGTATTGGCGTTCAGCAAATGATCCAGGCATTGTGCGACGCTCCAACTGTCGGCATTCGGCTTCCAGTTCAACTGTTCGGCATTCAATTGGCCGAATGAGGATTGAACATCACGCGCGACGGCTTCAGCTTCGGTGATAAGTTCGGGCAATGACATATCGAGTTTCATAGCTTCACCTGCGGGCGAAAGTCGAAACTGTTCGTTTCAGATTTTCTCGAAGCTGGCGTAACGAATTGCGCGATGTTCGGCGACTGAAGTGTTTGCTGCTTCAAAGGCTGCTTTCACTCGGTTGAAATCGCGCACGTCCAGCGCTTCTTTCAGGTTTTGCAGTTCGGAAATCAGAACGCCCAGCGCAGCGGAAAGGTTCGGCTGGTTTGTCAGGCAGATGTCACGCCAAACGCTCCAACTGCTGCCGCCCAATCGAGTCATATCTCGCCAACCGGTCGCAGCCAATCGCTGAGCCAGTTCACGCCGGGCGATTTCGCCGTCGTGTTCTGCTCCGAGCAAGCTGGAAAGCATCGTAGCTGTGAGTTGTGGCAAGTGACTGATTAGCGCAACCGCCGCATCATGTTCGTCCGACTGAGTGAGTATCACGCGAGCGCCTATGGATTCAACAATTTCTTTCAAACGACCTAGCGGGGTTTCGTCGGTCGTGGCTTCCGGTGTCAGCGCGTAAGTCGCACGGTCAAACAAATCGGCGCGAGCGTATTCAACGCCAGTGTTTTCGCTGCCCGCCATCGGATGTCCGCCGATAAAATGAACTCCGGCGGGAAGGGATTCGCGTGCGACGCGACAGATTTCCGCTTTCGTGCTGCCGGCGTCGGTGATGATGGCTCCGGGGTTGACCAGCGCGGCTTTGGTTTTCAGAAAATCAATGATGCCGCCAATCGGCGCGGCCAGATAAATCAAATCTGCCTGACAAACTTCGCCGCGATCAAAACTGGTTTCGATGGCGTCGGCGACTCCGCGTTCAACGGCGAGTTTGGGCGAACGCGAGCCTCCACAAGCGGTGATGCGTCCGATGAATCCGGCTCGGCGCAATGCCAACGCGAACGATCCGCCCAGCAATCCGCAACCGACAACGCAAACGTGTTTCAACTCGCCGTTGAAGTTGATGTCGGTCACAACGTCCTCTCGATTGCCGAAGCGATGACGCGCATCTGGCCTGTCAGCTTGTCGAATTGTTCCAGTGACAATGACTGCGCTCCGTCGCACATGGCTTGGTCGGGATCGTGATGGACTTCGATCAACAATCCATCGGCTCCGGCGGCGACCGCTGCGCGAGCCATCGGCGGAACTTTGTCGCGGCGGCCAGTGGCTCGACTGGGATCAACGATCACTGGCAGATGCGACACCCGTTTAATCAACGGAATTGCCGAAATATCCAGCGTGTGCCGCGTGTAGGTTTCAAACGTCTTGATGCCGCGTTCGCAAATGACGATCTGATGATTGCCGCATCGCATCAGGTAATCCGCCGACAGCAGAGTGTCTTCGATGGTGGAAGACGTTCCGCGTCGCAACACCAGCGGTTTTTCCAGCTTCGCCAGTTCGCGCAACAGCGGGTAATTCTGCATGTTGCGTTCGGCGATTTGAATGATGTCCACGTAGCGGGCGAACAGCAGCAGTTGCGTTAAATCGGTGATCGTTGAAAACGTCAGCATCGAATGGCGCGCGGCGGTTTCGCTGAGCAGCTTCAAGCCTTCTTCGCCCAAGCCTTGAAAACCAAACGGATCATTGCTGGCGCGAAAGGCCGAACCGCGCAAGACGCGCACGCCTTGTTTGGCCAATCCGGCGGCGATGGTTTCAATCTGTTCGCGGCTTTCGACTACGCTGGGGCCGGCGATGGTGACGACTTGATTGCCGCCGATGACGACATCGTTGACTTTGATCTGCGTGCCTTCGGGGTTGCCCTCTTTTCTGGATGCTCGCGCAGCCAGTTTGTACGGGCTGCTGACGCGAACGACTTTGTTGACGCCTTCCAGCAATTCCAATTCGCGCACGTCAGCGATGCGCGAACCGACGGCTCCCAGAATCGTGTACCGCGATCCGGTCGAGCGGTGAATGTCGAATCCCAAATTGACCAGACGATCTACGACGCGGACGATTTGGTCTTCCGCCGCGTTTTCTTCCATCACGATAATCATACTGTAGTGATGAATGATGAATTCTGAATGATGAAATATAAAATTCATCATTCATCATTCATCGTTCATCATTCCTCCTTCTTCCTGGCTTGCGTGAATCCGTTCAATGCGCCGAGCTTCGTCAATCACGCGCTCGAACAATCGGCGAATTGCTTCGGCGTCCAGCGGGCCTGTGTTGGCGTTGGTGACGTTGGCGATGACCTGGGCTTCGCGTGAAGGCGAATAGATTTCCAGGCCGATGCGTTTTTTGATGTAGCCGATTTCAATCGCGCACTGCGTTCGTTCGTTGAACAGCTTCACCAATTGCAGGTCAATGTCGTCAATGCGCTGACGCCACTCGCCCATTTCTTTCTTCGCTTGATCCTGAGTTTCGCTGCTCATCCTTGTAACTCCTTCGCCAGGCGCTTCACTCGTTCCACCAAGTCGGGCGAATTCAGGTTGTGTTCAATTTCCAGCACCAACCGACTGCCAACGACTGCTGCATCGGCGTAGCCGCAAACTTCGCGGACTTGTTCGGGCGTCGAGATACCGAAACCTACGGCAACTGGCAACGAAGTATGTTGTTTGACTCGTTCAACCAAACCGCCAACCGTCAGCGAAATGCTTTCGCGCACGCCGGTCACTCCGGTGCGAGCGACGACGTAAACAAAGCCTGTGGTCTGTCCGCAAATCAGTTTGATGCGTTCGTCGGTTGAAGTCGGCGCAACCAGAAAGATCGTGTCCACGTCTGCCGCTCGCATTTCGGCGACGAAGCTTTCGGCTTCTTCGGGAATCATGTCGGTAATCAACACGCCGTCCACGCCAGCGGCTTTCAGTTTTTTGCCAGCGTCCTGTTTGGCGAATTGCATCAGCGGATTGAAGTAAGTGAACAACACAATTGGCACTTCACAACTTTTGCGAATGCGTTCGATCAGCGTCAGAACTTCTGCGACACCGACCGGATTAGCCAAATTGTTCAGGGCGCGTTCTGAGGCTCGTTGAATTACAGGGCCGTCAGCCATCGGGTCAGAGAAGGGAACTCCGAGTTCGATCACGTCCGCGCCCGCTTCGGCCAGAGCCAGAATTAAACTTTCAGTCGTCGCCAGATCAGGATCGCCCGCCGTAATGTACGGGATAAAGCCTTTGCGATTTTCAGTTTTCAGTTTGTTGAATTGTTTGGTGATGCGGGTCATTGGAAAAGTCTTGAGAGGTTTGGTTATGCAAAGAAGGCGCTGGCTTCGACCCAGCGGAATTCGTAGTAATTGGAAATCAGCGGAAAATCTTCGTTGTCGGAAATCACAACTGCGCCGGATTGTTTAGCGGAAACGGCAATCAGCACGTCTCGAATAATGCTTTGTTTCTTTTCGTTGCTCAGCTTGGGGCGACGGCGACCGGGTTGCGCGCGACTGGCGTCGTTCAGGATGTTGTTCAAAATCCGTCCAGCCATTCGCCAGGCTTCGGCGTTCGGAGTCAGCAGGCGATTTTCTCGTTCGTATTTTTTGGCGATGGCTTCCCACTTTTGCAGGTCAGATTTCCCAGAAGCGCCAACAAGAAGCTCTTGAAGAACGACTGACGAAAACCAGCCTGGTTCAAAGATGTTGGGGTAACTGATCAAGACTGAGGTATCAAACACAACTGAGGAATTTTTCAAGTCAGCAGCCTCCCCATTTGGTGATCTTCATAAGTTTTAGCTGCGGCCAGAATGACCAAATCCTCCAACGAAAGATTCTCGATTTCGCTGATCTGCGCGTCTTCATCCAACGCGAAATACCATTCTTTCAAGGCTTGTCGGCGAGCAAGCTCTTTCTTGCTCAGCTTTGGAGCGCGTAAGGTTGTGGTCTTGGCCGCTTTCTTTTTCAGACTGCTTGAATGCTTTCTCATTTGATTGACTCCTTGCTTTGAAGTGAGCGGCGATTATCCGCTCACTTCAAAGAGCATGGCAAGCTTTTGATTTTGCCGCTTACTTCTTGCCGTAAGTCACGCGCCAAATCTTTTTACCGCCGTCATCCACCACCAACAGCGAACCGTCTTTAATCATAGTCACGCCGACAGGGCGTACCCAGACTTCCGGCCCGGCTTCGTCTGGAACCCAACCGGTCAGGAAGTTTTCGTAACCGCCTTCGGGTTTGCCGTTTTTGAACGGGATGCTGATGACTTTGTAACCGGTGCGGTTTTTGCGATTCCACGAACCGTGCAAAGCCACAAAAGCGTCGTTGCGATATTCAGCGAAGACTTCGACATTGAATCCGGCGGGTAATTCAAGCTTCGCGCCGCTGGGTTGCGCGACCACTCTTGGCGGATTGCGAACTGAGTCAGTCGCAAACGGTTTGGGCAGCCCGTCGGGTTTGTAAATGATGCGTTGCGGTTTGGACGGTTTGGCCGCAGGCGGTTTTCGAGCAGTTGGTTTGGGGTTGGTCTGTGCAAAAGCGGTCTGAGTCAGCGCGAAAACGCTTAAGGCTATGACAGAAATAGCGAAAGATTGGCGAATCATATTTTCTCCATTTGTTGGTTCGGTTTTGGGCCACAACCTTTGCCGCTTGGAAGCGAAAGGACTTGGCGATTGCGAGTCGGATATTGTTCGATTTGATCGGCACTCTAACGCAGTTTTATCAGGCTCACAAATGGCGGTGAGCCATAAAAGTGTTACGGTTCAGCGTTTCAGCAGGTGAAGGCAAATAGGCCTGAGACATTTTTAGATGGAGAACAGCAAAAAAGGAGAAAGATCATGCAAATACAGTATTACGGGCAGATTGGGGGCAGTTCTTATGACAGACCAATCACCTATCAACAAACTCGTAGTTGCTTTTTGTCTTTTGAAAAGTCATTTGTCAGGGAACACACCAGTTCACAATCTTTGGCGGCGACTCATCGGCCTGTGGCTGGAGTTCTTTTGTTTGGCAAGCGTTTGCGCCGCTCAATTCCTCGGACTGGTTTGCCTGACCGCTCAGTGTCCAAAATCCCGGAAGAGGCGGAAGATGCTATGAGCTATACCAATGCCGAGGATGGCGTTACAGTTGCGTCACCCGGCAGGCAGCGAAAGCTTAAAAGGAGACGTATGAGCGATGAAAGACACACTGGGCAGAGATCAATCGAGAGATGTTTCGCAGCAAATGGAAGATTTGGCGCAACGCCTTCGGCTGCTGGAGCCGGAAGCGTTTGATGAATTTTCAAGGTACTTTGGGCCGAGACTCAAGAGTCGCTTTTTGAGACTTGATCCTGAAATGTCAGTGTCTGTGGCAGAAGATTTGGCCTGCGAACAGGTGACTGATATTGCTCTTAAGATTCATCAATACCAGGCCGGGAACTTCCGATCCTGGGTTTATCGCGCTGCAAAAAACGCTTTCATTGATCGCAAGCGGCGCGAGCGATTGCGATTGCAACCGCTCAGTGAATTGACAGTGGAACCGGCTGACGAACACACCGATGAAGATACGGAAGAAGAGGGAGACGCCGCCAGACAAGAAGCTTGGCAGGCAGTGCGTGATGCAATGAAACAATTGTCTAACGAGCAACAACAGATCGTTCGTTGCTACTTTTTTGAAAACAATATCAACAAGGCCGAGATTGACAGGCAGTTTGGTTGGCCAGAAGGCAAGTCGCGCGTTTACTTCAAGCGAGCAATAGAGCACCTGAAAAAGATATTAAGCCAGGATGCTCGAATTACCGAACACGAAAGAATCGGCAAGTTGCTGGCTAAAGAAATGGCCGCAGAAACTAACGGAGGAAAACAAAGACTTTATGGAAAGCAAACAACAACAGACCTCGCAAACATCTGAAGAAGATGCTTTGCCTATTTGGTTTGAAACCGTAATGCATGAAGCAGGTGAAGTTGAACGTTACCAGCAAGCGGGCAGGCACGCCTTAAACCTGCTGAAGCTTCAAGCTGAATACGCCAAACTTCCGAAACGACCTTTTTGGCAACCGTTGCAGGATTTTCTGCAAAAGCTGACGCAGATGGCGGGTGTGTCGCTTGATTCGGTGATGCAACTTTCCGGCATTTCCGGTGCGGCGCGAGTGACTGCCGAATCCGCTTCAAACTGGGCGTTGCTCCTGAAAAATATCGGCCTGAACGAAGTGGAGGCTCTGTTTCAGATTCGGCTTGATGCCGCTGGATTAGAGCCGAATGACATGACCGTGTTTGCGCCAGTGCGCGCGCGCAGAAATAGCCAAGCCAGTGACCCGCAAACTTATGAAACGATTTTGCAAGAGATCGAATCCGGTTATGACGAAAGCCGCTATGCCGATTTGAAAAAAATTTACGCTGCTGTGAGATCAAGCTATCACCAGTGACAAACTCGCGGAGAACCTTGAATGAGTATCAAAGGCATAAACAACACGGAACTCTTGCAACTTTTGGCAAAAGGTTGGCCGCCGGAACAAGCAGGGATCGCCACCGAGTTTGCCGCTCGGTGGCAATTTTGTCTTCGCAGCAGCGGCAAAATCGAAGCGCCTGAACAGAATGCGCTTCGCTTCAATTTGCACTTGAATGGGTTGCGGTTGCACGGCGCTGAAAACGTTGCCTGTCTGGCAATTGGTGGCTCTGGCGAAAACGCTAATAACATCGGAGTGTTAGTAAAAAACTTTTGGTACAAAACCAACTCTACAGACCGACTGGTCTTTGTTTTGGCTTGTTCAGACGATGCCTATGAACAAGCCGTTGCAGCCTTGCCCCAGGTTCGTTGCCTGCGCTTGCGTCCAGAACAAATCCTCAGTGTCCTGCAATCCTGCGAACCACTTTCTCGCCTGAAATACCTTCTCCGAGAGCAGTACTCGCCCCACCAGTTATTGCCTTACAACATCACAATGCCGGTTAAAGAGAACATGTTTTTTGGACGGGAAAACGAATTAGATCGGTTAATCAATGAACCTTCCAATAGCTTTGCCATTGTTGGAGCCGGGCGTTTAGGCAAGACTTCACTCGCATTGGAATTCCACCGGCGTTTGCTTAGAGAGAACGACTCGCGGGCGACTCGCAAATTTCATATTGATTTCTTTGATTGCATCGAACAGACCTCTGATGGAGTGGCGCGTTTTCTGGCCAAGGAAATTGACCCATCTAAACGAAGCAGCGAGATGACTGTTCATGACCTAGCCTTTTTTCTGCGGTTTCAGGCCAACAAACTTGGCGGGCCAGTGGAGATGTTTTTGGATGAAGTAGATAGAGTTTGTCATCTGCAGGCCTTTGACATTCTGACAATGTCAGCGCGCCGCGGGATTTGTCGCTTTGTTATGTGTGGACGCGCCATGTTGTTGAGGATTTTGATGACGGAAAATTCGCCGTTAAACAAACGTGTTGAAATGATTCGATTATTGCCATTGGATGAGGGGGCAGCAGGCAAATTGATTTTGGAGCCTATGGAAGACTTGGGGTTTGATATCATCAACCAGGAGAAACTGCTTCAGCAAGTATTTCATTGGACAGGGCGATTACCTCATTTATTGCAGTTCTACGGAACGCGATTAGTCAATTTGGCGCTTGCGTCAGGGGCTAAAGTCATCGTGCCGGAATTGGTTGATAAAGTTAGAAGCGCTTTTGAGACGGTTCAACTTTTTGCCGAACAGCTTGAAAAGTTAAGCGATGCGACGACAAGGATTATGGCTGAACATTTATTGACTGATGGCAGGCGGCATTTTACTTTGCCTGGTGTGCAGGAAATCGGCAGGCAGCGTGGCATCAACTTGAACAACGCCCAAACACTGGAAATCTGTAATGACCTGGTAATCAGCAACGTCTTGATGTGGCACGAAGACGCTTACTACATTGCCAATCAATCTCTGGTTCATTACGCCAGGAAGATGCGTTTTTTGGATAACCAGCCTAAGAACGCTCATTTGCCGTTTTAAGCGATCAAGGAGTTCAAATGAGATACACGCAAGTTAGTCAGCAATTGATCGAAGAATTGGCCAATTTGGTAATGAAAGGCCAGAGCATCACTCTATTTGCTCCACGTTATGGAGGAAAGCGCCATGTTATGAAGCGTGTGAGGGAACGTTTAGAAGAACTTGGCCAGACCGATATCGTTCGCTTGAAACTGCTTGGTGAGACACCTTTGCTGATTGAGCAAGAGTTAAAGAAAAAACTGTTGCAAGAAATAAGAAATGCAGGCATCGAAGTCCCAGGCCATGTTGATGATCCATTTGAAGCGATTGAAGTTCATTCCAAAGTCACTGGCAAAAGAGTCATCCTGCTTATTTCAAACATTGACGCTATTGCTCATAACTTGACTCGCCAATTGTTGGAGCACTTCAGAAGCCTGGTTCAGAAGGAACGTTTGGCTGTAGTGCTTTCTGGCGAATCTGATTTTGTTGAATTGGTTCACGGCCCCAATTCGTATTTCAACTGTAGTGAAAACTTCTTTCTGCAAGGGCACACGGAGGAGGATTTTCGTGTTTTTCTGAATCAGTACAACAAAGCCTTGAGCATCACTTTGGATAAGCCCGAAGAAATTCAGTCTCATTTTTGGCGACGCACAGGTGGTAGCACTTATCTGGTTAGGCCATTGATCGTCGAAGTTATCGAAATAGCCTCTCGCGCCAGCGATGTGATCACTGCAAGGCCTCTGACAATGAAAGACTTTGAGCGGATGCCAAGCTCAAAAAATATTCCCGGCAATTATTGGACTCAGTTATGCAGGCACGCCACCCGGATTGTTGCCATGTACCCGGATTGTTGGCCGTCGCTTCGCCAGCTTATCAGCGAAGGCCAAGTCAAAGTTGAAGAAGGCCATAAACCTACTCAGCTTGAATGGGCAGGAATAGCAGTGCGCGACTGCGGTTATCTGAAATTCGCTTCGGAGATGATGGAAAATTACGCTCGGTCTCATTACACCGATCTGCATTGGGGAGACCTGTATGGTCGGAACGGGCTATGGGAAGACGCATTCGATTGCTATGAGCAGCTTCTTGCGGAGCAAAGGCGACGACCATTGTCGGCAGATGATCGCACTGAAACAGGAAAGAATATCAGTGCATTGGGGCGGGCATTATTTTCGGTGCGAACCGTAGATGAAGTGAGAAGTCTTTTTGCGCGTGGCTGCCGTAATTTACTTGGGTTCGGTGAAGTCACTTTCTGGCGCTATGAAAAGGAAAATGGTTGGCAGTTCCGACAATTGAATGGTTCGACAGATACTCCTTCAGAAGCTTTAGCAAGCCAGATTGAAAGGATATTGGGCAATCCGGATGAAACAAAGGATGAATTCTTTTGCATTCCTGCTGACTGGCACGACACTGTGGTTGCCGCCAAACTTGAATCGGTCAGTACGGATTACGCCTGTGCGGTGGTGGTTAGCGACCTGAATAATGGAGTCACGTTATCCCCGGAAAGGCGGAGGCTACTGAAATCCCTGTTGCAGCAATTCATTGAAGCTCACAACCATGCTGCGAAAGTGCAAAAGGCTGAGCGCCGATTGACAAACCGAGACATGCAAATGGATTTGCTCAATTCCATTTTCAAAGCAATGGGTAGTCAGGTGACGGATGTTGACGGCGTGCTCAGACGCGCGGCGGGCGGACTGTTGAGCTTGGGATATAAACGGGTTCTTTTCTGTTTGGTTGATCCTAAACGTGAGCGAATTCAGGGGGTGTTTGACCACTCTAACGACTGGCCTGGAGTGGACATCGCCAAGATGACCGATTATCCGCTCGACGACATTAACAGTGATGTCCAATCCTATGTTATTGCCACGGGAATTCCATTCAGCACGGCTGATGCTGGTAAAGAAACTCGAACACATAAAGCCGCAGTGGAAAAAGGAAAAATGAAGGGGGTGGCAATTATTCCGATTTTGAATCACGCGGGCAAAGCCATTGGCACAATTCATCTGGAAAGAATTGATCAATTGGAGCCGTCGAAAGAGGACATTGAAGATATTTTGACATTTGGCAGGCTTCTGGGTACGGCAATTGAACAGGCAGAACGTATCAATCTACTGCAAAGCACATTGGATCAAATACCAGATCCAGTTGCTGTCGTCGGTGTTCGCAAGGGGTTTCGTTATGCCAATAAGGCCGCAGCGGATTTGATTGGAGTCAAGAATCGTTGGTATGACCAGGGCGAATCTCAGATTCCATTGGCGGATGTTCAACCTGCAATTAGGAAGGCGGCGGAACAGGCACTAGAAGGCCAGCGATTTTTCAAACACATTGGCACTTGGGATGGGCAAGTAGACACACGATCCATTCTGTCTAATCGTCTTACAGATTGGCGTGATAAAACAGTCGGAGCTTTTCTGTATTTACAGGAACTGACTGATTTCTACCGTGTCTTTAAATCATTCCTGACTATTGCTTCTAGGAAAAACACAGGTGAAGCTCTGGAAGCCATGCAAGAGGCTGTTGGGCAGCTTGGGTATCCGGAAAGCCGGTTGTATGTCGTGGAACCGATATCTGGCCATCTAGTAAGCCAAAAATGGTATGGGGCTACGGACCTGGCTAAAGCTTCACTTTTCAATCAACATTACTTTAAGAGCCCTTTTGGAGAAATGGCTACTAGCCACACTTGGAAAAGCATTGTTTTGAGAGAGCCTTTAGTTTTTTGTTTCAAGCCGGATGGACAAGAGGGGCAAATAGGGAAAACTCCTCAGGGGTTGGAATACTTTGTGACAAATGAGCGTGAAGAGCAGCAAGGGGGCTTAGGGAAAAAATCAGGAGATATATGGATTGACTTACCTCTGTTAGCGGAGGATCGCCCCCTCGGCAAGCTGATCATTCCCTGCAGCGAGTACTTGCGACCTGAGAGTTTCGAATTGCTAAAAGTTCTTTTCAATTTAGATAGCGTCTTGCTTGATGAATTTGCGAAAAGGACGAGAGAGCAAAATAACCGCGATTTGTTGGTGGAGAAACAGACGGCAGAAAAGGTGATGGGAGATATGGCTCATAACATTGCTACCAAATTTGCTGCTTTGCCCGGCTATCTGAGCCTTTACCGTTATTATGAAAAGCGGCTGCCGGAATTGAAGGAAGTCAACGACGATTTCAAGCATGCGCTGGATCAAACTCAGGCCATCGTCCGGCGCGCCAAAGAGCGGTTGTCGCCGATTCGCAATCTCAAATGCGAGCAAACTGAATTGAAGGAATATCTTGAGCGATTGCTCAAATCGCATTTGCAACAAGGGTATTCAGTTGTAAGTGAAATAGAGTTAGTGCCGATGAATATGGACACGCATTTGCTGGAAATCGCCTTTGCCGAGTTGATCGAAAATTCCAAAGCCATACACGAAGACCCCGAACGGCTGAAAATCGAAATTCGCATTCGCCACGCTGATCAGGCGGACGGAACTGTTCGGATCATTTATCGGGACAACGGGCCTGGAATCGCCGAAGAAGTGCGCCCTCACATCTTTGAAGACTTCTTCAGCCATCGCCCATCTGCCGAACGCGCCAGTTCAGGCTTGGGGATGGGGTTTGTTAAGCGGGTAATCACTGCACACAACGGAAATATCGAAGTCGGATCGTCAGACACTGGCGCTGAGTTTCTGATAACCCTGCCGCGTAATGCTGCAAATGACAATCGAGACAACCAATCGAATTGAAGTTGTCGCAATAGCAAAGGAGAAAGCCTATGCCTAGATTTTTGATAGTTGAAGATGACACGCAAACGTCCAAAGTGCTTCGCGACTTGCTGAAGTTGAACTTTACGTCACCACTGCCTGATGAAGGCGAGCCGCAAATTGACACTGCTTCGACGGTGACTGAAGCAAAGGAGTTTATTAACAACGCACGCAAACCTTATCACGTGGCGATTCTGGATTTTAGGTTACCGCCAGAACATCTAGGTGATTCGACAAAGGTTGACGCAACTGCTTGCCTGCAAGCGATGCGAAGCACGCCGCCGCCTTTGATCGCGCACATCACCAGTAATCCAAACGATGAAAAGGTTAAAGCGCATATCAAGGAATACCATACCGAACGCGCAAATCGTTACGACTTTGCGTTATCTAAATTGGATAGTGATTACACTGAGAAGCTTTTGGGCAAACTGAAAAAGTTTCTTTATGAAAGGCCAATTGAGGAACAACTTGATCTGATGTTCGGCAGGGAAGCCCAAACGCGAGCGCCCAGTCTTCTTTTAACCCCAGGACGCAGTCGCGGGCAAAGTTGTATGACACAGGAGTTGGCTGAATTGTGCAGGCAAATTGTGGCGCATTGGGATGATCTTGATGAACCGTTGAAAAATAGAATAGAAGGGATTTTTGAAGTTAATAAGGCTAGCAAACCGGTAAAGATCAGCTTGTTGTGAAGGAGGTAACCGTGCGATGCGTGGAAACAACAAATTTGCTGAGGCGCTTCCCAATCTTTGTTGGGAAACAAAGAATTTTCTGATTCGCTATGGACTGCGGAATCCTCAAAGCGGCAAAGGGTTGGGCATGCATGGCCTTTTATCTTTGAAAGTCGTGAAAATGTATGCGAATGCTTTGGAGACAGCATATAGAAAAATCCATCGCCATTGGGGGCGGGAGCATCCAATTTGTGATGGTACAGGAAAGATCGCTGTTTCGATTTTAGGCGGCATATCTGATCCGGTAATGTTTGCACAGGATTGGGAATTTCCGTCTATTGTCTTACCTAGCTTCAACAATGAAGCGACCATCAAGAGTAGCTGGCAACGAATTAAGGCTGAAATAGCACATGAAGTTTGCCATGTATTCAATTTTACCGAACACCCATTGACAGATTTTTTCAGCGCGCGATGGGCTTGGTTTGATGAGGGGCTGGCTGTTTATTCAGAAGGCCAAGTATTTAAAAACAACCTTGACTACAGGCGCTTTTTACCTAATTGGGTTGTTTTTCCTGAAATCTCTTTGGATAGCAGCGTGGCTGAGTATCAAGCCAGTCAGATTGTGCGTTATCTGGCCGCGCGGTTTGGAGAGCAATTCGTCAATGAAGTTTGGACGAAATCTACGCGCGAAGAAACTCCGGTTGAAGCGATGAACCGGTTGTTGCAAGATGGATTGAAATTCGTGTCGAAGGAAAATGGGCAAGCGGATGTCTTTTCCGATTATTGCCGAGACGCTTATTTTTTGCGCGATCCGAAAAGTCTCCTTTATGCTCCTGAAGTTTTTGATCGGTTTGGAGAACGCGCCAGCACGGAGAATTTTGAATTGCAGCCGGGCAGCCCGTCAGCCGAAGCTGAGAGCAATTTGGATCATCTCGCGTGCCGTTATTTTCGGTATAGCGTTACGCCGGGAGTAAAGTCTCTGACGTTGAGGTTGGAAGCGTCGAAAGAAGGCAACTCTCCGCTCAAGGCGGAAGTGGCGGTGATGGCGCGGGATGGGAAAAACGCTTTGGCAAAGCGTCTTGTCCCAATACCACTATCGTCGGCCAATGACAAGATGCGACTAACTGGAAAAATTGATTTGCCGAGAAATGTCGAGATAGACCATGTGGTTGTGATTGTCACTAACTGTGGGCTAAAACGAGCTACGGATAATGTTTACGAATCCAGCGACGATGAGCAGGAATTCCGGCTTCAAGTCGTTGCCGAAGGCTGAGAAAATGAAAATGTTGAAAAGCAAAGGCAGGGCAATCCGAGAAGCATCAACGCTAATTGGAAGTTGCCCTGCCTTTCATTTGGGCCTTCAATCCGAAAATTTTAGAACGTCAGTCGGAATGCAACCTGGAACGCTCGCGGGCCGCCGGTTCCAAACACACCGCCAGCGCGATTCGACGGTTGTCCGTAATTCGGGCTGTTCAGCGTTCCGCCGTAACCGACCAGATTCGAGACATTGAAGAGATTGAAAACTTCGCCAATGAAGTGAAGCTTCACGTCTTCAGCCAGGCTGAACACGCGAGCCAGCCGCATGTCGGTCGAAATGAACGTGTCGCCGTTGTCGAACACAGACGGCAAGACAATGCGCGGAATGGTTTGGTTTCGCACTGTGGTTTTACCGGCAAAGTTCGTATTGAACTGGTCAACCAACTGCTGCAACTGGGCTTTGTCTACGTTGCGACCGAAGGAGCGGAATTTGGCTCCGGGCAAAATCACGGTGTTGATGCCGTCGCCGTCAAAATCCACGCCGCCCACCGAAACCGTCAGCGGTGGTTTGCTGACAAACTGGGAAATCATTCCAACCGTCCAGGTGTTCAACAGGGCTTTCATCAAACCGCTGTCGCCGCCGTATTTCGGCGTTTCCATCAAACCGCTGAACGTGAAGCGGTGAGTTCTGTCGGAGCCTTGATAGTCGTCGGCTTCGTACAGGTTGTCCAGATTGATGATGCCGTTGTGGCCGACAAACTTGGACAAGGCATAAGATGCGACAAACAGGTAACGATTCGAAAATCGTTTATCCAGTTTGACGTGCAACCCGGTGTAACGATACCGCGCTCCGCTGTGCGAAATGTTGATCGGGCCGTTTGAACAAATCGCTCGTGGATTGAAAGCATCCGCTGCCGCACAGCGAGGCAACACCGGCCCGGCCAGACTGTTGAATCGGTTGCGGTCGTAAATGAATGTGTCGTGCAATCCGCCGAATTTGATCGAACGGCGAAGCACGAAATCGGTCTGGATGATCAAGTTCTGTTTCAGTTCGCGCTGGACGCCGATGGTTGCGTTCATTGAATAAGGCGTCACGGTGTCCGGCGAATAAATCCCGCCGAATCCGCGGTCGCCAGAAGTTTTGAAAACTTCGATGCCGCGAACTGAAAGGTCTTTGCCGTTGCCGATGACCTGCTGAATTCCGGCGCGCAGTTGCGGCAAAATCGCCGTCAGGTTGGCAGCGCGGAAGTTTGTCGGGCCGCGATCAAACAGCAATGGGCCGACTCCGGGCACATTGAAAAACTGGCCTGGAATGATGTACCGCCCATTGCCAGCCGGGCCTGTGTAAGCGCGTTCGACCAGGCGAGTCCAGAACAGGTTGGAATCGTGGAAGAGGCCGCCGCCGCCGCGAATGACTGTTTTCTGGTTGCCGGTTACGTCCCAGGCAAAGCCCAGCGAAGGATCGAAGTTGTTTTTGTCTTTGCGAGGATTGCTCAGATCGCCGATCAGGGCTTTCAGAATCTGCGGACGATCAAAATCGTGGTTCATCAGCTTGTCTTCATACACGTAAGACAAACCGGCGGTCAGCGAGAAACGCGGTACGATGCGCCATTGGTCGCCAATGAACAAACGATAGCGATTGTTGTGCGCGGCTGTGCCGAAATTGAATGCTTGGGGCTGACCCGGATCACCTACGCCAGTGGCAAAACCCGCCAGGGGCAGTTGCAGGATTTCGTTGTACGTTGGTCGAGTCCCTGGATTGAGCGGAGCCGTGCCGGTTGCATTCAGCTTCAGGCTGTTCGGCAACGAATTGTAAATCGGCGCGAATGGCGAATTGGCTCCGCCGGTGACGGCCATCAACTGAAAGATCGTCACCGGGTCGTAAACCGTGATGAAAGCCGGTTCCAGATACGCCCAATGGCCTTGCCCGTAAAAATGTTCCCACTCACCGCCGAATCGAACCGAGTGATTGCCCGGACGCCAGTTGACGGTATCGGTGAACTGATACGTTCGTAGCACTCGGTTTTGCGGAGTGTTTAGATTGTTGCCAATGGCGAAGCTGCTGGCTGTCGTGTCAATACGCGGCCCGCCCAAACCGATGCAGCCGATTGCATCTTTGCATTCATTGGTGGTCGGAATGTTCAACCGCCCGCTGTAAAACCCGTACGAGGCGCGAGCGTCGTTGGTCAGCCGGTTGCTCAGGACAGAAGTGATGCCTATCAGGAATTGTTGCGAGGCATTTTTGGTTGCCACCCAGTTCGAGGGTAGAAAATTTCCGTTCGACGAATTGAAGTTGTTGTTGTTGTCAGAGCTTATGCGTAGAAAAGCCGTGTGTTTGTCGTTGAACCTGTAATCGAGCTTCAGATTGGCCTGTTTGAAGTTCAGCGGATTGCCCGGCGCAGTGTCAAATTGCGAAAAGATCGGATTGTTGTTCGTGATTGGGTTGATGCCGTCCTGGTTCTGGTACTCGTAGTTGAAAAAGAAAAACAGCTTGTCTTTTTTGATCGGCCCGCCAATCGAACCGCCCATTTGCCGCCGCTGAAACGCCGGAGTTTGGCCAATTCGGCGCATGCGAGGATCGGCAGCCATGTGATTGTCGCGGTAATAAATGAAACCGCTGCCATGAAATTCGTTCGAGCCGCTGCGGGAAACGACGTTCACCGAACCGACGCCCGTCGTGCTGGTGGTGATGTCGAAATTGAAGCTGGAAATCTGAAACTCCTGCACCGATTCCTGAGAGAAGTTTTGCGAAGTTCCGCCGGTTACGCGGTCGTTGACTGTGGCTCCGTCCACAGAAATTCGCGTCAACGCCTGGCTGGCTCCGGCGATGGAAACGCGGAAAAAGTTGTTTGGACTGGTTCCGGGATTGTCTACGGCGTCAACCGCGACGCCGGGTTCCAGCATCGCCAGTTGCAGGAAATTGCGTCCGTTCAGCGGCAGGTTGTCAATCTGTTTGCGGTTGACCACGCCGTCAATTTTGAAGTCCGAAGCGTTGATCGCCGGAGTTTCACTGGTGATGACGACGGTTTCGTTGGCCGCGCCGACTTCGAGTTTGAATTCGACCGTCACGCTTTCGCCGACCTGAACGACGACCGGAGCCAGCGCGGTTTTGAAGCCTTGCGCGGCAATTTTGATTTCGTAATCGCCGGGTTGCAGATTGGTAATCAGATATTCGCCATCGGCTTTGGTGGTGGCCGTTCGTTCGGCTCCGGTGGCTTTGCTGGAAACGGTGACTTTCGCTCCTGATACCAGAGCCTCAGCCTGATCTTTGATCTGGCCACGAACGCTTCCGGTTGGCACTTGCGCTAATGACACAGCGGTCAAAGCGAAAAACAGGAACAGCACGGAAAGAAATCTACTGGCGGTAAATCGCATGGTTTCTCCTTCGTTGATTTGGGTTTTGTACTGGTTACGGAGAGTCGAAAAGAGTGGCAGAGACCGAAATTCTGGCTCGCCTTCGGGATGAAAGCGGATGTTGAAGAACTCGTCTTTCCGAAACTCTCCGAGCTGTTTACTTTTCAGCTAGCCAAAGGAAAGAAACCTTCTCCTGTGTGTACGGTCAGTCTGTCGTTCGTTGTTTGGGTAAGAGAAATAAATACAACAAAGGTGAAATGACGCGCGCATTATAGTCTTCGCCATAAATTGAGCAAAGGTTTTGCCGCAGCAACACAAAATAGAAACTACGTTGTAAAGGTCACTCAACTACAACAATAATTCGCCCTTGCCTGCGCCGCGTGGCGAATCAGGAACTCGAATGGAAAATTACGATCGCCGATGCGGATTGGGAAGGCACGCGCGTCGGCTTTCACCTGCGAGAAAACAACGACCTCCCAATAACTCGGCGGCTCTGCCCACGCCATAAATTTTCTAGTTGGCGGCCTCCAACACAGCCATCAGATTTTCGCGTTCGCGCTTTTCCCATTCGGCTTGAGTCAGAAACGCGGCGGTTGAAGTTTGAACCGCCGCAAAACTTTGACTTGAGGCTTCGGCTTGTGTGGATTCGAGTTTAATAACTTCACTTTACACGAACTTTCGTGATCGGGGACGCCGGATTTCGTTGTGTAACGAGATTTCGTTGCCAGGCGAGAAGCCCGAAAAACCTGACAACTCTTTTGCTTACAGTCGGATGAGTCCGTTTCCAGTCAACGGCACGGCGAATGCCATTAAGCCAACCGCAAGGCAAACGATTCGACAGCAAGGCAAAGCGCCAACAGGTTGACGAAGCAATTGCCGTAACAAACGAATCAACAGGAGAAACGAAAATGCCAAGACTGAATGCGATTGACCCGAAAGAAGCGACCGGCAAAGCCAAAGAATTGCTCGACAGCGTGAAAGCCAAAATCGGAAAGGTGCCGAACCTGATGCGAACCTTCGCCAACTCGCCCGCAGCGTTGGAAGGTTATTTGAATTTCAGCGGCGCGCTCGGCGGCGGATCGCTCAACGCCAAACTGCGCGAACAAATCGCGCTGACGGTGGCTGACGCCAATGCTTGCGAATACTGTCTGTCAGCCCACACGGCCATCGGCAAGATGGTCGGTCTTGACGAAAACGAACTCGCCGCCAGCCGTCACGCCGGTTCCAGCGATCCGAAAATTGATGCGGCTCTGAAGTTCGCGCATCAACTGGTCGTCAAACGCGGCGAAATGCTCGACAGCGAAGTGCAGGCCGTGCGCGCCGCCGGATACAACGACGGCGAAATCACGGAAATCATCGCAAACGTCGCGCTGAACATCTTCACCAACTATTTCAACCACGTCGCGCAAACCGTCGTGGATTTCCCGAAAGTCAATTTAGCGACCGCGTAATTTGCGGCAAGAAGGAGCGAAGCAATGAAAGCAGCAATCATCATTCTGTCCGATCCGAAAACCGGTTCCGAAGAAGCGTTGGGACGGTTGTTCAATGCGCTGGCGGCGGCCTACGACTTCAAACAACGCGGCGACGAAGTCACAGTTTTGTTTCAGGGCGCGGGCACTCGTTGGGCGGGCGAACTGGTCAAAAAAGATCATCCGACCCATGAGTTGTTCACCGCCGTGAAAGACAACGTCGCGGGCGCTTCGTGCGGATGCGCGGATGTCTTCGGCGCGCAGGAAGGCGTCGCCGCCTGCGGGCTGGATTTGGTCAAAGACAACGCCGTCCCGCACACCTCTGGCCTGCCGAGTCTGGCGCGGCTGACGGCGGAAGGTTACAGCGTGTTGACGTTTTAGCGCCGTAATCACAAACCTGGCGCGTGGAAGTTTCCGCTTCCACGCGCGCATTTTCGTGCTGAAGAGAAAAGTTATGGCCCGGAATTTTGCGGAAATCGCCTTCACCGAAAGCGTCAAGGCGCAGCAGGAAAAATACGGTTCGCGGAAATCTTATGCGCGGATGGAAGCAATGGCGCGCGGCACAGAACTCAGTTTCGCCGAAGCCGATTTCATCGCCGAACGCGACAGCTTTTATCTGGCGACGGTTGGCGAAACCGGCTACCCGTATCTGCAGTTTCGCGGCGGGCCGAAAGGCTTTTTGAAAACGCTGGATGCAACGACGCTGGCTTACACCGACTTTCGCGGCAATCTGCAATACGTCAGCGTCGGCAATCTGACGCGCAACGATAAAGCCGCGTTGATCCTGATGGATTACGCCCATCGTCAACGCTTGAAAATTTACGCCCGCATCGAAGTCATCGAAGCCAAAGACAACCCGGAGTTGATTTCGCAATTGCAAGACGAGAGTTACGACGCGCAAGTCGAACGCGCGATGGTCTTGCACGTCGAAGCCTTTGACTGGAACTGTCCGCAACACATCACGCCGCGTTACACCATCGAAGAAATCCGCGAACTGAATGCGCCGCTTTACGAACACGTCGCCAAACTGGAAGCCGAAATTGAACGGCTCAAAGCCAAATGAGGAGAATTATGCCAACACCGATCAAACCGCCGTTCACGCTGGAAACCGCACGCGCCAAAGTCCAAGCCGCCGAAGACGCCTGGAATTCACGCGATCCCGAACGAGTCGCGCTGGCTTACTCGCCGGATTCCGAATGGCGCAACCGCACGGAGTTTTTCACCGGGCGCGAAGCGATCAAAGAATTTCTGCACCGCAAATGGGCGAAGGAATTGGATTACCGATTGATGAAAGAGTTGTGGGCGTTCACCGACAACCGCATCTCGGTGCGCTTTGAATACGAATGGCACGACGAAGCCGGGCAATGGTTCCGCACGCATGGCAACGAGCATTGGGAATTCGACGACGAAGGATTGATGCGCCGCCGCGATATGAGCGCCAACGATTACCCGATTGAAGAGGCAGACAGGCGCTATTTATAAGCTTCGCGCAGCTTGCTCTCGGCTTGCTCCTCATCCATGACTTTTATCCAGGCCATTAGATCGCTTTTCATTGGCGTGTCTGGATTATCAGGCGCTATTGAACTGTAAATATGGGACAATTTTCCAAATTGTCCCATACACCAAAGCGAAAACTGATCTAATGCGAGGGAATGCGCGTGCTGGATGTCGGTTGCGGTGCGGGAGATGTCAGCTTGTTGGCGGCGTCTTTCGTCGGCGCGACGGGCAGCGTGATTGGTATAGATCAATTGGCGGCTTTGATTGCGCTGGCGCGCGAACGCATTGCCAGCACCAGATTGACGAACGTCACATTCGAGACCGGCGATGTGCTTTCATCCAATCCGAATACACTTCCAACCAATCGCAGAGGCTGGTGGATTCGCTGTCGGGGACAGCCCAGATTCAATCAGGAAAAATGTTGGGACAAGTGGTTGAAAAAATCTCGAAAGTTCTGCCCCATTTGGCGTTTTTGGCCATTTGGGGACAACGCAGCAATGGCTAAGAGACAAGGACTTATGAGGTTTTTTTTGGGGGGGGGGCAAAAATTTGGGAATGCCGAAGGGGGGACTCGAACCCCCACGACTCGCGTCATACGCCCCTCAAACGTACGTGTCTACCAATTCCACCACTTCGGCAAAAAACTTAGGCGCGGTTACTTAGCAGGTGAAGCCGCCGGGCTGGCACTTGCTGCTGGCGAAGCTGCCGGGCTGGCGCTTGCTTCAGGCGAAGCCGCTGGTGTTGTCGAAGGTGCAGCCGCCGGAGCCGGTGTTGAACTCGGAACCGGGCCACCGGAGACAACAGAGCTTTGCAGCAAATCCGGCAACGAAAAGAGCAGCGCGACAACCATAAAGATTCCCGCCAGAACCGCAGTCGCTTTTTCGAGCGGTTTTTGCGGGCCGCGCGGACCAAATGCTGATTGACCGCCAGCACCGCCAAATGCTGAAGAAACGTCACCGCCTTTGCCAGATTGCAGCAAAATGACCAGGATCAAAAGAATGCTGGTGATGATGAAAATTGCTTTGAGAATAATCGCCAGAATCAAGACTATTTACCTGCCAAAAAGTGAATTTGAGTTTTACCGGATGTAATTGACGATCTTGGAAAAACTGTCGGCTTCCAAACTCGCTCCGCCCACCAGAGCGCCGTCAATGTCGGCTTCGGCCATCAAGTCGGCAATGTTGTCCGGCTTGACGCTGCCTCCGTACAAAATCCGCAATCCTTCGGCAGAAGCTTGATCGAACTTCTGTGAAATCCACTGACGAATGAAAGCGTGAATTTGTTGGGCTTGTGTGGGTGTCGCGGTGCGACCTGTGCCAATCGCCCATACCGGTTCGTAGGCGAGCACTATACGGACGAGGTCTGAGGCTGTCAACTCAGCTAAACTGTGCTCAAGTTGAGCAGCGACAACAGCTTCCGCGTTGCCGGAATCGCGCTCTTCCAGCGTTTCTCCGATGCAGACAATCGGCGTTAATCCGAAACTCAAAGCCGCGCGAATCTTGCGATTGACGAAGGCATTGGTGTCGCCATACATCGCTCGGCGCTCCGAATGGCCGATGATGACGTGCGAACATCCTGCGTCTTTCAGCATATCGCCGCAGACTTCTCCGGTGTGAGCGCCATGCTTAACTTCAGTCGAAACATCCTGCGCCGAGACGTGAATGTTCGAGCCTTCCAGTTTGTCGGCGACGGATTTGATCGCCGTGAAGGGGGGCGCAATGACGACTTCGCAATGATTGGCATTGGCAACCAGCGGCTTCAACGCCAGAGCAGTGTTGACCGCTTCGCCAATCAACTTAAACATCTTCCAGTTTCCAGCAATGATAGGTTTTCTCATCTTTCAGTTCACGGTTCACAGTTGGCAGTTCGCAGCCAGCGGTTCGATTAATCTGCGAACCGCCAACTGTGAACTGCGAACGGGTTTATTTTTCTGTTAAAGCAGCAACGCCCGGCAGCACGTCGCCCGCCAGCAATTCCAGCGTAGCTCCGCCGCCGGTTGAGATGTGCGTTATCTGGTCGGCCAGGCTGGATTCCTGAATCGCCGCGACGCTGTCTCCGCCGCCGATGATCGAAGTCGCGTTGTTTTTCTCCGAAGCTTCGGCGACGGCTTTGGCCACAGCGCGAGTGCCCGCGTCAAACGGAGCTTTTTCAAACATACCCATCGGGCCGTTCCAGATAATTGTCTGAGCCGAAGCAATGACTTCGGAATAAGCCGCCTGCGTCGCCACGCCAATATCCAAGCCCATCAAATCCGCTGGCGTAGCGTCCACGCCGACATTTTTGGCGTTGGCTCCGTCATCTGGATTCGCGGCGATAACGTGGTCGGTGGGCAACAACAGTTTGACGTTTTTTGCTTTGGCGGTCGCTTCAAGCTGGCTGGCCAAATCGGTCTTGTCGGCTTCGACCAGCGATTTGCCTGTTTCCAAACCTTGCGCTTTCAGGAAGGTGTAAGCCATCGCTCCGCCGATCAACACAGAGTCAGCGGATTTCAGCAGGTTATCAATCACCTGAATTTTGTCGCTGACTTTCGCTCCGCCCAGGATGACGACGAAGGGGCGACGCGGCGCGCTCAAGGTTTCGACCAGATAGCGCAATTCTTTTTCCATCAAAAAGCCTGCCGCAGCCTGGCTGACGAATTTTGTCATGCCTTCGGTCGAAGCGTGCGCTCTGTGAGCAGTGCCGAAAGCGTCGTTGACGTAAACGTCGCACAACGCTGCCAGTTGTTCGGCGAACTTCGGATCGTTGGCTTCTTCTTCGGCGTAAAAACGCAGGTTTTCAAGCACGGCAATTTCGCCGTTTTCCAAACCACTGACGACCTTAGCGGCTTCTTCGCCAATGCAATCGTTGGCGAATGCGACTTCGGTTTCGAGCAGTCTGGCCAGATGATCGGCCACAGGTTTCAGTGAGTATTTGGCGTTGCGCTGGCCTTTGGGTCGTCCCAGATGCGAAGCCAGAATGACTTTTGCGCCTTTGTCCACGGCGAATTGAATCGTCGGAATTGCCGACGTGATGCGCGTGTCATCGCTGACTTTGTCGCCATCAAGCGGCACATTGAAATCCACGCGGATGAAAACCCGCTTCCCAGCAAGTTCAAGATCACGAATTGAAAGCTTAGACATAGTCCCTTCTCTGATTTTTAGATTTTGGTTGTGAGTGGCGTTGGAAGTAGGCGCGGAAATTAGCACATCAAACCGCGATGGGCAAAAGCTCGACCCGTGATTCAGTTTTGTTGAGATATAGACAAGCCCGATTCGCGTTTGTACACTCCGCGCCGCTGGTGTTCGTGCCCACAATTGCCACCTCATTGTTGACGCCAGCGCCTTCAGAAAAGAAAACAACCAACTGATTCACTGGCACAAAGCGCAACGATTCTTGCGCTCACTTTTTCGACCGAACTTGATTGGCTGGTTTCGCTGCACATCAACAGCGGCAAGCCTCTGGTCAATTAACCCCTCTGCATTCTCGGCGTTCACGGCTCAACGCCAAACCAATTTTGATCTTCGGCAATTTCAGGAGGATTCATGACACGGCCATCATTCCAAGCTTCATTCAAGTATCGCTCGCTCTGCACGTTGTTCATCGTTTTGCTGACAACATTGTTTTTAGGACAACCGACGAAACACGCTGCTGACCACTCTGCTTTGCCAAATTTGCAAGGCGCAGCGGCTATCGAATATTTGAAACAACAGGGACTGTACGCATCGCTTGGCGAAGCGATGGCAGCCGCGCGGTATGGAGTTTACGAAGCCGCTGCCACAGAGAGCGCGTCATATCGGTTTTACGCCAACAACCCGGCGCAAAGTTTTCAAGCCAGGTTTTCACCCGATGGCCTCTCACTGAAAACAGCCTCAGCCGCAGCGCAAGATCATCCGTTGAACTTAGATCTCCGCAGCGTCGGTTATGGCGCGCAACAGTTTTCGGTCACGCCCGGCAAGCTCACCGCCAATGGAAACCGAATCGAAATCAATCGGGCGATTCAATCATCAACGCTGCAAACTCCCATCACAGAATGGTACATCAACAAAGCCGATGGTCTGGAACAAGGCTTCACGCTGGCACAACCTCCTGGCGAGCGTCGCGCAAACGAACCGCTGCGTTTGACTCTGCAAGTCGAAGCCGACTGGCAAATGCAGCCGCTCGAAGACGGCCAGGCAGTCGCTTTTCATAACACCTTCACCGGAGAAACTCTGCGTTACGACAAACTGCTGGTGCAGGATGCGACTGGGCGTGAGTTGTCTTCGCAGATGCAACTGCAAGAGCACGAATTGCGGCTGGTGGTGGCGGATGCAGCGGCGGTCTATCCACTGACGATTGATCCGACCATCACGCAACAGGCCAAACTGACTGCGGCGGATGGCGCGGCGAATGATACCTTCGGCTGGTCAGTGGCGGTGGATGGCGACACGGTGGTGATCGGGACGCCATTGGACGATGTGGGGGCGAACAGCGATCAAGGCTCGGCCTACGTTTTCAGCCGCAATCAGGGCGGGGCCAACAACTGGGGGCAGGTCAAAATGCTCACTGCCGCCGACGGCGCGGCGTTTGACACCTTCGGCGTTGCGGTGGCGGTGGATGGAGACACGATCGTGGTCGGGACGAACTCGGACGATGTGGGGGCGAACACGAATCAAGGCTCGGCCTATGTCTTCAGCCGCAATCAGGGCGGGGCTAACAACTGGGGGCAGGTCAACATGCTCACCGCCGCTGACGGCGAGGCGTTTGACAACTTCGGCTGGTCGGTGATGGTGGATGGAGACACGATCGTGGTCGGGGCGAACCTCGACAAAGTGGGGGCGAACGGCGGGCAAGGCTCGGCCTATGTCTTCAGCCGCAATCATGGCGGAGCCAACAACTGGGGGCAGGTCAACATGCTCACCGCCGCCGACGGCACGCTTGGTGACAACTTCGGCAAGGCGGTGGCGGTGGACGGCGACACGATCGTGGTCGGGGCGAACCTGGACAGAGTGGGGGCGAACGACGGGCAAGGCTCGGCCTATGTCTTCAGCCGCAATCAGGGCGGGGCCGATAACTGGGGGCAGGTCACCAAGCTGACCGCCGCCGATGGCGCGGCGTTTGACAACTTCGGCATTGCGGTGGGGGTGGACGGGGACACGATCGTAGTCGGGGCGTACGTGGATGATGTGGGGGCGAACACGAATCAAGGCTCGGCCTATGTCTATAGCCGCAATCAGGGCGGGGCCAACAACTGGGGGCAGGTCAAAATGCTGATCGCTGCCGATGGCGCGACGGATGATAGCTTCGGATATGCGGTGGCAGTGGACGGCGACACGATCGTGGTCGGGGCGTACTATGACGCTGTAGGGGCGAACACGTATCAAGGCTCGTCCTACATCTACAGCCGCAATCATGGCGGGGCCAACAACTGGGGGCAGGTCAAAATCCTCACCGCCGCCGACGGCGCGGCACATGACCTCTTCGGCACTGCGGTGGCGGTGGATGGAGACACAATCGTGGTTGGGGCGCTCGTGGATAATGTCGGAGCGAACACGGATCAAGGCTCGGCGTATATTTTCAGCGGGCTGGATTGCAATTTCATCGAGCAGGCTCATCCAATTGCCTCGGACGGCGCAGCGGATGACAACTTCGGTTACGTGGTGGCAGTGGATGGCGACACGATTGTGATTGGGGCGTGGCGGGACGATGTCGGCGCGAATACGGATCAAGGCTCGGCCTACGTTTTCAGCCGCAATCAGGGCGGGGAGAGTAACTGGGGCCAAGTCGCCAAGCTCACCGCCACTGACGGAGCAGCAAGTGACAGATTCGGCTGGGCGGTGGCAGTGGATGGCGACACAATTGTAGTCGGGGCGTGGCAGGATGATGTGGGTGTGAAAAGTGATCAAGGCTCGGCTTACATTTTCAGTCGCAACCAGGGCGGGGCCAACAATTGGGGCGAGGTTAAAAAGCTAATGGCTTCGGATGGCGTGGCGAATGACCTCTTCGGCGTTACCGTCGCGCTGGACGGCGACATTGTAGTGGTCGGTGCTAGTGCGGACGCTGTGGGCGCAAACAACTTTCAAGGTTCGACCTATGTCTTTAGCCGCAATCAGGGCGGGGCCAACAATTGGGGCGAGGTCAAAAAAATGACCGCTTCGGACGGTGCGGCGGGAGATCATTTCGGCAATGCGCTGACTGTGGACGGCGATACTGTGGTGATCGGGGCATACTTTGACGATGTGGGAGCGAATGGCCTTCAAGGTTCGGCCTATGTCTTTAGCCGCAATCAGGGTGGAGCCAACAACTGGGGTGAGGTTAAAAAGTTGACGGCCTCGGATGGCGCGGCATATGACAACTTCGGATACGCAGTAGCGCTGGACGGCGACACCATCGTGGTCGGTGCGTGGGTGGACGATGTGGGGGCGAACTTAGGTCAAGGCTCTGCCTACGTTTTCAGCCGCAATCAGGGCGGAGCTAACAACTGGGGCGAGATCAAAAAGCTGACCGCCTCGGACGGCGTGGCGGGAGACCTTTTCGGCATATCTGTGGCGGTGGACGGCGATACGATTGTTATCGGTGCGTATTTTGACGATGTGGGGGCGAACACGGAGCAAGGCTCGGCTTACGTCTTCAGCCGCAATCAAGGCGGGGTGAACAATTGGGGCGAAGTCAAAAAGCTAACTGCCTCGGACGGCACAGCGAATGATCTCTTTGGCCGTGGGGTGGCGGTGGATGGTGACACGATTGTTGTCGGAGCGCACTTTGACGATGTGGGGGCGAACGCGGATCAAGGCTCCGCTTATGTGTTCAGCGGCGTTGCCGTTTGCTGCCCGACTATCACAGTGACCGCTCCCACGACTAACACTGGCACAGCCGGAGCATCGTTCAGCCAAACGTTCACACAGTCGGGCGGCCTCGGCGCGATTACCTGGAGCGTAACCGGAGCGTTGCCGACAGGCATCACGCTGAATTCATCAACCGGCGTGCTGAGCGGCACGACAACGCAAACTGGGACGTTCCCGATCACGGTCAAAGCCGCTGACGCGAATGGCTGTTTCGGCACGGTCAATTACACGTTGACCATCGTTCCTGCGCCGCCGCCTTCCACCGCGCGAATTGACGATCCGCTCGTTTGCACCGGTTCCGGCAATGCTGTCTCGGTGACGGCGACGCTGACCAATCCGAATGCGACAGCGCAATCGGCGAACTTCACTGCGACGCTCAACTCCGCGCTCTTGGCTGTGGCCGGAAGCTGCGCGGCTAACGCCGGAGCTTGCACTGTGACCAACTCTTCGACTGTGACGTGGAGCGGGACGCTCAACGCCGGTCAGACCGTTACGATCAGGTATCTGGCGCAGGTCGCGGACGGCGTGACGCCAGGAACGCAGCTTTGCGCAACTTCTGTAGCGACTGTGGGCAATAGCGATCCTGCCACTGTCACGGCCTGTGGAACGGTCAATTGTCCGACGCCAGGGCCAGGCAATCCTTTCCCTACGCGCTCCGAAGCTAGCGATCAATCGGCAGGATCGGTGTTGATTTACAACGTATTCACTTCCAGCGCGTCGGCTCCGAATACGCAAAACACGCGAGTTTCGCTGACCAACACGCATCCGTTGTTGCCCGCGAATGTTCACCTGTTTTTTGTGGATGGAGCCAGTTGCTCGGTTGCGGACAGTTACGTGTGTTTGACTGCGAATCAGACGACCAGTTTTTTGCTTTCCGATCTTGATCCGGGAACGACGGGTTACATCGTGGCGGTGGCAACGAATTCGCGTGGATGTCCGATCAATTTTAATTACTTGATCGGCGACGAATATGTGAAGTTCGCTTCGGGACACGTGGCGAACCTAGCGGCGGAAAGCTTTACGGCATTGGCCGGAGGCTTGCCTGCCTGCGACAACCAATCAGTCACGGCGGCGCTGAATTTTGATGGCACGAGTTACAACCGAGCGCCTGCGGTGTTGGCGTTGTCCAACGTCAGCTCCAGAGCCGACGGCAACGACGCGATGCTGATTGTCAACCGGCTTGGTGGAAACCTGGGCGTTGGAGCCTCAACGCTGGGCACGCTGTTCGGCATTCTGTACGACGATGCGGAAAATGCGTTGAGTTTCAATGTGACTGGTGGTTGTCAGTTGCGTTCCAGTTTGTCGAACAATTTCCCGAGGACGACGCCTCGGTTTGAAACATATATCCCAGCAGGGAGAACCGGTTGGCTGAAAGTATTCAATCAAACTGGAGCCATCGGTATGACTGGAGCCGCGATCAACTTCAACGCCAACTCGGCGAGCAGTGCAGGAGCCTTCAGTCAGGGTCACAATCTTCACGCGCTGACTTTGAACGCATCCAGTAACTACGTGATTCCGGTCTTTCCACCGAATTGTTGAAGGTGATGCCGTCGGCTGACACAAAAAAGGATTAAGGGAGATAAGCTCTTGATCCTTTTGTTTAACTTGTACTGGCTGTTTCGTTGTGGCGGAGGCAAAGTATGAGCAAAAAGCCCCGAACGGTCGCGTGATCGTTCAGGGCTTTTGAGTTTGAAAGTTTCGTTTGTGGCTTACTCTTCTTCGTCGAGCTGGCCTTTTTCGGCGAGTTCCTGACAGTTGATGCAATACCGAACCCACGGCAACGCTTCCAATCGTTTGGCTCCAATCTCGTTTCCGCAGTTGGTGCAGACGCCGTATTCTTCGTCTTCGATGCGTTCCAGAGCTTCTTCGATCTGGGTCAGGATCAGCCGGTCATTGGTGGACTGGCTGAACAGCAGTTCTTTTGTGTACGAATTGGACGCTTTGTCCGCAGGGTCTTGCGTCGCTTCGATGTCGGCTTCGCGTCCGTAATCTTCGGTGCGTCCGACGACTCCGAGCAGCGCGTCGCGCTCGGTAATCAGGCGATCTTGATAGGTTTTTAGTTTCTTTTTGTCCATCCACTCTTCTCCAAATTCAAAAATCAGCGGTTTTGAAGTCGGCGATTAGACTTCAGAATTTGTGATAAGGCAAGCCAGCCAGGATCGTAAACGCACGATAAATTTGTTCGGTCAAAACCACTCTCGCCAGCTCGTGAGTCAGTGTCATTCGGGACAACGAAAGTTGCAGATTTGCGCGCTGGCGAAGCTCGTCGCTGATTCCGGCAAAGCCTCCAATGACAAACGCCAGCCGCTTGGTTCCGGCTTGTTGGCGCTTGTCGAAAAACTCAGCCAGTTCCGGCGAACTCATCGCGCGCCCACGTTCGTCCAGCAACACCACGAAATCGTCTTTTTCAATCGCATCCAGCAGCTTGACGCTTTCGGCGGCGATGATTCGTTTTTCGTCGCCGCTCCCCTGTTCTTTCAATTCGCTGACTTCGTGCGAAGCGAATCGTTTGATGCGATCCAGATACTCGGCAATCAACGCGGCGCAATGCCGGTCTTTGGTTTTGCCGATCCAGACGAAATGCAGCTTCACAGCAGTTCACAGTTCACGGTTCACAGTTCACAGATTTTTCGACGAACTGCGAGCTGTGAGTTAAATGTTTACTCGCTCAGCGTCGCGCCACAGCCGTTCCAGATCGTAAAACTTGCGCGACTGTTCAGTGAAAACGTGAACGACGAAGATTCCGTAATCAATCAGAATCCATTCGCCGTTGTTGTACCCTTCGGCATGCAGCGGGCGCACCTTGAGCTTTTTCAACTGGTCAGTGATTTCGTCGGCGATGGCTTGCGTCTGCCGCGTCGAGTTGCCGGAGCAAATCACGAAATAATCCGTGAACTCCGTCAAGGCGGACAGCCGAAGCACCAGCACGTCGAGCGCCTTTTTCTCTTCAGCAGAGCTTGCAGCCAGTTTGACGTGTTCAAGGATTTCCTGATCTTCAGGCGACAAATCCACCGGAGCTTTCGCTACAGGCAAAACTGTTTGCGATTGTTCAATTTTTTCTTCTACAACTGTTGTCATTACGACTTTCTATAAAGCTGATATTTTTCTATGTACGCCGCGACTGCGGGCGAAACCAAATGTTCTATTGATTGCTGTTGTTCGACTGCTTCACGAATGGCGGTTGCAGAAACATCCATCGCCACATAATCGGTTAGATAAACGTGCGGCTCGGCAAAATGTTCTGGCGACGGAGCCTGACAGCCTCGTAAATCCACGCAGCGAGATTGCAATTGCGGAGCCAGATGCGCCGCGATGTTCTTGTCGCTTTCATAACCGGGCCGCGTGGCGACAATCACGCTGAATTCGGTCAGCAATCGTTCGTGCTCGCGCCACATCGTCACGTCGCGGAACGAATCCGCTCCCATCACAAAGAACAACTGCACGTCGCCCAGTTCAGATTGCAACCGGCCAAGCGTTTCAATCGTGTACGGTCGCTGCGGAGCTTCCAGTTCGATTGCCGAAACTAACATTCGCGGCTGGTCGGCGGTTGCCAGCGCCAACATCGCCAGACGATGAAACGGTGACGAAATCTGCTGATAGCGTTTATGCGGCGGGACAAATGCAGGAACGAAGAGCATTCGATCCATTGCAAATGCCTTCAAGATTGCTTCGGCCACTCGCAAATGGCCGTTATGGATCGGATCGAAAGTGCCGCCGTAAACTGCTATTCGCTGCCGCAATCGTTCCTCACTAGGCTTTGGCGTAGGGCAATTCAGACAAGTTGGAAACTTGCTCTACCTCTTGCTCTTCGCGTTTGAAAGCGTCCAAACGTTTTTCAACCAACCGCAATAACTCTTTCAAGCCTTTGCCTGAAGCCGCCGAGATGGTGTGAAACTCCAAGCCTTTTGCCTGACAAAACTGTTCAAACTCTTTCAATCGCTCTTCGTCATCGAGCGCATCGAATTTGGTGGCCACCACGATTTTCGGCTTGGCGGCGACTTCGCGGCTGTATGCCTCCAATTCGTGAGTGACGGTTTCGTAATCGGCAATTGGGTCTTTGGAAAGGCCGGAAACATCAACCAAATGAAGTAACAATTTGGTTCGCTCGACGTGGCGTAAGAATCTGTCGCCGAGGCCAGCACCTGTGTGAGCGCCTTCGATCAAACCGGGAATGTCGGCGACGACGAAAGTTTTGAAATCGCCCAAGTCAACAACGCCCAGGTTAGGTTCCAGCGTCGTGAACGGATAATCCGCGATCTTGGGTCGCGCGGCTGAGATTCTGGAGATCAGAGTTGATTTGCCAGCGTTCGGTAATCCCACCAGCCCGACATCTGCAATGAGTTTGAGTTCAAGAACCAACCAGCGTTCTTCGCCCAGCCTGCCTTCTTCGTGATAGCGTGGCGCGCGATTGGTCGGCGTGGCAAATTGTGCGTTTCCGCGTCCTCCGCGACCACCCGAAGCCACCAACACACGCTCACTCGGCAGGGTAAAATCGTGGACGATCTCCCCGGTTAGCTCGTCGGTAACTAATGTGCCGACTGGAACTTTTACAATTACGTCTTCGGCGTTTGCGCCATGCCGTTTGCTGCCCTCGCCGTGCCTGCCTCGTCCGGCAGTGTGTTCAGGGTTATAGCGAAAATGCAGCAGCGTGTTCAGCCCTTCGGTGGATTCGATGTAAACCGAACCGCCTTTGCCGCCATCGCCGCCGGAAGGGCCTCCGCGCGGCACGAACTTTTCGCGGCGAAACGCCATGCATCCGTTGCCGCCGTTACCGCCTCGCACGTGAATTCTCGCGCGGTCAATAAGCATCAGATTCCAATTTCCAGTGGCCAGTTTCCATCCCGACCATCAGGTTGGAAACTGGCTACCGACAACTACTCCGTCGGATAGACGCTGATAAAACGTCCTTTTCGGCCTTTATCTTCGAATTTGACCACGCCGGTGATGGTGGCGAACAACGTATCATCGCTGCCGACGCCGACGTTCGTGCCTGGTTTGAATCGGGTTCCGCGTTGGCGAACCAAAATCGAACCACCGGTCACCAGTTGACCGCCGAAGCGTTTGACGCCCAATCGCTGGGCATTGGAATCGCGTCCGTTTCGTGAACTACCTACACCTTTTTTGTGTGCCATGTTTCAAAACTCCTTCTCTATGGGATTAAGCCACTGATTCGATTTTGACTGCGGTGAATCCCTGGCGATGACCTTTGGTCTTTTTGAAATGTTTGCGGCGCTTGAATTTGAAGACGATGATTTTCGGTGCGCGCCCATGTTTGACTACTGTTCCCGTCACGCTGGCTCCGGCAACCGTCGGGTTGCCAATGCGAACGCCGTTGTCGTCGCCAGCCGTCAGGACTTCAAATTCCACGGAATCGCCAGCATTTTTGTCGGCGATGGATGGAACTCTGACAACGTCTCCCGGACTGACGCGAAACTGTTTTCCGCCGGAGCGGATGATTGCGTATGCCACTTATGTGATTCCTCCGATTATTCGTCTGATGGAAAGTCGGGGATTATAGGAGCCGATTTCAAAAAGTTCAACCGAGCATTTTTTGTGGCAGGTGAATATGGAAAAATCGTTGAAGAAAATTTCCAGGATGGAATAAATCCTGACACAAAACCGATTTAGCGAATGAACGCAGATCAACCAACGCTGGTTGAAAGTGATACTGAAAGGCAAACAGAAATAAAAAAAGAAGATCAAGATTTTGATCGGAAACAGCGCGCAGAACACCCAGCAAAAACTTCAGACTTTCGAGGCGCAAGCTCTCGGTTTTGCCGATCAGCTTTTTCGCGTTGCGCTAAGGCTTTGTCGTGACCGGGCCAAAGCCGAAGACTTGGTTCAAGAAACTTATCTGCAATCATGGCGGTCGTTTCATAGGTTCGAATTGGGAACCAACCTTCGCGCGTGGCTCTACAAAATCATGTTTAACGTCCATTACAGCAATCAGCGAAAAGACCGCCTGCATCTGGTTCCAGTGGAAGAAACAATTGCTGAAACACTGGCTTACGATCCGCCTACGCCACAACGGCTGACAGAAGCAGAAGTGCTGGCGGCGTTGGAAAGGTTGCCGCGCGATTTCCAGATTCCAATTGTGCTTTCGGATGTCGAGGAACTTTCGTATCGGGAAATCGCCGACGTGATGGAGATTCCAATTGGCACGGTAATGTCGCGTTTGCATCGAGGAAGAAAAATTTTGCGGACGGAGCTGGTCAATTATGCCCGCGAATCCGGGTACAACGTGTCAACCAGGACAAAACGGGGAGAATGAGGGAGAAGCTTTTTAGTTTTTTGATTCGAGTGAAGAACCGATAAGCGAAACAGCATCAAAAGTTTTATGGAATGTCGTAACTTCAAAGAATTGCTCGACTCGTATTTGTGCCAGGAGCTGGCGGTCGAGACCAATCATCAGTTGTTAAACCATGCAGAGCATTGCCCGCCGTGCCGGGCGGAAATGACTTCGCGTCGAAATATGCGTGAATCATTGCGTCGCGCCTGTTCTCAAGATCGTCTGAGCGAAGAAGCCTGCGAACGACTGAGAGCGAGGCTTCGCGCCGAAATCTCCGCTTCGGAAAGCCTGATTGGCCGGCGTCAACGTTGGACAAGCCTTTTTGATTTACGTTTTGCGATTCCGATTACCGTCACCGCAGCGGTTTTGATCGTGGCGGCGGTTGTGATGTTGCCATTTCTGAAATCGCAAACAACGCCAGTTCAATCTTTTGAACTAAGCGATACCTTGTTGAGTGAAGCCGTCAGCGACCACCACAAATGCGCTCCGAAATTTATTCAAGCAACCAGATCGGCAGTGATGCCTTCGACGGTTGAACCGGCCTATGTCGGCTTGGAAAAAGTCGCAGCTTCAGGAGCCGAAGGTTTGCGGTTGCATTCAGCTCATGTTTGCGCGCCGGATGGCAGGCGGTTCGCTCATCTGGTTTATACGCGCGATGGATCGCTGATTTCATTGCTGGTGACTGAACGCGACAAGCGCGCGTTGAAAATCGGCAACCTGCCTTCTGACGATGTCAGTTTGGCAGGTTTGCAAGAAGCGAATCTGAGCAATCTGTCGCTTGGAGCATTTCAAACTCCCAAACACATCATTCTGGTTGTTTCAGATTTGCCAACTGACGAAAACCATAAACTGGCGCAGACATTGGCTTCGCCTGTGGTCGAACACATTCGCAAACTCGACGGTCAATCCGTTGCCGCCTCGCCTCAATACAGATTCGATGACGGCCTGACAGTCCTGATTGCAAGCTTGAAAAAAGGAGAGAGATGATTTCCGCAACCAATCTGGCATTTGATTTAAGTAAGGTTGAGCAAGTCTCGCCGACTGAATTTCCGGGATTGCTCAATCTGCCACATATCGAAAAAACGTTTTGGCGAGGAATGACGATTTATTCACTTGAAGACGCTGCTAATCATTTGTATGTCATCTTGAAAGGCCGCGTTAAAGTCCTGCGCTCTTCGCCGGACGGCCAGCAGAAAATCGTTTCAATTCGTTACCGCGATGATCTGCTCGGCGAATTGGCATTGACTGGAAATGCTTCTCGTCGAATGGACGAAGCCATTGCCCTGGATACGACGCGCGTAGCCATGATTCGCGTCGGCGATTTCTGGAATGCGGCACGGCGTGATTCGACGTTAATGCAAAACGCCATGCAGTATCTGGCCGGTCAACTGTCCGGAGCATATAGCCAGATCGAATCACTGGTGTTTGAAAACAACCATCGCCGGTTGGCTCAAGCCCTGCTTGACCTGTCTGGTGAAGCGGCTCGCGCTGGTGAATCCAACGTTCGGCTCACGCACGAAGAATTGGCGCAATTGATCGGTTCGACCCGTGAAGTTGTCACCGGAATGATGATCGAATTTCGCCAAAGCGGGTTGATTGATTACAAACGTGGCGACATTCGCCCAAATCTGCCGAGACTTACACGATTTCTGCAGGAAAATATGCCGCTGGCTCGACGCCCTTACCCGGTTTGAATACTTTGTTATCAATTTTAGTCCGCCCAAAATGCCGCCAATCGGTTTTCTCAATGGAAGCTTTGGCGGCATTTTTGACTCGGCTGCGGCGGCTAAATCCTTGAGGACTTTTGTCCTTGCCTGACCCTATCTCTCGCGCTACAATCCATTTCCGGTTGGCAAGTTGAGGCTTGCTTCCATCAAAAAAAGCTTGATCCGAGCATTGATCGTAGCCTTCAAAAATTCGGAAATGGTTCTTTAACTCATTCTTTCCCGTCTAAGACTTTTAGACGCTTCCTTATTTTTTGAGCAACCCGTGAATATTCTGGTGCTTTTGCTGATAAAGCTGAGACAGATAAACAAGAGAGTCCGACCAGCCTTCCAGTGCTCGACAGCAGAAAACCATGCACCCCCGCCGTTGATCAGCCATCCTGAAACTTACATCACTCAGGCTGGTAAATTGAGCAACGATTTTTTATTGGCCTTACGATTGGTGCCCCTAACTTAAATCTGTGGGAGTTGAGGATATGAAAGTCATCTGTCCAAAATGCCAGTTCGAGAATCAAGCTGATTCAACTCGCGTAGTTTGTGCTCGTTGCGCGACGATCATTGAAGTCAAACAGGACTTGGGTGCCGGGCTGGAAGGAAACGGTAAACGCCAAACGGCGCGCTTGCCATTTGTGGGAAATGTCGGGAATAGCCAACCGCTGAATAATCCGTTGACGCCGCCGCCAGCCAACACCGGACGCGATGTTTACGCGACGCGCATCGGCGATGATTTTGACGATGTGCTTGATATTCCGCGACAAGCGCAACCTTCGTATCAGGCTGGCCCTGTCGGCCAGATGAATCAGCCGGGTAACGAACCGACAACCGCGTTTGAAGATGTATTCGCCATGCCGAATTACGACACTCCGCAAAGTTACGACTTTCCGCCACAAGAGAAAAAACCTACTGCTCCAATGGAAGGCTTTCCCACCGGGCCAAACCGTCAGCGTGCGACTCAGGATTATGACGAAACGCCTGAACCGGAGTTTATGGGCTGGCCGGTTTTGCCAGAAAACGCTGATTACGAAACCGATCAAGCTGGCGCAATGGCATCCAATCGCAGCGCGTTATTTATTCGTATCGGTTTGGGAGTATTGGTCTTTGGTTTGTTGAGCGTTGCCGCGTACTTTTTGCTTGGCAAAAAAATTGGTGAACGTCAGGCTGAATTCAATGAACGAGTTGCCAGCAGCAATAGTGAAGCAAATTCGACGTATCCACCGGCGACATTGCCAAGCATTGAAAGCAAACCTGGTGAAACCAACCCGCCTGTCACGTCTGCATCTACCGAACCTGTCAAACCTCAGGATCAGGCTTCAGCGGTTGCCAACAACGCCAAACCCATTGATATAACTCCGGCGTCTGGAAAAACAGGGCATTCGCCGTCGCCGAAGCCTGCTCCTCAAACCGATCAACCGGTTGCAGCGGCTCCAAGCAATGGCAATTTGACGATACAGGTCGCTTCGTTCAACGATCAGGCTCAGGCCAACGAACGTGTAAACTGGTTGCGGTCGAAAGGCGCGGAAGCTCGTGCCGTTAAAGTCGAAATTCCAGGCAAAGGAACCTGGTATCGAGTGCAAATCGGCGGTTTCAAATCTCGTGAAGAAGCCATCGGTTATGCCAATCAACTGAAATCCAAAAACGTTTTGCAAGATTTCATAGTGACGACTGTGGGCAAATAGTTCTGACGAAAGATTTCGCAGGCATTTTTCAGCAGCGGGAAGAGTGGCGCATTGAAAACAGAGATCATAGGTTTGCACAACCAGCGATCCGCTCAACAACTCCGTGACAGCGCGGCTGGCAAGAACGCATCCGGTCACCAAAAAGACGCGGAAAAGGCGCAACTTTATTCAAAAATCGTCGAACGATTCGCCGTGCTGTTCGACAATCCTTCAGCGCGGCTTCGATTCCTGAACAACACTCTGGCCAAACAGCAGGAACATCAGGTTCGACTTCGCCAATCGCTTCAACGGTTTCGCTTCATCGAACGAACTCCGGTTTACGACTGGCTGATCGAAGCGCGTTTTTATGCAACCGTCATCGAAGAGTTGAAGGCGATTGCGCCTGCTCTCTCGCCTCAAAATCAACGGAAGATCGAAGCTCTCCAAATTCCTTTTTCGGCTCGTGCTTTCAACTTCCTCAACCAGACACGGCACGCCGCTTATGCGTTGGTTGTCGTATTTGCAGCGTTGACGCTTTTCGGGGTTTATTCGCTGGTGAGTTGGTCGGCGCGCGGCGTGAATTCGTATCTGGCCACCAAGTATAAAAGCGGAAAAGCTCCGATCATCGTCGCTCAGGCCGGTCAAACTCAAAACGATTTCGCCGCGACGACAGCTAAATACCTTCCTGATTTTCAGCCGGAAAAAGTCTGGTTGGTCGAACGCACCAGCGAATTTGAACGGTACAGCAACGGTTGCCGCATTTTAACTGCATATCAAACCGACAATCATCCACGAGCTTATTACCTGATTCCGCGAGGTTCCGAAGTTGAAGGAACCGAGTTGCGCCATGACATAGTTGGCATTGTTTATCACACGAACGAAGGTGATATGGCGCAATTTTCCAGCGATAACAACGATTCGATTCTGAAAAATTCAAAAGGCGCGTTGAATTACATCCGCGACATCAAAGCTTATAACTACATGATTGACCGGTATGGTGAGATTTATCGCGTGGTGCGCGACGATCATGCCGCTCACCACGCCGGAAATTCGATCTGGGCAGATGGCAAATACAACTATGTTGGTTTGAACGAAAGTTTTTTGGGCGTCTGTTTCGAGTCACGATTCAACAGCGAATCGCTTCAGGACACGATCACCGAAGCGCAAATCACTGCCGGGCGCGCACTGACCAACGTGTTGCGAAGCAAATACAACATTGACGACACCAACTGCACGACTCACGGCTTGGTGTCGGTCAACCCCGACAAAATGCTGATCGCCTTTCATCACGATTGGGTGAGCAATTTCCCGTTTGAAGCGATGGGATTGTCGGACAAATACAAAGTCTCGCCGCCCAACATGGTGGATTATGGGTTCACCTACGACGAAGAAATTCTGGAAAAGCTTCACCGTACGCTCTGGCCCGGAGCAATTTCCGCCGAAGACGAGTTCAACAAACGAGTGGAAAAGTCGCGCGCCAACATTGATGTTCTCAGAAGAAAGCTGCGCGATCGGTATCTGGCTCAACTGGAAAAAGCCCGCAAATTACGACTTGATGCAAACGGAAAAACAGTTCTTGCATCACAGGCGTCCGGTTCGGCGGATTCCGCCGAAACCGGCAATCACAATTGAAAACCTATCCGGCGAGCACTCATCCGCTTGCCGACAAATTTCAACGGCCACGAATTTGATTTGAAGCCCTCGCCCCCATTGGCTCGTGTGTTTCCAAATCGTTCGTGGTTACTGATTTTCAGGAGGCCGTTACTGGCCGCTTCTGGCAATAAATCACACAACTAACTTAAGTACCGGAGGAAAAATGGCTGAAGAGAAAAAAGACCATACAGGTGAAACTGCTGAGGGTGATGTCACAGCATTGGGATTGGATGTCGGCACCAGCCGCATCGTCATGGCTGGCGGCGCCAGCGGTCACAAAGCGCAAACGCAACTCAACGCTTTTGTCGGAGTTCCTTACTCCAAAATGACCGAAGCCATCTTGCAACAAAACAAGATGGTGTATCACCGCAACGGCAAGGAGCTTTACGTTTTCGGCACTGATTCAGAGCGGTTTGCCAGTTTTTTCAACGCTGTTCCGCGCCGCCCGATGCAACACGGCGTGCTGAACCCGCAAGAGCCGATGGGGCAGCAAATCATCCAGGCAATCATCGAATCCATCGTGCCGCGTGCCAAGAAAAACGAATTGCTGTGTTTCAGCGTGCCTGGCAAAGGCGATGGCGCTGACACCAATCTGGTTTACCACGAAGCGATTTTGAAAAACTTCCTGCAATCGCTCGGCTACGAAGCCAAAGCCATCAACGAAGGCCTGGCCGTTGTCTTCGCTGAATTGCAGAACGAAAACTTCACGGGCATTGGCATCAGTTGTGGCGGCGGCATGTGCAACGTCTGCGTAGCGTTTTTGTCCGTGCCGATGTTGACGTTCAGCATCCCGATTGCGGGCGATTACATTGATTCCAGCGTCGCGTCAGTTGTTGACGAAACCGTCACGCGCGTTCGTCTGATCAAGGAAGAGTCCCTCGACCTGTCGCGCCAGCCAAAAGACAAAGTCACCAGCGCGCTGCACATTTACTACGAAGAAGTCATCAATTCGCTGGTCAGCAAATTGCGCGACGAATTTGAAAATTCGCGCCAATTGCCGAAACTGGATCGCCCGATGCCAATTGTCCTTTCCGGCGGCACGGCCCGCCCGCGAGGCTTCCTGCAGAAGTTTGAAGCAGCGGTAAAAAACGGCGGCTTCCCCTTCCAGATTTCCGACGTGCGAATGGCCAGCGACCCAATGACCGCCACAGCTCGTGGCTGTTATATTGCTGCAATGTCTGAGATTCGATAGCTGGGTACTGGGTACGCAGGCGTCCCCGCCTGTAAAAAAAGCGCGAAGCATCCTTCTCCTTCTTCACGCTCAGACCAATAACAAAAGGGCAAAGTTAGTTCTGCTGGCTTTGTCCTTTTTCTCATTCAAGAGAGGTTCACAGGATGAACTCCCCGTTTCCACCTTACCGCGATGTCACCGTGGGCGCGCTGCTGACACAGTTAGCTAAATCTCTTCCCGACAACGAAGCTCTGGTGTATGCCGACCGCAATCTGCGACTCACCTTCGCCGAACTCGAAGCCGAAGCGCGGTTGATCGCGCGCGGTTTGATGGCCAGCGGAGTCGAACGCGGCGAGCGAGTCGCGTTGTGGGCGACGAACGTTCCCGAATGGGTAGTGCTGCAATTCGCCCTGGCCAAAATCGGAGCCATTCTGGTGACGGTCAATACCAGTTTGCGCGCCCACGAAATGGATTACCTGCTGCGCCAGAGCGAATCCGCCACAGTCATCACCATCAGCGGTTTCAAGGACGTGAATTACGTCAACGTGTTGCGTGATATCGGAGCGATTGGGAGTAAACTCCCAAATCTGAAACGCGCCATCTTCATCCCACGCGGCGATGAAACCTGTCCCGATGACTTGACGCCTTACGAGGCTTTGCGCGAAAAAGCCGCCGAAGTCAGCGAAGCCGAACTCGACGCGCGCGAAGCCGAAGTCACCGTAGACAATGTCATCAACATGCAATACACCTCCGGCACGACGGGCTTTCCGAAGGGCGTCATGCTCAGCAGCCGCAACATCGTCAACAACGCTTACTGGATGGCGCAAGGCTTGGGCTACTCGCCCGAAGATCGGCTGTGTTTGTGCGTGCCGTTGTTTCACTGCTTCGGCTGCGTGATCGGAGTGCTCGGCGCATACACGCACGGAGCTTGCCTGTGTCCCATTGAGTTTTTCGACGGGCGCAAAGTTCTGGAAACTGTCGAAGCCGAACGCTGCACTTCGCTGTACGGAGTGCCGACGATGTTTTTGGCTGAACTGGAAGACGCGGAATTTTCGCGCTTCAATTTGTCCAGCTTGCGAACGGGAGTGATGGCTGGCGCGCTCTGTCCCGAAGCGTTGATGAAACGAGCCATCGCCGAAATGAACCTGCGCGAAATCACGATCATTTACGGCCTGACCGAAGCTTCGCCCGGTATCACGCAAACTCGCCGCGACGACACGCTGGAACATCGCACCCAAACCGTCGGCGAAGTTTTGCCCGAAATGGAAGTGAAGATTATTGATCCGGCTTCGGGCGAAACGCTTGGCGTGGATCAACACGGCGAATTGTGTGTGCGCGGTTACAACGTCATGCTCGGTTATTACAACAATCCCGAAGCTACGGCGAAAGCGATTGATGGCGACGGATGGTTGCGAACCGGCGATCAGGCGACGCTGGACGACGAAGGTTACGTTCGCATCACTGGCCGCATCAAAGACCTCATCATTCGCGGCGGAGAAAATATCTCGCCCAAAGAAATCGAAGATCACCTGCGCCAGCATCCGGCGGTTTCGGACGTTTATGTTTACGCAATCAAAAGCGAATTTTTCGGCGAAGAAGTAGGCGCGGCGGTAAAGCTAAAAGCTGGCGAAGCTGCGACCGAAGAAGAACTGAAATCTTTTTGCCAAAACCAACTCGCGCGATTCAAGATTCCTCGTTACTGGCGTTTCGTCACGGATTTTCCGATGACGGCTTCGGGCAAGATCCAAAAGTTCAAGCTGCGTGAAACGCACGAGGAGCAGCTAGGGCTTTAGAGATGGCGAGAAAGGGAGACAGAGCGATGGAGAGATTGAGAGAATCAAACTCGATGTACGCTCCCGCCTTCACTCCGTCCCGCTTTCCCTCTATCTCTTTTTCAGGATTTCAGAAATGACCACACAACCAATCACACGCGATCAATTCCGGTACTGGAAAACCATCGAAGTTCGCTGGGGAGACATGGATGCTCAAGGTCACGTCAACAACACTGTGTATTTCGTTTACTGCGAATCCGCGCGCGTCGAGTTGCTGCGGAAGATAGGCTACAAAGGCAAACAGGCTGGGATGGTCGAAGGGCCGTCGCTGGTTCATGCTTCCTGCGATTTCAAACGGCAGGTGATTTATCCGGCGAAACTCGATGTGGGTTTGCGCGTAGACCGAATCAGTCAGCGCAGCTTCAAGATTGTTTACGGAATCTTCTTTCACGGAACCGACGACCTTGCCGCCACCGCCACCAGTATCAACGCTTGGGCGAATTACGCCGAAAGCCGCTCAGTCGAATTGCCGAAAGATATTCAGTTGGCGCTGGCTGAATATCAATAACTCTTACCTTTCCGCAAACTGCGAACGATAAACGCAGATGACACCTTTCGCGTTTGCCGCCATTTGGCATCAGATTTTCAATCGAAACGCCATCGAAACCCATTCGCCATCAGGTTTCGATTCAATCAATTCAAACGGTTGTTCGGTCAACGCCGTCGTCACGTCAGCGCCTTGTTCGCGCAAGATGCCGGAGACAATCAGAACGCTCTGCGGTTTCATTACGGCAGGGAAGTCAGCGGCGAGCGGGATAATTACGTCGGCGGTCAGGTTTGCCAGCACGACATCAAATTCCTGATCGGCGTAGCTGCTGAGTTTGTTGACTTCGATTTCGATGGCGTCGGCGACCTGATTGATTTCAGCATTTTCGCGGGCGACTTCGATGGCTTCGGGATCAACGTCAAAAGCTGTGATGCGAGCGTCGGGGCTGAGCTTCACAGCGGCGATGGCCAAAATGCCTGTGCCTGTGCCGACATCGAGTAACGAAGGGGATTCAGTTTGCAGAGGCCAGAAGTGTTCCAGCAGTTCCAGACAGCCGCGAGTGGTTTCGTGAGTGCCAGTTCCGAACGCCATGCCGGGATCAATTTGAATGACGACTCTGCCAGCCGCATCGGTAATCTGCGGAACTTGATCGAGTTTCCACGAAGGCGCAATTACCAATCGCTGGCCGATCAACAATGGTTCCCAGCCTTTTTTCCATTCGGACATCCAGTCTTGATCGGCGAGGGTGGAGGCTTCGATTCGGCGAAGCGCCAATTCAGTCAGGTTTAGCAGTTTCAAGTTGTTCAGAATGTTCTGCCGCAGTGTTTCCACGTCGGGCGCGGCATCGAAATACGCGCGCAGTGTGACGAAGTCAGCGGCGTCTTCTGAAACTTCAAGCCCTGTGGTGTTCATTGCCCACAGTTGCGTGGTTGCGGCGGTTTCGCCTACGCGAGCGATTTCGACTTCAACAGCGTACCAAAGCTTCATGTTCATCAGGTGATAGGTTGCAGGTGTCAGATGACAGGTTTAACTGTGTTCTTCGATTCCAAGTTCATCCAACGTGCGCGGATCGTTGCGCCAGTCGCCTTGGACGCGAACGAAAAGGTTCAAGCGAACGTGGCGGTCGAGCAGTTTTTCAATGTCGTGGCGCGCGCGCGTGCCGATCTGTTTCAGCATCTGGCCTCCGCGACCGATGATGATCGGTTTTTGCGAATCGCGTTCGACGTAAATCACGCAATGGATTTCCGCGCCGTTGTCGGTTTCCGTCCACATTTCGGTGCGCACGGCGGTGGAGTAGGGAAGTTCCTGCTCAGTCATTTCCAGGATTTTTTCGCGGACGAGTTCGGCGACGATGTTGCGTTCGATTTGATCGGTGAAAACATCAGCATCTTCGTACAGAGCTTCACCTTCGGGCAGGTGCTCCAGCAGCTTGCTCACCAGCAAGTCGTGGTTTTCGCCTTTCAGCGCCGACAGCGGAATGATTTCGGCAAACTCGTATTCTTTGCTGTAGTGCTGAATCATCGGCAACAACGCGGCTTTATCTTCCATCCGGTCAATCTTGTTCAGAATCAAGAAAGTCTTTTTGCCTGCTTGTTTAACCAGATCAAGCGTGTATTTATCGCCGGAACCGAAGCTGGTTGTGGCATCGCGCATCAGCACGACAATGTCCACTTGCATCAACGCATCTGTGACGTATTGCATCATCCGGCGATTCAAGGCGTAACCCGGTTTGTGAATGCCCGGCGTGTCCACAAAGACAATCTGGCCTTCGGGACGGGTGATGATGCCTTTGATGCGCGTGCGAGTGGTTTGTGGTTTGGCCGAAACGGCGGCGATATGTTCGCCGATCAGCGCATTGAGCAACGTGGATTTGCCAGCGTTTGGACGGCCAATCAAAGCGACCAAGCCGGATTTGTAATTTTCAGTCATAGTTCCCAATCTTCGATTTGCAGGTTGGCGACGCGCAAAAATTCGCGGGTATTGTGAGTCACAAGTGTCAGGTTATTGGCCAAAACAATGGACGCAATCATCAAATCGTTCGGGCCAATTGATTGGCCGAGTTTGGCCAATCGCGCTCTTTCCTGGCCATAAAAATCGGCGGCCAGATCGTCAAATGGAAGGGAAACAAATTGAGTGAGGAATCTTTGCCTTAAAGCGACTGCCTGAGAGGTGTAGTTGCCCTTAAACGTGCCATAAATGATTTCGGCTTTGACGACTGAGCACAGCCTAATTTGTGTCGGCGGAATGATTTGAAGCTTTTGCCGTATTTTGACTGAGCGCCCAGCAAGATGAGCGATACAAACATTGGTGTCCAACAGATAAGTCATGGCAACTCTTCCCGTGTTTCGTAATCGCCTTCGGAATCAATTTCAGGAAAGTCTGGTAAACAGCCAAAGGTTGCTTCAAAAAATCCCGGCGGCCATCCCAGTTCTTCCGGCGACTTGGGCGCACCGTTTTTTGACGTCTCTTCCAGAGCCAGTGTGACTTTAACGTCTACGTCTTTCAGCGCGACGGGGACTTGCAGGCGCAGAATGCCGTCCTGGCCGATATGAGATTGCAGAGTGATGCTTTGCATATTCGTTTTCCTCCCGGTTGTGTGGGAACGCCATTGTAATGTAACTCGGTGGATTTTCAGTGGTCGTTGGCAAGTTTACCGGTGGTGGAATTTCCATTGGTTGGTTTGGGGAGTGCCAGCTCAGCCGTTTTGCCTGTGGTCACAGTTTCCTGCGGAGTTTTTTGAATTTGCAGGCGGGACACCTGCCTGTCGTTGGCTTCGACGACTTCAAATCGAAGACCGCGAAATTCAAACAACTCGCCGATGGCGGGTAGGTGGCCAAGCTGATTGATGACCAATCCGGCGACGGTCGTGAAATCGTCTGCGGCGAGTTCGACATTGAATTCACGTTCGATCTTGCCGATTTCCACATCGCCGCGAACCATACACAGATCGTCGGCGACTTTAACTATTTCGACTTCGGTGGCTTGCGGGTCGGGTTCGTCTTCGTCTTCGATTTCGCCGACGATTTCTTCTACCAAATCTTCCAGCGTGACCAATCCGGCCAAACCTCCATATTCGTCAATGACGACAGCCATTTGAACTTTGGCTTTCTGCATTTCGCGCAACAGGTCATCAATCGGTTTCGATTCCGGCACTTCGTAAGGCTGGCGTCGGGCAATTTCGATTGCTGTGCTGTTGGTTTCGCCGCTGGCCCAGAATTTCAGCAGATCGCGGACATAAATCACGCCTTCGATGTTGTCTATCTGGTCGCGGTACACGGGCAGACGCGAATACTTCGATTCGATCATCAGGTTGCGAACCTGTTCGATGTTGCAGTTGGCTTCGACGGCGACGATTTTCGGACGCGGAGTCATGACTTCAGAAACTGTGCGATCACTGAATCGAATGATCGTCTGGATCATCTCGCCTTCTTCTTCTTCGATGATGCCTTCTTCTTCGCCGACATCCAGAAAGGCTTGCAACTGGTCTTCGTTGTCGTCTGAGTCTTGTTTGTCGTCGGTTTTGGCTTGAGTCGGCGTGTCGGTTTCTTTTTGCAAGCCGCGCAGGGTTCGATACAGCGGATGAGCAATCGCACCCAGAATCGGCCACAGAATGCTCAACGGCCAGCGCAATTTCAGCAGCGTTCTTTGCGGATCGTTTTGCGTGACGACCAACGGAACGATCTGGCGAAAGACGATCACTGTCAGAATCATTCCGCCAAAAGCTGTCGCCAGAAAATGTTCAGGGTAAATGCGATGTGCCAGCGAGCTAATCAGAATCGCAATTGAGGCAATCGAAATGTGAATGCCAAAGGTCAGCGTAAAACTGAGTTGATGGTAATGCTCCAGAATCGAGCGCCAGAATTCGGCATGCGGAGTGACTTCGGCTTCGCTGGCGAGCAATCGCAAACTGACATCGCTCAGTTCATCAAGCGCGCTTTTGGCGATGGAAGTAATGACCAGCATCAAGATGAAGATGCCGGTCACGGCTATTTCAGATTCCATAGGTGAAGTAGACAGTAGACAGTAGACAGTAGACAGTAGACAGTAGACAGTAGAGCGGCGTTCCCAAGCTACTGTCTACTGTCTACTGTCTACTTTTTTAAGAGTTCTTTTCTCAACTTTCGTTCCAGGCGATTCATTTCGCCGTTGTCGGTTTCGTGATCGTATCCGGCCAGGTGCAACGTGCCGTGAATGATTAAATGTTCAAGTTCGCGCTGAAAAGTCAGCCCGAATTCAGCGGCGTAACGGGCAGCAGTTTCGACAGAAATGACTACGTCGCCAACGTGAGAATCGGTTTCGGCGAATCCTTCGTCGGATTCGTGATAGGCGAACGACAACACATCGGTCGGTTTGTCTTTGCCACGATACTCACGATTGAGTTTCCGCATCGCCGCGTCGCGGATGAAGGTGATCGTCAATTCAGCATCCTGTCTGCCTATTCGATCCAGCACTGCGCTCGCCAACTTCGCGGCTGAATTCTTGTCAATCTCATGTAGCTTCTGGCGGTTGAGAATTTCTATCTCACGAATCGCCTTGTCTCTCAGTCCCTCTGTCTCTCTGTCTCGACTAGAGACTGATCTTTTTGTTGTGCTCATCGTAAGCCTTGATAATCATCATCACCAGGTGGTGACGAACCACGTCGCGTTCGTCGAAGTGGATGAACGAAATGCCTTCGATGTTGCTGACCACGCGCTGAGCTTCGACCAAACCGGATTTTCGCCCCGAAGGCAGATCAATCTGCGTCACGTCGCCGGTAATCACCGCTTTCGATCCGAAGCCGATGCGCGTCAAAAACATCTTCATCTGCTCCGAAGTTGTATTTTGCGCTTCGTCCAAAATGACGAACGCATCGGAAAGAGTTCTGCCGCGCATAAACGCCAGCGGAGCGACTTCGATAACTCGCTTTTCCAGAAACTTCGTGGCGCGTTCGAAATCCATCAGGTCGAACAGCGCGTCGTACAGAGGTCGCAAATAAGGGTCAACTTTGTCCTGCAAATCGCCGGGCAGGAATCCCAGCTTTTCGCCTGCTTCGACAGCCGGGCGAGCCAGCACAATGCGATTGACTCGTTTGGAAATCAGATATTGAACCGCCATCGCCACCGCCAGATAAGTCTTGCCGGTTCCCGCCGGGCCAATGCCGAACACAATGTCGTTGGCTTCGATGGCTTCCATGTACAGTTTTTGATTGGGGCCTTTGGCGGTGACCTGTTTGCGACCGGCGGGATTGATGCGTTTTTGCCCGGTCAGCAATTCGCGCAAAGTGGAAGTTCGATCATCGGCAATCTGTTTGAATGCCGCGCGGAGTTCGTTGGCCGAAGCCGTACGCCCTTCGGTAAAAAGCTGGCCGAAGTCTTTCAGAATTTTTTCGACGACAGCCACATCGGCTTCATCGCCTTCGACCAGAAGCTCGTTGCCACGTCCGCCGACGCGCACGCTCAACAGCGATTCCAGATACTTGATGTTCTGATCGTGAGGGCCGAACAAAGTTTCCAGCCCGCGTTCCGGCAATGTGATTTTCAGGCTTCTCAGGGTTGTTGGTTCTCCAGACTATTTGCAGCTACGGTGTCAGTTGCAACCGATTTTCTATTGATGGGACGGGCTGAAAGCTACTACAGGGTTCTGAAAGGTGTCAATCAACGCTTTGTAAACATTGGCGGAACCTGTGCGTGTTTCGGCGAAATGCGAACTTCGCGCGCGTTGGTTTGACAATCTGCCGACACCGAAAGAAGATTCGCCCGCTTGCGGCAAGTTCCATTTCACCACTCAATTTTTCAAGGAAGGTTTGATTCGATGCGTAAAGCAGACTTGGCGAAAAAGTTTGTGCTGGTTGCAGCGGCGATTGGCTGTGCGTTTGTTTTTGGTTCACGGCACGGCGGCGCTGCGCCGGATTTTTTCAAAGACAAAGTTCAACCGATCTTTGAACAAAACTGCGTCGGCTGTCACGGCGCGAAAATTCAACGCTCCGGTCTGGATTTGCGAGCCGAAGAATCCACGCTGAAAGGTGGGACTCGCGGCGTTTCGGTCGTTCCTGGAAAGCCGGAACAGAGTCTGCTTTACAAACTGGTGACGCACAAGGAAGAACCAGCCATGCCGTTGGGCGGCAAACTCAGCGACGCTGAAATCGCCGTCATTGCCGAATGGATCAAGGGGCTTCAGCCGAAAGCCCCAAGCACTATGGCCGCCGCAGCGCCGGAATCCGCACCGGTTCGTGCTCCCGGTTACAGCATCACCGACAAAGATCGTAGCTTCTGGTCGTTCGTCAAACCAGTTCGCCCGGCTGTGCCGAAAGTCAAAATGCGGTCGTGGGTGAAAAATGAAATTGACGCTTTTGTGTTGGCCAGGTTGGAGTCAAAAGGCTTGCGACCTTCGCCCGCTGCTTCGCCGCGCGAATTGTTGCGCCGCGTGTATTTCGACCTGATTGGTTTGCCGCCTTCGCCCGAAGAGATGGCTGCGTTTTTGAAAGACCCGTCCGAAGCCGCTTATCAAAAAGTTGTGGACAAGTTGCTGGCTTCGCAACATTACGGCGAACGTTGGGGACGCCATTGGCTTGATCTGGCGCGTTATGCCGACAGTGGCGGTTACGAATTCGATTACGACCGTCCGCACGCCTGGCGTTACCGCGATTGGGTGATTCGCGCCTTCAACGCTGACATGCCTTACGACCAGTTCATTCGTGAACAGCTTGCCGCCGATCAGTTGAAACCTGCCGCCGAAACCAAACCGGAAGATTTGATTGCGACCGGATTTGTTCGCAGCGGTCCAACTGTGGACAACGCGAATAACGACCAAACCCGTTCTGATGAATTGGACGATATGGTTTCGACGACTTCGACGGTGTTTTTGGGACTGACTGTGGGTTGCGCTCGCTGCCACGATCACAAATACGATCCGATTCCGCAGAAAGATTATTACCGAATGCAGGCCGTTTTCTTCCCGTACCAGAAGACCGAAAAGCTGTTGGTCGGCGAAGAAGAAAAGAAGGCTCACGCTGATGCCAACAAAGCCATTAATGAAGAATTGCGTCCCTGGCGCTCAAAAATCGAGGCGGTTGAACAACGTGTCCGCGAAAAACTAATGGCGGAAAAAATCGAGTTTCACGTCAAGCTGGCGGAGTCGGCTGGTGCGATCAATGCTCAAACACGTGAACAGTACCGCAAAGAAACCGCTGAACGGTTTGCCAAGGCCGTAAATTTACAGCCCGAAGAAATTGATGAACAACTGACGCCCGACGAAAAAGAAATGCGGAAAAGATTTCAGACAGTCATTGATGACATCAACAAAAAGCGCCCCAAGCCGCTACCAGCGGTGATGGGCGTGACCGACGAAGAGAAACCTAAACAGGCGTACTTGCTGAAACGTGGCGATGTCAGCATGAAAGGCGACCCTGTTGGGCCGGGCTTGCCGCAAGTCGTTTGCGGCGAAAGCGATTTGAATCCGCAACTGCGGCGCAAACAACTGGCTGATTGGATTTCCAGCAAAGATAATCCGCTGACGGCTCGCGTCGCGGTCAATCGCATCTGGCAATATCATTTCGGCAAAGGCATTGTCCGCACGCCAAGCGATTTCGGCGCAACCGGTGACCGCCCTTCGCATCCTGAATTGCTTGACTGGCTGGCCTTTGAATTTATGAATCCGCAATCCGCAATCCGCAACCCGCAATCGAAAGCCTGGAGTTGGAAAGCGATGCACCGCTTAATGGTCACGTCGAACACTTATCGCCAATCCAGCAAGTTCAATGAAAAATCTGCCGCGGTGGATTCCGAAAATCATCTGTTCTGGCGTTCCAATCCGCGTCGAATGGAAGCCGAAATCATACGCGACAGCATGCTTTCGATCAGCGGCAAGCTGAATAAGGAAATGTTCGGCCCAGGCATTTACCCGCGAATTGATCCCGACATCATCAACACCGGTTCGCGTCCGCGTTGGCCACTGGATGCCAAAGACGATCATTCTACGTGGCGACGTAGCGTGTACATCTTCGTCAAACGTTCGGTGTTGTTGCCGATGATCGAAGTCTTTGACTGTCCAGCGACAACGGTTTCCGGTCCGGTCAGAGCCGTTTCAACCGTTTCGCCGCAAGCTTTGGCTTTGATGAACAATGAATTCGTGCTGCAACAGGCAGGGTTTTTCGCCGAACGAGTCGCTGCCGAAGCGGGAACTGACGTTCGTAAACAAATAACGACGGCGTTCAATCTGGCGCTCAATCGTCAGACGACCGAAAAGGAATTGGCCTGGTCGTTGGAGTTTTTGCAGAAACAAACGGCTGGTTACGCCGAACGCAAGAACGAAAAACCTGCGTCTGCGGCCTTGCGGGATTTGTGTCACGCCGTATTCAACCTGAATGAGTTTTTATATCTCGACTGACGTATTTGAGATTCAAAAGCAAAAAGGCGCAGCGAGCTTGCTTAGCTTTCTGCGCCTTTCGTGTTTTGTTGATCGGTCACTTACGGTTTCAGAGGGTCTTTCAGCTTTTCTTTTTCAGCATCCACGTTGAAGCGTTTGTAATTACCATAAGTCACAACGGAATTGACGTTGATGCCTTTGACCAGCAAAACCTTCACGCCCAGATTGATGTCGGCGCGCGTTGGCAGCCAGATTTCGTTGTTGACTCTGTCCTGTTCCAGCACGAACGATGCGCCTTCTTTCAGCGAAGCCAACAAGCCGCCGCCGACTTTGTAAGATTCGATCAGTCTGGCTTCGACGCGAGCGACTTGTTTGTCGGCGGCATCAACCCAAATCGCGCCGGCCATCTTGCCGAAGAATTTTTCAAAATCTTTTTTGGGTTTGTAACCGGGCAGAGGCTCGAAATCGAAAACGATCACGTCGCGGTTGCGGAATCGTTCGCGGCGAGGATTGACCAGCTTCGACGCTTTCAACACGTCGGCGATGGAAATCCGCTGGCCGCGTTCATCGTCGGGCGGGCCGGAGTTTTCCTGCGCGACTTCGCGTTGTTTTTCTGCTTTGCGAGCTTTCTCGGCTTCTTTCTTTTCAATGTCGCGGACTCGTTTTTCGATACGTTTGGTTTCGTCGGCCTCTTCGTTGGGGGAAAGCGGTTTGTCGTTTTTGGCAATCAAGCGGCGAATGCGATTGCCTTTGTAAAACGTCAATTCGTGCGTTTCCGATTCTTTGATTTTCAGTTGGCCTTTGTTGTCAATTTCGCGGCGAACGGTGGTTTGCGTGTAAGCATACTTTTCCAGAATGTTGTCCACTTCGTCTTCGTTTTTGCCGACTGCGTCCAGCAAAGCCGGAATGTCCGGCAGAGCTTCGTTGGATAGTTTGGGAAACTCGAATGCGGCGCGATCCAGCTGCGGATTGTGTTTGATCGAATCCAGTTTGATGTCAAAGCTGATTTCGCCAATGGTGAGTTTGATGAAGTGCGGTTCCTGAAGTGCCCCAACAGTTTTGAAGTCCGAATAATCAAACACACGAATTGTTTCGCCCGCGGGAATTTCTTCGCGGATGAGCAAGCCTTTCGCCGCATCGAAGTGCATTTTGATCGTCACGTTTTTGGCCGTTACCAGCGCCAATGTGTTGGCCGCTTGTCCGTTGATCGTGGTTTGACCGATGAAATTCAGTTTGGATTTGTCTTTCTTGAAATCCAGCCAGCGCCAGTTGCGATAACGAGCCTCAGTTTGAAAATCTCGGCTGGCTTGTCCGGTCAACGTGCGCAAACCGTCGCGCGAATCTCGCGTCCAGGACGATTTGCCGTTGTAACCCGAACTGAATTCCAATCCGGCCAGGTCAAAGGCTTCGATGTGCCAATTCGGTTGCGAAGATGACGATTGATAATTTCCGGTCGCGCCGTCTTTGGGGTTGGTGATTTTGCCGCTGGCTTGACGCGACCGAACTTCGCGCAGTGCCTTTTCGCCTTTGCCATTTGTCATGGACTTGACGGCTTGTTTGATGATTTTGTCGGGCGATTGAGCTGCGCTGCCGCCGACCAGGACGAACAGCACGGTCAGCAAACAGACAAATCTGGCCAATCGTGAAATTGTAGTTTGAGTCATTATTCCTTCTCCTGCTTGAAGCCACTTAAATTGCACAAGGGGTAATTGTAATCGGGTCGTTTTCTTTTACGCCAAAGTTTGTTGGATGGTTGCGAACGAATTTTCGGCGTTGAGTTGAACGTTGGCTGAACGAGCAGGCAGAAAGAAATTTGCAGGCTTTGAATTTCTGAGTGCAGCGATTCAAATCGAATTGCTGCACTCAGAAATTTATTTCAGACGTTGTTGCTTGAAGAATTGAACCATCATTTCACCTGCGTTGTCAGGCATTCGGTGGCCGCCGTTGTGAACGTACATCGCAGTGTCGGCTCCGATTTTGGATTTGTGAAGTTTGACGTTTGGAGCGACTCCTCTGCCGGTCGCTTCGCACTGATTGAGCTTCAAGACAATTTCGGCGCTTCGTTCCTGATTTTCGGTGGGGACGATGGTGTCGCCTTTGCCAATAATCAACAGCGCCGGCTTTGGAGTTGCTCCAGCGGCTTTGTAACCAAACACAGCAGCCGATGGAGCGAACGCGGCGATAACGTTGCTGCGCGCCGACCACAGCGCGTAAGTTATGCCTCCGCCGTTGGAATGTCCGCCTGCATAAATTCGGCTGGCGTCAATCTTGTAAGTTTTCTTCGCCCAATCGAACACGGCATCGAAAAATTTCAAATCGCGGTCGCCGTGCAGTCCCGGAGCATTTTGCCAGCCGGGTCGTTCGCCGTTCGGGTCGCGGCCAGTTGCGGTTGGCAAGCCTTGCATATAAGCCACAACGGCTTCCGGCCAGTGTCTGTGAATTTCAAACCGGTTGAATGAATTTCGAGCCGTGCCGCCGTGACCGTGAAATATGAACACCAGCGGCGAGCCTTCTTTCGGCGCGGCAACTGAGTTGGGAACGATGATCGCAGTGCGTTCCAAACCGCCCACATTGAATTTCTGGTTGATTGGTTCAGCGCGAAACAATGTGGTCGCAGCATCGGTTGCGCGGTGGTGAAGAAAAATCGTCAACAACAACGCGGCGACAAAAATCGAATAAATTGCTTTCTTTATCATCAAGTTATACCTCGCTTTCGATTCAAGCTTTACGGCTGGCTTAGAGCAGCGAAAAACGGAAATAGTCTGAACAAAACTCATTTTGAGGCAGGCTTGAACGAGGCGACGATTGCGACTAGGCTTTCGGCTTGCTTACCCCTGATTTCGCAAAATCCTGGACACAATGAACACGAATTCGACTGCTCGTATGGCTCCGATCAAGTATCAAGCAACGCCGCCGCTGGCTCATCCGGCTGACGGAGTGTTTTCTTCTCAACCGCTCGGAGCGTTGTACACGCCTGAACAAACCATCTTTCGCGTTTGGTCGCCGACAGCCGGTCAAATGACCTTGAATTTGTATCAAGCGCCCACCGGCGGTGAAGCCTATCGCGTTTCGATGGTCAAACTCGAAGACGGTTGTTGGGAAGTTGTCGTCAAAGGCGATCAGCTTGGCGCTTACTACACTTATTCGGCGGCTGGTGAAGACGCGCGTTTTGACGCCAACCGCGAACTGCTTGATCCGTATGCCAAAGCCGTCACCAATCACGATGGACGCTGCATAGTCATTCACGACGAAACTCCTGTTTCCGATCGTCCGAGTTTTCCGATTTCCGAAGCCGTCATTTACGAAATGCACTTGCGCGATTTCACGATTGATCCCGATTCAGGCATTCAGCGACGCGGTAAGTATCTTGGCTTGACGGAAAGAGGGACTCATTTGACCGGGCGTTTGGATGTCACAACCGGCCTGGATCATCTGGTGGAACTCGGCGTCAACGTTGTTCAACTGCTGCCGCTCGGCGAATTTCACAACCAAAAATCCGAAGATCAATATGGCTGGGGTTACGACGTGGTGCATCATTTTTCGCCCGAAGGCTGGTACGCCACTGAAAGATTTGACGCCCGCCGTGTCAGCGAAGTGAAACGGATGATTGGTGCGCTGCACCAACGAGGCATTCGCGTCACGTTGGATGTCGTGTTCAATCATACTTTTGAAGCCGTTGATCTTGGGCGCGTTTACAGTTTTGACGGATTGGTTCCGGGTTATTACTACCGGTTGAAACATGACGGCACTTACTGGAACGGCTCCGGCGTGGGTAATGAGTTCCGCACTGAAGCGCCTATGGTCCGGCGTTACATCATTGATTGCCTGAAGCATTGGGTGACGGAATACAAGCTTGATGGATTCCGGTTTGACCTGATGGGGTTGATTGACCGCGAAACCGTGCGCCAGATTGCCGACGAATTACGCGCGATTGACGCGAACCTGCTGATTTACGGCGAGCCTTGGGCGGGCGGTTCGACGCCGATTGAAATCACCTGGAAAGGTACGCAGCGCAGTCAGGGTTGGTCGGTGTTCAACGATCATTACCGCGACGCTCTGAAAGGAAATGTCTTCAATGCGCGCGAAACCGGTTTCGCTCAATCGGGCCATCACGTTCACGGCGTCAAACTCGGCATTCGCGGAGCGATTGATGATTTCAGCGATTCTCCGCTGGAAGCGATCAATTACGTCGAATGCCACGACAATCATACGCTGTGGGATCGGTTGAAAATCAGCACAATTGACGACGCGCGCATCACAGACGCCGACCGCCGAGCGATGGACAAGCTGGCCGCCGCCGCTGTGTTCACTTCGCAAGGTATTCCGTTTATCCAGGCTGGTCAGGAATTTCTGCGAACCAAAGGCGGCGACCACAACAGTTACAACAAACCGGATGCTGTGAACATGATTCGCTGGCGCGACAAGCTGGAACACGGCGACGTGTATGAGTATTACCAAGGACTGATTGCGCTTCGCCGCGTGCATCGCCTGTTTCGGCTGGAAACGGCGGAGCAGGTTCGCCGTGCAGTGAATTTTCTTGACGACCTGCTGGGTTTATCGGTTCCGTCAGGTTGCGTTGCGTTTTTGATCGAAGACGTAACGGAACAAGACGATTGGGCGCGTGCTTTGGTTGTGTTGAATGCCAGCGCCCGACTGGCTGAATTGAATATCCCCAAAGGGAATTGGCAGGTTTTCGGCGACAACAAAGAAGTCGGATTGTTGCCGTTGAAGATGAGTTCGACGCTGGTCAGCAATGGCCGAGCCAGCGTTGCGCCGCGCAGTGCTCTGATTTTGGGAGAAGTGCGGTGAGCAGAAAATTTGTTTTTGTTTCAATCCGGCCACGTCGCAGCGTGGCTTGTTTAACCTAATCAACAACTCAACAGGAGAATTTTGAAAATGACTTTGAAACGAACGTTAGCGATTCTTGCAGTGGTAAGTGTTTTGATCGTGGCGGTGGTGGCGATGCAGCGCCAGCGAGTCAGCCCGCACGAAACCATTGAAGCCACCATCGGCGGCAAAAAGGTTTCGATCACTTACGGGCGGCCTTCGCTGAAAGGCCGCAAAGCCGTCGGCGGCGAACTGGTTCCTTTCGGCAAAGTCTGGCGCACGGGAGCCGACGAAGCGACAGTGTTGACCACCGAAGCCGATTTGATGATTGGCGATTTGGCGGTTCCGGCGGGCAGTTACGCGCTGTTCACGCTGCCCAGCGAATCCGGCTGGAAATTGATCGTCAACAAAACTGCCAAACAGTGGGGCGCGTTCAGCTACAAAGATGCAGACGATCTTGGCCGGACGGATATGAAAGTCGGCAAAACGGCGGCAAGCGTCGAACAATTCACGATTTCGCTGACCGGCGGCGTGATGAAGCTGGAATGGGAAAACACTTCGGCTTCGGTGGATGTGAAGGCGAAATAGTTTTTGGGTCAGTACCGCGACTTGTAAGCAGCGGGTCGTTTGGCCTGGTGGTTACGGCGCGGTACTGACTTGTTACGCCGAATATCGTCCAGCCAAAATCAAACATTGCCGATAGCTCACAGGCTCAGGATCATTCAGCCGTAAAAGCTTCACTGTTGCTCGCCCAATAGCCGTCAGCCCAAGGATTTTTCCGTCAACAAGCTCAAAATGATCCTTCCAGTTTTGCAAACGTGGGTTAAATAATGGCACGATTTCGGCAGTTGTCGGATCAATTGTGGCGAGGTTCGGTCCTTTGTTGCAATTGCAGAACAGGCACGACAACGCCAAATTCTCTATCTCGGTTTGCCCGCCGTGCTGAATTGCTACGATGTGGTCTATGGGATGAGTCTCAGGACGGTCTTCCTGATGGATAAAGCAGTATTCACGACGACCTTCAGCTCGTTGAAATACTTCATCACGCAACCGAGTTGGGATATGTGAACGGGGCATTATGGCTATCCGAACAGAGGCTGTCCGGCACGAACGCGAGCTTTGAGCTTGGTCAGGTATTCGCTTAAGCGAGCATAAGTATTTATCTCCGCTCTTTCTTCAGCAGTAATTTCCTCTTCTCGATTTTTGTCCAGCAATTCTTCCAACCGCTCTTGTGCCGCCGTCGAAATTTTGAAAGCTAACAATTGGTCAGGAGTTGGCCCGGAAGTCAGCAAATCAATGATCTCCTGATAAGCTGGCGATGCTAATTCGCGGTTGGTGCTTGGTGGTGAGGATTTGGCGAACTTGCTGGCAACAGCTTCACGAATTAGCGAAGGCAGCGCAGCAGGCGAGATTTTGAATTGCGAGGCCAAATCGTCCGGGACTTCGAGTGTGATTGTTGTCATAAGCTACCTCAAGTTTTACTGTGCGGATTGTAAAGCAGCTTGGTTTAATCAAAAAGAAACAAACCGCGCCTTATACTCAACGAATCAAATCGAAATCGCCGCCGAGCACGCGATCCAATTTGCCAGTGCGCCAGTTGCGAATGCTGTCGCGCACCAGCGGCGAAGGCGTTTCTCGGTAACGGCGGACGATCACCAGCTTTTTATCGCCCAGCCGGTCGAACGATTCGCGTGCCAGCCGAGCCAACGTTCCGGGCGTGTCGCCAACCGGTTCGTCAGGCATATCGGCGACGCGAACGCGAGCTTTGAAACGATTGAAATTTCCTTCCTTGCGCGGAGTTTCCAGCACGTGAAACCCGGCTTCGGGTGCGAGGATCGAAAAGGCTCCGTAGCCGGAAACCGTTGCCAGCCAGCGGAGCGGTTGCCGGTCGTTACCTGTGGTTTGTTCTATGACTTCCAGCTTCATTTTTCGTTTGGCCGCCCATTGTTCGTACATTCCGATCAACTGTTGAGCGAACACGTCGCTTTCCGTCGGATCGAGTCCGGTGTCGCGTCCGCTTTCAACTTGCAGAAAAGCTTCGCGCGGACGGCTGTCGGCCAGATCGTCGCAAGCGATTTCCAACAGGTAAATCTGCTGCGCCAGTCGTTTGGTCAAATCCGAAGAAAAGAGTTTTCGCTTTTCCGGTTCAGTTCCCAAGATGCGCCGCAACAGGGAATCGCCCGAACGCAAACCAACTTCGATGCGATCCATGTATTCGACCAAACCCAGCACGCTGAACCGCGCCGGAGAATTCCAAAAGCCTTTCGCGGAAGTTTGTAGCAAGGCCGAATTCTTTTTCGCCTGCCAGTCTTCGGATTCGATTTCATCCACCAACCGCTCGAAAGCGTCTTTCAGAAATTCGACTTCTGCCGGAGTGCCGCGAGCGTCCAGCGCGATCTCTTCCAACTGGCATTCGGCGTCGGTTTCTTCACCGGTGGCAGCGGGAGCTTCGGGCGGATTCGGATCAACGAATTCGACCTGGATTGCTTTGCCGTCGCTGCGAACGAACAAAAACTGATCGCCATCGGGAAGCTGGTGATTGACTATGCTCATTGCCAACGGCGACAACAGGTACTGCTCAATCGCGCGTTTCAATGGGCGCGCCCCCAAGTCTGGCGTGAAGCCTTTATCGAGCAGAAATTCAAGCGCCGATTCGTCCCATTCCACAGCCCAGTCACGGTTTCGCAAACCGCGCCGATGCACCACGTCGCGCAATTCCTTTTTCAGCAAATCGCGCATGACGCCGCGATTCAGCGGACGAAAGATGACAACACGATCCAGCCGATTGACGAATTCGCGCCGGAACGTTTTGCCAATCGTGCGTTCGACCATTGCCTGACTGAATCCGGCGGTATCCTGAAAACCGACGCTCATGCCGTGCGGAATCGCCGCTCCCAAATTGGAAGTCAGAATGATGATCGAATGACGAAAGTCCGCCGTGTAGCCGCGCCGGTCGGTCAGACGGCCATCGTCAAAAACTTGCAAAAACAAATCCCAAACGCTGATGTCGGCTTTTTCAAATTCGTCCAGCAAGATGACGGAAAACGGTTGGCGTCGTATCTGGTTGACCAGCGCAGTTTGTCCTGCGACTTCTTCGGTTTCGCCGATCAATCGCCCCAAGCCACTGCCGGTTTGCAGTTCGCTCATATCAATGCGGATCATTCGCTCTTCTGAGCCGAACAAGAAACGCGCCAACGTTTTGGCGATTTCGGTTTTGCCTGTGCCGGTTGGCCCTGCGAAAAGAAAAACGCCTTGAGGACGTTTCGGATCGGTGACGCCTGCCTTAATCATCGCCACTCGTTCAATCAGGCAATCAACCGCTTCGGGCTGACCCAGCACGCGCGACTGGAAATAATCGCGCAGCGCGTCCAAATCCAGACCGTGCCGGTCGTCCAAAATGCTCAGCGGCAAACCGGTCAGTTGAGACAGCGTTACCAGCAAATCGTCTAGCGTGATTTTGAACGAAGCGTCCGGATTCAGCGCCGCCAGTCGTTGGCGTGTCAGCGACAGGAATTGCAGCAAATTGCCCGGCGATGCTTTTTCGCCCAAAAACTGTTTCGACAGTTGAAAAGCTTCGGACAGGGTTTGATTGGCAATCAGTTTGTCGTCGTCGGAACGTTGAGACAGGCTGTAATGTTCGACCCACTGTCGAGCCAGCGCCAACGTCTTTTCGTCATTCAACGAATGGACGCGAACGGTTTCCAGTGTTGTTCGCACGCGCGGTTTGGCTTGCAGCAATCGTTCGTAGGCCGCCGGTTGCGTTTCGCCCAGCATGACGATTTCGCCGCTTTCGATGCGCGAAAAGATTTGATCTAGCACTCCGGCTTGCTGGTATTTGTGCTGGCCTGCCCACAACAAATCCTGAAAGTTCGGCACAAACCACAACACTTTTTTCTGGCGGCTCAACTGGCGCAACAGATTTTGAATGCGGCCTTCCAATTCGCCGATGAACACCTGGCCAGCCGTCAATTCGTTGGCGCTGGATTCAAAAATCATCCAGCCTTCTTGCTGCAACCGGCGGGCAAGCGCGCGAACCAGCGCCGTTTTGCCTACGCCGGATTCGCCGACCAGCAACACGGAATGCGGAATTTTCTTTTGTATCGCCGATTCGACTTCGTTGACCTGTTCGATCAGGTAATCGTGTTCGATCAACAATTCGCGTCGGGGTTCAGCGTCGCGGCTCCAGATGCTGCCGATGCCGCGCAGAAACAGCGACAAGCGATGTTGCTGCGTCTGTTCCAGCATTCTGCCGACGAGCGGTTCGCCGATTTCGCGCAGAGCCGTTTCCAGATTTTCCGCCTGGTCGTCTTCGGTCACCAGATTCAGTTCATCGCCGAAATCCGGTTTTTCTCCGGCGGCGATGCGGGCTTCGATGAATTCGCGCAGCAATTGAATGGTAATTGACGAACGCCAGGCCAGATTGACACGCGCCATTACCGGTCCGATTTGTGGATGGCTGGTGTGTTTGGCCAGTGCGTGAAAGGCAAAATACACCGGCCAATATCCCAGGTTCGGCATCAGGTTGATGATGGGATCAAAAATGTCCTGTTCGACGGTTTCGCGCCGAGCCAACGCTTCCAGCGCCATACAGCAAATTACACCGTTGGTTCCGGCAACGTAATTCAGCAAGTCGGCTGTGGAATAAGTTTCGGACGACAGCAATTTTATGCCGCGCTCGAATTCGGCGTGCGAGAGCATGTCTTTCGGATGCGCGCTTTGATCGAAGTAGCTTTGCAGCGATTCGGCGATTTTGTACAAATCGCCCGATTCGTCGCCGGGTTGGTTGACGGACGGAGCAAGAGACGATTGCTGGTCGGCGTCGGCGGGCAGTGCCGCCAAAATCCGGCGAAACAACAGGCCAACCGCAAAACCGCCCAGTAGCGTAATCACAGCAATGATAAAAGTCGTCATGGTTTCAGGCTGAAGTCGGTAAAGCTCAAACTGCAAGAGCGAATTCGGTTTCGGTCACGGCCAGCGCGCGTCCGTCGGCGATCAATTTCTCCAGATGCGCGCGCACGGAAAGTTCGGCCAGTTGGTGCATCGCCGCTGGCGTGTCTGTGTAAACAGCTTTGACAATTTCTGCCGGAGTCCGCGCGCCTGCGGTCATTGCGGCGACAACCATCTCTTCGCGCGCCAAACGATGCGCAATGTATTCTTCGATCTTGCCGCGCGAATCGGCCAGCACTGGGCCGTGGCCGGGCATCAACGCTGTCAGCTTTGGCAGCTTCAAATACCGATGCAAAGACGCCAAATACTCGGTCATGTTTCCTTCCGGCGGAGCGATGACGACGGTGCCGAAACCTACGACGCAATCGCCCGTAATCAAAGTGCCTGTGCGTTCTTCGTAAAAACTCAAATGCCCGCGCGCGTGTCCTGGAGTCCACAACGCGCGCAATCGCCACGTCAGGCCGGACGATTGTTCGTTGAGTTCAATCACGTCGTCGTCTTCAATCAAACGATCAACCTTCACCTCGCCGTTTATCGCCTCAGCAGTCAACCGATGCGTCGCTACAGGCAGGTTGAATTTCTTTGCCAGATGATTGACTCCGCCGATGTGGTCTGGGTGCAAATGCGTGATGATGATTTCGCGTATGCGACGGCCTTGTTTTTGGAACCGTTCAATCACAGCGTCCAGTCGAGCCTGCTCTTCCGTGTAAGGCGAACCCGGATCAATCACCACCATTTCGTCGCCGCCGATGATGAAACAGTTCGTGTGTGTTGCCGGAGGAATCGTCGGTGTTCGCAGCGCGCACAAATAAAAACCTTTTCGCATCTCGACGCGGCTTTCCCAATGGTCGCGTTCGTGTTGCGGAACATTCAGCATGCGCTCGGCAAAATCGTGAACGCCTTCGGACAGCGCCTGCATCGCCACGGTGATCGGCGTGACAATGACGCAATCGCCGTCAATCCATTTTTGCAAGGCCTCCGCCGGACGCAGCCATTCGCCGTCTTCCAGTTCGCCGGTGATGATTTCGGTTTCCTGACCTTCGGGCAGCCACGCGGAAAAGAACCGCGTGTCATACCGGCGAGGCATCGAAGCCGGAGTCACCCAACGCGGCGCTTCTTTCAACAAACTGGCATCGAGTGTCAGGCCTTCGCCGGCCAGCAAGTCTTTGAAAGTGATTCGGTCAGCGGCGAGTTCGGCTCGGAGTTCGGCTCGGCGTTCGGCAGAAAGCCGTTCGGCTCCGCAAGCGATCAGCGCGCCGGTTTCTTCAAAAATTTCGCGGATGGCGGCCACGCGCATGACGCCGGTCATTTCGTCTGCGGAATGCGGAATGTTTTCAATCGGGATTTCGTGATCGCCCGCGTCTCTCTGGCCACCGGGAAAGGCATGATAGCTGGCCATAAACCTGAGCGTGCGAGCGCGTTTGACCCAAAACACTTTCGGATCGTCAGGATCGCGCAGCAAAATCATCGCCGCCGCGTCTTTCGGAATGACTGGGGAAGTAACAGGAGTGACCGCTGAACTCATCGTTAAAGCCTTAGTTTTGAATTGGATTTGAAAGCGGGCGCAGCTTAATCAATTTTCCAGTGACTGGCAAAAACATGGATTGCGGTGACTCGGCGCAGCTTTGGCATTCGCCGCGACAAATGCCATTGTCAGGAAATCTGTAGCCGCGAACGAAACGCGGTGACGAGTCCCCGCACTCCAAGACAACAAAGATAACAATTAGCTGGCTTGCTGAACGACGATCTTGCGGTCGGTCGGATATCCGGCTGCGGTGAACGTGTCGCGGATCAGGCGATTGGTGTCGAAATAAACCTGCCAATAATGATCGGTGTGGCAATACGGGCGAACGCACAGGACCGGGCCGGTCAGGCTAAATTGCAAAATCTCCACGTCCGGCGTGGGAGAAGCGACGACGTTCGGAATTTTGCCCAAGCCGTCTTTCAGCAACTTGATGGCTTCGTCGTGATTTACCGAATGGTCAATCGTGGCGGTCAGGTCAACGCGGCGATACGGCGAGGCTGAAAAGTTCTGAATCGTATCGGAAAAAATCTTGTTGTTGCCGACAAAAGTTTGTACGTTGTCAGGCGTTTGAATTGTCGTCACGAACAAACCGATTTCCTGAACGGTCCCGGTGACGCCTCCGGCAGTGATGAAATCGCCCACTTTGTACGGGCGCAAAATGACCAGAAAGGCTCCGGCGGCGAAGTTCGTCAGCAAGCCGCCCCAGGCTGCGCCGATGGCGATTCCGGCTCCGGCCAGCAGCGCGGCAAAGGTAGTGGTTTCGACTCCGAAATAACCCAAGATCGAAATCACCAGCGCGATGTTCAACAGTACGCCGACAATGTTGCCCAGATACCGCTGAATCGTCGGATCAACTTTTTGCGCTTCCAGACCGCGCCTCATCAACTTCACCACCACGCCAATCAGCCAACGGCCAAGCAAATACAGAACAACCGCAGACAGGATTTTCAATCCGGCAGTCATGACAATCGTGATGATCGAATTCGTGATTTGATTGATGTCCATAGTGTTTCTCCGTTTCGGATTTAGTGGTTGGGATTTAGGATTTAGCCTTTGCTGACGATGTCGTCGTGAGCCTGTGAAGGTGTTTGAGCAGTTGCCCTAAATCCTAACTCCCAACTCCTAAATCCTATTTGATCCACTTCAATTCCAGCACCACGCGGTCGCGGGAATCGAAGTAGCCGAAAATGTTCGTTTGTTTACCACCAAGAAAATCTGCGCTGACGCCAACGCTCCAATGATCGCCGATGGTTTTTGTTAGCTTCGGTCGAACCATGAACTGGCGTTGGTTCAATCCGGTCAACACGAAAAACTCCGGGCGCAGCGTATCGCGTAAAAAGTTTGTGCGAAAGAACACTGAAGCCAGATGATTATTTCGCGGAAACAATAACCGACTTTGCGCGGCATTGACCGATTGAAAAAAGTATTGCCCGCTGACCCACAGCCAGGTGTTGGCTGACCAATCCAAACCAACGACGCTGGAAAATTGACCGAACTTTTCATAGCCGCTTTTGATCGGCGAATCGGTCACGGCTTGAGGCTTGTTGCGATTCCAACCGGCTTCCATTCGCAAGACGACGGAACCGAAATTCGTCGCGGCAGTTCCGCCGAAAACTTCCTTGCGGTCGAAACGTGGTTTGAAAACGACGGTTGGCAAAGGCTGGTTGGGAGTGAGGTCAATTCCGCGCACGTAACTGGTCGGCGTGTCTTCCCATCCGAAAAAGTAATTTCCGGTGAAATCCCAACTGCCGACGCTGCGACTGTATCGCAGACCGCCTTGCGAAGATTTCAGTTGATACGCCGGGCGAGTCGTCGGTTCGGCTCTGACGGCAAAAGGCGGAAAACCGCCTACGCCTTGAGCCGCGCTGATTAAACCCAGCCCGAAGCTGCTGCCCAATCCGAATTCGTTTTCGGCTCCGGGCAAACGCGAAGGCGCGAAGTAAGGAACCCAAACCAATTGCAGCGAACCTTTTTCAACAGGAACGTCTGCTCGCGCCATCCACAGCGGACGGCGCGAGTCGAGAAAATCTTCCAGAATGAACTCGCGGTAATCCAGCGGATTGATGACATCCAGCACGCGCAGACCGTCGGCTTGCCCCCAGACGACTTGCTGCAAGCCCAACTTCAAATCTACCTTTTTGACTTTGCCATCCAGCAACACCTGACGCGGGTCAATCCAGACAGATTTGGGGAATCCCAACCGCTCAACCGGATCGTAATGCGCGCGCCCTTCCAGCGTCAGTCGCCAATCGTCGGAGATTTTGTAAATGCCTTTGGCGTCAATGAAGCTGCGCGACATTTGAAAAACGCGCGGTTCGTCTGTGCGAAAACCAGTGCGGTTGCGAATTGAAAACGACCATTGCCAATTGGAAGGCTTGGCTTCCGGTTGAGAGGGCGGCTCTTGAGTCGGCGAAGAACTTGTTTGTTCGGATTGCTGACTGAAGCAGGGAACCGCGAGCAGACAAAGCGTCGAAAGCAGAATCAGGCATCTCGCCCAAGTTTTTTCACCGCAGAGGCGCAAAGAGCGCAGAGGAAGCGCAGAGAAAAACACTCTGCGAAACCTTTGCGTTCTCTGCGTCTCTGCGGTGAAGAAAAATGTTCTCACCCGGTTTATTTCAACCCACTTCAACTACCTTCTCCTTCTTCTCTCTGGTCAAGTAAAACGCCAGCAGCATTCCGACAATCGCCAGCGCCGCAATCATCAACGCCTGCATCAATGAAATCGGCAAGTAGATAATCAGCACGCCGACCAGCATTACCGAAGCAGCGATCAATTTATCGCTGATGTTTTTCTCTTTGAACACCAACCAGCCCAGCAAAATCACCAGAATGATTCCGGCTCGTTTGATGCTGATGGTGTAAACGACTGCGATGTAATTGTGCGAAGACAGTTGAAAGATCAACGCTACGGCTTCCAGCACTCCGGCCAGCACCACCCAGAACGGAACCGAACGAATGACTTTTCCGGCGTCGGCTTTGCGAGCAATCAACAACACGGTGAAGAAAACGCACATCCCCAAACCGAATGCTGTCGCCTGAACAAAAGCGTCGGTCATTCGCACCAGCCGAGCGTCAATCGGATTGGAAATCGCGTTTACAAACGCGACCACCAGCATGTAAAAACACCCGCGTTCGCGCCAGATGGCTTTGATTGGCTCCAGCCAGCCTTTTGAAAACAACAGCCGATGCATGGCTAATGAACCGACGACGATCAACAATACGCCCACGCCTTTTTCCAGCGAAGTTCCTTCGCCATTTACATACCAACCCGTGACGATCAAAAACACCGGCGTGAAAGAAATGTACGGCATGCACAACGAAATCGGCGTTATCTGGATGGCTCGGAAATAGAGGAGCGTCGAACCGGCGACCAGCAAAACTTCAATCGTCAGGTAGATCAAATATGTCGGCCAAGGCCCCAGCAACAATCCATCAACGCCGAAAAATTCTCCGCCGTCATTGCGAAAGCGCGGAGCGTTGCCGCTCATCACTCGCCAGCCAAGCGCCGCCAAAAATGCCAGTGCAGCAAAGAAACGAATCCAAAATGTAGAGGCAAAGAGTTCGTGATCGTCTACGACTTTTTTTGCAGAGATGTCTTTGACGACGTTGCTGATCGAAGTGCAGCCAGCCATCAACAATCCCACGGGCGAGAGATTTTCAGCCATTTAAGTTCCTTTTTGTGAATGTGATGAAGTGCGAAATGTGGCGCGCATCTTACAGGCGATGACAGTTGACGGCAATCGGCGATAAAGGTGTCACAACTTGCTTCGATGATTTGCTGGGCTATACTGCGCGCCACTTTCAAACCTAATTTTCCCGGAGGAATTTTGTGACCGCACCTGCAATTCGCACTACTGTTGTCGGCTCTTATCCCGTGCCTGAATGGCTGATCGCTTTGCCCAGCCAACAAGCGTTGATTGACGCGACCAAAGTCGTTTTCAAGATTCAGGAACTGGCTGGCATTGATGTCATCGCCGACGGCGAGCTTTATCGTTGGGATGTCAACCATCCCGACACCAACGGAATGATCGAATACTTCATTCGGCCAATGGACGGAATTCGTTCGCGCGTCACGCGCAGCGATGTGGAAGAGTTTCGCCGTCTGGAAGGCATGGGATTTCGCTCTGCTCCTGCCGGAGTTGTTGAAGCCGCAATTGACGAAGGCACGTTGAGTTTGGGCGAAGATTATCGTCGCGCTCGGGCATGCACTTCGCACCCGATGAAGTTCACGTTGACCGGACCGCACATGCTCTGCAAAACCCTGATGGATCATCATTACGGCAACCTGCCCGATCTGGCGATGGGCTTGGCGGGCGCGTTGGCCAAACAGGTTGGCGAAATTGACAGCGAAGTCATTCAAATTGACGAAGCCAACATCACTGGCCACCCAGACGAAGCCGAATGGGCTGCGGCGGCGATCAACGTCGTTCTGGATGCTGCCGTGCGAGCCAAAGAAAAAGGCGTCCACATGTGTTTCGGCAATTACGGTGGTCAATCCATTCAACGCGGCGAATGGAGAAAGCTGCTTGGCTTTCTGAACCGGCTGCATTGCGATCACGTCCTGATTGAAATGGCCTTTCGCGGTTACGACGAATTGCAGTACTTCCGCGACGAACTTGATCCGCGCATCGGCATTGGCTTGGGAGTGATTGACATCAAGGTCAACACGGTCGAGTCGCCGGAAGAAGTCGCCAGCCGCATCGAAACTGCCGCAAAGATTGTTGGTGCTGATCGCATCAAATGGGTCAATCCCGATTGCGGATTCTGGATGAACAAACGCTCGATTGCGGATCGGAAGATTGCCGCGCTGGTTGCTGGCCGCGATCTGTTTTTAGGCCGCTAATGATCTTTTCAAATCTCTCTACACTCAATATGCGTTTTCAAAATTTCTACACCCGATTTTGTTTCCTTCTACTTTGTTTGGCGTTTTTGTCGCCAACGGCTCAAGCCCAAAACTTAAAAAGCGAATACCTGAATTGGATCAAGATTGCCGCCGACGCAGGCTGGCAGGATCATCCGGCCAGCATCGAACGTTGGAAAAAAGCTCCGAACCATCACGAACTCTGGGGCTACGATTCGCCGGGCGGGCCGATCTATTTGGCGGATTTGCTTGGTTATCTGTATCAGGAGACCAAAGACCGTTCGTATGCCGAAAAGGCGCGCGACATCTTGGCCGGTTACGGCGATTTGCGGGAAACATACCCTAAAGAAATGTTGGCCAAGCGGCTGGAATACGCCGACGGCATTCCGGCCATTTCCAACTTTTTCATCATGCCGCCTTATGCGCGAGCTTATATGCGAATCCGCGAAAGCGGCGCGCTGGACGCCAAAACCAAAGCCAAGATTGAACAGGCGCTGGCTTTCAGTCTGGATTTCATTTTTCGCTTTCCCGAATGGGGCGCTCACAACCGGGCGATGCTCAGAGCCGAAAGTCTGGCTTATGGCGCGGCGGCTCTCAGCAACCATCCGCACGCGGCTCGCTGGCGACAGCTTGGCGAAACTCTGGCCAGCGACAGTTTGAAACAGTGGGAGATTGAAGACGCGACGGGTTATCACGGCATCTGGCTCTATTCAGTGTTTTCGTATGCCGACGTGACCAAACGCGACGAAGTGCTGCATTCGCCGATGGTCAAGTATTACCTGGATTACTTTGTTCAGTTGCTGACTCCGCACGGCAACATCGCCGATTTCGGAGACGCTCACTGGAACGGCGGCTGGGAACGCTTCGTGCCGGTTTACGAAAAAGCGGCGACGCTGTTTCGCAACCCTCAGTACAAATATCTGGCGGAGCAATTGACCAAACGCGCGTTAGCTCGTTCAGCGAAAAGCCAAAACCTGACCGATTTGGCGAAACTCAACATCGGCGCTGGCGTAGGTTCGGCGTTCACCGACGCGCATCGTTGGGCGGATGATTCGGTCAAGGCGCAGGCTCCAACGAATTTGAGCGGCGATGTGCTGGAAGATTTGATCGGCAAGAAAGTCGTCTTTCGCAACGGCTGGCAACCGGACAGCACAATGATGCTGCTGAATTACCGCGACGAAGGCGACGGCGGCAGGTTGGGCAGAGACTTTTTGCGGCAGACGCTTTCAGTCGAAGAAGAGAAGATGCACCACGGCCACGCCGACGAAAATTCGATTGCTCTGTTGATGAGCGGCGGTTCTGTGTTGCTGCACGACGGAGGTTATCGCCCGGATTTGCCCAGCGGCCAGTATGGAGCTTGGCGAGCGGATTACTTCCACAATCGCGTCGTAGCCCGCAAAGACAAGCGCGACAAGACTCAAGACGTTTACGAATTCATTCGTGGTTCAGGCAATTACCGCCCGGTGCGGACTCAGAAAATTGATTTCCTGAACTTCAAAGACGTGGATGTCAGCCGCACGCGCGTGATTGACGACGCGCTTGGGTACGAATGGGATCGCGTCATCACTTGGGTCAAAGAGAAAAACTTCTTTGTCGTGGTGGATGGCATGAAGGCGCTGCGGAATGATTACTTCACCTTCACAAACCTCTGGCACACGCGGCAAATTCACAGTCGAGAGAGGCAGACTTTCGACACCGGCGTAGACAAGATTCACCTTGACCCGCTGCCGACCGGCAAACGTTTGCTGGTGCATTTCCCTGAAAACACTTTCGGCAAACAGATTGGGACGTTTGGTCTTTCGCGCCATTACCAGGACGAAACGGCGATTTACCAGACGGTTTCAAGTCTTTACAAAGCAGGGGATTACGAATTTTTCGTGACGATTCTGATTCCTCACGACGCGGCGGAAAACGTGCTTGCCAAAGCCGGTCAGTTTCGTTTGCTGGATGTGGACAAATCCGGCCAAGCCATCGGCCTGGAATTCGGGGACGGGGCAGAGAAGTCAGTCATCTGCATCAAGCTGAACCTGGAAATGGATTTGGCGCGCGAACAGGTTGGGCCGCGTTATCAATACTCGCTCGGCAAAGTGAAGTACGGAGAGTTTGAAACTGACGCTTCGTATCTGTTCGCCAAAATCAAAGGCGATCAGGTCGCCTATTCCGCTGCAACGATGAGCAAAGTGATTTTCCGCAATCAGACTTTGTTGGAAGCCAAGCCAAACTCGTTTGGATTACAGCTTGATGGCGCTCCGGCGCGAACCGGTTTGGCCAAGTGGCGGTTCTGGGAAGAGGCAGTCAACATTCGTTGAAAATCCTTGATTGCCAGAACCTTAGATCATCTTTTGGTCTGACAAAGATGGCTTGACAGCTTTGGCGTCCGAGACTACTCTCTGCGCCACAATCAACAAATAACTCCGCAACTAAATAATAAAAAAAGCTGGGGCTTACACTGGCTGGCTGGGTTGAAGAGACGTTCTACTAACAGCGGCAATCACTCTGATTGTCGTTAGTCCAACAACAAAATCGAAAGAACAGCACGAGGTGATGCGATGAAAAACATTCGCCAATCTATTTTTATTGTCTGCTTGCTCTTATTGGGCAGCAGCGCGGTTTTCGCGCAACAAAGTACTGGTTCTCTGTCAGGAACAATCACTGATTTGAAATCAGGGGCGGTGGCGGCAGCAACCGTAACTGCTACGAACACAGACACCGGCTTGAAAACCGAGACGGTGAGTACTGACGCGGGCTTGTATGTGTTTGCCAGCCTTCCGGTCGGCATTTATGACGTGTCGGTGGAAAAAACCGGGTTCAAGAAGTTGAGCCGCAAAAATATCGAGGTCCGCGTGGCGCAACGTCTGGCGCTGGACCTGCAACTGGAAGTCGGCAACGTTTCGGAAAGCGTTGAGGTGACAGCCGAAGCGCCGCTGCTTGAAACAGAAACCAGCGAAAAGGGACAGAGCTTCTCCAACAAATTCATGAACACGCTGCCATTGTTCACCGGCGGCCTCCGCAATGCCGAATCATTTGTGATTTACATGCCTGGCGTAAATGCCGCGCGTGGTGAGACAAGCATCTCCGGCTCCGGCGGACGTGCCAAAGAGGTGATGATTGACGGCGGAAGCCTGACGATCCCTGAATCAGGCGGCGTGGTGTTCAATTTCCCTGGCACCGAGATGTTCCAGGAATTCAAGTTGCTGACCGCTGCCTATTCGGCGGAGTACGGTCGTTTTGGCGGCGGCGTCGAAACGTTTGTGTCCAAGTCGGGCGGGAACGATATTCACGGAGCGGCTTTCTGGTATGCGCGCCGCGACATCTGGAACGCGAACAGTTGGGCGAATAACGCCGCCAACCGGCCCAAGCCGAAAGAGCGGTTTAACGAGGCCGGGTTTGCAGTCGGCGGCCCTGTATGGGCTCCCAAGGTTTACGATGGGCGCAACAAAACCTTCTGGTTTGTCACGTACTCGCGCGACCTGCGTCCGGCAACTATCACAAGCGTGACCTCAACGGTTCCGACCGCTCGCATGAAAAACGGCGACTTTTCTGAAATCGGACGAGCGATCTATGACCCGGCGACGACTGCGGGGAACGTACGCCAGCAATTTGCAGGCAACATCATTCCCAGCAACCGGATCAGCGCGATTTCACGCAAGTTCATTGCCGCGCTGCCCGATCCAAATCTGCCGGGCATCACCAATAATCTGGCCTTCGTCAATGAAAGCAGGGTTACCAACGACGTTTGGAGCTTGAAGTTGGATCATGCGTTCACGCCGAACAACCGCATCTCTTACTTCCACACGCTTCAGGAAGTTGATAGGGCCGACACCACTGCGCTTCCCGGACCATTGGGACAGGGACTGGGCGCCAACCCGAACAAGCCGCAGAACTTTCGCGTCAATCACGACTGGATTCTGCGTCCTAACTTCCTGATCAACACGACTTTTGGCTTCAGCCGGACGCAACAGTTTTGGGACAACCCGGCGCAAGCGGGCTTTGCTTCGCAGGTCGGCCTGAGAGTGCCCACTGACGCCACTCCGCGCATCAATTTTGCCGCGGCTGACGCCCTGACACCATGGGGCGTGCAGGACGGCAAGGTGAGCGACGGCAATCAGCTTAACTGGACAACCCACGTCAGCCAGAACATCACCTGGTTTACCGGCAAGCATGAATTTCGATTTGGTTGGGACATTCGTCGGCTGAGAACGATGGCCACGGACGCCGCCGGCACCAACGGTCAGTTCCGGTTCGAGCGTGCTCAGACTGCGCTACCGGGCAGCACTGGCACCACCGGACATGCGTTCGCCAGTTTCTTGCTGGGAGCGCCTAACGAGGTTTCCTTTACCACGTTGCCCGTTCCCGACGTTCAGATTCGCTACGGCTATCACGCCGGCTACTTCCAGGACAATTGGAAGATCAAATCGAACCTCACGCTGAATCTCGGCATGCGCTATGAAGTGCCGGTTGGCTTCCACTTCTCGAACTTCAATTTCTCGACGGTGGATCCGAATTTGCCGAATCCGGCGGCGGGCGGACGGCCCGGCGCGCTGATCTTTGCCGGCGCCGGTCCGGGACGCACGGGTACCAAGCGTTTTTATCCGACCGATTTCTCAAACTTCGGCCCGCGCCTCGGCTTCGCTTACCAGGCCACGTCAAAGACTGTGGTGCGCGGCGGTTTCGGCATTTATTATCAAACGCTGGGTAACGGCGGTTGCGGTTGCACGCTCGGTTTTGGCGGGGTTCCGGGAACCATTCTTTCTGACGGCCTCAACCCGGCTCTGCAATGGGATGCCGGCGTGCCGATTCCGCAAGGCGCCAAGCCGCCGTTTATTGATCCGGGACTTGGTGTACTTTCGGCGGGTACTCTGGACCTGATCGGCCCCGATTTTGGCAAGGCTCCGCGCAACTACAACTGGAGCCTCAACATCCAGCACGAGATCAAGAACTTCCTGATTGATATTGGCTACGTGGGCAATCGTGGACGCGGCTTGAACTCCACTTTGATGGCCAATCAGGTAGACCCAAAATACCTGTCACTCGGGCAGCTCTTGCGTCGCCGAATTGACGATCCTGCTGTGATCGCGGCGGGTTTCACCAAGCCCTACGCCTCGTTCCCGAACAGCCAGACGCTGGCTCAGGCATTGCGACCATTCCCGCAATACTTCAACGTGTTTGACCGGAACTCCGGCGACGGCCAAACCTGGTACGACTCGCTGCAGGTCAAAGGCGAGCGGCGCTTTGGCGCCTGGCAGATGATGGCTGCTTACACCTGGTCGAAATCGCTCGGACGGCTGCACTTCCGACAGATTTTCAGCCAGACGGCGTCGCTGTCACAGGCACAGAACAATTACGACTTGAGCGATACAAAAACGCTGCTGCCGTTCGATCAACCGCACGTGCTCAACGTTTTGAACTCGATTGATTTGCCGTTTGGCAAAGGCAAAAAATTCTTCGGGGCAAGCAATCGCGCGGTGGATACCATCGTTGGCGGCTGGACACTCGGCGTTATCGGTCGTTATGTCTCAGGCGGCACGTTTGAGATCACAGCGCCGAATACGTTGAACAATGGCACACTCTTTACACTTAACAAGAAGGCCAATCTAACTGGTGTGGAGATTCGCTCCGGAATTGACCGCACGACGCTCGATCCCAACGACCCGAATGCTCGCTGGTTTGGTTGTCAGCCGGTGCCCATCGCAGGCCAAACCAACCGATTCCAGTGTGCGGCAGGTTCGACCCCCTTCAGCATTCCCGGCGAGTTTGAGTTTGGGACTGCTGCGCAATTTATTGGCGCTTTTCGGCAACCACCGGTTTTCACGGAGAACATCTCGATTGTGAAAACGTTCAACCTGACGGGAGATGGCCGCGTGAAGTTTATCTATCGTGCGGACATGTTCAATCTGTTCAACCGGACTAACTTCGGCGTGAACGGCACGATCGGCAACGCTGATTTTGGAAAGGCGACCGGCCCACAACAGGGTGCCCGTATTATCACCATGGGTGGGCGGCTTGTGTTCTAGTCAGCACTACCACCGAATAGCGGCGACACATCGCTCGTTTCTGGGATGATGGCGCTTCAAGAAAAAGAAGTTCTGATTTTTGAGGGTTGGCGTGTTACAACGCCAGCCCTTTTTTCGTCAGACTGACAAAACTTCGTTGCCTGATTACAATGGCCGCACGTTCAGCAATTCATGATTTTCGGAGGGCAAACCAATGGTTACGGCAAAAGCTGAATTCATGATTTCGGCGGAAGAATATCTGCGCCGCGAACGCGAAGCCGAAGAACGTCACGAATATGACAACGGGCGAATTTCCGCGATGGCGGGTGAAAGTCCGAATCACAGCCGTGTCTGCGTCAATGTTACGGGGGAAGCACGGGCGCGTCTGAAGGGGAAAACATGCGAAGCATTTTCGTCAAATATGAAAGTCTGCGTCAGCGTAGCAGGCAAGTTTTATTACCCGGATTTATCTGTCGTTTGTGGTGAAGCGAAATACCACGACAAAGAGCGCGATGCGCTGCTGAATCCAAAAGTCATCATTGAAATCCTTTCCCCTTCAACCGAAAAGTATGACCGCAGCGTGAAGTTTCAGGCGTATCAACAAATCGAATCGCTGACTGACTTTCTGCTGATTTCTCAGGACAAACCGCTGGTCGAACATTTCGAGCGACAATCGGGTGGTCAATGGCTTTACACCGCGCATAGAGGGTTGGCTGCCGTCGTCCAACTGCCTTCGATTGATTGCCAACTGCCGCTGACTGAAATATACGACCGGGTAGAGTTTCAGACCGAAGAAGAATTTGAAGAAGAGTAGGGCAACTTGGCGAAGTTGCCCCGTTTTCTGCAACAACGTGTTCAAGACAACGTGGCAAGCTCAGCAACTTTTTGCTGACTTCTGTTGAATTTTCAGATTCGCGCTGGCTATCAGTTTTGGCTCGGACGGAAACCAAATGACCCCAAACAACAAAAAAAGCGGGCAGGGAAGCTATGTTCCCCAGCCCGCTTTTTGCGAAAATTGCCGGTCAGACTCAATGAATGTGTTGCGCCATACCAATGGCAGCCAATTCCTGTGCCGGATGAGTATCCAGGTCGCGTTTGATCGCATCCAGAATTCCGTTGATGAACTGTGTGGATTCGCTGGTTGAAAAGCGGCGAGCGATTTCCAATGCCTCGTTGATGGCCACAGTTCGCGGCGTGTTGGGTTGGTAGAGAAACTCAAACACGGCCATTCGTAAGAGGTTGCGATCCACAACCGCCATTCGAGGGATGCGCCAATGTTCGGTTCGCAGGCGAATCCGCTCGTCAATCTCGTTCAGGTTCGTGATTGTGCCAACCGCCAATTCATTGGCGAAGCCACGAACCTCTTCAGACGCTTCCGCCAATTCCCCCCAAAAAGCCTCAACCAGTTCCTCGACCGTCGGGCGGGTCACGTCGTATGAGAAAAGCATTTGTAGCGCGCATTCGCGCGCTCTACGCCGAGCACCCATAATTTTATGTTGTGTTTCCGTATGAGTTCCTGAGTCAATGAAGAAAGTTAGGGAGACGCACTCAATGTTTGAACATCAAGCGAGACTAAATCGAGCAGTCAACTTTGCCTCACAGCTCTTTTAACAGGTTGGCCATTTCCACGGCAGCCATTGCCGCTTCAAAGCCCTTGTTTCCTGCTTTTACGCCTGCGCGATTGATGGCTTGCTCAACCGTATCAGCCGTAATGATGCCATAAGCAATTGGCACGCCTGTGTCCAATGAGGCCGCAGCCATGCCTTTTGTTACTTCTGCCGCGATATAATCGAAATGGGGGGTTTCGCCGCGGATTACTGCTCCCACACAAATGATCGCATCATATCGTCCACCTGACGCCAGCTTTTTAGCGGCCAGAGGAATTTCAAACGAGCCAGGCACGCGAACTAAGGTGAGATCGTTATCGTGCGCTCCCAGTCTCCGCAACGCATCCTGCGCTCCACCGACCAAACGACTGACAATCAGGTCATTCCATCGGCTGGCGACAATCGCCACGCGCAATCCTTCAGCTCGTAAGGCTCCTTCTATGATTTTGCCCGCTAGGGAATCGTTCATGATCAATCGTGAGTGAGTATAGTGAGCCATCTTGATGTGGTCAAGCAAAGCTCAGGTTGCCTAAGTTGTCGGAACTTTAATGCTGCCAATGGTCTGCAACGAAGCTTCACCCGCCTTTGAACAGCGACTGCCGTTTTTCCGAAAAGCTTTTGCTCCTTCCAGAACGTCTTCTGTCGCAAAGCACAATCCGAACAACAACGATTCAAGCCAAAGCCCGTTGTCGAGGGAAGCCTCGCTGCCAGGATTGACGGTTTTAATGGCGTACCTGATTGCCAGAGAGGCGTTGCGACTGATTTTTTGGGCCAGTTCTTCGCACGTTCGGGCGACAGACCTTTTAACTCCAGGCCAATGGAAAAGAATTCGCCGTTTCCTGTCAGTATGATCACTCGAACCGAATCGTCGCTTTGCAATTCAGCGAACGCGATTAGCAATTCGTCCAGCATTGCTGCGTTGATACTGCTTTGCCGCAACGCGACCAGCGGGAACGAATCACACTGGTCAATCTGAATTGTCATTGGAGTGTTTTTCATCTCAAATCAGGTTCATTGGCTTAGGATTTTTCGGATCGGAGTAATCGTAAAACCCACGACCTGATTTTCGCCCGTACAGCCCTGCTTGAACCATTCTTTTCAGCAGCGGAGGCGGCGCGAAGCGACGCTCTTTGAATTCTTCAAACATGATGTTGGCGATGTAATACGTCGTATCCAGGCCGACAAAATCCGCCAGCGTCAACGGCCCCATTGGGTGATTGCAGCCGAGCTTCATGCCGTTATCAATATCTACCACCGAAGCCAATCCTTCTTCGTAAACGCGAATGGCGTCGAGCATGAACGGGACAAGCAAGCGATTGACGATGAAACCGGTTTTGTCGCCTGCCTTGACGACGGTTTTGCCAAAGGATTCGGCCAACGTTGCGGCTTCAGCGTAAACATCTTCGTTGGTCAAAATTGTTTTGATGACTTCAACCAGCTTCATCAACGGAACAGGGTTGAAAAAGTGCATGCCGACAAACCTGCGCTGCCGTTCGGCGCTGGTGGCTGTCATCATTTCGGTGACGGATAACGAAGAAGTGTTCGATGCAAAGATTGTCTCGGCTTTGCAGAGTTGATCGAGTTTGGCGTATGTCTCACGTTTTATCTGAAGGTTTTCGATGATTGCTTCGATGATGATGTCGGCGTCGGCCAAGTCTTCCAGCTTTGTTGTTCCGCGCAATCTGGCCAAAGTCGCATCTTTTTGTTCGACAGTGATCGAACCTTTTTCAGCGAACCTGGCCAACGACTTTTCAATCCCGTTCAAGCCTTTGTTGACCAATTCTTCGCTGACCTCGACCAATGTGACTTCATACCCGCTTGCAGCGGCGACTTGTGCAATGCCTGAACCCATCAAGCCCGCACCTAAAACACCGATTTTTTTGATTGCCATAAACTTCTCCGATGAATGTTGAACTGTTGAACTTTGGAAAAAGAGTGAGGATTTTAGCCGAGCGATTGCGGCCTGTCATCACAGTGTTCGTCGCGCTTGGTCGGCATTTTGATTCCAGGCAATGGCTCAAGTAAAATCCCGGTGAACTTACAGGAGGTCGCTAATGAACTGTCCCAAAGCCTTCAGGCAACCGGCTTTTGCAATTTATCTATTCGTCATCTTGGCAGCGTCTGGTTTTGCCGCTTTGGCTCAAACGCCCAATCAACAATCTCAAGACCCTCAGCAACCGGCTATCGAAAAAATTCCGACTACTTTGGTCAACGTGCCGGTCATCGTAACTGATCGTTTTGGCCGGTTTATCACAGGCCTTAATCGCAATAATTTTTCTATCCGCGAAGACGGAGTCACGCAAAAGGTTGAAGACTTTTCTTCGACTGAAACTCCCTTTAACGTCGCGCTGCTGATTGACACCAGTCGCAGCACTCAAAACAAGTTGAGCGCAATTCGTAAAGCCGCGCTGACTTTTATCAAACAGCTTAAACCTGACGACCGCGTGATGATTGTCACCTTTGATGAGCAGGTGAGGTTCGCCAGCGGTTTTACGAATAATCGAGCCGAACTGGAGCGATCCATCAAAGCAGTAAAGACCAGTTACCAGACCAGCCTATACGATGCGATCCACCTGACGATCAACGAAAAGATGATTCCGATTAAGGGGCGCAAGGCAATTGTCATTCTGACAGATGGAGTGGATACCTCCAGCAAGCGAGCGACTTTTGAAAGTTCGTTGGAGTTGGTCGCTGCTACAGGCATTATCAGTTATGCCATTCAATATGAAACTCGAAATGACGGTGGCCCGATCATGAAACCGATTTTTCTTCCTGGTGGGCCGCCGGGAGCTTCGGGGGCAAACTTTTCTGGAGCTTCAACAACCTGGCAAGAAGTAAACAAGCAATCTCAACAAACTAAACCGGAAACTCAGACTCAGGAAAAAGACAAACAAGACAAGCCATTCATCAATATCCCACGACCGACCGGCTCTGTTTTTGGAGAGTTTCCGTCAACGGTTCCGAAAACGTCAGCACCGAATTCGACGCCTTCGACTCGAATCAATTCGCAAATTCAGCAACCCATTCGAGATCGTTATTTGATCGCGGCTGACTTTATGCGCAGTCTGGCGGCTCAATCAGGTGCTTTGTACATTCGCGCCGAAAGCATTGAAAACACGACATTCGCGTTTCAACGAATTGCCGAAGAATTGCGCCATCAATATGCGCTGACCTATGTTTCGACCAACGAGCAAAAAGACGGCAATTACCGGTCAATAGCAGTTCGGATCAACAGTAATGATTTGGTTGTTCGAGCGCGTTTGGGATACCGCGTTCCTAAAATTGAAGAAGCGGCTGGCGCAGAAAAGAAGGCTAAGCCTTGAGTTAGCTTTTAAGCCTGCACTGGCATTGATTGTTTTGGTTATTTGACCACACAAAAAATCCCACGATACGAGACATCGCATCGTGGGAATCAAGCAGGAGAAGGAGGGAGGTAAACGTCAGAAACCAAAAGGAGCTAGCAAACGATGAAAACCAGCGATTGCAATTGAAATTTTATTTAGACGAAATACGAATAATTGCTGAACGCAACCACCCTTTTTGAAATTTACTACGGATACTTTTTGAACCAAACGAATGCTGTTATCCGTGAGATTGGTTTCGAGGAACGAAACCTTCGTGTAAGACGGCGCGGAGTATAGTCACTTGACGACTGTGAGTCAAGATTCCTTTAAGTTCTATTCATAAATCTTTTTGCGGAACGAAAAGCCGCTGGCTCAGGGCGAAAAAGCCTGAAAAGTCTTCGCCATTCCGATGCTTGGTTTGTCGCTTTTATGCTAATCTGCAAAACGGTCAACCCCTTGTAATTAAAATTCAATCGCACCATTGGGAGGTAGGCGTGAAAATCAAAAAAACGATTCTCAGTTTTGTGGTTTGTTTTGCGGTCTTGTCGTTGTATGAAGTTGCGGCGCTCGCCGACACTATAAAGCTACGTGACGGCAGCGTGCTTAAAGGCAAAGTCATCTCGTACAACCAGCGCAGGTTTGTCATTGTCGTCAAAATTGGAAATACGACTTCACAACACGACATTCCTGTTGAAGAAGTCGAAAGCGTTGAATTCGATTCGGCTGATACCGGAGGAGCGGCTGTGGCTTCACGCACCATTCCTGGAAACGTGCCTGAAACACAACTTCAAGTTCTGGCTACCCAGCAATCGGATAAACCGCTGGCTGAGTCGCAGCCGCCGACTTCGACAACGACGACTGCTAATCCTGAAAACGATCCCGGAGTCATTGCTGTCATTGCCGAAAAAACGGTTAGCGTGGCAGCGGGCGCAGATTGGACAAGCTCCGACGTTCGCGTTCAGCGAGGGCAGCGCATAGTGATTAGCGCCATCGGCGAAGTAGATATTGGCGATGGCAAGCGCACTGGTCCTGAAGGATCGGATGTTGCCGACAAAGACAAGCTTATGCAGAGCCGCAAAACGGGAGCTTTGATTGCAGTGATCGGAGACGACAACAACGATTTCGTGTTTGTCGGCCAATCCACAGAATTCATTTCCAAACATAATGGAATTCTGTTCTTGAGCATCAACGAAGGTAATTTGAAAGACAACAACGGTGCATTTATTGCCAAAGTGAAAGTCCTGAGTAACAGATAGCCTGGCAGATTCAGGAAAACAAAAATCCGCTGACGACAGATTCGCAAGGAATCTGTCGTCAGCGGATTTTGATTAAGGCTTGGCCTACAGTTCGATTCTGTAAACTTTTCCTTTCCAGGCCACCACCACGCGCTCGCCAAGCGCAAAGTAGTCAGCCAGTTTAGGTTCTTGTCCAATCAGATTGAAGTAATCGTCGCTGCCGAATTTCAAAGTGACAACTGGCAACTTGTCTTCGGCTTTGAACTCACTGTCCGTCCAAACGCCTTCGCGCTGATAGAAAGTTTTGCCTGCCACCAGCCGCATTGAACTGCTCGCCGCGCTTTCGGAAGTTTCGAGTTTGTCGGCACGGCTCAGCTTTTCTTTCTCCTTGCTCAATACGACAGCGTCTTTTCCTGAAATGGCAGCCGGGTCAGGAATCATCAATTGAGGAGGGGTGCCAGAGGCTGACGCTGGTTTGCTTGCCCTGGCACGTCCACCGCCACCGGATGATTGGCCATCCACTGTCAATGCTCCCGGCATTCCTGCGACCTGCATACCAGGTTCAAGTACCAGGTAAGACGTGTACGGAGTCACGATTCCGTAACGAGTTCCGAGTTGAATTATCTCGTCGCGCAATTCTTTCGATTCGCCGTTGGTGCGAATCTGATCCAGCAAATGGCCTACGCGGCGCATTGCCCAAAGATTGGGCAGGAACTCGTGACTTGTCTGTTTTTCCGGGAACGACAAGCCGTCGTATACGAAACGACGCTCACGGCCATTGACGTTTCCAGTCACCGATACGCGAAGCTTTTCCTTCAATCCATCGCGGTATCGTCCAACCAGCACCAGTTGCGAGCCGTGAAAAATATCCGGCGTTACGCGCGGATAAACCAGATCGGTTTGCGCTCCGCCCCAGTTGATTTTCACATCGCTCAAAACCGGATGATTAACCTTGCCGAAAAAGTTGGAGACTTTCACTTCCAGGTCTTCGTTGGGTTCGATGTAACCTACAGTACCGCGATTTTCGTTGGCCAGACTGTCCAGCAACAATGTATTCACGTCGTACCCGACGCCAAAGGTAAACAATCGAATCTGTGTTTTATTGGCTTGGCGGATGTGTTCCATAATTCGTTTGGGCTGAGTTTCACCGACCGTCGGTTGGCCGTCAGTAATCAACACAATCATCTGAGTTCGTTCGCTTGGCTCCAGCTTCCCGCCGGGGTTTGCCTGTTTGAAAGCTGCGAGCAAAGCGTCGTTGATATTCGTGCCGCCGGTTGCTTTCATTCGATCAATGAATTCCCGCGCCTGGCGTTTGCCATCATCATTGCCTGCCAGCAGAGTTTCATTCAACAAATGCTCTTCGCCGGCAAACGAGACAATGTTGAAACGGTCGCGCGCGTCCAGAGTATTGACGCCGTGTCGCAGCGCGGCTTTGGCTTTTTCCATCTTGTTGTCTTCGCCCATTGAACCGGACGTGTCGAGCACAAAAATCACGTCTTTGGCGGCGACATTGCGGGCGTCAAGCTCGGCTTTGGGCGAAAGGAGCAACATGAAGTATCCGTCTTTGCCCGGCTCACGATACGTTAGCAACGACGCGCCGAAATCTTGTGCCGACCAGTTGTAGAAAAGCTGAAAGTCCGGCTGAGCCGCCGATGAACGCGCTTCAAAACTAATGCGAGCTTTCTTTTCTCCGTCGCGTTTGATTTCCAATTCGTGCGAAGGCGAGTAAACGCCTTTCAGCGGCACGCTGGAGATAATTTCAATCTGAGCGGAAATACTTCCGGGCAAAGTTCGAGGCGAATGAGTTGGGCGCTCACCAATTTGATTGCGTGGCATTGGAATCGGTCGTGGTGGATTAGGCGCAAATCCATTGGCGCGCCAGCCGGTTCCAAGCGGATACCTGTAGCCAACCGTTCCGTTTTCTCCAGTCAAAATCTGGCTGTAAGTCAGTTCTATCTTTTTATCGCTATGTGGCTGAATCGGAAACACGCTGGCCTGGAACAGGTTTTTTCCGGCGTATTCCAACAGTGCAGGGTCGCGCCGTGAACGAACAATGCTGTCATAAATTCGTCGGGCTTCGTCGCGCGAACGAACTTCGCCAACCAGACGCTTGTCGCCATCCCACATTGCAAATTCGGTAATGGAAACGTTGTCAGGCAGCGGAAAGAAATAAACGCCTTCGAGCACAAAAGGCGTGTCGTTTTCAAACACTTGTTCGACATGTGTCACTGCCACTTGATCGCTGATTTTCGTGGTGAACTTGATGCTTTTTACTTTAAGTGGCTGCTGCGGAACTTCCGGCGTAGGCGGACATCGGGGAATCGGTCGCGGACAAGGGCCAGGCAAAATAATGCCTTGCCCTTGGGCAAGGCTGGCAAACAACAACAATCCAAGCAAAGCTGCAAACATTCGAACAAACTTCATAACTCCTCCAGATTTTGAGTCACGCTGATGGGTCGAAAGCCGACTGAGTACGGAGACGATCGGAGAACGCCGAATTGATTCGGCTCTTGCAAATCGTCATAGACATTTGCCTCACCCCATATCAAACAGGATCAAGTTCCAGCCAACCAAATGGTGTTTCCCTTTTATTCCTAGACACTTCCATTTCTAATTCTATGCGTCTATCATTCGCTTACATTGCTCAAAGCGGTTGAGGTTCAATAAAGGAAAATCTTCTTTCTGTGTATGTAATATCTCCACTCACTCTTTTTTGAGTGTACGGCTTTCGGATATTAGAATGTGGCCTTGCAAGACTTAAAGCTTGAAGTTTTCCTTGTAAACTGTTGAAAACCAAGATACTCGCAATTTGATTTCTCAGTGGAATAATGTTTGCAAAGGAATTGGGCGAAGTTAGCTGGAAGATTATTTGTTTTCACGATTCACTAACACTAAGTGGTCAAAAACTCCAAAATTCATAGGGGGGAAAATATGAAAAAAACATTGATTGGTTTGCTGTTGTGCGGATTAGTGGCGCTCTCAGGTGTGATGGCGCTGGCTCAAGACACCAAAGTTGATCCGAGCCAGATTTTGAAAGTTTCACCGGGAGCCAAGAAAAAACTCTCAGGTGTAATTGTTGAACGTGAGCCGGATAGCATCATTCTGCGTGACCAAACAGGTGGCGATTACAGAATCAGCCTGACTGGTAGCACCAAGATTGAAGAGAAGAAAGGCAATCCTTTCCGCGGTTCAAAGAAATATGGGGTTTCACAGCTTCTGCAAGGCTTGAACGTTGAAGCTGAGGGACGTGGTGATTCCAACGGCGTTTTGGTTGCCGAAAAGATCAAATTTAAAGATGACGCATTGGTTGTAGCCAACACCGTCAACACGCGCATGAAGCCGGTCGAAGGCCGTGTTTCGAAGAGTGAAGAGCGTATCACTCAAGTTGAAACCAATGCCCAGCGCATTTCCGGTCAGATCGAAGAATTGGCTGCGGTTTCCAATGCCGCTCGAGGCGGAGCCAAAGCCGCCCAGGAATCGGCAGATGCTGCCATCGCTGGCGTCGAAGCCACCAACAAACGACTCGATCAAGCGATCGCCAATCTGGACGATTACGAAGAAAAGCCGGTCATTTATATCAATTTCAAGGTGAACAGTTCCAAGCTGTCGCCGGAAGCGATGCAAACTCTGGAAGAGATTGCCAGCCAGGCAAAAACTCAGAAAGCGTATTTGATTGAAATTTCCGGTTTTGCTTCTGCGGAAGGCAAGGCTGAGTTGAACCGCAAGCTGAGTCAGCAAAGAGCCGATGCGGTTGTTCAGTATCTGGCCGACCAGGATATTCCGCTGCGCCGAATCATTCAGCCGCATGGTTTTGGCACGCTCAAACCAGTGGCCGAAAATGAAACTCGTGAAGGTCGTGAACAAAACCGCCGAGTCGAAGTCCGATTGCTGGTCAACAAAGGCATGACGGCTCCGCCGCCGCCGGTAGAAATTCGCAGACCCGGCACGACCGGTTCAGTTCAATAGTTCGCAGACAGGCAAAAACTATCTGTCAATGGAGTAGTTTGTGAGTCGTAGCAGCGAGTGGTGAGTGATTTTGTTCGCTCACCACTCGTTATTGCTTTCAGCCGCTGGAACCGAGAAGGAGAACGATCTGATGACTGGCAAAAAAAGCTATTTGAATTTACGGCTGGCGTTGTTGTTGGCACTGGGATGTTTTTTTCTGGGAATGATCGCTTTTGAATCTTCAGGACAGGAACAATCCCAATCCAAGCCCAAACAGTCCGACCAAAGCGAGCGTCCGCGTAAAGTCCCGGAGAATGCTCCCAAGACTGATCCTGTAAAACCTGACCCGGCCAAATCTGAGCCGGCTCAAAAAGAACAACCGTCAGAATCCAAACCTGCTGAGAAATCGCTTGAAACTCCTCAGCAAGCTCCAGCGACTCAGGATCAGCAAAAACCAAAGGATCAGCAGGACCAGCAAAAACCTGGCAAACAGCCCGACCCTGAACCGGAAACCATTCGCATTGATTCGCGCCTTGTCACCGTTCCGGTTTCAGTAACGGATGCCAACGGCAATCCAATTCGCAATCTGACGGCTGAAGATTTCGTCGTTGAAGAGGACGGCGTAAACCAGCAGGTACAAACTCTGGGCGAACCAGGCAAGACACCGATTGAGATGGTATTGCTGTTCGACGTTTCGCGCAGTATTCGCAACCGGTTCGATTTCGAGCGCGAAGCCGCCAGCCGATTCGTCAATCAAGTGTTGAAACCGGGCGACGGCATTTCCATTTTTGCCATTGGCACAACTCCCAAGCTGGCTGTTGCCAGAACCGACAATGTTGAAAAAGCTGTGGCAGGTGCAATGGCGATTCAACCGACGGAAGATTCGACAGCGTTTCACGACACGATTGTCAGGGCCGCCCAGCACATTAGCGATACATCCAGTCCGGAGGTTCGCCGCGTGATGGTCGTGCTTTCCGATGGCGAAGACACCAATAGTGTTCGTTTCAAACTCGGCGATTCGCTACGCGAATTACAGCGCGCCGAATGTTTGTTTTATTCGATCAATCCCAGCGGCCCTTCGATCTTCCTGAATCGCATCAGCGTCAAAGGCCAGGATGGAATGTTCAAACTGGCGACTGATACGGGCGGAATGGCTTTCTTGCCGGACAAACTTGAAGACCTGACGCAGGTATTCAACCAGATCACGGCTGAATTGCAGGCGCAATACCTGCTTGGCTATTACTCGACCAACGATACCAACGACGGGAAATTTCGCCGGATCAAAGTCAAAGCCGCTAAAAGCTCTGAGCTTCGCATTCGCGCGAAGACGGGCTATTTTGCTGCAAAAGAATGATTCACCTTCAAAATTGTGGCGCAGCTAGTTCGCATCTGCGCCACAATTCGTCTTTTTGCTCTCAAGTTGACGCCCTCACTTTCAGCCACTTAGAATCCCGCTTCATTTACCGGCAGATAAGCAATTCCAGAACTGCCGCCCACAGATCATCACAAATAAGTTCAGGAGAAAATTTACAGAGATGAGACGCGATATAACTGCCTGGTATAGCGGGCGACTGTTTCAGGAAATGCCGTTGGTGGCTTACGGTCATTACGGGCCGCCGATTTTGATGTTGCCGACTGCGGCGGCGGATTATTTGGAATATGAACGGTTTTACCTGATTGATTCGGTCAAACACTGGCTGGAAAACGGCAAGGCAAAGGCGTATTCGATCAACAGCGTCAACCGACTGGCTTTGTTGAATAACAAGGCCTCGGCGCCGGAAAAGATCGAATGGCTGAATCGGTACGACAGTTATATCGTCAACGAAGTTCTGCCGCTGATTCGTCAGGATTGCGGCGGCGAAGCCAAACCGATTGTTGCCGGAATCAGCTTGGGAGCTTATCTGGCTGCGAACACTTTCTTTCGTCATCCAGATTTGTTCGGCGGTGTCATTGCGCTGAGCGGCAGTTACGACATTCGCAGTTATATGGACGGCTATTACAACGAAAGCGTCTATTTCCATAACCCGGTGGATTATTTGTCGCAGATGAATGACAACTACCACCTGCCGATTCTGCAAAATGGCGACAAAAAGATTGTCCTGTTTTCAGGGCAGGGAGCTTACGAAGCGCCGGATCGTTCGCGCGCTTTGTCGAACATTTTGAACAGCAAAGGCATTCCGCATTGGCTGGATGTCTGGGGACACGATGTCAATCACGATTGGCCCTGGTGGCGAAAAGCCATGCCGTATTACTTCGGTAAGCTGTTTGGCAACGCTGCTTGAGCCAGATCTCAAAAACAATCAACTCACTTTGCACCAACCAAAGTCATCAATAGGAGAAGCTATGAAGAAAATTTTCTTTGCATTGACGGTAGCCTGCGCGCTGGCGATTTCGGCGGCGGCTCACGGTTCACACGACGGCAAAAAACACGACACCAAAAAAACTACGGCCAAAGGGAAAGCTGCTCAGGCCAAGTTTGAAGGCAAAGGCGATGGCGTTGAAACCTGTCCTGTGACCGGCGAACCCATCACCAACAAAGACGTCAAAGCCCAAATGTTCGGACGTACAGTCTATTTCTGCTGCGCTGGCTGCCTGGAAGACGCCAAAAAGAATCCGGCGATGTACGTCAAGAAAACTCACAAAGAGCAGTTGGTGGCTATCAAAGGCGCGAAGCCAACTGAGCATGGCGACCACCACGCGATGGCTCAGGACAAATCTGCCAGCGGCGAAGCCAAGTTTCTGGGCAAAGGCGACGGCATCGAAACCTGCCCTGTGACTGGCGAACCGGTCAACAAAAACCTGAAGCACGAAGTGGACGGCAAAACATTTTATGTGTGCTGCGACGGATGCGCTGACACGGTGAAGAAAAATCCGAGTGCGTATCTGAAAGGCGCTCCGGCGAAAGTGGCGTTTATGGGCAAAGGCGACGGCGTCGAAACCTGCCCTGTGACTGGCGAACCGGTCAACAAAAACTTGAAGCACGAAGCCGATGGTCAGACTTTTTATGTCTGCTGCGATGGATGCGCTGACACGGTGAAAAAGAATCCTGCCGCGTATCTGAAAAAGGCGAGCAAGTAAGCTGAAGGGCTGAGCAGTTTTCTTCAACGGCGAGGTTGGAATAATCCGGCCTCGCCGTTGTTGTTTTTGGGTTATGGTTTGGCAGGACTGTCCAACACCTTGATCGGGAAGTCTGCCGATGGCTGATGTTGTTCGGCCAAAATCTTTTCAATGCGTTTCACGATCTGAGGATGTTTGTCAGCCAGGTTGTTCTGCTCACCCGGATCGGCGGCAAGGTTGTACAGTTCCAGCTTTGTATTTCCGCGATGCAGGTTTCGCCGCAAGCCTTTCCAGGCGCCGAGTCGCACTGCTTGTTGACCGCCATATCCGCCGAAATCCCAAAACAGAAATTCGTGGCGACGCTGTTTGCCTTTGCCGATCAGCGTTGGAAGAAAGCTGATGCCGTCGCTTTCTTTCGGCGTCGAAGCTCCGGCAATTTCAGCCAGCGTTGGCATCACGTCATAAAACACGGCTGGCAGATTGCTGATCGAACCGGCTTTGATTTTGCCCGGCCAACGAGCGATGAACGGAGTGCGAATGCCGCCTTCGTAAATGCTGCCTTTGAACGCGCGCGATTTTCCGGTCGAACCGAAAAACACATAATCCGTTCCGCCCATTCTGCCCGGCAGGAACTCGCTCTCTTTCGTCACAGTTCCGAAAGCTCCGCCGTTGTCACTGGTGAAAATGACAAGCGTGTTGTCGTCCAGTTTCAATTCTTTCAGCAACGCGAAAATTCGCCCCACGCTGCGATCCATTCGCGTGACCATCGCCGCATAAGCCGCTCGCGGGTGAGGGTGCGGCAAATAACCGTTCTTGCCGTCGTAAGGTGGATCGTCCCATTTGCCCAAATACTCAGCCAGCGAATCTTCGGGGACCTGCAACGCCAGATGCGGAATCGTGAACGGCACGTAAGCGAAAAACGGTTTGTCTTTGTTGTCGCGTATGAAGTTCAAAGCTTCGGCTTCGATCAAATCGTGCGAGTACTGCTTGCCGGTCAAACCACGGTCATTGCCTTCAAGTTGCAGGCGCTTTTCGTTTCGCCAAAGATGGTCGGGATAAAAGTTGTGAGCTTCGCGCTGACAGTTGTAGCCGTAAAACAAATCGAAACCTTGCCGATTTGGATCGCCCGTGCTGCCGACAAAACCCAAGCCCCATTTGCCAAACGCTCCGGTCGCGTAACCGCGAGTTTTCAACACTTCGGCAATCGTCACTTCGCTGGCAGGAATCGGCCATTGACCTTCGGGGCGAACTTCCTTGTTGTCACGAATGAAAGCGTGACCGCCGTGTTTGCCGGTCATCAACACAGCCCGGGAAGGCGCACACACCGGCGAACCCGCGTAAAACTGCGTGAAGCGCATGCCCTCTTTCGCCATTTGATCCAGATGCGGCGTGCGAATTTTCTGCTGACCGTAACTGCCCAAATCTCCGTAACCCAAGTCGTCGGCCATAATGAAAACAATGTTGGGCAACTGAGCTTTTTGAGCTTGGCCAATCAATTTCGGCGAAGCGGCCAATGCCATAGCCATTACCAAGACCGAAAATACGATTCTCATGATTTATCCTTAAAAATGACCAAATGGCAGCAAGCCCGACGCCTGAGCCAGAGAAATGTTTTCTTTGGAAACCAGCCGCCTGTATACATCTATGGCAGTTTCGTCGCTGACTCCAGATGGCAAAAAACGAAATGCAGAAGCGGCCAGGTAGTCAAGGCTTTCTTCAAAGGCCAACCATCGTCGTCCTTCTGTTTCCGCCACCTGTCCGGTCGTGTTTGACCCTGCGAAAATATCAACCACCAGATCGTTTGGTTCAGTCAAAAAACGAATAAAGAATTCCGGCAACCTGGCAGGAAACCGAGCCGGGTGCGGTTTCACATCCGAAGCCTTACAGCGTTCAAGATACTTTCCATTCGATTCAGTGTTTGGAATTTGCAAAAGATTTGAAGGAATCGCGCCACCGTTGTCCTTGCCAAAACCTTCGCTGATGTCATGCCCGGATGGACGTTTTTTCGGGCTGTAAAAACCGGCGGGATTTTCCAACAGCTTTTTCATTCGCTCGCTATATTCAGTCAGCACGTTTGAGACATTGGCTTTTGGCCATTCGGTTTTTGACAACCACCAGACAGTATTGACCGAATCTTTCGCTCTTATTTTTCGCTTGTTCACCCATTCAATGGGGCTGGGCAATTTGGCTGGGTTGTGCCAATAAAAATCTTCCGCCAAAACAAAGCCGACTTCATCGCAAAGGCGCAGAAGAACCCTGAAGTTATACAAACTCCGCGCTGGCGATCCTTTTTCGTAGGCTCCTCCAAGATCAAGGACGAAGCTGCCATCGTCGCGGAGCTTTCTGTAAACAATGCGCGCAAACTCTTCCAGCCAATCAATGTACTCTTCCTGAGACTGATTGCCGTACTCTTTCTGTCGCTGCAACGCGAAAGGAGGACTGGTAATCACCGCGTTCACGCTGTCATCCGGCAATTGATCCAGCAACAACCGCGCATCACCGTGATAAGCCGCGCCTAAATCCGTTCGGTAAAGAAAGGAATTCCCTGGCGACAACAGTTCGCTGGCGTGTAACAGACACTTGGCAGGCGCTTGACCGTGAATCATGGATGCTACTTATAGTCTGTAGATGTAAAGTCGTCAATTCGAGTATCTCTGCCGCCGTGAAGAAGCAGAAACCAAATGCCAGAAAGATTTTCGCGCACAATTTGCGCGAGACGCGATTGGCCAAAGGCTTGTCGCAAGAAGCGTTGGCCGATCTGTCTGGCCTTCACCGAACTTATGTTGGTTCAGTTGAGCGAGGCGAGCGCAACATTTCCATAGACAATATGGAACTGCTGGCTGCCGCGCTTGAAACAACCATTACAGCCCTGTTGAAAGAACTCAAATGATGCAGCCTCACGCGGATAAAGCCATACTTGATGAACTCTTCCCTTACATTCGCCGCTACCAGCAACTGGCGTCGTCCCACGGCATCGGCGACATATTCCAAGACAATGGCGGCAAGTTGTTGCAGATCATTCTGACAACCGGTTTGCAGGTTCTTGGCGGGCGAGAAGGCAACGACGCCAAGGACAATCAGGGCAATGAATACGAGTTGAAGTCAGTCAACACGCTGCTGACGAAAAGCTTTTCAACTCATCATCACATGAATCCAACAATCATCGCCAAGTATCGAAAAGTGGATTGGATTTTTGCCGTCTATGAAGGCATCGAGTTGAAAACGATTTACCATTTGAAACCTGAGCAGCTTGAGCCGTACTTTTCAAAATGGGAAAAGAAGTGGCGCGATGACGGCGGCAAGGACATCAACAATCCCAAAATTCCGCTCAAGTTCGTAGTCGAACAGGGCTTGCTTTACTACCAAGCCGCCTAACTTCAGACTAGCTCTTTATACCGAGATTCAAATTTTTTCGCTGTCCACAAACACACGTCCCACAAATCCGCGACCGGCTGTTTGGTGTGCGGCAGCGTAGGCATGTAAGTCGGCGGCCCAAACTCCGGATTGAAGGTGAAATACTCGGCTCCGGCTTTCAATCGAGTCCGAACGATTTCATCCCACCAGGCGAAGTGCGCTGCGACTTGGGCAGCCCATTCCGGCGCACGCGGATCGTTGACCTGCGGGCCTTCTTCGTGGCCGATGCGACCGTGCAAGTGGCGAGAGCGCGAAATGCACAAAGCCATCGCTTCTTTCTGATCTTCCAGCAAACTTTCGCAAACGTTGGCGAAGTGACTGAAGTCGGCGTTGATGTGAAGCTCCGGGAATTCCGCCAGCAGCCGAGCCGTTGCCGACGGCGTAAACATCGGGCGGCCTCGATGAGTTTCGTGATTGACCTGCAAACCGATTTGCCGTTCGACTTCCAGAGCTTCGGCGAAAAACTCTTTCTGCAATTCAAACGGCCACCAGTCTTTTCCGCCGTGAACTGTGATTTGCAGCGGTTCGACGCTGCGCGCTTTTTCCATCTTCGCGCGAAACGACGTGAAATGATCCGCCGGAGTCGCTCCGTCGGTGATGACCATCGCCACGAATTCCAGGTTGTGTTGTTTCAGCAAGCTCAAGAATTCCGGCAGTTGGTCATCGGGCAGGACTTGCGCTTCGATGGCGACGTAGCCAGCTTCAGCAATGCGCCAGACTTTTTCAGCCAGCGTGCCTTCCATTCCCCACAGGCTTTTGACGAGTTTTAGCTTCATCGGTTTTTCCTCCGCTTCCTACCGGTCGCGGTACTGACTTGCTTAACAAGCGATGTTGTTGGCTTCGCCGCCCCAGATGGCTACACGCTCTTCGGCAGTGATCTTTTGCGCGCCGATGGCGTGGTAATGGAACTGCAACGCTCGGCGACGCGACGCGGTGAAGTTGCTGGGCGTGCCGTGCGGGATGTAGCTGTCAAAAATCAAACATCCGCCCGGTTCCAGCGGAACGGCTACGCGATGATCTTGCAAGCCTGCCATTTCGGAATCGCAAATCTGCAAGTCCCGAATCTGAAAGTGCCAAAACTTTCTGTCCTGATGCCAACCGGGCATCATTCGCATGCAGCCGTTTTCGATTCCCGCCGGATCAAGCGCGATCCAAACGCCTACGACGCGAGTTTCCGGCGTCAGTTCAAAGTAAGCGTGATCCTGATGCCAGGGTTTTTCGCGGCCATTCGGAGGTTTGATCAAAGCCATGTCTTGAAACATCGTCGCTTCTGTTTCAAGCAAACGGCTGACGACAGCCAGAAGCTTGGGATAATTGGCAATGGCTTTCGTTCGCGCTTCGTAATCAACGAAGTACAACAGCCGTCGAACTGAATCCATTCGTTCTTCAAAACTCAAACTGTCCAGCCGGTCGCGGACTTCGGCGGTGAATTGAATGTTTTGAAATTCTGGAACTCGCCCGGCGATCAAATCCGCCAAGCCGTCCAGTCCCGATTGAATTTCTTTGGGGGAAAACGCATTGCGAACGGCGATAAAGCCTTGTTCGTGATAGCGCGCGATGTCGGCTTCGGTAATGGAATCAAAGCCATCAATCGTTTCAGCGACAGCGGCGTAATCATACAGGTCAGCCGCGTGCGGTTTGACCTCAGAGTCGAAACTGATTTGGTTGGGAACTGGCATGCTAAATCCGAAACTTTCAACGCAAAGACGCCAGGGAGCAAAGTCGCAAAGTTTTTTCGGGACTCTGCGCCTTTGCTTCTTCACGCCTCTGCGTTGAGAAATCAAAAGGTATCAGGTTTTTCCAGAGCCTGTTGAGTGAACAAGTCTTCTTTCAATCCGGTGTTGAATTTGATTTCGTCCACCAGCAAAACGGTTTTGGTTCCTTCGGTTGGTGAACTCATTTCAATTCGCCGGGCAACCCAGATGTTGGAGATTTTCACCAGATCGCTGGCCTTCAAAACTCGCAGCCGCTGGCCGTTTTTGTCATACATTTCCACCAGCACGGAGTAGGGAACATCCACCGGAACCCAGATGTAAACGTAGGCATATTGCGATTTATCGGCGGAAACCGGGCGACCTTCGATCTTGTAGGTTTTGCGCCCATCAACAACTTCACCTTCGCCGAGCATCTTGTATGTGTAATCGTCCAGCACTCGTTCGGCCATATCTTCGTTGGTGAAATCCGTGCCGAGAAAACGTTGTCGCCGTTCCTGAGCAGCAATGCGACGAACGCGCTGAATTGCCGGAGTGTACAGCCATTGCCGGTCGGCTTGCCCGCCTTGATTGAGCGAAAGCAAACCTACTCCACGAACTTCCGCCGGTTCGGTGAAGCGGATCAGCGTTTTGCTGTTGCCCAATCCACCTAGCTTTCGCATCGTGAATTTCTTGCTGCGAGCGGTTCCTTTTTTGTCGTAAGTGTCCATTCGCGCGCGCCAGGTGGTGTCGCGGCTGGTGTCCTGCTTGTACACGGCATCCATAATTTTGCGTGCATCCTGTGCCTGAATGCTCAAGGCGCTGATGGCCATCAACATCGTTATGCTTAGGCAGGTCGTCAAAATGCGACCAACTTTTGTCACCATTCACTTTCTCCTAAAAGGTAGGGCAAGCTGCCGAGCTTGCCCTGATTTCTGTGAACACACGTTTTTGAGCAAACGAGATGTATTAACGGCTTAAAAACAAATCCCGATCAAACTGGAGCGGATCGCCAGCCACAGCAAAGTGGAAATTTTTCAAGTACGTTCGGCAAACGCGGTTGATGTCCGTCGGTTTGACTTTGTTGACGGCGTCAATCCAGGTCAGCAAGCGTCGCCAATCTCCGCCGAGCAATTCATATTCAGCCAGCCGAGCGGCTTGAGCGTCGTTGGTTTCCAGCTTGGTGTAATACTTGGTCAAAAAACCGCTGACGATGGAATTCAAACCTTCTTCACGAATCACCTGTCGCTGCAAAAAATCAATCTGGTCGAACATGACGCGAATCGTTTCGTTAGGTTTCGGCGTGGTGACGGACAGGAAACCGGAGTTCGCGCGATTCGACAGCAGCGTGGCGTCTGCGCCGTAACTCAGATTTCGGCGAACGCGGACCTCCTGGAAAAACAACTGACTGAGAATGTCCGAAGCGATGTAAAACGCCGGGTAATCGGGATGATCCAGAGGCGGAGCGGCAAACGTGGCGCGAATGTAATTGGTCGCCACCGGACGTTTGATGACCTGAAATTCCGGCGTCGAAGCTTTGGCAAAGGCTTGAACGACTTCGTTTTTGAAATCGCCTTTGGGCAATTTGCCGAAACTGGTTTCGATCTTCTGTTTGATTTCCGGCAGCGTGATGTTGCCGACGACCACGGCGACCATTCGCCCTGCGCCCAGAATTTTGGCGTGATGCGTTTTCAGGTCGGCAGAGGTCAACGCTGTGACCGATTCAATCGTGCCGTCCGGCGAGTTGAAATACGGGTGCGAAGCGAAGAGCAGTTTGTTGCTCAAAATGGCGACGGAAGCTTCGGGCTGGTCGTCCTGCTGGCGCAATCCGCTGAGCATTTGGTCTTTGACCAACGCTACTTCTTTTTCATCAAACAACGGATTCAGAATCATGTCGGCCAGCAAGTCCCACGACTTGTCGAAATTCTTTCGCACGCAACGCATGGCTATCACGCTGAAATCGTAACCGCTGGCCGAATCAATGACGGTTCCCATTCGCGCCAGTTCGCGGTTGATCTGGCTCTTGCTGAAATTTTTGGTTCCTTGTGTGGCGACTTCAAACAGCAGCGTTTCGATCCCAGCGTTCTTTTCATTGATGTTGCGAGTTCCGCCGCGAAAGTAAATTTGAACGGCCACGACTTCGTTGCCGCTGACTCGGCGATGAATGGTTTTCAAACTGTTGGCGATCAGAAAGTCTGATGTTGAATCGGTTGACGCTGGCGCTTGAGCAAACGCTGCGGAGTTGGTTGCCAACAGGAACAGCGCGGCGCACAGCAGCCGCAGGCGAAAACTGGCAAAAAAAGTGTTTGTCTTCATCTTCTGTTTTTGGTTCAACAAGTGGTTGGTTCAAATTGAGTACGCCCGCGCTCTCGCGGGCAAGCCTCTTGCCGGAAATTTGCTCGCTGGGGCGCGAGCGTACCAAACTGGGTTACGGTTTCACCTTTGATTTGGTGATGGGCTTTTTGGACGCCGCGCTTTTGCCTTTAGAGCCTTTCGCCGTTGGAGCTTTGGGCGCAGGTTTGGCTTCGGCGGCGGTCGCGCCAACCGGATCGAGCCGGGCCAGCAAATCTTGTTCAGTCAGGCCGATTCGCTTTTGATCGGCGTCGGAAATCAGCACGGAAACCACGCGCGGTTTGTTTTTGATGTATTTGCGAACGTATCGCTTGATGTCTTCGCGCGTAGTTTTGTTCAGGTTTTCGCCGTATCCGGAAAAATAATCCAGCCCGGAACTCGCCCACCAGAAACTCAGTGTGTGCGCGTACTGCGAAGGTTTCTCGCGGTCGTAAATTTCGTCTACGTCCAACAAAGTCTTTGCGTTGGTCAATTCTTCGTCGGAGTAGTACGCATCGGAATCGAACTTGGCCAGTTCTTCGTTGATGGCTTTCAACGATTCTTTTAGTTTTTCCGCTGAAGTTTGCGCTGTGAACTGAATCGGCCCGACATTCTTCTGCGTCAAGTAGCCGAGTCCGGCTCCGGTCGTCAGGCCGGAATCCACCAAAGCGCGAGAAAATTTGGAATCAGGCTGCCGCAGGATGAAGGAAAACACGTCGGCGGCATAAGTCGCCGGAGCATCCAGATCAGTCGAAGGGCCGTGCCACGAAATCTGAATTGTCGCCGCGTTGACTGGTTGATTGACGATGACGGCTTCGTCTTTGGGCAGCGCCGGGTGGCGGGGAATTGGGTCTTTGATGAACGGGTCTTCGCCGCGCGGCCAATCGCCAAAAATCTCTGTGGCGAGTTTGAAGACTTCCTGCGCGCTGACATCACCGGCCACGACCAGCGCCGAATTGTTCGGGATGTAAAACTTCTTTTGAATAACGCGCATCATTTCGGGCGTGGCTTTGGCGACGGTTTCAGGGTCGCCGCCCGGACGTTTGCGCGAAGGATATTTGTACCAGAGCCGCGCGTCTGTCGCTTCAAACAGGTAATGGAACGGGTTTGAGCGATGCTGGTTCAGTTCGTCAATGACGACCTGAATTTCCTGATCGAGTTCCTGTTTATCGAATAGCGGATACCGCAGCGCGTCGCGCATCAAAACCATCGCTTCGCGCAACCCGTAATTGATGCTGGTGGTGTAGTAATTGACGACTTCGTATTGCGTCTGGGCGTTACTGAGCATGCCGAGTTCCGACGCACGATCGTGATAACCTTCGGCTTTCGACTTTTCGTTCGATTTGAAAAACATGTGCTCGAACAGATGCGACAGACCGTTGTATTCCGGCGGTTCGGTGTAAGCGCCATTTTTGACGGCGACTTCGACCGTCACCAGCGGCACCGAACGGTTTTCGATGACGATGATGTCCATGCCGTTTTTCAGCGTCAGCAGTTGCCATTGTGGTTTGGCGGAAACTCCCGTCGAACGAAGCGAAATACTCAGCAGCAAAGCCAACACCGTCGCGCTGACGGCGGCTGTTCTGGCAGCAAAACGAAGTTTGATAGTCACGAATCAAATTCTCCGGTTAAGAATCAGTCTTGCGCTCTCAGCCGGGCGCGGCACTGACTCGAAAAGGTTACTTCCAAAAAGCGAACCAGCTTTTTTTACGACCGAGCAACGCATCCATATCTACATCGGGCTGAAAGGGAATCGCTCGGTCGTTAATCAATGCTTCGGGGTTATCTTCGACCATCGCTCGCGCGTAATCTTCGCCGACCAGTTCGGCGGCGATGGCAACTGCTGCGGACAAAATTGGACGCCTGCGTTCCTGATGATGCGCGTCGGTGGCGATGAAATGGGCCAGTCCGGCTTCCAGAATTTTCTTCGCCGATTGATACGATTCCGGCCCGAAGCTTTTGGTCAAACTGCCCGCGTCCAATTGCGCGAAGGCTCCGCGTTCAACCAGATCGGCGATGATTTTCGGATTTTGCTGGATGCGTTTGTTGCGTTCGGGATGGGCAATGACTGGAGTGATGCCCGCGTTCAGAATCTGGAAGATCGTCATTTCGATGTTCGGCGGCACCGATTGAAACGGAAATTCCAGCAACATATACGACGTGCCGTTCAACTTTATGCGCGAGTCTGGATTTTCGGCTTCCTGAAAAATTTCGTAGCTATAGCGGACTTCGCCGCCGGGAACAATCTGCACGCAATTGTCTGCGGCTTGCATTACCGCAGCGATCTTTCGCCGAATGGTATCGCGTTCGGGCGTGGTGTGAACTCCATCGAACATGTGCGGCGTCGCCACAATCGTTTTGATGCCGTCTGCCGCCGCCGCTCGACACATTGCCACAGATTCATCCAGTGAAATCGCGCCGTCATCGGTTTCCGGCAGGATGTGGCAATGAATGTCCACCATTTTCGTCAACGTCATCTTGATAACTTCCTTGGCCAACACGAATTTCGGGGAATCACTCGAACAAGCCCGCGCATTATCAAGTATCGTGTCAGCCCATTCAAGCAGCGCATTTTGAACGACCCTGCAACTTTCTCTTGCCGCGAAACGTTTTTCGGCGCGAAACCAAACCTTTGCAAAAGGAGACAAACCGATGGGCGAAAAATTCTTTGCCAAACATCCCGATCCCACCAAACAAGGCGTCAACATCAGCAAGGTCAAATACGACACCATTCGCGGCGCGATCCTTGCCGCACTGGCCAACGGAAAAGAATTGACGCTGAAAGACCTTTTTGCCGCCGTCCGCAAAACCATGAAAGGCAAGTTCGACGGCTCGATTTCGTGGTATACAACCGTCGTCAAACTCGACCTGGAAGCCCGCGAAGTCATAGAGCGCGTGCCTAAATCCAAACCTCAACGCATACGGTTGAAATAAACCGTTAGACATTGAACCCAACCGTTCAGGCAATCGTCTATGGTTCATTTTCTAGCCGAAGTTTGTTTTGAAGTGCTGGCTGAGCTTGTCGCAAGCATTTTTGAACGATGGCATTTCAATAAGCTGAGCCGAAAAATCAGTACCGCGAGCAAAAAACGTCGAGAGATTCGTCACCGCAGATGAGTGTTGGTGATTCTGCGGCGGAGTTGTTACGATTCGATTTCAAAACCAAACCTGTGAAACCGAATCCCAACGAGAAGGAGAAGCCTCACTCGCACTCACACGATTGAGCCGGAACCGATGAACCAATCACTCATCTGCATCAAGTCGCTTGCCGTTGCACTGCTGTTTTTCTGTATTTGCGCCAATGCTCAAAGTCAGGCCGAACTGACTGGCCGCATCACCGATTCGCGCGGAGCCGCAGTCAGCAATGCTCGGATTGTCGCCGGAACGAATGCAGCAAGCGCGGACGACAACGGCCAATTCACGCTGAAACTTTTGCCCGGTAATTATGAATTGCGTGTGAGTGCCGCCGGGTTCGCCGTTTACAAACAGCAACTCAGTTTCAGCGCGACGACCAGTTTGAACATCACGCTGGAACCGGCTTCGCTGGCGGACACGGTGACGGTGACTCCGGCACGTGCGGAAATTCGGTTGAGCGATGCTCCGACCAGCGTTTCGGTGCTGGACTCGAAAGATTTGAACAACGCCGCGGCGCAAACGGTGGATGATTTGCTGCGCCAGATTCCGGGTTTCAGCATCTTTCGCCGGTCGAGCAGTCTGGTCGCCAATCCGACAACGCAAGGTGTCAGTTTGCGAGGAGCCGGAGCGACAGGAGCAAGCCGCACGCTGGTGATGACCGACGGCGTGCCGTTGAATGATGCCTTTGGCGGTTGGGTGTATTGGGATCGCGTGCCGCGCGCGGCAATTGATCGCGTGGAAGTCGTTCGCGGCGGTTCGTCAGATTTGTACGGCTCCGACGCACTGAGCGGCGTCATCAATTTGTTGAGCAAACCTTCGGCCAACGTCTTCAACGCCGAGGCGAGTTACGGCACGCGCAACACTTATGACTTTAGCTCTTTTGTGGCCACCCAGAGGCGAAAGTTTTCCTTCGCGTTAGCACAGGAATCCTTTGGAACAGACGGGTATTTTATCGTCGCGCCGGAACTTCGCGGCGCAGCGGATGCCCGCGCAGCTTCGAGCCACAGTTCGGGATTTTTGCGGCTTGGTTATGACTTCACACCGGAAAATTCCATCTTCGCGCGCGGCGCGTTGTTTAGAGAAGACCGTAACAATGGAACCGTTCAGCAGGTCAACGACACTCGGTCGGAATCGCTGGTCGTTGGCGGACGCTTTCGCACAGGCGAGGGCAGCAATTGGAACCTGACTCTGTTCGCCAACCAGCAACGCTATCACCAAACCTTTTCGGCCATTGCCGCAAACCGTGCGACTGAAACCTTGAACCGTTTGCAATTCGTGCCTTCGCGCGATGCGGGCATCTCGTTCGGCTGGTCGCGTACGCTGGAAAAACACTTGCTGGTGGCCGGAGCAGACGTGCGCGGAGTTCGCGGAACCAGCGATGAAATCGCCATCGCCAATGCTCGCCAGACGACGTTCAGCAGTTCTGGCGGTCGCCAACGCCGCGCAGGATTTTTTGTGCAAGATTTGGTGAGCCTTTCGTCTCGCTGGCAATTGTCGGTCAACGCGCGTTATGACACGTGGCGCGATTCGTCAGCCGCTTCGGTGTCGCGCAACCTGACGACCGGAGCCGTCACGCCGCGATTCTTTGCCGCTCGTTCACTGGATGCGTTCAGCCCGCGTTTGTCTTTGATCTTCCGCCCAACGGAAACCTTATCGTTGCGCGCAGCCGCTTACCGTGCGTTTCGCGCGCCGACGCTCAACGAGTTGTATCGTGGGTTTCGCGTTGGCAACACTGTCACCAACGCCAACGAAACGCTGGTCGCCGAACGATTGACCGGCGGCGAACTCGGCGCAAGCTGGACTCCCACACGAAACATCGTTGCGCGATTGACGACTTATTGGACGGAAACGACCAATCCCGTTTCCAACTTCACGTTGTCGGTGACGCCTGCGCTGACGACTCGTGAACGTCGTAATCTCGGTCGCACGCGCTCCTCTGGCATCGAAGCCGAAGCCGATTTCAACATCGCTCGCCATTGGCAATTCACTACCGGGTATTTGTTCGCCGATGCCACAGTGCGCCGCGCTCCGCAGGACGCCGCGCTGATCGGCAACCAGATTCCGCAAGTTCCTCGCCATCAATTCACGCTGCAAACTGTTTACTCTCATCCGCGATTTGTCACAGCGGCGATGCAATTCCGAGCTTCGGGCAGCCAGTTCGACGACGATCAAAATCTGTTGCCGCTGGGGAGTTTTGCGTTGGTGGATGTAACTGTGTCGAAACCGTTTTGGCGATTCGCCGAAGTCTTCGTCGCCGTGCAAAACCTGCTGGATGAAAAATTCATTGTCGCGCGAACTCCGTTTGAAACTTTGGGAATGCCGCGACTGGTGCGCGGTGGTTTGCGATTTCGATTCGATTAGCTTGGGGAAAAATTTGTGAACACAATCAATGTCGCTTTCGTCGGCTGCGGAGGCATTGCCGATCATTACCTGAGCGTGTACCGCGATCTGGATTTTGTCGAAATGGTCAGTTGCGTTGACGCCAGTTTGGAACGCGCTGAATTGGCAGCGGCGAAACTTGCCGACAATTCGCTTGGCAAACCGAAGCCGCGCGCGACGGCGGATTTCGCCGACGCTTTGAAAACTGACGTTGATTTGGTCGTCATCAACACTCCCAACCATCTTCACCGCGAACAAACTCTTGCGGCTTTTGAAGCTGGCAAACACGTCTTGCTGCAAAAACCTGTTGCGGCGAATTTGGCTGATGCCGAAGCCATCGCCGCTGCCGCCGAACAAGCCAAACAACGTGGTTTGGTCAGCGGGCTTTATCTGAGTTATTTCGACCAACCATTGATGCACGATCTGAAAGCGATGATCGAAGCCGGATGGTTCGGCGACATCGCACACTTGTACGCGCGGCTGATGCATCGCGGAGGCTTGGCGGTTTCCCAACAGGTCTTGGCTGGGCACGCCAACTGGCGAGCTTCGTTGGCGGAAACCGGCGGAGGCTGTTTCATTCAACTGGCTGTGCATTACGTTCACCTGTTCAAGTGGATGATGAATGCTTCGGTTGTTCGCGTGATGGCAATGACCAAAAATCAGCATTGCCCTGGAATCGAAGGCGAAGACCTGGCCTGCGCGATTCTGGAATTTTCCAACGGCGCGTTGGCGACGATTGATATGGCCTGGAACACGGCGGGCGAACAGTTGTCGGTTCACGGCACGCGCGGCACGTGCGAATACATCAGCAATCAAACCTTGATGCTGGATTCGCTGGCCGGAGCCTTCGACGGTCACGTCATTCACTACAGCGGCCACAGCTCCCAAGCTTCACCCGCTGCTCCCGGAGCGGCAGCGACTCAGCAACTTTCGACCGTGATCGCCCCGCCGTTGGGCGATTGGAAAAATCCGTTCAACCAACACCTGATGTTTCTGGAAGCCTTGCGCGATGGGGGGTCGCCATTCGTTTCGATTGCTTCAGGAGCAGAAGACCTGCGCGTGGTCTCAGCAGTTTACGAATCCGCCCGCACCGGCCAGGCAATCCAACTCTGAAACATTGGTTTCTGCACAAGTCCGGGACACCCTTTTCGTCCTGAAAGGACGGCGGAAATTAGCCGGTGGTGAGCGTAGCGTAACCACCGGAATGGCGTCGAATTGAATTTCCAGCCCTGAAAGGGCGTCGGACCAAGTGTGCGTCTGTCGCCCTTTCAGGGCTTGGCGGCCTGTTGCCGTCGTTTCCGGTGGTTTCGCAAAGCCTTCACCACCGGCTAATTTCCGCTGCGCCTCTGGCGCAAAAACTTGTTTCGCAAAGCCTTCACCACTGATGTAATGAAAACAGTGCCTCCTTAGTGCGGCGAGTATTACACTCGCTGTGACAAAAAAACGCACAGTCGAAAGGAGGCACCAATGACAGTATATTGCGGTGTTGATTTTCATGCTCGTCAACAAACTAT
>JANRKX010000080.1:0-14335 GCA_033763255.1 Acidobacteriota bacterium | reverse complement strand
CTCACTCCCTCTATCGGAATTTCTCAACCGATTCCCTCAACAGCCGATAAATAATTGGCAACTGGCCTCGGACTGTTTTTTACCTGCCAGGCTGACAAACTCAAGCCGTCTTCATTGCAGCGACGTTTTCCAATCCCAACTCTTGAATCACCTGATCGCGCAGCACGAATTTCTGCACCTTGCCGCTGGCGGTCAGCGGGAAGTTTTCGATAAAGCGGAAGAACTTCGGGACTTTGTGGCGGGCGATGTTGGCTTTGCAGTGGTCGCGGAGTTCGTCTTCGGTGACGGCTTCGCCGGGTTTCAATCGAATCATCGCGCAGACTTCTTCGCCCATGAACGCATCGGGAAGGCCTATGATTTGGGCTTCGGCGATCTTCGGGTGACGCATCATGAAGGCTTCGATCTCAGCCGGGTAAATGTTTTCGCCGCCGCGAATAATCATGTCTTTCACGCGGCCTACGATGTTGATGTATCCGTCAGGCCGCATCACGGCCAAATCGCCGCTGTGCAACCAGCCGTCAGCGTCCAGCGTTTCGGCTGTCTTATCCGGCATGTTGTAATACCCCACCATATTCGCGTAACCGCGCGTCCACAGTTCGCCGGACTGGCCGCATTCACAGGTTTCGCCCGTCGCGGGATTGACGATCTTGATGTCGGTGTGCGGAATCGTCAGACCTACGGTGGCGGATTTCAGTTCGAAGCTGTCGGTGTAAAACGATTGCGTGACGGATCCGGTGGTTTCGGTCATGCCGAAGACAATCGAACAATCCGCGCCGATTCGCTCTTTGATTTGCTCCATGACTATGACCGGAACTGGCGTGGCTCCGGTGAAGATATTTTTCAGCGTGGACAAATCGAATTCGGCAAAGCGCGGATGATTCAACATTGCCACCAGCATTGTCGGCACGGCGAAGGTGAACGTGCCTTTTTCTTTTTCAAACAACTCAAGCTGTTTGGCCGGGTCGAAGGCAATCAACGGAATCAGCGTGCAGCCAAGAAACAGCGAATAAATAATCGCGCCCAAGCTGCCAGCGATGTGAAAGTAGGGCATCGAGGTCACGTAACGTTCATCCGCGCTCAAGGCTCCGCGCGAACAAGCAATATGCGCCTGATTCACCAAACTGTAATGTGTCAGCATGACGGCTTTGGGAAAACCGGTTGTGCCGCTGGTGTATTGCATCTGCACCACGTCGTGAACGCTGACCATTGCTTGCCTGGCCTTCAATTCTTCATCCGAAATCTGATCGGCCAATGCCGTGATTTGCGAATAGAGCGACACGCCGGGTTTCGATTCTTTCCCAATCAAGACGACTCGTTTCAATCGCGGCAGGCTTTCGGAATTCAATTCCTGCCTGAGCGGATCGCCAAGCGATTTCAACTCCGGCGCGACGGAATACACGGCGTTCAGGTAGGAATACCCGCGCAATTCTTCGATCAAAAACAACGCCTTGATGTCGCCTTGTCGCAAGGCGTATTCGATTTCGGCGGCGCGGTAATTGGTGTTGATCGTCACCAACACTCCGCCGATTTTGGAAACAGCCAGTTCCAGAAAGACCCATTCGGGAACGTTGGTCGCCCAGACGGCGACGTGATCGCCTTTTTCGATGCCCAGCGCCATCAAGCCTTTTGCCAATTGATTGACCGTGTCGCGGTACTGCCGGTAATTCATCCGCAACTCCAAACCGATTTCCGGGTAGCTATACACCAGCGCCTCTTTGTCAGGCAGTTCCGCTGCGCGCTGATCCAGCAAATCGCCGAGCGTCATTTCAATCAATTCCGTGCCGAACGGTTCGGCTTCCCAATGTGCCAGATTTTCTCTTATAGGCATTCGTGAACCCTCCAGAAAATTTTTTAGACAGGATGAACAAGATTTTTCAGGATTGGGCAATCTTGTTCATCCTGTCTACTTCCGACCTTGCCAAGTTCGCATGCTGGAAGTAATGCGTACTCAGAGATTAGAGCTTGCATTGCTTGGCGATGATTTCTTTCATGATTTCCGAAGCGCCACCGCCAATCGTATTCAAGCGCGCATCGCGCCAGGCGCGGCCAATAGGATATTCGGTGGTGTAGGCAAATCCGCCCATGATCTGCATGCAGTCATACATCACTTTTTGATCCAGATCGCAGCAGAACAGCTTGGCCATGGTGATTTCTTTGACGGCGTTTTCTCCGCGATTCATCAAATCCAGCGCGCGGTAACACAGCCATTTAGCGGCTTCGACGGCGGCCAGGTGTTCGGCGAATTTATGTTTCCAGACCTGGAACGAACCAATCGGCTGGCCGAAAGCTTTGCGCTCTTTGCCGTAAGCGACTGCGTATTCGATGGCGCGTTCCATCTTGTAAACGGCTCCGAGAGCGGCAGCCAGTCGTTCGCCCTGGAAGTTTTGCATGACGTAATAAAAGCCTTTGTTCAATTCGCCCAACAGGAATTTGCGCGGCACACGGCAGTTGTCGAAAAACAACTCGGCGGTGTCTGACGAAAGATTGCCGACTTTTTTCAGCTTCTTGCCGACGCTGAAGCCCGGCGTGTTAGTCGGGAAAATAACAAAAGAAACTCCCTTGTAACCTTCTTCTCCAGTGCGAACGGCCAGCAAGATAAAGTCGCAGCGAGTGCCGTTGGTGATCCACAGCTTTTGGCCGGAGATGACGAAATCGTCTCCGTCAATGACGGCGCGGGTTTTGATGGCGGCAACATCCGAACCTCCGCCGGGTTCGCTGACGCCCAACGCGGCTATGTAATCTCCGGCGACGGCGGGTTTCAAAAACAGTTCGCGCTGTTCGTCCGTGCCAAGCTCTTCCAGCACAGGCAAGCTCATGTCCGATTGCACCATCAACGCCATCGCTACGCCGCCGTTGTTGGCGTAAGACAAACCATCCAGGTAAGCCGCGGTCGCCCACCAATCCAGGCCGTTGCCTCCCCATTTGGGATCAGTGCGAATGCCGAACAAGCCCAGGTCTCCGGCTTTTTTGAACAACTCGCGCGGAAAGATTCCGGCTTCGTCCCACTCTTCGGCAAAAGGAGCGATTTCTTTTTGGCAAAATTGTTTGACGGTTTCACGCAACATGGCGTGCTCTTCGGTGAAGTAAGGAAAGGTCGGCGTAGCTTCGGCAAGCTGCGGTTTGGTTGCTGCTGACATAAATTCATCCTCCCGAAATGGTGCTTATGTGGTTGTTGAAGATTGCTACGAATGAAGGGATGCCAGTGGTTTTCACCGGCGCAGCGGAAAGTAGCATAGCTTGGTATGAAGGTACAGAACACGGATCAAAGTTAGTTTGAACTCCGTTGCTGAAGATTGCGGTTGCTGAGTTTTGAGGCCTTAGCTCCGTTAGGAGCGACCTGTTTATAGCCAGCGGAAAAACGAAAACCCAAGCTCCGTTAGGAGCGACCTGTGTCACAGGTCGCTCCTAACGGAGCTTGGGAAATCAGCCAGCTATTTCTATAAACAGGTCGCTCCTAACGGAGCTACAGAACTTTATGGCCTTTGTCCGAAACGCTCCGCGCGACTGCGTTGAGCGCCGCTGGCGTTGGTTCCGGCGTTGGGGTTGTTCTTCTGGAATTCAGCGACGATGGCTTTCATGTCGTTGGCGATGGTTTGCGCGTCCTGTTTGGTGACGCCCGAAGCGGCCAGGATTATTTGAGCGTCGGCGATGGCTTGATTGACTTCAGCGGCTGGAATGTTGGCGCTGTTCATCACGGCGTAAAGATCGTTGGTCAATTTGGCTTTTTCGGCGTTACTGATATTGCCATCGCTCATCGCGTCGGCCAGATCATCAGCCAGTTTTTGCACCAACGCCGGATCGGGTTTTGTTGCGCCGTCGGCCATCGCCATCAAATCATTTTTCAAAGCCTGTTTCATTTCCGGCGTCACTTGCGAACCTTGCTTGATGGCTTGCAGATCGCTGGTAAGTTTTTGAATGTTCTGTTGCTGAGTTTCGCTCATGTGCGCGCCCGTCGGTTTGTTGCCGGAACGCTCTGTTCCAGTTCGTCCCGTTCGCCCGCCAGCGCGTTGAGCAAAAGCGGTTGCCGACAAAGCGGCCAGACAAATAGTCAGCATAAGTGCAGTGATAAAAAATCTGGATTTCATTCGGTGATTCTCCTTGTTGGTTTGAATGGGTTGATACAGCACCGCGCGGTAAGCAAGCGGCCTCTTGTGCAAGCCCTCGCTTGCTCACGCGCGCGGTACTGTACCGTCCGGTTACTCGGTGAAATGCTGCTTCATACGATCTTCGATGCGAGAGCGGAATTGCCCCGCCTTCGCGCGTTGTTCGGGAGTCAGCACGGCGTAAATCTGAGTTTTGACTCGTTCCTTTTCGACGATTAGCGCAGCCAGCGTTTCGCCTTGTTTGTCGGCAATGGCTTTGACCTGGGCTTCGTTGAACGTGCCGTTGTCGGTTGCCGCCTGCAAGGCTTTTCGACCCGCAGCCAGTTCGGCAATCAACGGTTGCACCTTCGGCTTTTCGGCTTCCAGAATCGCTTTGATTTGCGCTTCCTGTTCGTCGCTCAAACCCAGAAAGATCGAAGCTCGATCAAGAAATTTTTGCGCGAAAGCCGGGACTCCGGTTCCGGCAAAACGTCCTCCACGATGGCTTTGCGCGAACGCAAAGACCGAACCAGCGACCAGCACAGCGGCTATGGACGCGACGATGACGATTCGTTTGGTTGTCGTTTTCATAAATTTCCTCCTTCTCGGTTGTTGTTGTTTTCGTTTCCGAACGACCACCTCGTTCGTGTTGCATTAAACGACAAACCAGCGTTGAGTTGCGTAACAGTTCGGTCAATCCACAGTAAAGTTCTGTAAAGACGCGCTGACAGTTCCTGACAGCGGCGTTTGGCTGAGTGCGTTAGAATCGAAATCGGAGGTGTCACCACAACAATGGATCGTTTGCTGTTAATTGATGATGATTTGGAATTGACCGAATTGCTGACAGAGTTTTTGTCCGGCGAAGGCTTTGCGATTGAAATCGCCAACGACGGAGAAACCGGCGCTAAGAAAGCTGTCGAAGGTTCGTTTGCTTTGATCGTGCTGGACGTGATGCTGCCTGGGTTGAATGGCTTTGAAGTGTTGCGCCGCATTCGCGCAGCCAATCGAACTCCTGTGTTGATGCTGACAGCACGCGGCGACGATGTAGATCGAATCGTCGGACTGGAACTCGGCGCGGACGATTATCTGCCGAAACCGTTCAACCCGCGCGAACTGGTGGCACGAATCCGAGCGATTTTGCGCCGCGCGAATCCTGATCCAACGCCGGAACCTGCCAGGCCAGAATGCCTGACCGTCGCCGATGTTGTTCTGGATTTCGGAACTCGCACAGTGCGACGCAACGGCGAGTTGATTGAACTGACCGGAGTCGAATTCGATTTGCTGGCAATGCTGTTGCGCGAAGCCGGTCGAATCGTTTCGCGCGAAGAACTGGCAAAGAAAGTGTTGGGAAGAGAATTCAGCCCGTTTGATCGCAGCATTGATATGCACGTCAGCAATTTGCGCCGAAAGCTGGGGCACGAACTAAACGGCATTGAACGCCTGAAAGCCGTTCGCGGAGCCGGATACATTTACGCTGCAATTTAGCGAGGCTCTGGAGTGCTGCGACTCGTCGCAGCTTTGCATCCGCAGTCGAAACTTTCTTTGGCGACTGAAACGCTCCACTAAGAAAGAAAAGCTACGACAAGTCGTAGCAGTCCAAAAAACGATGAAACGCAGCCTGTTTTTCAAAATCTTTTTCTGGTTCTGGCTGGCGGTCGGTTTGCTGATCGCAACCGTTGCCGTTGCAGTCATCGCCACCGAAAGCGATCCGGTCGGCACGCGCTGGCGCGAATTGATGGGGCGGGCGCTGACTTTTCAAACTTACAGCGCGGTTCAGGTTTACGAACGTGACGGAGCCATTGCCTTGGCAGCGCATTTCAATCGTCTGCAAAACACGACGGAAATTCGAGGAACGTTATTGGATGGCGAAGCGCGCGAGCTTTTGCGGCGAGGCATTCCCGCCGGAACTGATTCGTTAATTGCTCGCGCTCGGCAAAGCGGCAGACCCGAAGCGGATTTTTCGCGTGACAAAACTCTGGCGGCGTTACAGGTCGAATCGCTTTCTGGCAAACGATACATTCTGGTTTGTGAATTGCCCGGTGGATTGTTGTCACAGTTTCGAGCGACGCCATCGGCTCGGTTCTTTCGTTTTCTGGCTGCGATTTTAACGGTCGGATTGGTTTGTCTTGGGTTGGCTCGTTACTTAACCAAACCGATTGTCGCGTTGCAGTCCGCGACCAGGCAATTGGCTGAAGGCAACCTTTCGGCTCGTGTGGCTGAAACCAATCGCCGAGACGAACTGGCTGACCTGGGGCGTGATTTCAACCAAATGGCCGAACGTATTGAAGCCTTGATGAAGTCGCAGCAGCGTTTGGTGGGCGATGTTTCGCACGAACTACGCTCGCCGTTGGCTCGATTGAGCGTCGCGTTGGAACTGGCGCGCGCCAAAGCTGGAACCGAAGCCGCGCCAGCACTCGACCGCATCGAACGCGAAGCCGGACGGTTGAACGAATTGATCGGTCAGTTGCTGACGCTGGCCAAACTGGAAAGCGGCGCATCGGCTCCACCAAAAGAATTCGTTGCGCTGGATGAACTGGTGCGAGTAATCGTCGCCGACGCCGGATTCGAAGCTGCCGCTCGCAACCGCTCGGTCAATTTGTTGCGATGCGACAACTGCCAAACACAGGGTTCAGCGGAACTGTTGCGCCGAGCCATCGAAAACGTCATCCGCAATGCCGTTCGCTACACGCCGGAAGATTCATCTGTCGAAGTGAAGCTGGAACGCAATGGAAATCAAGCCGTCATTTCCGTTAGGGATTTTGGCCAAGGAGTTCCGCCGTCTTCGCTCGATCAATTGTTCGATCCGTTTTACCGCGTTGCCGAAGCCCGCGACCGGCAAACAGGCGGCATAGGTTTGGGACTGGCCATCACCAAAAGCGCGATTCAATTGCACGGCGGAACCGTTCGCGCAGTCAATGCCGATGGCGGGGGGTTGGTTGTTACAATGGTTCTGCCCGCGAAATGAACAGATGGTTAATGCCGCCCGATCAGCGGCAGAATCAGTTCCACCAGAATCAGCACGACGATGATGACTTCCAGCGTCTGACTTTGAACGGTGTGCAAACGGTCGTTCATCAGGTCATAAAAGTCCGAGATGATTTCCAGCTTGCGCGAAATCGTGGTTTCCCATTCCTGCAAGCAAAACCGCTTCGCCGCCGCCGAATGCAGCCGCGCCAGAAACAAATCGCCAACCAGTTTCAGCGCGTTTTCGACTCGTTCTGACAGCAGCGAAGATTCCAGCCGCAATTCGGCCAGATCTTCGATGGCTTTTCGGTAAGGAGTTCGCAGCGGAATCGGCCATTCGATTCGTTTGCGAACCAGCCCGGCGTATTCGCTGATGCGTTTGTCCAATTGGCGGTCAATGTATCGCGCTTCCAACAATTCCACGTTCAGCAACTCCAGCACATTGGCCGTGTCTTCGTAATCGGGGTCGTAAATCACTGCGGCGTTCCAATCCACCAGCGTCACGTCGTGTTCGTAATAACTGATGTTTTGCGCCAGAGCTTCATCCTGTTGCGACCGGCTGAGTTTCCCTTTTTCAAACCGCAGCGTCTGTGCCAGCGTCGCTCGGTGGCAGGCGACCAATTCTTCGGCGGAAAACGGCGCGTCCAGCTTTTCCACGATGAACAGGTAGTAATCCTCTATCAAATCAGCCAGCTTGGGGCGGACGATGGCGGGTTCGATTTTCAGCATCAAGGCTTCGACCTGCTCTTTGGCGTGCGTTTCCAGATTCAACATGTACAGGTCGTGACTGAGTTGCGGCAGTTGATCCAGCGGCAAGGCTTCGCCAGCGGTCAGGTTCCAGCGATAGGAAATACTGACTGCGCCAAAATCGAAAATCGTCGCTTGAATGTTTCCCGTCGTCGAAAAGTGTCCGGTGGCGATCCCCAGATGCAGAATCTGGGGCGGCTTGGTGTATTGCAGGTATGTCGGCGTTTGTTTTTTGCGCGACAGCGGCTGAACGGGCGTCGTCGCCATCATCGCGCTGAGTTTTTCCAGCGAAACTTCGTAACCGACATCGAAGGCGAACATCGCCACGACCTGCCCTTGCAAGATTTGCGTCATAAAATTTCCTTTGTTGAGTTGGGGAACAGCGACTGCCACGTCATCCTACCACCAAAGAATTGAGCGGGGTATAATCCGCGCGGCTCAAAAAACAACTCGAACCTTTGAAGGAGTCAGCACTGATGTTGTCGGTCAACAAATGGAATTGGTTTATGAAAAAAGCTCTGGCGGTGTGGTTGATTGTCTTTGCCGCTTCGGCGGTCGCGTCGGCGCAAAAAGCCGATCCGAGAGACCCGAAAAATGCCGAGCTTGGCGTTCAACTCATCAAACAGGTCATCGAAGCTCGCGGCGCCAAGTATTCGAGCTTCAAAACCATGCTAGCGGAAGGTCAGTTCACGCCTTTCGATAACGGCGTTTCGACCATCCCTGCGCCGTTTACTTACTGGCACATCTTGTTCGGCAAAGAGCGCGTGGATTTCGGCAAAGGCAAAAAGAAAAATCGCCGCATCCAGGTCAACGTAGGCCAAACCGGCTGGGTGTATGACGGCGACGCTGAAACTCTGAAAGACCAAACCGCACAACAAATCAAAACTCATGTGGAAGACAGCCGGTTCGACATTGATCGAATTCTGCGAACTGGTTGGAATGCGGAAGGCGTCGAAGTCCGTTTTGCCGGGCGCGAAGAGCTTCGTCCAGGCGAACGTGCCGATGTCGTCGCCATCAAACTGGATTCCGACGTGACGGCCCAACTTTGGCTGGATCGCAACACACGCCTGCCGCTCAGTTTAATTTATGAGCGAACCGAAGGCGGCGGTCTGGTCAAAAACGAATACCGGTTTTTCCAGTGGGTGGCTTACGACGGAGTGAAGTTCCCAAACATCGTGGATTTTTACCGCGATGGCGTTCAGATGAACCGGGTCAACTATGCTTCGATAAAGCTGGACGCTCCGATCAACGAAGAAATCTTCGCCAAACCGGCCAGCGTCAAGGCAATCAAATAGACCTGGTTCGGACGAATGAAAATCCGCGAACTCATTTGGCCACAAACTCAAATTGACCACATTGCCCGGCACGGTGTCGCTCCTGAAGAAGTCGAGGAAGTGTGTTTTGGTTATCCGTTTATCCAACGCGCAAAATCAGAAGGCCAGAACCCGGTTTATTACGTGCTTGGGCAAACTGACGCTGGACGTTACCTGTTTTGTGTCGTAATTCAGTTTCCTGACGGCAATGGATACACTGTGACCGCTCGTCCAATAACTGAAAAAGAAAAACACCGATTCAAACAATGGAAAAACAAATGAGCACGCAGAAGATCATTCAAACAGATTCAATTAGTGAATTAGCACGATTCTGGGATTCTCATGACCTGACTGATTTCGAACAAGAATTAGTGGAGGTTTCAGAGCCACTTTTTGAGCGTGAAACGGTAATCAGCATTCACTTACCGCCGGTTGAAGCCGAAGCGGTAAAACAGATTGCGAAATCGAAGGGAGTAGATTTTGCAGACTTGATTCGTGATTGGGTTGTGGAGAAAGCTCACGGCGTTTAATGCGACAGCAATTTGCGACGGCAGTTTTCTAAGGAACCTTTCCCCCGCTCGTCTCGTTAGGACACGCGGAGACAAGACTCAACGGACGGGCTTACAGGTTCATTGAGGACAAAAAATTGATCAGGAGAGACCAACCTACAGTGGGAGCCAGTGCGGCCTTGATAAAATCGGATGCTGAATTGGTGCGGCGATGTCGCGCCGGAGATAGTGCAGCCTGGGAACAGGTCGTTCACGAATACTCGCGCCGTGTCTACAATCTGGCGTACCGGTTTACCGGTCGCCATGAATCTGCTGAAGACCTGGCGCAGGAAGTGTTTGTGCGCGTGTACCGTTCGCTGGAGCAATACGACCCCCAAGCCGGAGATTTGGCCAATTGGCTGATGCGATTGGCGCGGAATCTGATTATTGACGATTACCGCCGACGCACTCGAACGCCAACCGATTTAGGGGACGACATAGGCGATCACGAATACCATTTGGAAAGTCATCACGATTCGCCGGATCGCGGCGTAGAACGATTTGAACGATCCAAACAGGTTCACGCGGCGATTGCCAAGCTTCAACCGGATTTGCGCGAATGCGTGATTCTGCGTGACATCGAAGAACTGACTTATCAAGAAATCGTTGACATTCTTCGAATCCCGATTGGCACGGTCAAATCCCGTATCAATCGTGGCCGCATTGAATTGGCCAAGATCATGCGACGAATGAAAGTCGTCGAAACGTTTTAATCAATAGTCGGTTGGTTGCTGGAACTAGCGGGCAAACATTTAGTTCCTTCTGACTACCGGCTACTGACTACTCTCTTTTAACTGTGGTGTGATGGACTGTCTTAAATTTCAAGATCATCTTTCGGAATACGCCGAAGGCGAATTGGATTCGCGCGCGCGCGCGGAATGCGCGGCTCATCGGTTGATCTGCCGCGATTGCCGAACACTGTATGACGACGTTCGCGCGACGATGAAGGCGCTGAACGCCGTCGCGCTGGACGATTATGAAACGCCTGAAGGATTGAATTCGCGGATTCTGGCCGCAACCAGCACAGGCGAAATGCTCAGTTGCAACGAGTTCGACCGGTTGATCGAACGTTACTTTGACGGCGTGTTGCTGGCGCCGACCTTCCACACATTTCAAGCGCATTTTGAAAAATGCGGCAAATGCCGCCGCCTGATGGCAGGCATCGAAGACGCCATCGAAATCTGCCGCGAAATCAAAGACGCCGAACTGGAAACCCCGCCTTCATTGCAAGACAGAATTCTGGCCGCCACAGTTGGGCCGCGCAGCACTTCCTGGTTCGGACGTGCCAAAGAAACATTGATCGGATTTTCGACGCAAACCTTCCGCGCGATGATGACACCGGAAATGGCCGCAGCGATGTTGATTTTTGCCGCCAGCAGTTTGCTGGTGCTGTCGCGCTTCGGCGGTTTGGAAGGAATGGCTTCGCACACAACCAAACAGGCCGAACAATTCGTCAACCAGGGTCAGCGAGCTTTTAACACCGTTCAATTCGGATTGCTCGGCGATGTCCCGCAGCCGTCAAAACCGGTCAAGTCCCCGACAAAAATTCAAGAAACCGCGACGCAACCTGCTACGGTTTCAGCCAGCCCGTCTCCTGAGCAGCAAACTTCGGGACAGGAAAAACAGAATTCACCGGCTGAAACTTCGCAGCAGAATCGCAACAAGTAATCTCGACCCGAACCATCAATCCGCCAAAGTAAAAATTGTGCATGGCAAAATATGCCCTGCCTTTGTTAAGTGACTGGTTTTCCAGAGAAATGAAATGTTCCTATCATCCAACTAATCTCGCCAGTGCGCGTTGCAGTTGCTGCGACCGAAACCTGTGCCCTTCCTGCGACCATCGCATCAAAGGCTATCCGTATTGTCAGGATTGCATTGTTGCCGGAGTCGAACTGCTGCGAACAAATTCCGGCGGGCAAACTCAGCCAGCCGCTGAAGGTAAATCGCCGATCATCGCGTTATTGCTCGGAATCATTCCCGGACTTGGTGCGGCTTACAACGGCCAGCCGGTCAAAGCTTTGGTACATTTCGTAGTCACTGCCGGACTGTGGACTCTGGCAGACGTTTTTCATTCCACTCTGGAAGTCACCTGCGCGCTGGCCAGTTTCGCGGTTTATGTTTTTTCGCTGTACGACGCTTTTCGCTCAGCGCAGCGGCAACGTTTGGGAATTGACCTGCGCGAAGAAGACGAACAGCTTCGCCTGTTTCTGCGCGCCCGCACCAACGTATGGGGCGGATTGCTGATCGGCATCGGCGCGCTAACCACTTTGCACATTATCTTTCCGGTTCAAACACATCGGTTATGGCCGCTGTTGCTGGTGGCGGCAGGAATTTACCTGCTCAATGAATTTCGCCGCAGCAAAGATCAATCACCGTCCACAACTGTTTATCGAACTCCTCCGCCGTCTGTGATTCAGTCCAACCTGGAAAACCAGACGCGCGAACTTGCCGCCAATCGCCGATTTGATCGGTAAGCAATTTTCAAACCCAATGTTCAAACGTTTAGCCACATTGCTGCTGGGAATTGGACTGATCGGACTCGGAGTGTTGCTGTTCACGGCTCCGGGCGGGTCGGCAGTGATGCAATGGCTGACCAAAGCCTGGCCGGCTTTTTTGATTCTGGCCGGATTGGTTCGTGTCTTCGGTTATTTGGTTGATCGCCACCCGCGTTCGCCTGTCGGCGGAATGATGATTACAGGCATCGGCGGAGTTTTGCTGGCCGCGAATTTACGCGGCGATCGTTCGTTGCTGCTGATGTTCGGGCAGTATTGGTTCTTTATGCTGCTGGCTTTGATCGTCGGCAGAGTGTTGTGGCAATACACGCATCGCATCGAAGACGGCAAACGCCCACGAGCCTTTTCTCCCGGAGCCATCTTCGTGATGGTGTTGCTGGTCAGCAGCGGATTGGCGTCGAACTATCTGGCGAAAAACCAACAGCATCTGCAAGGCGTTCAATTCAAACTCGGCCAGTTGGGATTCTGGGGATCCCGGTTCACGGTGGAAGACGAACCGCCCCTACAGTTTTCGTTCTTTCACGATGGCCGTTTGCTGGTCAGCGATTTCAAAGGCAATGTCGAAATTTCCACGCTGGAAGGTTCCCTGCCAACTGCTCGGCTGGTTCAACACATTCGCGCCAACAATCAGGAAGAAGCCAACCAAGTCGCCCAGCACATTCGACTGCAAATCACTCAAGCCGGGAAAAACATGCAGTTCGCCGCTGTCGCCGAAAACGTCCTGGCCGATTTCACCAGCACGTTGATCCTGACACTGCCGCCAACACCATTCAGCGGAGTCGAACTTTCCAATATAACCGGCGACGTGAAACTGACCGGCCTTCGCGGAAATCATGCGATTCGCAACGGCAAAGGCCTGGAAGTTAGAAACAATTCCGGCGACGTGAAAGTCGAAAATCCGCAAGGTTCCGTTGAATTGGTTACCGTGCAGGGAAACGTCACCGTCAGCGATTCAATTCGTGAAGTCAGCTTGGGCGAGATTCGCGGCTCAATGATCGTTTCCGCAACCAATGGCAGCATAACCATCGCCGAATCGGTTGGAGCGGTGAAGCTTCGCGCACAAAACGCGCGCATCGAAATTCAAAATCTGAGCGGTGACGCCAAACAAGCCAATCAAACTCTGGTCGCCATCGAAAACACCAGCAACAGCCGCATCAACCTTTCTGAAATTCAAGGCAACGTCGCCGTCAATGCCGAGCGTTCGCGCATCGAAGCCGAAAACATCACGGGCAATCTGGCCGTCAAAACTTCTTCGGAACGTGTGCAGGTTAATCGAGTCAGCGGCGCGTTAAAGGTCAACGCTGAAAATTCAATCGTCGCGGTTGAAGAAGTCAGCGGCGCTGCCGAAATCGAAACAACTGAAGACGTAACGATTCAGGGCTTTCGCGGCAGCTTGAACGTCATGACATCTTCCGGCGCAATCACGCTTGCGACCGACGAAAAACTGGCAGGCAATGTCAAAGCAACGACCGAACGAGGCCGAATTCGTATTTCACTGCCGGAAGATTCCGGTTTCAAATTCGACGCCGGAAGTGAACGCGGGCGAATCCGCCTTCGCGGTTTTGAAGCTGCCAGTTCGCAAAATCGCCAACGCCAGTTGGCGTTTGAACACAACGCCGCCGCCAATTCGCCAACGGTCGTGCTGAGATCAGAACGCGGAGACATCGAGTTACAGTCTTCTGGTCTGGCGCTCGCCAGCCGCGAAAACAGCAAAGAAGAATAAGGTGGCCTGGCGCTCGCCAACCGCGAAAACGACAAGGAGAGATGAGATGTTTGCCTGGATTTTCAAATTGATTGCGACTCTCGCTTCGATTGCAACAACCGCTTTGCTGGTGACGGAAAGCGTTCGGCGCGGTTTGATCGTCGCCACGACGATTTTCGGTGTGGTCAAAATCATCGTCATCTTTTTGTTCTTTGCCGTGCTGGCCGTGATTCTTTACTTGTTGCTGAAAGATGCTTTCCGTCCCAAACCCGCTGAAAGTTCAAACTAACCCTTCGCCAGTTTTCTCTCCGGCAAAGCCAAAACACTAGAGTTGTTGCGATGGAGAAAATCTCTCTAAGCTTTTGCCGGACAGGGAGTTGTAGATTTCAGGCCAAGCCGTTAACGTGGCTGCATGAAACTACAAATCTCTGACTTAAACACCGAGCGCGAGTGGAGCGCAGCTACC
>JANRKX010000079.1:0-18118 GCA_033763255.1 Acidobacteriota bacterium | reverse complement strand
CTGCCCGTCCAGCAACGCTGACAAACCCGTCGCCGTTGTTGGGCCAAACGAGCTAATCAAATAATCGGTGTAAAGGTCGAAATGTTCAGCATTCATCTGTCAAGTCTGCCTGAAAACCTTTCATCGCGTAACATCAGTGAGTAAATCCTTGTGTGTAGTTTTTTTGGATGCGCCATAGTGGTTTGACGGCGCAATTTAGGAGCAACCAAGCCAAAATGGCAAGAATTTTCTCGCACATTTGGCAGAAAGAACTGGGCGAAAAGAACGCCTAAACAATGGGTCGGATTATTCAGGTAAGCGGGGATCGGTAGGAAATCAAGGCGTGATATTTGGGCAACGAGATATAACGTCTTGAATTGTCTGTGGTGGTTCGGGTCAAGGAGAACTTTAGTGTAGTGGTGCGGGCCGCCGAACCACTACACAAGAATCGGATTTAGCAAATCTCTTTTCCGAGTTGGGCGCGAAGTTCCTGTTCACGAACCATAGCATTTCTCAGTAATTGATCCTGATGTGCGATGGTGCGTTCGGAACGAGCCAGTTCTTCACGAAGCGCGCGAACTTCAGCTTGAAGTTCGGCAATCTGACTCAACGAACGTCGCAGCCGTTGTTCCGGCGCCAACTCGAAAATCGAGACGTTGTTGAATGGTTTTTCCAGCCGGCGTTCGTAAACTTCGGCTTCGATGATTGGTTGAGTTACTAATTGAATCGCTGCGCTCATTTTGGCTATCTCCCGTATGCCTTTATTTTTGTTGTTTCTCGTTAGATTCGGTTTCTGGCAAAGCGGACGTGAGCGGCATCTTCATTATTTTCCCGCTCAAAAGTTGAACGGATAAAAACTTATTGGCTTGCAGATGCCGCAACCACATTGCTTCATCCCTGACCGAATAAATGTTCCGGCTGCGTTTCGTTTCACTTCTCACTCCACTAACCGGTGTCGCGTTAAAACTAAGGATAAAAACTTCGTGTATGACAAAGAACAAATAGAAGCGTCGAAACAACAATGGAAAAATCTATAGGGCAATTACAGAAGACACCTTGCAGGTCGAGTTGAACCAGGGATCGGTATCGGAAGAAGACTTTGCCGATGCTTGAACTGAATTTCGCCAGCTTGACGATCAGTAACAGAACGTTGTGCTAGCTGGGGGGAGACGGTATCAATTGGCGATCAACAAATTGCGTTGAAGGAATTGTTTAGGTGTGCCTGATCGCGGGGCGGCTGTCAGACGCGGCGGAATATAGCACAGCAGTTTTATGGCACGAAATAAAATTTGCCGATTGCGTCAATTTTTTTGCAAAGCAAGTGTACCTGTTGCATTCAGCGTCAAATTTTCCGTAAGAATATAGTTGTTTGTCAGACTGTAGCCAGGAAGGCGGGTCGGCCTGTGCTAAGATCGCGGCCTAAAATCACCGCCTAAAACTCATCTGTGGAGGAAAAACGAAATCTGATGGCTGCTCAAGTGTTGAACGGTGTCGAAGTCGCTGACCACATCAAACAACGTGTCGCTACTTGCGTCAGCAAGCTTGGAATCAAACCCGGTTTGGCGGCTGTGCTTGTGGGGGATGATCCGGCCTCCAAAGTTTACGTCGGCAGCAAAGTCAAAACCTGTGAAGCGTTAGGGCTTCATTCTGAAAAGCACGAATTGACTGCGGAAACCACTACCGAAGAATTGTTGGCACTGGTTGACCGGCTGAATTGTGACGACGCAATTGACGGAATTCTGGTTCAGATGCCGTTGCCCAAACAGATTGATACGCGCCGAATTCTGGAAGCCGTTGACCCGGCCAAAGATGTTGATGGGTTTCACGCTGTCAATGTTGGCAAGCTGGTTCAAGGGCGCGATGCGTTGGTTGCCTGCACTCCGGCAGGGGTGGTTGAGTTGCTGGATTACTACAAAATTCCCATTGCTGGCGCTCATGCCGTAGTTGTTGGACGCAGCGATATTGTCGGCAAGCCGATGTCGTTGTTGTTGTTGCATCGTCACGCGACGGTGACGATTTGCCATTCCAAAACCAAAGACCTGGCCGCAGTCACTCGCCAGGCCGACATTGTGATTGCCGCCATCGGGCGCACGGCGATGATTACCGGCGAGCACATCCGCGAAGGCGCAGTCGTTGTTGATGTCGGAATGAACGATGTCACCACCAAAGAAGAAATCACACGTATTTTTGCCGAACCCGAACGAACGAAGCGTCTGGAAGTTCTGGCCAAACGCGGTCGCACTTTGGTCGGCGATGTTGAACCGCGCACAGTCGCCGAAAAAGCCGCTTGGCTGACACCGGTTCCTGGTGGAGTCGGCCCGTTGACGATTGCGATGTTGATGCAAAACACACTTCGAGCGGCTGAAATGCGAAGAGGGATTGAGCGATAGAGAGACGAAGGGATTGAGGGAAATATGCTGAAGGTTGGATTAACCGGCGGAATTGCGACGGGAAAGTCTTTTGTCTTGGGCGTGCTCGGCGAACTCGGTTGCGAAGTGATGGACGCCGATCAAACCGCACGCGAAGTCGTCGAACCCGGCCAGCCAGCGTTTGAAGAAATCGTCGAGCATTTTGGCCGCGATATTGTCGGCGAAGACGGCAAGCTCAACCGCGCTAAACTCGGTGCGATTGTTTTCAACAACGCTGCCGAACGCGAAAAGTTGAATTCCATCGTCCACCCCAAAGTTTTTGAGTCTCAGGCAAAGTGGATGGCCGAAATCGAAGGCCGCAATCCGTCGGCCATCGTCATCGTTGACGCCGCGTTGATGATTGAAACGGGTTCGTATCGCCGATTCGACAAAGTCGTCGTGGTTCATTGCGAACCGGAAATTCAGTTGCAACGATTGATGGCGCGCAACAACCTGACGCAAGACGAAGCGATGGCGCGGATTTCATCGCAAATGCCTTCGGCTGAAAAATTGAAGTTCGCCGATTTCGCCATCAACACTTCGCTTGGTTTTGAAGACACTCGACAACAAACCGAATCGCTGTACAAACAACTGACCAAATTATGAACCGACGAACTTTTCTCACTCGCGCCGCCGCCAGCAGCGGTTTGTTGCTTGGCGCTCCGGCAATCAGTTTCAGTCAAAGTCGTCCGCAACTTCCGTTTGGAGTTCAAACCGGCGACATCGCTTCTGGCCGAGCCATCGTATGGAGCCGCAGCGACCGTTCGGCGCGGATGGTTGTCGAATATGCGACGACCGAATCTTTCCAAAACGCCAAACGCATTGTCGGGCCGGCGGCAATTGAATCGTCTGATTTCACCGCGCGCGTTGACCTGAGCGGCCTGCCCGCCGGGCAAAAGATTTTCTACCGCATCAGTTTTCAGGATTTGGAAAACACCAAACTCAGCAGCGAACCAGTCACTGGCAATTTCAACACTACGCCCGGCGCGCGCCGAGACGTGTCTTTCGTTTTTGGCGGAGATGTTTGCGGGCAAGGTTGGGGCATCAATCCTGACTTCGGCGGCATGAAAATCTATGAAGAGATGCGGAAACAGCAGCCGGATTTCTTTATTCATTCCGGCGATACGATTTACGCTGACGGAGTCATCCCAGCCGAAGTGAAGCTTGAAGACGGTTCGATCTGGAAAAACCTGACCACGCCTGAAAAATCCAAAGTCGCTGAAACGCTGGACGAATTTCGCGGCAATTACCGCTACAACTTGCTGGATGAGAATTTGCGCCGGTTCAACGCCGAAGTCCCAACGCTGGCGCAATGGGACGATCACGAAGTCCGAAACAATTGGTATCCGGGTCAGATTCTGGATGATCCGAAATACAGGGTGAAAAGCATTGACCTGTTGGCCGCGCGCGGACGCAGAGCTTTTCTTGATTACATGCCGTTGCGATTCAACCCGGACGACCCTGAACAAATTTATCGCGGATTCAATTACGGTCCTTTGTTGGAAGTGTTGATGATTGATGAACGCAGTTATCGCGGGCCGAACACTCCGAACCGACAAACTGTCGTCAACGACGAATCAGTCTTTTTGGGCAGCGCGCAAATCAACTGGGTCAAACAGCGATTGTTGGCTTCAAAAGCGACGTGGAAAGTCATCGCCAGCGACATGCCAATTGGAATCATTGTTGGAGATTCAGGCGGAAAGTACGAAGCCTTTGCCAACGGCAACGGCCCTGCGCTTGGCCGAGAACTGGAACTGGCCGATCTGCTCAGCTTTATCAAAAAGAACCGAATCAAAAACGTAGTCTGGGTGACGGCGGACGTGCATTACTGTGCGGCTCACTTTTACGACCCGGCCAAAGCGCAGTTCAAAGACTTCGCGCCGTTTTGGGAATTCGTCGCCGGGCCGCTGAACGCCGGAAGTTTCGGACCGGGGCAAATGGACGACACTTTCGGTCCCGAAGTGAAATTCACAGGCATTCCCAAAGGCATGAAACCGAACCGTTCGCCCAAAGAGGGCTTCCAATTTTTCGGCGCAGTAAAAATTGACGGCAAGTCTTCGGTGATGACGGTTGCCTTGCACGACATCACAGGCAAGAAGCTGTATAGCGTTGACCTGACTCCACAGAAATAGACTCTATCCACGAAGCTCACGAAGTTTCACGAAGAAATCTTGATGACTTTGTGTTTCTTCGTGAACTTCGTGGATGCAAAGGAACCATTTATGACCAAACTTCATCGTGCATCATTCATGTTGTTGCTGTTGATTTTTATCGCGCTGACGATCAGTCCGTTCTCTGTTCGCGGCTGGGGACAAAAAGGTCACGAGCTTTCCGGCCTGGTTGCTGCGAAAAAGCTGCCAAACGACATGCCCGGTTTTTTCCGCAAAGCGGCCAACCAGCTTAGCTATCTGAATCCGGAACCTGATCGTTGGCGTAGCCGCGACGAATCCAATCTGGATCGGGCGATGGATTCGGCTTACGCGCCGGATCATTTTCTGGATATGGAACTTGTGCCCGAAGCAGCGATGAAATCCGTCAACCGGTACGACTTCACTGCGGAATTGATTAAGGCCGGGCAGAAACCTACGACGCCGGGCTTTGTGCCGTTTCGCATGCTGGAACTGTTCCAGACGCTTCGCATCGAATTCCGGCTGTGGCGCGCCGAAAAAGACGCCAACAAGCGCAAATGGATTGAACAGCGCATCATCAACGACGCAGGCATTCTGGGACATTACGTGACTGACAGCGCCAACCCGCATCACACGACGATTCATTACAACGGCTGGTCGGGAGCGAATCCGAATGGGTATACAGTGTTTTCGCGTGAACGCGGCATTCACTTTCGGTTTGAGGAGGAATTCGTCAGCGCGAAGATCGGCTTGAACGACATTTTGCCGCTGGTGAACGCAACGCCGCGCGTGATTGAAAAACCGCGCGAAGAGTTGTGGGAGTATTTGAAAGCATCGAACAAGCTGGTCGAACCGCTCTACATTTTGGACAAGAAAGAACAATTCAGCGCGACGAACAATTCGCCAGAACACAAAAAATTCGTCGCTGAACGGCTGGCCGTCGGAGCGCAAATGCTGCGCGATTTGTGGTGGACGGCCTGGACAACCAGCGCAACTCCGGCCACACCCGCTACCAATTGAAGCCGAATGAACCAGTTGCTGATTGACGAATTGAAAAACAGTTATGGCGGAAAGCGTGCGGCGATTCGCGCGCGGCTGGCGGAATTTGCCGAAATCAAACTCAGCCGGGACGACGCCCGTCTGTTTGAAGAATTGTGTTATTGCATCTTCACCGCCGGAGCCAGCGCGCGAATGGGATTGAATTCGATTGAACGGATTCGTCACCATTTGCTCAACGGCAGCCACAAACGATTGGAAAACCTGCTGGTCGGAGCGCATCGGTATCCGCGTGCCCGGTCGGGTTACATCATCCACACGCGGAAATACCTGAAATCCGAATGCGGTTTGCGGCTGGGCGAAAAGCTGGATTCGTTTGGCCGCGACGCCGAAGCGCGCAGGGATTTTTTCGCCCGCAACACCGGCATCAAAGGCATAGGGTACAAAGAGGCCAGCCATTACCTGCGAAACATCGGCTATCGCGGCTACGCCATTCTGGACAAACACATTTTGAACACCCTGCACGAAGCCGGAGTCATTGATACCCCCAAGCCGCCAACCACGAAAAAAAAGTACCTGGCTGTTGAACAGCAGATGAGAAATTTCGCCGCAGAGCTTAGAATCAATTTCGACGAACTTGATCTTCTGCTGTGGTCGAACAAAACCGGCGAGATTTTGAAGTGATGAATTCTGAAGGATGAATGATGAATCGTCTGCTTCAGACGGCGCGACATTCGTCACACATAATTCGCCCTTCATCCCTTTTTGGAGGTATTGCAATGAAATCCGCTCACCGGATGCTGACGATTTTTGCGGTGGCTGCGATGGCAGTCGCCGTGTTGAATTTCCCTGCTTTGGCCGAATCGCGCGGCAAGGCGTTAAAGCGTGCAGACAAGGAAATGCGCGCCGCCAACTTTGCTGAAGCCGAAAAAATTTACCTGCAATTGCTGGAAAAAGATCAGGCTGACAAAGTCGCCCGGTTGGGGTTGAGTTATGCGCTGATGAAGCAGTTGAAACTGCAAGGCGCTTATGAACAAGCGGCGCAGGTGATTTCCGCCGATCCGTTGAACGCGCGCGCATTTGCGTTGCTCGGCACGTCGCTGTTGCGTTCTGGCGAATTCCGCAATTCGATCGAGGCGCTGTACACCGCCGTCAAATTCGATCAGAAACAGGCTCTGGCCATCGCCGGCTTGTCGGAAATCGAATACTTTGAAAATCGCGCCAAAACGGCTTACGACGGATTGCGCCGCGCGGTCGCGTTGGAGCCGAACGAACCTGATTATTACGTTTCGTTGGCGCGCACCTGTTCGCGGCTGGAGTATTACAACGAAGCCGCAGACGCTTATCAGCGATTTCTGGAAGTTTCGCCGAAAACCGACGCCGAACGTCGCGCACGGATCAAAGGGCTGATTGATTTTTACCGTTACCTGGGCACGACCAAAATCAATCGCGTCAGCGGCAAAGAACTTGTCACCATTCCATTCGATCTGGTCAACAATCGTCCTTTCGTCAAACTGATGATTAACGGTAAAGGTCCGTTCCGCTTCGTGGTGGATACCGGAGCCAGCATGTCTGTGCTTTCCGACAAAACCGCTCAACGTTTGGGCATCAAACCTGTTGCCAAAGGCGGCAATGCTCGCGCCATCGGCGGCAGCGGAACGTTTCCGATTTTGTATGGCGTGTTGGAATCCATGCAGATCGGCGAAGCGAAAATTGACGTCGTGCCGATTTACATCCGAACGGTTCATTCGACGGACGACACACCTGAAAGTGAGCGTTCCGACGGATACATCGGTCTGTCTGTGCTGTCAAATTACGCCGTGACGTTGGATTACAAAGAACAGCAAATGATCTTTGACCGCTCGCCGCTGCGCGAAGATCAATTGGCGAAATCAGCACTAGGCGTCGTCGAAGCGAAACCGGGCGAGCAGAAATCGGACGATGTTGTAGCGCCAAAACCCGAAAATCTGGGAGCGTTGGCGGCGCTGGGCGTCGAAGTTCCCATTCGCAGCACCAGCGGCGGATTGGCCAGCGCCGAAGCTCATTTGCCGACGATGGATCGTCCGTTGAATTTCATCGTGGACACAGGCGCGACGATTTCCGTGATTTCCAAAGCTTCGGTAAAACGATTTGAACTGGAAGGCATGAAGCTGCAAGGCGAAAGTTTCCGCGTGATCGGCGCAGCCGGAATCGAAGAAGGCGCTGAAGCTTTGGGGCTTTCAGCGTTGACGGTCAACAAACTGCGAAAGAATAACTCGCGCGCGTTGATTCTCGACCTCGATGCCGTCAACGAAACTTCAGGCTTTGAACAGCACGGAGTTTTGGGCGGAGATTACTTGCGTCATTTTCGCGTTGTGCTGGATTTGCGACGGCATTATTTCGGTTTGACGCCGCAAACTGCTGCGATTTCGGTGGTCGCGGAAAAAAACTGAGTTCGCGCATTATGATTCCGACTATCTACCTTGAAACGTCTGTCGTTGGCGCTTACCTGGACAAAGGCGAATCGTTTCGCCGCGACCTGACGATTCGCTGGTGGGAACACGAACTCAGGAATTATCGCGCTTACGTTTCGCCGCTGGTCGAACGTGAATTGGAACGCACGCGCGAACCGTATCGCCGCAGTTACCTGAAACTGATTGCTCATTTGCCGCAGCTCGAAATTTCCGAAGAAGCCGCCATTCTGGCTGACGGATACATCGGGCGCGGCATTTTTCAGCGCAAATTTCTGGGCGATGCCTTGCACGTGGCGTTGGCGTCGTTCCACAAGATTGATTATCTGGTGACCTGGAATTTTGGCCATCTGGCCAGTGTGCATCGCCAGGCTCGCATCAAGTTGTTCAACACCGCCGCCGGATTTTTCGTCCCGGAAATCGTTACGCCGGAATTTCTGGTCAGCGAGCTTTATTGAAAAAGTAGACAGTAGACAGTAGACAGTAGAATCACTTGATGAACTGTTCTGTCTATGAAGTTTCGACGTTTCGATTCTTTCAAATGCAGTCGAATCGTTAAAATCAGGTCTACTGTCTACTGTCTACTCTGAAATGTACCATCGCCCACGTTTTCTGGAAGAGTTAGAAGCCATACGCGAAGAAATGTCGCGCGAATGCGATTACGACATGGATCTATTCGCCGAAATGGTTCGCAGCAACGAATTGCCCACACGCGGACGCGCGCGTAACCTGCGCGGCATCCGTCAATATGCCCCACCGAATCCGGCGGTTTACGAACGGCTCCAACGCACTCAAAAAGATGACCGCACATGATCCGCGAATCGCAACAAAAGCCGGAATTTCTGACCAGTTATGCCTGAACCGTTCGACGCAATTGGATTTCAAATCAAAGACGACGCTTCGTATAAAGCGTTGGCTGAACAGGCGCATCAACTCGGCGCGCTAAGCAAAGCGCATCGCGTGCAGGGAACCTTACACGGATGCTGTTGGAGCCTTGGATCGGGTTTGGAAGTTTGGACGGTGCTTTATGAATCGGCCAAAGGCATGTTTTACGCTGATTGTCGCCCGGCGTTTCGTGGCCAAAGAATGCTGGCGTTTTATCCTTGGGAAATTCTGGAATACGAAGAAGACGGCGAAGCCATTGTGCGCGGAGCCGTGTTGGATTCGCCGCTGGAATTCATGTTTGCGCTGCAAAACATCACGGAAATCAATCCGCTGGATTTCCGCGAACGACCGATTACGGCGGTAGTCGCCGGATTGGCTTATCGAGCGCGAATCAGCACCCGAAAACTGAAACCTGTGTTTGAACCGCTGAAAGACCGTCCCGGTCATCGCAAAACCACAGACACCGATTACACCATTCGCGGCCAGATTCTTTCCTGGCGAGAAATTCATAATCCGCGCACTGAAGAGCATCTGCTGTGCGTGGACGTTGACGCAGGCAAAATCAAAATTGAAGTCGTCATCAACCGCACAGAGTTGAAAGGTGAATTGAAATCTGGCACCTGGTTGTCTGCCGAAGCCTGGTTGCAAGGCCACATCGTGACTGACCGTGAATTGATGGCGCGTTACGAAGGTGTTGACCGCGATGTTCCGCCGGGTGATTGGTGGATCAAATTGCGGCGCGATCACTGATTTGTCTTGCCGAAAATTCGTCAGTTCTTTCCCGATCTTCTGCACACAGCACTCAAAAAATTCAAGGAGCAAAAATCATGAAGGCTTATGAACTTCAGAAGTTTGGCATTGATGGATTAACGCTGGTCGAAAAACCTGATCCGCAACCCGGCGCGCGGCAGGTCATCGTTAAAGTCCAGGCCGTTTCGCTGAATTACCGCGACCTGATGGTGACGCGAGGAACTTACAACCCGCGAATGAAACTGCCGATGATTCCGTTTTCAGACGGCGCTGGCGAAGTCGTATCAGTGGGCAGCGAAGTCAAAAATTTCAAAGTCGGCGACAGAGTTATCGGCACGTTCTTTCAAAACTGGACTGGCGGCGAACCTAACGAAGCCAAAGCTCGCACGGCGAAAGGCGGCGGCGATCAACCCGGCATGCTGGCCGAGTTGGTTGCGCTGGAAGAAACTGGCGTCATCGCCTTGCCTGAACATTTAAGTTACGAAGAAGGCGCAACGCTGCCTTGCGCGGCTCTGACCGCCTGGAACGCCGTGGTGGACAAAGGCCAAACCAAAGCCGGAGACAGCGTGTTGGTACAAGGCACAGGCGGCGTTTCGATCTTCGCCGCGCAGTTCGCAAAGATGCATGGAGCGCGCGTCATCGCCACGTCCAGCAGCGATGACAAGCTGGCTCGGTTGGCGGCAATGGGCATCAGCGACGGCGTGAATTACAAAACCAATCCCGACTGGGACAAAGCCGCAAAAGAACTAAACGGCGGCGCGGGGCTGGATCACATTGTCGAAGTCGGCGGCGCGGGAACCATCGAACGTTCGCTGAAAGCCATTCGCATCGGAGGAATGATTTCGGTCATCGGCGCTCTGTCGGCGGGCAGCGGCATCAACCCCGTGCTGGTGTTGATGAAAAGCATTCGTTTGCAAGGCATCTTCGTCGGCCACCGCGAAATGTTCGAAGCAATGAACCGCGCCATCACTCATCACCAAATGAAGCCGGTGATTGATCGCATGTTCAGCTTCGATCAAGTCAACGAAGCTTTGCAGTTGATGGAAAGCGGCGGCCATTTCGGCAAAATCGTCGTCAAGTTTTAAGTGCTTGGTACGGAACCGGGAGCGGTAGCGACGGGGGTAAGGTCTCACCCGGTCGCTACCGCTCCCGGTTCCGTACCGACTTCAAAAAGAGGAAACATCTGTGGAACAACGCAAACTCGGAACTCAAGGGTTGGTCGTGTCCGCGCTCGGACTCGGTTGCATGCAAATGAGCGGCAATTACGGTCCGGCGGACGAAGCCGAAGGCGTCAAGACCATTCACGAAGCGATTGATCTTGGCATCAACTTTTTCGACACGGCGGAAATTTACGGCCCGTTTGAAAACGAAAAACTGGTTGGCCGCGCGCTGAAAGGAAAACGCGATCAAGCCATCATCGCCACCAAGTTCGGCTTCGCTATTCAGGACGGGCGTCCTATTGGAACCAACAGCCGCCCCGAACACGTCAAAGAAGTTTGTGACGCTTCGTTGCAACGCCTGGGTGTGGATCACATAGATCTGTTTTACCAGCATCGCGTGGACAAAGCCGTGCCGATTGAAGACACAGTCGGCGCTCTTTCCGATCTGGTTCAAGCGGGCAAGGTTCGTTACATCGGCCTGTCCGAAGCGGGCGCTGCCAACATTCGCCGCGCGCACGCGGTGCATCCGGTGTCGGCTCTGCAATCGGAGTATTCGTTGTGGGAACGCGGCATCGAAGCTGAAGTCATTCCTGCCATTCGTGAACTCGGCATCGGCCTGGTTCCTTACAGCCCACTTGGTCGAGGTTTTCTGACTGGTTCGCTGAAACGCGCTGAAGAATTGCCAGAAGGCGATTGGCGCAAAGTAAACGTACCGCGATTGCAGGGTGAAAACTTCGACCGCAATCTGGCGATGGTCGAATCCGTCAAGGAAATCGCCGAGCGCAAAGGCTGCACTCCGGCGCAAATCGCGCTGGCGTGGTTGCTGCATCTTGGCAAAGACATCGTGCCGATTCCTGGAACCAAGCGGCTGGCTTATATGCAGGAAAACACTGCGGCGGTGAACATTGCGCTGACTGCCGAAGACATGCAGTGGCTGAACGAAAAGTGTCCGGCTGGCGCAGCCGTCGGCGACCGCTATTTCAAAATGGGCATGAGCCTGCTGGATAACTAAGCCAGTTGTTCCCAGTTCGCTGACGCACTTTTCACCACAAAAAGCACGTAAGGCACAAAAAACAGTCGGATCGTTTTTGTGCTTTCTGCGCTTTTTGTGGTTCCGTTTTTCTTTGTTTGATTGCGAGGAGGTAAGTCATGGGCGAGATACAAACCTTCACTTTGACAGTGAACGGACAGCAACACTCAGTCACCGTTTCGCCGCAAACCAACCTGATGGAAGCGCTGCGCGATGAATTGCGTCTGACTGGCACGAAAGACGGATGTGACACAGGGCATTGCGGCAGTTGCATGGTCATCCGCGATGGCGAAGCGGTGCGCGCATGTCTGGTTCCGATGAAAAAAGCCGATGGCGCAAACGTCACCACCATCGAAGCTGTAGCCAACGCCGACGGCAGTTTGCATCCGGTGCAGCAGGCTTACATTGAACAAGGCGCGACACAGTGCGGTTTTTGCACGCCGGGTTTCGTCATGGCGACGATTGCCCTGCTCGAAAAAAATCCGAATCCGACGCTCGACGAAATTCATGACGGTCACAAATGGAATATCTGCCGCTGCACCGGTCACAACGCCATCATCCGCGCCGTCCAACAAGCCGCCGGTCAGTCGGTTCCGCCGCTGCCCGCCGTCAAACAACCGCTCAAAGCCATCAGCCAACCGTTGTCGCGTCCTGACGCCGTGGAGAAAGTCACCGGCAAAGGAATTTACGCCGACGATTTGTACGTTGACGGAATGCTGCACGCCCGCGCGTTGCGAAGCCAATATCCGCACGCGCGTTTGCTGAACGTGGATGTGAGCAAAGCCAAAGCTTTGCCAGGCGTCGTTGCCGTGCTGACCGCCGCGGACATTCCCGGTCGCAAAGACTGCGGCGTTCACGAAGTGGATTGGCCCGTTCTCTGTTACGACAAAGTGCGTTACGTCGGCGACGCCATCGCGCTGGTCGTGGCCGAAACCGAAGCGATAGCCGCCGAAGCGTTGAAGCTGATCGAAGTCGAATACGAGCCGCTGCCCGTCGTCACCGGCCCGAAAGAAGCCGCGCTGCCAGACGCGCCGATTCTGCACGCGCAGGTTCCCAATCACGCAGCAGGCGAACACGGCAACTGCCTAAAGCATTACCATCTGGAAAACGGCGACATCGCGCGTGGTTTTGCCGAAGCCGATGTCGTCATCGAACGCGAATACAGCACGCAAACTGTCGAACACGCCTTCATCGAACCTGAAGCCGGTTTGGCCGTGCCCGATCCGACCGGCAGGATCACTGTGTATTGCGGCGGCCAGATTCCTTTTGGCGACCGCGCGCAAATTGCCGCGAGTCTGAATCTGCCCGAAGACCAAATCCGCGTCATCAACTGTTTGATCGGCGGAGCCTTCGGCGGCAAAGAAGACGTGTCGGTGCAGATTCACGCGGCGCTGGCGGCTTACGTCACCAAGCGCCCTGTCAAAATGGTGCTCAGCCGCAAGGAATCGTTGTTGGTTCACCCGAAACGCCACGCCACGCGCATCAAGATGAAAACCGGCGCGCGCAAAGACGGCACAATCACCGCGCACGAAGCAGAAATCTGGGGCGACGGCGGCGCTTACGCCAGTTTGAGCAGCCACGTCATGCTGCGCGCCACCACGCACGCCGCAGGCGCTTACGAAGTCAAAAACGTCAAGGTAGATACCTTCGCGATGTACACGAACAACGTGCCTTCGGGCGCGTTTCGCGGCTTCGGCGTGACGCAGAGCGTTTTCGCCATGGAAAGCCAGATGGATCAACTGGCCGAAGCTTTGGGCTTGTCGCCCATCGAAATTCGCCGCCGCAATGTTTTGAATTACGGCAAGCAAACGTTGGCCGGACAGGTCATGCACGAAAGCTGCGGTTTGGCGGATGCGCTGGAAACCGTTGCCGCCGAAATGGAAAAACATCCGTTCACGGCGGTCGAAGGCGAGAAACGCCGCGCCTGGGGCGTAGCCACAGCTTACAAAAACACTGGCTTCGGCAGCGGCGCTTACGACGCAGCCGGAGCCGAAGTCGAACTTTTTGCCAATGGCCGCGCCACTGTTCGCGCGGGCGCTGCGGAAATCGGGCAAGGTTTGGTTGGTGTGCTGGCGCAAGTCGTCAGCGAAGAACTCGGCGTGCCATACGAGAAAGTTGACGTGCTGGTGGCTGACACTGATCGCACGCTGGATTGCGCTGCGACAACGGCTTCGCGGCAAACTTACGTCACTGGCAACGCCGCGCGGTATGCCAGCAAGGAAGTCCGCAAGCTCCTTTCGCTGAAGGCCGCCGAAATGCTGGGCGCTCCGCCCGATGAATTGGTCTTCGCCGACGGTTTGATTCGCAACAACGGCCACAGCGTCGAACTGACAGAAATCGTCCGGTTGATGCGCCGCGAAGGCCGCTTGCCGAAGATGAGTTATCAATACGTCGCGCCGATGTGCGAACCGTATCATCACTTCGCATTCGGCTTCGGCGCGCAAGCCGTGCTGGTTGAAGTGGACATCAAGACCGGTGAAACCAAAGTGCTGAAAGTCATCGCCGCCAGCGACGTAGGCCGCGTCATCAATCCGCTGGCGCTGCAAGGCCAGGTCGAAGGCAGCATTTCAATGGGTTTGGGAATGGCTTTGCAGGAAAACTTCGTCATGAAAGATGGCTTCGTGCAAACCGACACGCTGAAAAAGTGCAACTTGCCGACGATTGACCAAACGCCCGAAGTGATTTCGTTTTTCATCGAACACGAAACTGCGGACGGCCCTTACGGCGGCAAAGGCGTCGGCGAACTGGCTTCGATCCCAACGACGCCGGCGATCATCAACGCGATTTACAATGCGACGGGCGTGCGTTGCTGCAACTTGCCTGCGGATAAAAAATGGTTGAAGTCAGCACTGACGACAAAGGAAACAGGATGAAAACATCGGTACGGAAAGCAACGGTCGAGAAAAATGGAAAAGCGCCGAGGCTCCGGCGCAAACCGCTCGAAGAATCCCAACTGCCGCCGGAAGCGCGGGAGTTCAGGCGGAAGTTCCGCGAATGGGAAGAGAGTTTTCAAACGCGCGCCAAACGGATGGCCTACATTCGCAAGCTCTGCAAACGAATTGCCGAAGCTTACCATCCTGAAAAAATCGTCCTCTTCGGTTCACACGCTTACGGCACACCGACGCCGGAGTCGGATGTGGATTTGCTGATCGTGATGGATTTTGAAGGCGATTCATTCGAGCAAACAATGAAAATACGTTCCGAACTGGACTTGGTTACGCCGATGGACTTGCTGGTGCGCACGCCGAAAGAAGTGATTTGGAGGCTGGAAGACGGCGATATGTTTATCGTGAACATTTTCTGCCGTGGAAAGGTGATGTATGAAGCGAAGCACGTTTGAGTGGATCGAGAAGGCCGAAGACGATTGGATCGTGGCGCAACGTGCATATCGCGCTCGAAAACATCCTGTCTATGACGCGGCTTGTTTTCATTGCCAACAATGCGCCGAGAAATACCTGAAAGCGGAACTCAACGAGGCAGGAATGATTATTGATAAAACGCATGACTTGGCGGACTTGCTCAAACAGGTCTTGGTCTTCGCACCGAGTCGGGCAGGTCTACAGCTTCAGGCAGACTTCCTAACCGGTTTCGCGGTTCAAATTCGCTACCCTGGTCGGCGCGCCACAAAAGCGCAGGCACAGCAAGCACTCAAGGATTGTCGTGAGATGCGGCGAGTGATCCGCACTGCTTTTGGTTTGCCCGTCTGAATAATCGCGGCCAACGCCGTGGACGTGTAATCAATTCACTTGCATTGCAAAGCGTCGGCGAATTGGCTTCGATCTCGACGATGCCGTCGAGCATTAACGCGATTTACAATGCGACGGGCGTGCGTTGTTATAATCTGCCTGCTGATAAAAAGTGGCTGAAGAACGCCTTGCAGACCAACTGATTGGATTAAGACCTTATGCCAATTCCTGACTTCCAAACTCTGATGCTTCCTCTGCTTCGTCATCTAGCTGACGGCGCGGAACGCACTAACCAAGAATCATTTGACGCACTTGCGCAGGAGTACAACCTAACAAACGCCGAACGGGCGCAACTTCTTCCAAGCGGGCGACAAACTGTCTTTCGCAATCGTGTTGCTTGGGCCAAAGCCCACTTCAAACATGCCGGTCTTATCGAGTCTCCGCGACGCGGTGTTTACCGAATCACTGACCGAGGGCGTGAAGTTCTTGCAGAGTCCCCAAAACGAATTGATCTTAAGTTTCTGGACAGGTTTCCGAGTCATCATGAGTTCAGATACTCGTCCAAGCCAGAGAATGAGCTTGAGATCGTGCCTCAAGCTAATGACCTTACGCCTGAAGAACATATCGCCCTCGGTTATCAGCAGATGCGCGAAGAACTGGCTGCCGAACTGCTAAACAGAGTAAAGGATTGCGCCCCAGAATTCTTTGAACAACTTGTTATTGATCTCCTTCTCGCCATGGGGTACGGGGGTTCTCGGCAAGATGCAGGGAAAGCAGTCGGACGAAGCGGTGACGGTGGCATTGACGGCATCATCAAGGAGGACAGGTTGGGGCTGGACGCGATTTATATTCAGGCAAAACGGTGGGAGGGAGTAGTAGGAAGACCGGAGATTCAAAAGTTTGCCGGAGCATTGCAAGGTCAACGAGCGCGAAAGGGCATCTTCATTACTACTTCATCATTTACCAGGGAAGCACGCGAATACGTCTCGGCCATTGATAGCAAAATTATCCTGATCGGAGGCGAGATGCTTGCCGAACTAATGATTGATTACGGCATAGGAGTAACTGAAGTAGCTGCTTATATCGTCAAGCGAACCGATTCAGATTATTTCGGTCAAGAATAACTATGAGCAGTCTGACTAACTATTCGACTTTCTTTTCTGAGAACTCAAAATGACCAGAGCCATTTTCGGCCCCACCTTTGAAGAGATGCTCCATCCGAGCGCGATTGACCCGGCGGTGCGTCAACGCGCCATTCAAGCCGCGAACGAAGCGCCGCTTGATCCGATCAATCTGTACAACATCACCTGGCGCGGCGCGGATGACCGCATCAAATACGAAGTGTTGCCCAAAGAATTGACCGGCGTTGAAGCGCCGATTGTCGTGCTGTACGGGCGAGACTTTCCGACCGGCGCGCACAAAGTCGGTGCGGCGTATTCGGTCATTGCCGAAGCTTTGCTGTTTGGCCAGGTAGACATTGACCAGCACACCGTTGTCTGGCCCAGCACGGGCAATTACGGCATCGGCGGCGCGTGGGTGGGCGGGCGTGTCGGCGCAAAGTCCATCGTCGTGTTGCCCGAAGGCATGAGCCGCGAACGATTTGAGCGCATTGAAAGTTACGGAGCCGAAGTCATCAAAACGCCCGGCGTCGAATCGAACGTCAAAGAGATTTACGACAAGACTTGGGAACTGCGCCGCGACCCGAACATTCGCATCCTGAACCAGTTCGAGGTGATGGGGAATTACCGTTTTCATTATCACGTCACCGGTAACACGATTGTCGAACTAGCGGCGGAACTAAACGCGCAAGGCATTGGCAATGGCTCCGTGGCGGCGTTCTGTTCGGCAATAGGGAGCGCCGGAACGATTGCGGCGGGCGACCGGATCAAACAAGTCTGGCCGAACGCCCGAACGGTGGGATTGGAACCGATTCAATGTCCAACGCTTTACAACAACGGTTACGGCGGACACGACATTCAGGGCATCGGCGACAAACACGTCACCTGGATTCACAACATCCTGAGCATGGACGCGATTGCCTGCGTGGACGACATCGAGTGCAAAAAAGGCTTGCAGGTATTAACCAGCCAGGCCGGACAGGAAACTTTGGCGCGGCGTTACGGCATTGATGAAGCCAAGCTGCAACAGCTTGGCACGATCTTCGGCATTTCAGGCGTTTGCAACGTGCTGGGCGCAATCAAAACCGCGAAGCATTACCAGCTTGGCAAACATGATGTGATCGTCACCATCTGCACCGACGCGATTGATCGCTATCATTCGGTGATGGAGTCCATGACGGAATGTTACGGCGCGATAGATGATGCGCGGGCCGTTGGCTATGTCGAAGCGATCTTTCACGGCGCAAAAACCGATTGGATCAAAGACGGTACGCCCGATGTGCGCCGCCAATGGCACAACCTGAAATACTTCACCTGGGTGGAACAGCAAGGAAAGACGGTGGAGGAACTGGACGCGCAACGCGATCCCGAATGGTGGCTCAAGCATCAGCAGTTGATTCCCGAAATGGATGCGCGAATAGCAACGGCGCGAATGGCTTGATTGACTTCTGCCCCAAGCAATTTCTATGTTTGGTCAAACACAAGGAGGATTTCCAAATGAACGTCACACTAACTCCCGAACTCGAA
>JANRKX010000078.1:0-88037 GCA_033763255.1 Acidobacteriota bacterium | reverse complement strand
TGAAGGCTTTGCGGAACCACCGGAACGGCGCGAGATTTAGTTTCCAGCCCTGAAAGGGCGACAGACCAAGCCTCGTCCGACGCCCTTTCAGGGCTTGGAGGTCTTTTGCCATTATTTCCGGTGGTTACGCTGCGCTCACCATCGGCTAATATCCGCTGCGCCTCCGGCGCAAAGAAGAAAGATGTGGGTAATGACAAGGTTCTTAACCTGTCCCACACCCACAAACAAAGAAGGCGATGCCTTCCTCCGCGTAGAAAGCATCGCCGACCAAGCCGGAACGTTATCTTACGACGAACGTTGCCGACAAGGTATTACTGGATGAAGACCGTCACTGAATTTGCCTGCTTCAAATTATTCAGTACGTCTCGCACCCGAATTGTCACAATCGTGTTTGGATTGGAAACCGCAGCATCGGGAATCTGCACGTTAATCTGTTCCAGTCCGACGTAACCCGGCGCAATTCCGGCATAAACCACTGGCGCGCCGACATCGCCCAATGTCGCTTCGACCCGTTCCGCAACGCCGTTGGTTTCATTGCCGTCGCTGTTTGGCGCGTATCGCAAACCGGAGCCAAACAAAATCAAATACAGTTGTTCATCAGGACGGCGAATGATCGGAGCAGGAACCAGCTTGCTTTGCGTCACATCAAACTGCACCAGCGATTCGTATACTTGTTCGCCGTTGGCTTTGATTCGCAACAACAAACCGGCAGGGGGGCCTTGCCCGGAAGCATCCGCCGTGAACAAACTCGGCGCCACGTTTGAAACGACAATCGTTCCCTGAGAAACAATCTGGTCTTGACTGGTCACTACCACATTGGCCAATCCCGAAGGCACATCCGCCGGAATCAGGTAATTGATCTGATTCGGCGAAACAAAAAACAGCCTGGCCTGTCGTCCGTCAATCAACACGCTGACATTCCACAGATTCAGCGGCAGCGGTTGAGAAAGAGCGATGGTCGTTCCCGAAGCCAGATTGTTACCGAAAGCAGAGACTATGGATTCGGCAGAATTTTCTTCGCGGTAACTGGCCGCGCTGACCGTCGCCACCGAATCGAAACTGGTGAATGCGCCGTTGCCCGGCCCCTGTTTCGCTTCGATTCGAGCGGCATTGATTGAACCGTCGGCAGCCGTCGAACCGAAAACTTCGCCAAAAGCTCCAAGTGCGATCTGGTCGTATTTGCGTTCGATGCCGGTCGCCGCCGTAACGTGAACCGTTTTGCCTGCAATTCGCCAATCACCAATCAGATTGACCGTCGCCGGCAACATTTCGACCTTGCCGTACAAAACTCCGTTGGGCTGGGAACCTGCGCTGCTTTTCAAAACGATGCGAGTCGCATCAATCGAAGTGTCGGCTTGAACGATGCCTTTCACTTCGACGCGAGCGCCAACGGCAATTCCAAGATCGGCGCGTTCGATCACCGTCATCGCGGTGATGTTGATTCTGCGTCCGCTGACCGTCCAGACCGCCAACTGTTTGTTCTGTTGCACCAGCGATTCAATCGTTCCGTAAAACTCCGCAAACCTGCCAACCATCGAAACGTTGTCGCCGAATCGGGTTTCGATTTCCAGCGCATCCAACGAACCGTTTTGCCGAACCAAACTTCGTACCTGCACAGTGACTCCGACGCCGATCTGCCCTTGTTCCTGCCTGATACGAGTGGCGTTGGTGACGTTGATTTTGCGTCCGCTGATTGCCCATTCGCCCAATCGGTTCAGGCCGCCGGACAGGTTTTCAATCGTGCCGGTGAAATCAAACGGCCCGCCGCCCGGTTCGGCTTCGGTTTCGACCAATTCGGCGTCAACCGAACCATCCGGCAGTTGAATGCCTTCAACTTCAACCCGTACGCCAATTGCCAGCGGAACTTCACGCTGTTCGATGACAGTCAACATTCCGACGTGAACCGTGCGCCCGGCCACGTTCCAATCGCCGATGCGCCCTGTGGTGGACGGTAATTTTTCTATGTTGCCAAAGAACTTTGTCGCGGCTCCACCGCCGGGATTGAATTTGGACTCAATCTCTTTGCCGTTGACGGAGTTGTTGTTCTGCTTACAACCTTCGACCCGGACAAACTTTCCGACGACGAATTGCCCGTCGGTTGGTTTCAGTTGAGTGCCGGATGTGACGTGAACAATTCGCCCGGCGACTTTCCAATCGCCAACCAAACCTGCTGCGTTCGGTAACGTTTGAATGATTCCGGTGAATTCAAAATCGCCCGATCCGGGAGCTTGAAAACGACCTCCGGTTTGAGCGAAGTTCGTGATTGCCAGAAAACAAAAAGTCAGGGCGATGAAGCTTCCCCCGAATCTCGAATGCAAGAAAGTGGCACGCACGTCGTAAGCCTCCAAAAACTCAAAGACGCGGGCACAATCGGTCTTACAGAAAGTCGGACAGAAAATCGGAATGGGGAAGAAGCCGCTTGAATGGTTATTCTTCGCCATTAAGCGGCGACCTTGTTGAGCAATCGGCATTCCACGCTGTGACCTGAGCCGCGTGCATAGTAAGTCGTTGAAAATCAATGGCAGGACAGTTGAGACAACATTTGCGCCATTTGCCGCCGTGACAACCCGTCGCGTGCATTCAGTTGAAACGTGACTTGTTGCCCGAACAGAAACACCGCAAAGGCGCGAAAATTCAAAAGGCGCAAAGTCGGTTTTAGCGAAAATTTTCCACCAAAATCAGATCGCTTTCGTTGCGGTCAATTTGCGACCAGGAGATTTTGCGGCCATCGGGAGAAACGGCGAAATCGGCGAACGTCCATTTTTCCAGCGTCGCAAGCAGAGAAATTTGTTCCGAAGCAAAACGAAACAATTCCAACGTTGGGCGCGGTTTGGTGGTTGGGTTGATGAAGTAAATGCCTTGTTCGCCAATCGCCCAATTGCCAGTGCGGCCTTGCGGCAGAATCAATTTTTCTTCGCCGCCAGCGGTTGGTTTGCGCCAGATGCCCGGTTCGTCAGGCTTTTGGGAAAAATACAAATACTTCCCGTCCGGCGATTCCGCCGAGTGGCGTCCGCCCCTTTGAGTCACTTGCACGGCAGCGCCTCCTGCGACGGGGATTTTCCAGATTTGCTCGCTGTCCTGACGCGCCAAACAGAAATAAATCCATTGTCCGTCGCGCGACCAAAATGGTTCGGATTCGTTGAGGCTGTCCGTCGTCAGTCGGCGCGGAGTCCCGCCAGTTATGCCAACGACGTAAATATCCCGCTGGTCGTTTTCGGCAGTACAATCAAAGGCAATGTGTTTTCCGTCCGGTGAAAATTTCGGGCTGCCAACATACGGGCCGTTGAAGCGTGTCAATTGCACAAGATTATGCCCGGCGCTGTCGCTGAGCCAGATTTCGCGCCAGCCGGAGCGCGTGGAAACAAATGCGATATGTTTGCCGTCCGGCGAAAACTGCGGTTGCATTTCCAGCCGGGTCGAAACAATCAGCGGGGCTGGCGCATTGGGTGGCAACTGAGAATCCGAAACCTCAAGTTGCCAGATGTTTGAATCGCGGATGTTTTGCACGTAAGCCAGCCGTTTTCCGTCATGCGAGATGGCCAGATTACCGACTTGTTCGCCGCCGGGCGACAAGGCTTGCGGAGTTCCGCCAGTTGCAGCAAGCTTCCACAACGTGGAATTGCCAGCACGGGCAGAAGAAAAAATCAGATCGTTTTCCTGCGCCAACCAGGCCAATCCGAAAATGCGGCGGTTATCAAACGTCAATTGACGCGGCTCGCCTCCGGCGGCGAGCATCACGAAAATTTCATCCAGTCCGCGAATGAACGCCAGCGTTTTACCGTCAGGCGAAAACACCGGAGTCCGGTCGTCTTCGGGCGAATTGGTGATCTGTCGTTTTTCCTGCTTCTCAAAATCGTAAAGAAACAGGTGCAACTGCGTCTCAGCTTGATCCGTTCTGCCTGCAAACACCAGGAACTTGCTGTCAGGCGACCATGCCAAACGTCCAGCCGGAACTGCTGTCCCGGCAGACCAGATGCCTGTTACCAATTCGCGTTCCGGCCCGCCCAAAATCGGCACCAAGTAAATTCCCGCTTTGCCATCCTCAAAAATGCGAACGAATGCCAGAAAGCGGCTATCGGGCGACCACACAGGGCTGATGTCCGCAGCCGTATTGGTGGTCAATCGCAGCGGAGTTTCCGCATCCAGCAATTTGACGTAAATGTCGCTGTTCTTTCCGTCCTGTCCGTCCCAGCTAAAAGCCAGCATTTTGTCGTCAGGCGAAAACGCCGGGTAATTTTCGCGGTTCTGAAAGCTGGTAAAAGGAATGATTTTCGGCGGTGCGTCTGTGCCTGATTGAGTTTTGAGAAACCGATAACCCGCAACAGCTACGCCAACAGCGGCAATCAGCAGTCCAGCCAGCAAAATCCATTTGTGCGTTTTGAAGGCTGGCTTATCGGCTTCCAGTTCGTTTTCTGGCAGCTCGGACGGAAAGTACGTTTCTACGTTGTCGGTTGGGTTGGAAAACGGCTGCTGTGATTCAAGCGCAGCCGACTGTTGAAAGCCCGGATCGCGCTGAAAGGACAGCGATTCAGTCAGGTCATGTGACAAAACCGGCGACAAAACCGGAGCAGCAGACTCACTCAAAGGAGTTTCAACGGTAACTTGCCCGGAAAATCTGTAGCCGAATTTCGGCAATGTCTCGATAAATTTTGGCTGGCCGCTGCCTTCGCCCAGAGCTTTTCGCAGCATGGAAATATGACGACTCAGGTTTTCTTCGCTGACAAAACTATCCGGCCAGACCTTGTTCAACAGTTCGTCTTTGCTGATGGCTCGTCCGCTGCTTTCCAGCAGGAAGATCAACAAATCGAAAAGCTTCGGCGTCAACGAAACGGATTCACTACCACATTTTAGTTGCCGGTCAGCCACGTTCAACCGAAACTCTCCGAAGACGTAAACCGGCTTAAAATCAAGCTGCATAAAGCTTTCCAGACTATTTCCAGATTTTTTCCAGACTCTTTCAGGACTTTCCACCGGCAACTCAGCAAAGATCGCGGTGCGGTCAAATTCAACCAATTTTTTAGAGGAGATCGCCCGGCATTATGGATTTGCCGGGCGGGTCAGTCAAAGTTTGCCCAAATGAACCGGGCCAGTTCCCCAAACTAAGGAGAAACAAGCATGTCACCTATTCGCAACTTGATGCTGATTACTCTGATCGTATTCAGCGGAATCCTGCTGAGTCTGAATTCCCCAGCCGTTTCATCGGCCAGCCCGGCTTTTGATACTCAGGCAACGTTTACCGTAACCAATGCCGATGACGGCGGAACTGGTTCACTGCGTAATGCGCTGGGGCTAGCCAATATCTCTGGCGGAGCTGATACCATCGTTTTCGATTCGGCTTTCTTCAACACGCCGCGCACCATCAACCTGTCCAGCGCTTTGCCTGGAATTAACGAAGGCCTGACGATCACCGGCCCAGGCGCACACTTGGTCAACATCCGCCGCGCCACAGGCGGCAACTATCGCATCTTCACCATCAGCAGCGGCGTAACGGCGACGATCAGCGGCTTGACGATCAGCAACGGAAACGCTGGCACTGGCGACGGCGGCGGCATTTTGAATGACGGCACGCTGACCATTGCCAATTGCCACATCACCGGCAACACCGCAGTGGGCGGCGGCGGTATCAGCAACACGCTGGGCAATTTACTGACTCTGACGCAAAGCACGGTTTCTGGTAACACGGCTACGGGCAGTTCCACAGGCGGAGGCATTGCCAGTTTTGGCGGAACGACGATTGCCAATTCGACCATCAGCGGAAACATTGTGACCGGCAGCAACGGCGGCAACGGCGGCGGTCTCAGGTTATCAAGCGCCGGAGCCACCATCACCAGCAGCACGATTACCAACAACTCCGCCGCTGGCGCAAACAGCGCGGGCGGATTGCGCGACAACCTGGCGCCGGTAAACATCCGCAACAGTATCCTTGCCGGAAACGTCAGCAATACGACCGTGCCAGATGTTTCTTTTGCCGGTGGCGGCGACCTGCAATCGGGCGGGTATAACCTGATTGGCAATCGCGGCACGCTGACTTTCAGCGGCACGAACGATCAAAGCGGAACCGCTGCGACTCCGCTCAATCCGCAACTGGCTTCGCTGAGAATTTTTGGCGGCACGACTCCGGTGCATGCGCTGTCCCTGACCAGCCCGGCCTTCGACAAAGGCGCGGTGGATTCGCCGATTGCCACAGATCAGCGCGGGTTCAATCGCCGAGCCGACATTCCCAGCATCCCAAATGCGCCCAACACCGGCGACGCCAGCGACATTGGCGCAGTCGAGATGCAGACCGTCTTTGTCACCAACACAAATGACAGCGGCACGGGCAGTTTGCGCCAGTTGATTCTGGGCGCGCCTGCCGGATCGGACATCATGTTCGATCCCACAGTTTTCAACGTCGTGCGCACGATCACGTTGACCAGCGGCGAAATGGCTTTCAGCAAGAACCTGACCGTCAGCGGCCCCGGCGCAAACCTGCTGACGGTTTCGGGCAACAACGCCAGTCGCGTTTTCAGCATTTCAGGCAGCGGATTGAACGTCGCCATCAGCGGCTTGACGATCAGCAACGGCAAAGGAGGCGCTGGCGGCGGAGTCATTGTCGCCAACTCGATAGGAACATTCGCGGATTGCGCTTTCACCAACAACACGGCGGTAGGGAACGAAGGCGGTGCGGTTCAGCTTGCGAATGCCGGCGGGACGTTCACAGGTTGCACCTTCAGCGGCAACACGGCGGGCGGTAATCGTGGCGGCGCGGTTTCAGTGGAAAATTCCAGCGGGACATTCACCAATTGCACCGTTAGCGGCAATACGGCCACTTTCGGCGCCGGGATCGCCCTGTTCAACACCAGCGGCAACCGGACGCTTTCGATCACCAATTGCACGATCGTCAACAATACCAGCCAGAGCAACAACGTCAGCGGCTTGCTGGTTGAAGTTGCAACTGGCTTGACGACGACTGCGACGCTGCGCAATTCGATCATCGCCAACAATAGTGGCATTAACAACCTGGGCGGGATTATCTCCTCGCAAGGGTTCAACTTGACGAGCGACAACTCCACCACGTTTCTGAATCAGGCGACAGACATCACCAACGTCAATCCGCAACTCGGCGCGTTGCAAAACAACGGCGGCGCGACTCCGACGCATGCGCTGCTGCCGAACAGTCCGGCGATTGATAAAGGCAGCGCCATCCCCGGCCTGACGGTTGACCAGCGCGAACGCACGCGCCCATTCGATGTCGTGGGCGTTGCAGCAGCCAACGGAGGCGACAACTCCGACATCGGCGCAGTTGAAACCCAGGTGAGCATCGTCCGCAACGACGAAATCGTCGCCGTGCCTGGCAGTTTGCGCCAGGTTATCGCGGACGCGCCTGCCGGCGCCGACATTCTGTTCGATCCGGCATTTTTCAATGTCCCGCGCAGCATCTTCGTGTCCGGTGGAGAAATCCTGATCAACAAAAATCTGACGATCATCGGCCCAGGCGCAAACCTGTTGACTCTTTCCGGCTCAAACCTGAACCGCGTCTTTGCGATCACCGCCGGCAACACGGTGACTCTGAGCGGCTTGACCATCAGCAACGGAAAGGCAACAGCCGATGGCGGCGGGATTGTCAGTGCTGGGAATCTGACGATGACCAACTGCAACATCGTCAATAACACATCCGGTAATAGTTTTGGCGGTGGTGGGATAAGTGTTTTGGGAGCGACGGCGACGTTTACCGAGTGCAATTTCAGTGGAAATAAACAGAATGCGGTTCTACTGACCAGTTCCAGCGGAACGATCACCAACTGTGCTTTCACTGGCAATACGACGTTGTTTAATGGCGGCGCAATTAACTTGATCAGCTCCTCCACTGTGGCGATTACCGGATGCACGATGAACGGCAACACGGCAAGCGGTAATCGTGGCGGCGCGGTTTCTGTGGAAAATTCCAGCGGGTCATTCACCAATTGCACGATCAGCGGCAATCAGGCGAATTTCGGCGCGGGGATTGCCATGTTCAACACCAGCGGCAACCGGACACTGGCCGTCACCAATTGCACGATCACCGGCAACACCAGCGTGGGCAACAACGCCAGCGGTTTGCTGGTTGAAGTCGCGGCTGGCTTGACGACGACAGCGACCATTCGCAATTCGATCATCGCCAATAACAGCGGCACTGAGAACGTCAGAGGTTTGCTTGGCGGCGTGTCCAGCCCCGCCACGCTCATTTCGCAAGGCTTCAACCTGACGAGCGACAACTCCACTACGTTTCTGAATCAAGCGACGGACATCACCAACGCCAATCCGTTGCTTGCCCCGCTCGCCAATAACGGCGGCGCAACGCAAACGCATGCCTTGTTGCCGGGCAGCCCTGCCGTTGATAAAGGCTTGAGTTCCGGTGTGCTGACCGATCAACGCGGCATTCCTCGCCCGATTGACGATGCAGTCGTCAACAACGCCACCGGCGGCGACGGCGCGGACATCGGCGCGTTTGAACGCACTTCGCCGGTGGTGGTTTCGGCGGCGAGTTTCAAACGCGGGACTCAGGCGCAGGAAAGCATCGTGGCGATGTTCGGCGAATTCCTGACCAACAACATTGCTGTAGGCAATTCGGTTCCACTGCCAACAACGCTGGATAGCACTTCGCTGACGGTGTTGGACGCGCAAAACCAATCGCGCGAAGCGCCGCTGTTTTTCGTCTCGCCGGGACAAATCAACTTCCTGATTCCGACGGGCACGGCGGTCGGAGATGTTTCGATCTTTGTCCGACGCAACGGCGTGCCCATTGCTTCGACAAAACTTCCAATTGCCGCCGTCGAACCTTCGCTGTTCACGGCCAACGCCAGCGGAACAGGAATTCCGGCTGCTGTGCTGTTCCGGGTGCGTAACGGCGTCGTCACCAACGAAGCCGTCACGTCTGCCGCGATTGATATAGGGCCGGAAGGCGATGTTTTGGTGCTGGTGTTGTACGGCGGAGGCATTCGCAAACGCAGCAATCTTTCCACAGTGACGATGAAAATCGGCGGCGTCACCATCGGAGCCGATTACGCAGGCGAAGCGCCCGGCTTTATCGGCCTGGATCAGATAAACACCGTTGTTCTGCCACGCAGTCTGGCCGGAAAAGGTCTGGTCAATCTGGAATTGAGTGTGGACGGAAAACCTGCCAACGTCGTTCAACTCAATTTCAAGTAACAGGTTTGAGCGGCGGAAATTTTGTAGCGTTTTGCATCTGACTGCGCCCTGATTTCACGGCAAAAAATGAGGAAGAAGATCAGGCTGTTTGATCGTTTTTATGCCTACATTTTATGCCAGTAAATTTCTTTTGGACGCAGCCAGTCGCAAATCGCTCCTGCCTGTAGTTCATTTTTCCGGCGCGACGGTCGCTCCGCTGATTTTGAAAACGAAAGCGTGTTGGCAAGGAGCTTGATCCGGCCCCAAGTCGGGCGTTGTAATCGTCAGCACCCCATTCTTCAACGAAGTTTTCAGCACGCCGGGAACGCCCAACATTTCGACTTTGGCGTTGGCCGGAGCTTTGATGTTTTGCAGCGTGAGCTGCTTGCCCGGCCAGCCGGAAGTAATGGCGTACAGCGCATCAGGCTTTTGCGTGAAGAAAACTTGCTTCACCGCGATGCCGTCTTTCGGGCGTTGGCCGAGTTGATCCATCAGTTTGTACTTCACCATGAATTCGCCGTATTGCTGATCCGGGCGTTTGCCTTCGCTCCATTGAGCGGAGCGTCCGGCGGTGCGAGTGCCGTAAATGGCTTCGCCGTTGACGCGCAACCAGTCGCCGATTTCCAGCAGCCGCTGTTCCATAATCGGCGGAATCGTTCCGTCGCCGTTCGGGCCAATGTCCAACAACAGGTTTCCGCCTCGGCTGACCAGATCAATCAGCGTGAAGATGAATTCGCGTCCGGTTTTGTAATCGTCAATGCGCTCAGCTCGGTTGACGCCATACGAATACGCCATGCCTCGACTTTCTTCCCAAGGGTGCGAACCGTCTTTCAAACCGGCGGCGTATTCCGTCGTCCAATAACCGCCGTGTTTGTGACGAGTCTCTTTCCCCCAGCGGTCGTTGATGACGACTTCGTCACGGTTGGCGGTTTCGTTGAACAGCCACGCCAGCAATTCTTCGCTGCCCCAATCTTTCGAGGGCATATCCCATTCGCCGTCGCTGAAGATGATCGCCGGTTGATAGCGCGTCACGACATCTTTGAATTGCGGAGTCATGTGTTCGCGGACGTAACGCGCACGGTCGGTTTTCCACAGCGGGTTGTACCACTCGTAAAGCGAGTAATAGAACCCGAACTTCAAACCTTCGGCGCGCGTGGCGTTGGCCAGTTCGCCCAACAAATCGCGTTTCGATCCAACCTCAACCGAATTCCAGGGACGCCCCCAGGTTCGGCTGGCTTCGGCGCTTGGCCACAGCGCGAAACCTTCGTGGTGTTTTGAAGTCAGCACGACGTATTTGACGCCGCTGCGTTTGAAAACATCCGCCCACTGTTTCGGGTTGTAGAGTTCGGCTTTGAACATCGGCGCGAAGTCCATGTAATCGAAGCCATAATTTTTCTGGTGAAACTCTCGCCACGGAGCGAACTTCGGTTGGTTGCCAGCGATACGGTTCCAATACCATTCGGCGTATTCGCCAACCTGCCCGTAACCCGGAACCGCGTACACTCCCCAATGAATGAACACGCCGAATTTGGCGTCCAGAAACCACTGCGGCGTCGGACGCTGATCCAGCGATTCCCAATTCGGTTCGTATCGTTTGTTCTGCGCGTTGACGATGGCAACCGCCAGCGTCAACAAAGCCAGAACGCAAATCAGCCGTTTAACCACGTTGTTCATCTTGTCCTCCAACTATTGTCGAATTTCACTTCTTTGTGCGGCAGACCGGCGCAAAACAAACGTCAGGTCGTTGTACAAATAATCTTTGCCATAACTGGCTGCGCCGCCTGTGACAATCAACTTTCCGTTGACCACCTCCGCCGCTCCCCAACTTAACGGGCGAGGCAATTTCGGCCCTTGTCGCCAGATTTTTGTCTTTGGCGAATAGATCAGCGTTTGATCTTCGCCAGCGGTATCGCGTCCGCCCAGCATCCAGATTTCTCCGCGATAAGCCGTCATCTGACACGAACGCGGTTTGAATTGTGCGTCCACTTCCCAACGCTTCGTTGCCGTGTCGTAAATCGCCAATCCGCGATCTCGAACGGCGACATACAACTTGCCATCAAGCGTCGCACCGGCCAACGGCCCTTGAATCAATTCGCTGGCGGGTTCTTGTCGCCAGACGGTTTCGCCAACGCCAATGCTTTCCATCTGACTGGCCAGCCGTCCTGTGTTCCCATGGCGGTCGCGTTCGTTGCCCATCACGTAAAGCCTGCCGTTCGCCGCCAAAGCCATGGGCATCGGACGCGCAATCGTGTTCGGAACGCCTTCGGCCATCTTGCCCGTGCGCGGATCGTAAAGTTGCACAGTCGTGATGGCGTGGCGAGTGCCGTCGGCTTCGATCACGTCTCCGCCGATGATCCAGATTTTGCCCGCGAAGTTGGCCGTCGCACAATAAATCCGTCCGCGTCCGAACCTGCCTGCCACGCGCCATTGCCAGCGCGCGGTGTCCAGTTCCCACAACTCATCAAACGGAAACGAGCGCGTAGGGAATCCCCATTCGGCGGTCAGCCCTCCGGCGACGTAAAACTTGTTGCCCAACACCGCCGCCGTCAGATCGTGATTGCTGGCTGGCATTCTCGCTACGATTTGCCAATCTTTCTGAACCGCCACCGTCGTCGGAGCAAACGCCATTTCGCGCGCGCCTTCCTGCGGCTTGCGCGGATCAAAACGAACAGTGCGCGTTTTCGCCGTCAACCAGACGAAGCCGATTTCATCCGCGCGAATCGCGCTCCAATTTCCCTGCTCTGCCCCGACGATGTTCGGCTTGATCCACGCGGTCGGCGCTTGGGCGGGCAAAACCAGCAACTTACGTTGGCCGTTTCCAGCCGGAGCCAACGTCCAAAAATTCGCGCAAGTGTCACGCACAGCAGCCAGCGAACCGGCAGGCGGTGCGGTGAATGGCTTGAGTTGGTCGCCAAAAAAAGAAACCACGGGGGACACGGGGATCACGGGGTTTGCTTTGGCAGACAACAATCTGTTTCCAACGTTTTCCCCGTGCTCCCCGTGGTTGATGCCGGTTTTAGACGAATGCAACACTGCTTGCGATTGAATCAACAAACTCCCAAGACTAAACAAAACCAGCAACCCAATCGTGCGTTTCATTTCTTCAGCCTCGTTTCAGTTTTTTGGCTTCGCCGCGCGAAACCCAGCCATACGCCGCCAGCGAATTTTTCCAGAAGTATTTTTCGGCAGCCGACTTCCCTTTCGCGCCGAAGTAATCCGCGACGATTTTATGCAACGTGGCGTAAGGCGCGACACGATTGCTGACCGGCCAGTTGCTGCCGAACACCACGCGGTTTTCGCCGAACAAATCCCACAACACATCCAGCGCAGGGCGATATGCCGCCGGGTCTTCGATCACTTTGCCATCCACGCGACGCACGACGTTGGAGACTTTGGCAAAGATTTGCGGCAGCGCGGCGACTTCTGCCAACGCGATTCGCATCGTTGCCGGAGATTTATCCCAAGCCTCGAACGGCAAATGGTCAATCACCACGCGCAGCTTTGGCGCAAGCTTCGTGACGCGCGCGACGTTCGGCAACAAACCGATTCCGCCGACGACATCCAGCGTCAAAGCGCGTTCGCCCAATCGCTGCACATCGCGTTCAAACGCCGTTTGCCCCAAACCTTCGGCCAGAACCTTTTCGCCCACGCGCAAACCGCGAAAGATCGGGTTGGCGGCGAACCGCTGTAACTGCGCGGCGAATTCCGGCTGGCCGAGCTTCAAATTGCCTATGAAACCGACGATGAACGGATTGTCTTTGGCCAAATCCAAAATCCACTGGTTGTCTTCGACCCACGGACTGGCTTCGACAACGACCGTGCCGACAACTTGAAGCGGTTTGGTCAAAGCCTGAAAGTCGCGCGGGTAATGCGGCTTGTACAAAACAGGTTCGCTGGGCGGAGGCCACGGCACGCCAGCTTTGCGCGTGGGATCGTAAAAATGCGTGTGCGTGTCAATCGCTGGAACCGGCGGTTGGATGGTTGATGCTGCGTCAGCGCCGTTTAGAGAAATCGCAGTGGCTGCCAGCGCGGTTTGATGTAAAAAAGCCCGTCGAGTTGTTTTCATAACCGATATGACTCAGTTCCTGAGTTCCACAAAAGCCAAACCGCCGAAAGAGCCAGCTTCGATCTTTCGGCGGTTTGGGAAATTGAACGTGTCGGTTAATTCGATGCTTTTTTCGCATCGGCGTCGTCAATCACGACTTCGACGCGGCGGTTTTGTTGACGACCGGCGGCGGTGTCGTTGGTGGCAATCGGTTTGGTTTTGCCGAAACCTCGCACGCCTTTGATTTTCTCCGCCTTGACGCCGGCTTCAGCCAGATAATTGCTAACGGCTTCGGCGCGGTTTTGCGAAAGTTTGTTATTCAATTCGTCAGAGCCGACCGAATCGGTGTGGCCTTCGATTTCCAGCGTCAACGCACCGGGATAACCCAACAGAATTCCGGCCAGCTTGCTGAGTTTTTCGCGCGCCGCCGGTTTCAGCGTAGCCTTGCCGGTGTCGAACAGCACATCGCCGAGGTTGACAATGTACCCGCGCGTTTCGCGTTTGGTGTCCAGAATTTCAGACAGCGAAACATACAGCTTTTGGTAAGCGGCATCGCGTTCGCGCTTGGCTTCTTCGGCGGCTTTGTTGGCCTTTTCAGTTTCAGCACGAGCGGCAGCTTTTTCCGCTTCGGCGCGTCGAGTCGCTTCTTCGGCGGCGGCTTTTTCAGCCGAAGCGCGACGAACGGATTCTTCGGCAGCGCGGCGTTCGTTTTCGGCTCTCAACCGAACGGCTTCAGCTTCGCGCGAAGCGGCTTCGCGGCGATTGCGCTCTTCGGCGGCGGCGCGTTCGGCTTTTTCAGCTTCCATCTTTGCACGTTCGGCTTCGGCGCGAGCCTTTTCGGCTTCCAAACGAGTTCGATTGGCTTCGGCCATTGCGCGTTCGGCTTCGGCTTTGGCTTCGGCCAGACGGCGCAAACGCTCCTGGCGCTCGTTTTCGATGCGAGCCTGCTCTTCGCGTTCGGTCGCCAGATCGCGCGCTACTTGCGCCAATCGCATCACGTCACGCGCCTGACCGCTGAATTTGGTTTCGTCTTTCAGGTTGCGCGGCCAGACCTGCTCCAAAGTGTTCAACTTGGCTTCGGCCTGTTTCCATTCGGTTCCGGCGTATTCCTTCGCCCCGGCTTTGCGCGCAACGTCCATCGAACGGCGAGCGCCCAAAATCAGACGCGGCGTGGTGTAATCGGCTTTCAGCGAATCGTTGTCGCTGGCTTCGTACAAATTGCCTTTGTCGGCTTTGTATTCGGCCTGAACGGTTTGCACTCCGGCGGTCGCGTTTTTCGGCAGCGAGGTTTCCGCCACGACTTTCGGCGAAGGGAATTTGACTGCGCTGTGCGGTTCGGCAGTAATAATCAACCCGAAGGTTTGCGCCGTGCTCAGCGCCTGCAATTCGGCGGCGTATCCGCTGGGCATTTCGGTCAGATTGTCGGCCTGGCCTTCGGGCGTGACCGCCCACACCACATAAGTCGTGTAAAACACTCCGTAAGTTTGCGGGTTGTCCAGATTTTGGACTTTGATGCGAATGCGCGCTTCGTTCTTTTTGTATTCGACATCGGCTTTGCCCAGCACGCGCGGAGCCAGCGAAGTTCCATTCACATTGACCGTAGTCTTTTTGTTTTCGACGTAGCGCACGGCCAACGTGGTGCGTTTGGCAAAAACGTCTTCCGGCGTTTGGGCCATCACACCGACGGCAATCGCTGCCATCAACATCAACGAACAAACCAGTGAACAAACAAATTTCTTCATAACCATTCCTCCTGTTCAATTAAACATGTTCAGAAACCGCGCTAAGTAACGGTCGCGGTCATGATCCGAAAACTCTTTGCCGCGTGCTGAGCGCGGCCAGCTTCATCAGGGATTGATTGCGAGAGAGCAATTTCACCAGCGCATTCCTGGCCGCCGGTTTGAACGCCAGACTTCTCAGCAACGAAGTCGCGCGATACCGCCAACCGAATTGCGCGCGATGCAATTCATCGTAACGACTGGCAATCGGTTCAACGTCGCGGACGTTTTCGGCAAAGGCTTGATTGACGACGTTGGCCGCCATTTCGCCGCCGGTCAACGCCAGCAACATGCCGCTGCCTGTGAACGGGTCAATAAACGCCGCCGCATCGCCGATGGCCAAAACTCCTGTCATCGTTTGGCGGCGACCATAAATCACCGGCCCGGTTCCCAGCCATTCGCCGTCAAAAGTCGCGTGGCGCAATCGGTGAAGCGCCGCCGCGTTCGACCGCAACGTCAGGTCAAGCAATCGCTGCCGGTCGCCTTTGGCTGCTTTCAACGTCGCTTCGGTCGTCAAAAAACAAAGATTGACGCGGTCGCCTTCGATTTCCGACAGTCCGCCGTATCCGTCGCGGAAGAAAAACAGTTCCCCCAATTCGTCTAGTCCTTCCACGCCGTGCAGATGCACTTTGCAACCGAACACGCGCGAACCGGCAAACCGCGAAACCGGCTGGCACACCTGCGAAGCAAACACACCATTACGCCCCGAAGCGTCAATCACCAGGTTCGCAGCAAACTGTTCAACCGTCGAAGAGCCTGTTTTGCCTTCAATGAAACTCACAGCAGCTTCACGACGAAGGCGAGGCGAAACCTGAAAACCTTCGCGGACATCTGCGCCGGCATCGCGTGCGCGTTCGAGCAAAATCGAATCCATGGTCGCCCGCGACAATCCAATCGCTGACGAATGGCCTTCGGCAATCCATTCCATAGGAACTTCCAAACTCCGCCCGTCGGGTGCATACAGCTTGAATCGGCGAATCGTTTTGGCTCCGGCGGTAAAGATTCGTTCGCGCACGCCCAACCGTTCAAAGACCGTCAAACATTCCGGCGAAAGAAATTCGCCGCACAGCTTTTCGCGCGGAAAGCGGCTTTTTTCCAAAACCAAAACGCGCTTGCCGGTTTGCGCCAACAAAATCGCGGCGGCGGAACCGGCGGGGCCAGCTCCGATAATGACGGCGTCGTAAATCATTCAGAGAAGTATTTCTTTTGCGCCCAACCCGCGAGCGATTTCTTCGGCGCGTTCGGCCAGCGGAGGCGGCATCTTTACCGCCACCAGAAAACCTGCGCTGGTCGGTTGAGGCATTTTGGGGAGTTTTGATTGAGGGGATTTTCTTAACCTGGCAGTAGAAAACGACGAACCCACCAACGCGCCAATCACTGCTCCGAACAAAACGCTGACCAGCGCGTGATTGAACAACCCGGCAACCACCGGCAACATAAACAATCCAAGCCCATAAACCACCAATCCGATAAATAACGCCACCGAACCGCCAAGCAAGGCTCCGGTAACGGCGCTACGCGCAACGGGCGACAGAGCCGATTCGCTGACCTCGACATACCGCGCGCCACGTTGCTGGTCGTCAATTTCGACCCGGACGGTGGTGGCTTCGCTGGTGTCTACGCCAATGGCGCGCAATCGTTCAAGCAATTCTTCGGCGCGCGTTTCAAATTCGTAGAGCGCGACCAGCCAGATGTATTCCCGACTGTCAGCGTGAGGACTGCTTGATTCGGCAAATTGTCCAGTCATCGTGTTCGCCTCATTCAGACTCTGGCAGGCGCTTGTGATTTGTGCTTTAGGGGGATTTCGTCGCTCAAAACTCGCGGCAAAACTACTAAGTAAGTCCTGGAAAGTCCAGTCAGGTTTGGGAAGTCCGAAATGACTTCACCGGACTTTTTCCGACTTGCCGAGACTTCAACGGACTTACTCCACCGGCGCACGATAACCCGGTCGGGTGCGAGCAATGAAGCCAGGCTTTTTGACTTCGACTTTGACGCTACGCCATTTGCCGTCGTGAGCCTCGTTTTTGGGGTAATACGCCAGCGAATACTGCGTGCGCAGTTCGGCGGCAATCTGCGAATACGCCTTGTCCAGTTGCCGAAGCTCTGTGACCGGATACACGCGCCCGGCGGTTTTGTCAGCCATCTCGCGCAATTCGCGGCGAGCGACTTCGTACAACCGGCGATTGATCTGCATGCGCTCCATTTTCGATAACCGGCAATGCACATTGAAAGATGAGTCAGCATTTTTTCCGGCAAACTCTTTGTAATACTTTTTCAATTGCTTGCCCGAAAATTCAAAATGAACAGGTTCGGTGCAATCGCGCGTCATCCCGTCCGCCGTGAAGCTTTCGGTGTCCAATTCCAGAAAGTAGGCGCTGGCGCGATTCTTTTCCAGCAGCGGCAAAATCTGTTCGTAAAGACGAAAGCCATACGAATCCACGCCGTCGGTCAACGCCACAATCGCTTTGCGGCCTTCGACTTTTCCCAGAACTTCGTCCATCGTCAGTTGCATCGCGTCGTAAAACGAAGTACCGGTTCCGGGCGTCAGCAATCCCAAAGCGTTTTCGACGGCTTGGCGGTCGGCGGTCAGGTCTTTCAGTAACTCGACTTCTTTGTTGAACTGAACAACAGCCACGCGGTCTTGTGGGCGAAGCTCCTTCAAAAATCCGCGCGCGGCACGACGCATCAATTCCACATCGCCGCTCGCGCTGCCCGAAGTATCAATCAACAAGACCAGATTGAACGGGACTTCGGTGGCATCGAAACTGGTGATGATTTGCCGCACACCGTTTTCGTAAACGGCGAAATCTTCGACACGCAAGCCGGAATTCGCGCGGTTGCCGTCTCGATCCGTGACCGAAACATCCAGCACGACCAAATCGGTATTCAATCGAATGGTCGCCATTTCGTCGTCTTTTTTCTTTTGATCTTGTTGCGGGTCTTGAGCAAAAACCGTTGGCAGGGCGAGCAGCATCCCAAAAATCATCACGAGTTTCCCAGCCAAAAGACGTTGAGTTAATGTCATTGCAAGCTCTCCTGCGATTCGGTGTAGACGGCGGGCAGTATAGCCCAACAGTTTTTTCACGCAATCTGGTCAGGTGTCTTGACAGCATGGGGATCGGAAACTAATATGCGCCCTCGCTTGAAAGGGTTCAGGCACGTACAGTCAATGGTAGACGGTCACCCTTACAAGGTGAAGGTTGTGGGTTCGAGCCCCACCGTGCCTATCACCGGTAACAGCGAGTTTGATAATGCGGAGTCGTAGTTCAGTTGGTTAGAACGCCGGCCTGTCACGTCGGAGGTCGCGGGTTCGAGTCCCGTCGGCTCCGCCATTTCATCATAAAAAACAATACTCAATGAGCCGCTTGTCAACGCAAGCGGCTTTTCTGTTTTTCAAATCTCATGCTTCGCATCGAAGACGCACTGCAAATCATTCTCGACCTCATCCCGCTGCTTGGCAAAGAGGAGATTCCTCTGACCGAGGCCGTTGGCCGCGTGCTGCGACGCGACGCAATGTCCGACTTGGACTTGCCGCCATTTAACCGAGCACGAATGGATGGTTACGCGCTGCGAGCCGCCGACGCTGCCACTGCGAGCGAATCCAATCCCGTTCGGCTGAAAGACATTGGCGAAGCCGCCGCCGGGCACGCCTTCGATGGCACAATTGAATCCGGTCAAGCCGTGCGGATTATGACTGGCGCTCCGGTTCCCGCCGGAGCCGACGCCGTCCAACAAATCGAAGTCATAAACGTCACCGACGGTTGGATCGAAATTCAAAAAGCCGTTCAGCCCGGCCAATTCATCACGCCTCGCGGCATAGAAGCTCGCGCGGGCGATGTGATGGTCAAAGCCGGTGAACGCATCACGCCCGCTGTGGCCGCCGTGCTGGCCAGTTTCGGCTACGCTAGATTGAACGTGTCTCGCCGTCCGCGTATCGCTTTGCTTTCGACTGGAACCGAATTGGTAGAAGTCGCTGAAACTCCCGGAGCCTCGCAAATTCGTAACTCCAACACCTATTCGCTGGCCGGATACGCCGCAGCCGCCGGAGCCGAAGTCGTCAGCAGCGGCATCGTCCGCGATGATTTTGCGGCGACCTGTGAAGCGATTGCCGCAGGCTTGGCCGCTGCCGATGTGGTGATGTTGTCGGGCGGCGTTTCGATGGGCGATTACGATCTGGTCAAACCCGCGCTGGTGGAATTGGGCGCGGAAATCTTTGTTGAAAAGGTGGCGATGCATCCCGGCAAACCGACGGTGTTTGCCAGGCTCGGCGAGAAAATCATTTTTGGCTTGCCGGGCAATCCCGTTTCCGTAGCCGTTTCGTTTCACCTCTTCGCTCGCCCGGCGCTGATGCAAATGCAAGGCGCGAAGGACATTCACCTGCCGCGCTTTCGCGCCTTCGCAAGCAAACCGGTCAAAGGCGCTCCGCCTCGCCGTAGTCACCAACCCGGACGCTTGACCATCTGCGATGGCCGCGCCGAAGTCGAACCACTGAAATGGAGCGGCTCGTCTGATTTGGTGGCATTTATGAAAGCCGACTGCTTGATCGTCGTGCCGGAAGATCGCGCCAGCGTTGGCGAAGGCGAGTTGATTGAAGTCATTTCTCTTGGGTGCTGACAATTTCCAATAGAGCTTCGAGGAATCTTTATGCTTCGAAAGAAAATAGCTTTTCACCTTGTTACTTTTATCTGTGCGCTTGCTTTGCCTGCCAGCGCACAGACTCAACAAGATTGGGATTGGGTAAACAAACATTTTTACGATGTGTTGAACGAGTTAATGCCCTTCGATGACTACAGTCTCGGCTATAGAAGTTACAGAGACCTATACACAAACGAACTTGAACGCTCATTCTTTTTCAATGGCGACCCGTTCTATCAAAACCTCAATGCGACTTTCCGAATCGCTGACAAAGTGTCGGTTTATGATCAAATGATGGAGTTACATCGAAAGAAGCCAACAACCACGATTTCAGAAATCAAAGCTAATCTGAAAATCAAAGAATGGCAATTTTCTCAAAGCTCCTGCCCGGCAATCAAAACTCAGTTTGAAAAATTCTTCAGACTGTCATTGGAAATGATGTCTTCAAAGGAACGATCAGACAGAGAAGCTGGTGTCGGAACCATCGCACTGCACCCGCGAATTCACAGTTTCAACGCTCGAATTACAGGTGGCCACCTAAACCTCACAATCACTTTTGGAGATCATCCTTTTGCTAGTTGGGCTGAAGAAACTTTTCAGGCGTTAAACTCCTGCGCTAAGAAAACCAATCCGATAAAGAAATAGGCTCACATCTGTATGGCAAATTCAGATCAACCCCAACTCTCTCACCTCGACTCCGAAGGTCGGATTCAAATGGTCAACGTCGGCGCAAAAGCCACGACTGCTCGCACAGCCGAAGCCAGCGGCTTTGTGCAAATGTCGCCGGAAACCGTCGCCGCCATCCGTGAGCGACGGACGCCGAAAGGCGATCCGTTGGAAACGGCTCGGCTGGCGGGAATCATGGCTGCCAAGCGAACGGCGGAGTTGATTCCACTCTGTCATTCGCTGGCGCTGTCGCACGCTGACGTGAAGATCACTTTGACTGACACAGGCGCGCAGCTTTGGGCAACGGCTTCGACTAGCGCGCAAACCGGCGTCGAAATGGAAGCTCTGACCGCTGTGTCCGTAGCGGCCTTGACGCTTTACGACATGTGCAAAGCGATTGATAAAGGAATGGTGATCGGCGAAATCCGGCTTGAGAGAAAGACTGGCGGAAAATCTGGGGAATGGCGAAGAAGTCTGGATTCTTAATTTTGAATTTTGGGTTTTGAATCAATCATCCAAAACCCAAAATTCAAAATCGAAAATTACAGATTCGGCAGCTTCAGCGTTTCCAGCACCACGTTCAGCGAACGTTCGGCGATGTCGCGCGAGCGTTCGCTCCAGCCCATTTGTTCGCGGTTTTGTTCGTAATCGCGGCGGACTCTTTCTTTCAGCCGTTCGACGTATTCCGCTGGGTTGGGCGAATTGGCGATGGCGAAATCCAGTTCGCGGTAAGCGTTGTGAATCGTCATCAGCCATTCAGAGGCTTGGTATTCCGGCGTTCCGGCTTCGTGGGTGAATTTAGCAGTAGGCATTTTTTCTTTTAGCTCCGTTAAGTGTGATTACCCGCTCCCTACCGGTCGCGGTACTGACTCTGTCGTGTTTCAGCTTTGTTCCGTCAACAGCGTCCGCGTCATTTGCGCGTAAGTGTCAACGGCGTTCAGCATATCTTGTTTGCGAATGTATTCGTGCGCGGTGTGCGCATCGTGGATCGAACCTGGGCCGAACAGCATGGGCGTTCCCCAGTTCGTCAAACACGGAATGTCGGTTCCAAACCGCACGACGCTGGTTGGAATCTCAATTCCTTTCACCGTGTGCGTGTGAATCGGCGGCAGCGAAAAGCCGCGTTTGACTTCGGCGCGACCGGCAACGACTTCAACGATCATTTTGTACAACTCATCGGGTTGAGTAATTGTGCGGAACATCACTTCGCTGGCGGCGAAGTCGGCCACCACGTTTGGGCGGCGTCCGCCGGTGATGGTTCCGATGTTGTAAGTCGTCGGGCCAAGTTCCGCACTGACAGGCCAATCCGTTCGGCGAATGTCGTTCAGAATATCCAGTAGCTTTTCAATCGCCGATTCGCCCAATTCCGGGTAAGCCGAATGCGCCGTGCGGCCTTTGGCTTCGATGACGACGCGAAGTGCGCCTTTGGTGGCGATGGCCTGACGGCTTTCCGTCGGTTCACCGTTAATCAAAAACTTGTTTGAGTTCGGAATCGAGTTAGCGACGACCGCGCCGTCGCTGCCGTCTTCTTCGCCTACAACGTACAGCAATCCGATGTTCGCCAGCCCTTCGTCTTTCAATCGCTTGGCCGCAAAGACCTGAGCCGCAATGACGCCTTTGGCGTCGCAGGCTCCGCGCCCGTAAATGTTCTGTTCGTCTTCGGTAAAGCCGATAAATGGTGGCACGGTGTCTATATGCGAGGACAAAGTAACAATCGGTTCGCCCAGCTTCGCGTAAACATTGACGCGGTCATCGGTAACGGTTTGCGTCGTCACGTCAAACCCTGCGTCGGACAAATAATCACGAAGCCAGCGCCCGGCAGCGCCTTCGTGCCAGGAGATAGACTCCGTTTCCATCAATTCGCGCGTGAACTGAAAAATGTCCATAAGCTTTTCGGTTGATTGAATGCGAACCTTCTGGAAGTGAGGCGCGATTATAGGCGGCGATTTTGCGAATGCCAAATTGCATCCGTCACTTCCCGGCCAGCACAACGCCGCGTCCTTCCAGCTTCAGGCTTTCCGCCGCCCGTTTGAGATCGGCTTTTTTGATGGCACGAATAGCGTCGGGTTGGGCTTCGATTTCCGAAGCTTTGCGTCCGAAAAAGACGGCGCGCGAATACTCCAAAGCGCGCACCGGATGAGATTGCAGCGCGATGGCGTAACGGCCAATCGTGGCGTTGCGACTGAACTCGAATTCGTCGTCCGCAGGCAGCGCCGCCAGTCGTTGCAGTTCGGCTTGCAACTGTTCACGCGCTTTTGCTTCGTTTTCCGGCGAAGTGGCAAACAACATATTGAACCCGCTCGAAGCCAGTCGAGGCTGGTATTGAATCGTCAACGAATCCACCAAGCCGAGTTCCGTTCGCAGCTTTTCGCTCAGCTTGCCCGTCGAAGCCAGCGTCGCCAGCATCGTCATCGTGAAAAAATCGTCCGGTTGATTGGCTTGCTGCGGAGGCGAGGCAGAACCCAGCCGAAACCCAACAACCTGAGTCGCCAACGTTCTGCCGCGCTGTTCGGTTTTTTCCGCTCCTGAACCGGCCAGCGGCGGCAAATTCACTTTCAACGCCTTGTCCAATTCGCCTCGCTTCAGACCTTCGGAAAAGATGCGCGAAACCAGCGCCGAGCCATCTGTGTCGCCGACAATCATCAACAACGGATATTGCCGTTTGATGGTTTTGTTGTGCCATTCTTCCAGCTTTTCTTCGGTTGCGGCTTTGACCACTTCGGCCAGGCCGAAACGCGGCAAGCCGTAAGGATGGCCGGGATACAGCGAGGCGCGCAACAGTTCATCAGCGCGCGCAGCATCGTCGTCCCGGCTGTTGAGTTGATCGGCCAGCAAAATCGTTTTTTCGCGCGCGATTTCTTCTTTGCCAAAATACGGAGTTTCGACGATTTCCAGCAACAGCTTGACGGCGTTTTCGGCGTTGCGCGACAGCACATCCAGCGTGAAGCCGAAAAAGTCCGGTTCGTTCACCACGCGAAGTTGCCCGCCGTAACTTTCCAATTCGTGGGCAATCAAATCGCTTTTGCGCGTGGTCGTGCTGCGAGCCATCGCGCGCAGCATCAATTCGGTCGTGCCGCTGCTGGCTTGCTCTTCGACCAGTCGCCCGCCCTGAAAAAGCACGCTGATCGAAATCAACGGCAGCGATTTGTCTTCGCGGACATAAGCGCGCGAACCTCGCAGCACCGAATAATCCTTGATCGGCAATGGGACGGCGGCAATGACTATGTTCTGGCCTTCGCTGACCTGATTACGTTCGGCTCCTTGCGCGAAGGTTTTCAGAGCCAACGCCGGTTTCACATCAGTGGCGTTGATCGGTTGCACAACCGCAGGAGCGAAAGTCGCCGCCAGTTCGGCAAATTTTTCCGGCGTGAAGGTGCGCGCAATGGCCGTGCGCGGTTCGTATTCGGCGACTGTCATCGCGCTGAGCGTCAAATACTTTGCCGCAGCTTGTTGCACGTCTTGAGCCGTGACCGCGCGAACTCTGGTCAACCGCGAATCAAAAGTTTTCCAATCGCCGAATCTGGCTTGATACCCGGCCAGCAATTCGGCGTCGGTTTCAAAGTTCCCCATCGAATCGAAGTGCAATTTTTCCAACAAGGATTTGGCGCGCTGCAATTCGCCTTCGCTGATAAGTTCGCGGCGAAAACGTTCGATCTCGCGGAAGTATTCGGCTTCAGCGCGATCAATGCGTTCCGGTTCGACGCGAATCTGCCCGACCAACATTCCGAAGCCCGGCAGTTTTTGGTAACTGAAACTGGTTGCGCTGGCCACGCTCAGTTTGTCGCGCGAAGCCAGTCCATCGCGCAATCCCTGACTCAAACGCGAACCATCGCCAAGTCCCAACACTGCGGACAACACTTCCAGCACCGCCGTTTCTTTCAAACCTTCCTTGTCGGCTTTGAAACTCGGCGTGCGATAGCCGAAAGTCACCAAACTTTGGCCAATGTCTGCGCGCGCGTTGCCGTATCGCAGTTTGTCCTGGGCGGATTCTTCCAGAGTTGAAATCTGGGTTGCTGTGGGAGTTATAGGAGTTATGGGATTTGCAGGAATCGTTGAAGCGTTGGTTTGATCGCTGCTGGTTGGTTTCTGAACGACAGCCGAAGGTTTTGCCGCTGTCACTTGTTTCGCCGTAGCTGACGGTTGATTTCCAACTGTCGGCTTGAGTGCTATTGGCTGATTCCCGATTCCCGACTCCCGACTCCCAACTCCCGTCTTGAATTCCCCAAACCGAAGCTGCACCTGTCCGATTGCGTTCAGAGTAAAAACATCGCCAAGCACTGTAACAATCGCGTTCGATGGGCGGTAATGCGTTTGATAAAACGCCTGGACTTGAGCCGAAGTCGCCGAAGCCAGAAAACTTTCCGAAACGGCGCTGCCGCGTTTCAATCGGTGCGTAGTGAACGCGGCGGAAAAGAGTTTTTCCATCGCAGCAGTTTCAACGCGATCTTGCGCCTGTTTGCTTTCGAGCAGGACTTCAGCGGCGGCTTTTTTGATGTCGTCGTCTTTGAACGCCGGACGCAAAATCACATCGGCCAGTAATTCGATCATCGCGGCGTAACTTTCACCGGCGGTAATCATCGTAAAAGTCGTCTGGTCGTAACCAACCTGTGAAGTCATCTGTCCGCCCAGCCGCGCCACTTCGCGTTCAATCGCCGCTCCGTTGCGCGTGGCTGTTCCGCGCAAAACGGCTTTTTGAGTCAAACGTGCAATGCCTGCCATTTCATCGGTTTCGGCCAGAATCCCGGCTTTGATCGTGACATTTACAGCAACCAACGGAGCCGAATGCCGTTCGCGCGTCAATACTGACAGCCCGTTTCGCAATTCAAACCGCGAAGTAAAGTTGTCGAGTTCCTGCCGAACCAGTTTGCCACCGTCGGGAATGCCGAGCACGGTTGTCACCGGGATGTTCTGTTTTGGCGTCGTCGGTTTTGGCGGAGCCGGCGGCGGAGTATTTCGGCCTCGCCCGCTTTGGGCAAAAACAACCGGCGAACCGGCAATCAGCAGTGAAAAAACGACCAGAAACGCGACTAAATTTCCTGTGCGGCGCATGATTTCATTCCTCAAGTTGGTATTGGAATCCTCGCTTCAAACTTTAGCACGACAAAAGCGATTTACAACGATGACGGTTTTCGCAGCCGTAGCTTGCAGGATTTCTCCGCGTTTAACCGCGTATCAGAGTTTAACTGGCCGGAAACCGGCTTTCAGCATTAGCCGTCCGGCTTGAACGAATTGGGATCAGCCGCTAATATGCCCGACTTCCGGGCGGAGACCGGGACCGTTCTACGGATTCCACCCTCACATCAAAAAAATTCAGTTTCGGAGTACCAACAGTTATGCTTCGCTTCTTTGCCAAATTAGAACGCTCGCGCAATTTTGTTCTGCTCGCATTTTGCGGGCTGCTGCTTATCGGTTTGATCGCTTTTTACATTCCCACCGCTCAAAACGGCATGGGCACAACCGCCGGTTCGTCCAACGACGACCAGGTGATTGCCAAAGTCGGCACACAGGAAATCACGCTTCGGGAATACAGCGCCCAAGTCGCGCAATTGGCTTCGTTCATTACGCGCGGCCAGAATTTTCCGCTGTCTACGCTGAAATCCTTCGGCATTGACCAGCAGGCTTTGGACTCATTGATCTCCAACAAACTGGTGCTGGATCAAGCCGCTCGTTTGAACCTGACCGGCACGGACGGCGAAGTTTCCGAAGCCATCAAACGTCAGAACGTTGACCCGAACACCGGGCAATGGATTGGCACAGAAGAATACAAACGCCGCATACGATTGCAGGGCTTTGACATTGGCGTTTACGAACAGGAACGCCGCAATGAAATCAGCGTTCGCAAAGTCCGCAGCTACCTGACTTCGGCGGAGCAGGTTTCCGACCGCGACATCGAAGAAAAATTCAAGAAAGACAACACCCGCTTTGAAGTGGTGTATGCCACAGTTGATCTGGACAAAGTTCGCAGCAAATACACTCCGACCGACGCCGAACTGCAAACCTACTACAACTCCAAAAAAGATCAGTTCAAAGCCACCGCGCCGACGCGCAAGGTCGAATATGTGTTCGTCGCCAGCAAAGATGCCGAAAAATTGGTCACAGTTCCCGACAGCGAATTGAAGGCGAAATACGATGCGAACAAACAGATGGAAAAACGCATCAGCGTCATCCGTCTGGATCGTTTGTCGCCAACCGACACCGAAACCGTCAATGCCAAGATCGGTGAACTGGCCAAACGCGCTCGCGGCGAAGGCATGCCGCAGGAAGATTTTGCCGCGCTGGCCAAAGGCAATTCGATGGACCCCAGCAAGGCCAAAGGCGGCGATTTGGGCTGGATCAAAAAAGACGCGAACAAATCCAGCGACTGGAAACAGCGCGTGTACACCAGCGATTTGAAGGTCGGAACCGTTGACGGCCCATTCAGCGAAGGCAACAGCCAGTATCTGTTGAAAGTCACCGAAGAACGCGAAATTCCTTTCGAGCAGATGAAACCGACGCTGCTGGCGACTGAGAAAAACAATCGCTCAGTGCAGAAAGCCAGCGAACTGGCTCAAAAGGTTTACGAAAAGGCCACCGAGGTAAAAGACCTGATCAAGGGCGCTGAAGAAGTCGCCAAAGACATCAAAGTCAGTGCGCCCGCAATGATTAAAACCACTCCGTTTTTCAAAGACGGCGATTCATTGCCGGAACTCGGCGACAGCAAGAGCCGCGCGAACAACCCAGCTTTCGACAATGCCGTTAAGGAATTGAAGAAAGGCGACATCGGCACTCCGGTCAGCATTCCCGGAGGTTATGCCGTTCCCAGAGTTTTGGAAGTGCTGGAAGGCGGCGCGGAACTGAGCTTCGATCAGGCTCGCAATCAGGTGGAAGACGGGCTGCGCCGCGAACGTGAACCAGACCTGGCCAAGACTCGCGCGTTCGATATGGTCAAACAGGCCACCAGTGCCGCCGATCTGGAACGATTGATCAAAGCCGAAAACCTGACCGTTAAGAAAGACACGAACTTTAACACTTACCAGTGGCCTGGAGCTTCGGGCGGCGGTTTGCAAGCTCAGAATCAGGCAAATGCCTTGTTACTGACTTTGAAAGAAGGCGATGTTTGCAAAACTCCTATCAAAGTCGGAGCGTCATATTTGATCTTCGCGGCGGCCAAACGCACTGATGCCGATTTGACCAAGCTGGCGGCGGAAAAAGAAAGCCTGCGCCAAACTTTGATCAGTGAACGTCAGAGCGTTTACTTCGACACCTTCGTCAAAAACGCCCGTAAACGTTACGAAGCCGAAGGCAAGATCAAGGTCTACCAGGACCGCATTGACAAGTTCTTTGCCAGTTCTGGCGCTCAGCAATAAGTCAGCGCCCGCTCATCAAGCAGCAAAAAAAGGCTGGATGGTTTCACAACCGTCCAGCCTTTTTTGATTTCAATCTGCCAAACTTCATTACGGCTTCTTTTCCGCCGGAGCCGGTTTCTTCAACAATTGATCCAGCGTCGCACGTGGCAAAGCGATGGACAAAGAAACATCGTTCAACTTCGAACTGATTTTGACCATATCCAGCAACTGACCGAGCGCGTCCATTTTTTGATCGCCGGGACTGCCGCCGAAAATCCCTTTGACCAATCCGACCAAACCTTTCAATCCATCTTCCAGTTCGGTGGCGTCTTGGGGCGAAGTCGTACGCATTAACGTGTCCAGCGACAGGCTCAAATCGGCGGCAACATCCAACGCGCCCAGAACGACCTTGATCGTGGAAACCGATTTGAACAAATCTCCTTGATCGGCGGCTTCGGTCTTCAGCGTTTCGGGAATGCTCAGAGCAAAGCGCAACAATCCGGAAGCTTTGGTTTCGTTCAGCGTAGCGATCATTTCCGGCGTCACGCCGGTTTTGGCAGCGCCAGTGCTGATGTCAATCACGGTTTTGATCGCGCTCAAATCGCCGAAAACAAATTTCTGACTGCCAAGCGCCGCCAATGCGGTGTGGTCAGTGTTCAGCGAAAGCGGCCCGGCTTCGGGAGCTTTGACTTTGGAAACCAGGCTGTAAATCGTTTTTCCGCTGTAATCTGAAGTTTTGAATTCCGCCTTGAACTCTTTCATCGCGGCTTCGATTTGCGGAGCGGTCAGGTCAACGCCGGAAATGATGATCGCGCCGGTGGCCTGCAATCCTTTCAGATTCAAACCCATAACCGCGCTGTTGATTTTCGACGGGTCAACGCCGGTTTTCTGAGTGAACTCAGTCAGTTCTTTGGCCAGCTTGTCCAGGCCGCCAGATTGCATACCGGCCAGGCTGGGCAACAATTCGTTGAACAACCGGTTGGCATCCACAACTGCCAGCAAATCAGAAGCTGGCAACAGATTCAACAATTCCGTTGTGGCAGGCGAAACAGTCGAAGTCGCTGTTTTGGTTGACGCCGGAGTCGCCGTCGTTTTTTTGGCAATGGGTTTTGAAGTTGATTGCGCGATGATTGCGCCGGTCAGCAAACACATCATCAGCGATAAACGGAAAATTTTTTGCATCACTCCTCCTCAATGAATGCACTACATGTTCAGGGGATTGCTCGTCAGCCCCACTTTACGCTCAAAGACCGCCGAAAGAACGCAAAAAGTCTGACAGCCTGCAAAAAGTCTGGCGGCTGATTTAATCCACTGCAACGTCTACGATTTTCAATTGGCAGGTTTCGCGGTTGTTCCAACTGTTAATTTCAGGGCGACAAAGCAGACTGAGTTCTTTGCCGACAGCCAGACGGGTTTGGTACTCGGCAGCGTTCCACCACAAAGCTTCGATCTGAGTTTTGTCGCGGCCAATCAAAAGTTTCAGGTGTTTTTCCTTTAGAATTTGCGCCGAGCGCAACGGCACATTTCGCAACAAAAACAACGGCTGCGGATTCCCCACCCCGTGCGGTTCCAGCCGAGCCAGCATTTTGATGTTGGCAACAGTCACATCTTTCAATTCCAATTCGGCATCGGCGGTCAATCGTCGCCCCAAATCTTCTTCGCTCAAGACTTCAGCAGCGTGACGGTTCAATCGCCAGCGCATTTCTTCGATCTTGCCGGTTTCGACCGTGAAGCCAGCCGCCATCGGATGCCCGCCGTATTTCACCAACGATTCCGAAGCGTAATCAAGAGCTTCAACCAGATGAAACCCGTTGATCGAACGCGCGCTGCCGTGCGCCAAACCGTTTTCGACGGAGCAAATCAACGTCGGGCGTCCGGTCATTTCGACGATCTTGGAACAGGCGATCCCCAAAACTCCGCGATGAAAACCATCTTCCTCTGTTCCCGAAAATACCAGCACGCGGTCGAGATTTTCTTTTTGCTGCTCAACCGTCTGTTTCAGCTTTTCGACCAGGATAAATTGAATGTGCTGACGTTTGGAATTGAAATCATCCAGTTGCAAGGCCAGCTTGTTCGCTTCTTCTTCGGTGGCAGCGTCAAATAGTTTCAGCACAGAATTGGCGTGGGCGACTCGCCCGGCGGCGTTGATGCGCGGACCGATTTTGAATCCGACATCGAACGGCGTGATCGGATTGCCGACGTTCGACAGCTTCAATAAAGCGCGCAAACCCGGATTGCTGCTCGGCTGATTCAATCCTTTCAGCCCGTGAGCGACTATGGCGCGGTTTTCGCGTTCGGCCAGATCAACCATGTCTGCAACTGTCCCAATCGCAGTCAGCTTGGCCAGACTGCCGACAATGGCGTCTCGTTTTGGATGATCCGCCAACAACGCTTGAGCCAATTTCAGTGACACTCCGCAAGCAGCCAGGTGTTTATTCGGATACCCAACACCGGATGAACCTTTCGGACACAAGACCGCGTAAGCGTCCGCCGGAACGTCTTCGCCATCGGGCAAGTGATGATCGCAAATAATCAAATCAATGCCGCGTTCGCGTGCCAGCCGTGCTTCGGCGTGAGATTTGATGCCGATGTCGGCGGTGACAATCAGGTTAAATCCTTCCTGTGCAGCCTTTTCGACGATCAAACTTGACAGCCCATAACCTTCAGTAAAGCGATTCGGGATGTAACATTCGATCAGGTCACCTCCGCCCAACAGTTTCAAAGTCTGGGAAAGAATGACGCTGGAAGTCGTTCCGTCCACGTCGAAATCGGTGACGATCAGGATTTTTTGGCGCTGGCTGATGGCCTGTCGCAATCGTGTCACAGCCTGAGCCATGTCGCGCAACAGCAAAGGCGAGTGTAGGTCAACAGCAAATTCCGGTGAGAGGAACTTTTCGATCTCTGCCGCGTGAGACAACCCGCGATTGAGCAGACATCGAAGCAAAATGTCTGCTTCGCCGGTTTCATCGCGCAAAGTTTGCAATACGGCCTCGTCACATTCGGCCAATTGCCAGCGAGCGCCCGTTAAACCGCGCGTGATTTTTGTAAGTGGCGGAGTCATGCGGATTTCCTTTCGATCAAAGTCCACGAAAACGGTGGCCAGTATGCCGAAGCATGAGGTTAAATGACAAGCAACACAGATATTTGCGGGATTTACATTTATCGGCTGTCCAGGCGAGGAAGTTTTTTTCTTCAAGCTGGAAAATGCCGGGAACCTTTTTTCCTAACTGGCGTGTTAGGGCACGTGTGTGTAGTTTGTGTGAGGTGATCTGCTGCGCGATCCAAAAGCGAGGCGATCACCTCGATTTTTTTGTCTACGGCTTTTTCCGCGCACGACCTCACGAAGAAACAGCCTGGCTTTACACCAACTTGTTGATGTTTTAGTCTGGCGACGCTCCAGAAAGCTTCAAAGAAAAGCTGCCCCCACGCCTCAGTTGTGTTGCGAACTATCACCCAGACAGAAATTTTAATTCAGACATTTGAGATGTCTTCGTAAAATTTGAGCTATGAAACCTCTAGTTAATTTAGCGAGCAATCCTTTCCGAAACCGGCGATTATTCTGGCTGGTGATTTTGCTGCTGTTTTTGGTTCCCGCTTATTTCGGAATGCAGATGATTGAAAGCTCTTCCCGACTGAACAACGAAATTTCCAACCAAGCCATGAAGGTCAAGGCGCTGGAGCTTCAATACAAGAAGATAGAAAAACCCGCCGTGACGAATGTCGTCATTTCAACCGAAGAAAACAAACAACTGGTCGCCGCCAATGAATTGATCGCTCGCCGAGCCTTTTCGTGGACTCAACTGCTGAGCGACATTGAGCGCAGTTTGCCGACAGGCGTTCGCGTGTTGAGAGTCGCCGTCAACCAGATTTTGCCGCAGGAGCGTGAAGAAGCTTTTGATGGCAGCGAAAATGCCGCAACTTTGACGTTAACCGTGATCGGCAAGACCAATCAGGATGTAACCACAATGATTAACCGGTTTCACGACACCGGACGGTTCAAGGTCTTCCCGCTGAGCAAAAAACTTGTGGACGGCACAGAAGAAATCGAATTCGAGTTGAAAGTCGAATACTATCCGCCGGTTTCCAGCAATCGCGCCAGCGCCGCCAACCAAATCGCCAGCGCCAATTCTGCGGAGAAAAAGCAATGAACCTGAAAACAATGGAAATCATTGATGGAGTGAAGGACGCGCTGAGCCGGATGAAATTAAACCTGGGCGAATTGCTGGCGCTGTTTCTGGCTTTGGCGTTTGTCGGAGCGATCGTTTTTTATTACTTCTCGAAAGTTCAACCGCTCAATTCCCAGCTAAGTGAATTAAAAGGCCGCGAAGCCCAAATTCAGTTGCAGATAGATAAAACCAACAACGACGAACAGAAACGCAACCAGCAAGCCGCCAATGCCGAATCAATTTTGGCCAGCTTGAAAAATTTCGACGTGTATCTGAAAGAAGACGAGCGCGGGATGACCGAAATCATCAACGAGATTGATTCGCTGGGCCAAAAGCACGGTGTGCTGACCGGCGATTCCAGTTACCGCGTGGCCGAAGCCGAACCGCTTGCCGAAGAAGCTGCCCAGCCGGGTCAGCCCAAAACGCGCGACGACGAAGACCGCAAAATTTATCCGTCGCTGGGAATTGATACGAACATCATCGGCGAATATCCGAACTTGCGGCGGTTCCTGTCCGATCTGGAACGCAGCAAACAATTCCTGATTATCAATGTGGTGAATTTTCAGGGCGAATCCGATCAAGTCCGCCGAGCCGCTCAAAAATCCGGTTCGCAAAAATTGCAGTTGAGTTCGCCCGAAGCCGTTCCGGTCAGTTTGAAGATCGAAATGGACACGTATTTTCAATCGCCTTACAAATCGTCGAGCAAAACCACGACCAGCCAATTGGCTGCCGAAGGACAAGCCAAAAAGTCGGAACAGGCCGCGCAAAAAGCCTCGACCGAAGAGAAGCAGTGAGAGGAGTGTCGAATCTGAATTTTCAGTTTCAAAAGCAGCAAGATGAGCCAAGAAAAAGACAAAAAACAGGACAATAGCGAAACCAGGAAAAAGATTTTGCTGGGCGTGTTGCTGTTGGTGATGCTGGGCGTGGTGTACCTGCAATTTTTTACCGGTGACGATTCAACGCCAACTTCGCCGGTGGCTGTGAACACGCCGGTACGCAAACCATCGCCAACGCCGACTCCGCGTCCGCTGCGTCCAGGCGAAAAAGCCGTTCCGATCATCACGCAACCGCTGCAATTCGCCTGGTTTGAAAAACGAGGCTCAGGCGACGGAACTGGCCGGAACATTTTTGTGTATCCGCCGCCGCCAACTCCGAAGCCCATTCCACCGCCACCAGTTCAACCACCACCGCCGCCGCCGCCGATTCTGCTGATGACGTTGAATCCTTCGGGAGTAATTGGGCGAACGGGCGGATTCACGATGAACGTTTTTGGCGACAAGATTCCTGAAGACGCACAGGCGTTTTTAGAAGGTCGGCCTTATCCGACCAAGTTCATCAACGCGACCAAAGTTGAAGTCCAGGTTCCGCCCGAAGCGATTCGTAATGGTGGAAGTTTGGGAGTGCAGGTTCGCAGCAAAAGCGACGCCAAGTTATATTCAAACTCAATTGGGCTGATCGTTCAGGAGCCGCCGTTGCCGCCTTATCGCTATGTCGGTTTGGTTTCCAACAAGCGCGGAATGACTGCCGTACTGAAATCGCAGGCGGACGAAGCCGAAGTTCTCAATGTCATCAAAGGCTCAAAAGTCGGCACTCACTGGCGAGTGGTCAATATCACCCACACCAAAATCGAAATTGAAGACACAAACATACGCATTGTTCACGCAATAAACTTTACCGCTGAACTCAACTAAAAAGTTTGGAAGGTTTGGCGGAAACGAGGTTTCCGGGATGAATCATTCACGAAGAAAACAGAAAAGCATTTCCGAACGTGGCGAACAAGGTTACGCATTGATTGCGCTGATCGGCATCATCATGTTCGCCATGATTCTGACTACGGCGGCTGCGCCGGTGCTCAAAAAAGAATTGCAGCGCGAGAAAGAAGAAGAAATGCTCTGGCGTGGCCAGCAAATTCAGGTGGCCATCGCTCAATACTTTGCGGGAACCGGAAAATTTCCGACCAACTTGAAAAAAGATTTGGTGGACGGCGTAAAGATCGGCCCGGCGGCCAAACAGATTCGGTTTCTTCGCGCGTCGGCATTATGCGACCCAATGAACCCTTGCCCTTCAGAAGAAGGCAACTGGAATTTGGTTTATCTGGGCGACCGAGAACCGGCGGAATTGCGCGACGCGCTGATGGCTTATCTGCAAAAACAAAAATTGCCGCCCAGTATTCCTCCATTACTGACAACCGCAGCGGAAATGGGCAAAAACCGATTGCCGGGACTTGATGGCGATAAAGCCGCCGATCAACCCGATGATTCATCCGAATCGGGCGACAAGCTTAAAGGCAAACCGATTGTCGGCGTCACCAGCAAAAGCGATGACAAAATGTTTCGCAGTTATTACGGCATCGAAGAATACAAAAAAGCTCTTTTCTTTCCGCAAGTCCCGGTCATTACCGGCGGCGTGATTCCGCCAATTGGAATGAGCGGCGCGGCTTTTGTGCCGACCAACGTCGCCAACCCCAGATGCCCGGACGGTGGAGTTCGCATTAACGGACAATGCTTTGGGGGGTTACGACCGGGGCAGTTGTGCCGTGGTCCCAACGGAGAAACGGTTCCCTGCCCCGGAAGATAATTTCTCAAATGGTCGCATAATTTTTTCGCTCAGCGCGGATGAAGTTCCGATTTTCATCCGCGCTTTCGTTTGAGGAGAAGTCACACATGAATGTTTTGGTCACTGGCGGAGCCGGTTACATTGGCAGCGTCGTCGTCGAACAGTTGTTGAAACACGGCCACCAGCCGGTCGTGTTCGACAACCTGAGCAAAGGCCATCGCATCGCCGTAGCGCCCGAAGCCGTTTTCATTCAAGCCGATTTACACGACAACGACGCCGTGATTCGTTCGCTGGAAACACACAAAATCGAAGCCGTCATCCACATGGCCGCCGATTCGCTGGTCGGCGAATCCATGACCGATCCGTTGAAGTATTTCGGCAACAATGTAGGCGGAGCGCGCTCGCTGCTGAGCGCCATGCTCACAGTCGGCATCAAAAAAATCGTGCTCTCTTCGACGGCGGCAACATTCGGCCAACCGGAAACGATGCCCATTACCGAAGACGCTCCGCAACACCCAACCAATCCTTACGGCGAATCCAAATTGATGATCGAAAAAATGCTGCGCTGGTGCGACACCGCGTACGGTTTGCGCTCAGTCAGTTTGCGCTATTTCAACGCCGCCGGAGCCACCGAACGTTGCGGCGAAGACCACGATCCTGAAACTCATTTGATTCCCAATGTGCTGAAAGTCGCCGCCGGCAAAGCCGAACACGTCAACATCTTCGGCGAAGATTACCCAACGCCTGACGGCACTTGCGTGCGCGATTACATTCACGTCATTGATCTGGCTGAAGCTCACATTTTGGCGCTGAACGTCTTGGAACGTCGCAGCGAGGTTTACAACCTGGGGTACGGCAGCGGCTATTCCGTCGCCGAAGTCGTCGAAATGTCCCGGCAAGTCACTGGCCGACGTATTCCGACCGAAGCCGCGCCGCGTCGCGCGGGCGACCCGCCTGTGTTAATCGCCAGCCCGGACAAAATCATGCGCGATCTGGGCTGGAATCCTCGCCACAGCGAACTGGATCGAATTATCGAATCGGCTTGGCGCTGGCATGTGGCTAACCCACACGGGTACAAGAAGACAGTAGACAGTAGACAGTAGACAGTAGCTCACTCTCTCGCCAGCCGAGAAACATTGCGACTTTCAATCTTTGCCAACAAACTACTGTCTACTGAATTCTGTCTACTCCTTAATGAGAATCATCGCCGGACAATACAAAGGTCGCCGTTTGAAAACGCTGGAAGGGTTGGCGGTGCGTCCGACTTCTGACCGAATGCGCGAAACGTTGTTCAACATCCTTATGCCGCGTATCGAAGACGCCCGGTTTCTGGACATCTGCGCCGGTTCAGGAGCTGTCGGCATCGAGGCTCTTTCACGCGGAGCGGCGCACATCACTTTCATCGAATCATCGCGCAAAGCCGTTTCGATCATCAGCGAAAACCTGCGGCATTGCGGCATCACCGAAAACTTTCAACTGATCGCGCGCGATGCGGCGACGACGATTAAATATCTGGCTCAGGAAAACCGGCAATTCGACATTGTTTATTTCGACCCACCTTATGATTCCGAAATCTATTCGCCTGTGTTGTGGCAGATTGCTCAAAACAATTTGTTGACCGACGACGGCATAATCATTGTCGAACACCGTCGTCAGTTGCTGCTGGCGCCGAATTACGACAACTTGCGCCCTTACCGCGAAGTCGTACAAGGCGAATCCGTGCTGACCTTTTTCCGATTCGAATCCAACCAAAGCTGACTCTCCCCAGAAAATCTCTCGCAATTTGTCTTTGCGGCAAAAAACCGCTGGCCAGTTCGCGGAGCTTCTGTCTATAATGCCCGCGTCGTAAGGACTGACACTTCACATTGGTTCTTATGTTCCGCAGCAGCGGCGCTCCAGCCGCAAAATTTCAGTAGTTCAAAATTCAAACAGATTTCGTCCCCCAAGAATGGAATCGTTTTGGTTCTGAACTGCGTATGCGAATGCACCTGACAGAAAATCCGATCTCAACATCATTGAGCCGGTTTCTTTATGAAACCGGGAACCGTGTTTTCTGAATTCGCCTTGTTTTTTGAGTTTTACAAACTGAAGCAATGCTGACAGCTAGAGGGAGAGCGGGTAAGTTTTGTAAGCATCCCGGCTTGATAAAACCGCCAAAGTCCTCATCAAACGGTTAAAGCGTTTGGGATGATTTCAGCACAGTGACCGAGAAATTCGTCAGCCCCATTTTTCCCGGCATTTACCTAATTACGTCCTCTACTCGCCGCTAAATCTAGCCATCAGTGTCACCGGCTCAGACATAAGCGCAAAGATCGAAAATAAAAGAAGGCGGCGACGGCCTCAAAACAAACTCCGTCGCCGCACGAAACTTGCCCATCAAAAATATCCTGACAACGACTGCCCTGCTTTATTTGCGCGAGTGCTGAAATAAAAACGTTTGGCAACAGACCGAACGTGCCGGGAATACACACACACAGACGCCAATGGCGTCCGGATCTCTCACCCGATCCGTCATACGTTCAGGATTACAATGAAAGCGCTTTCTCCGAATTCGCCGCTTGTGCCGGTGAAATTTCCCGCGCGTACGTCTGCCAAACACTCAACTGGCAAAAACGCGACCGGGCAAGGTTCGCTTTGGAAAACCAGACTGGAACGTTCCGATGCGCCTGCGTTGTGGAACGCTTTGCATCGAATGGTGTCGTCGCATCCGCTGGTTCGCTCCTCAATGGGCAGTCAACACACCGTATCCCCTTCGCCGCCATTTTCTCTGCACGATCTGACACAAGACCTTTATGTGCTGCTGCTACAAAAAGGGCGGTTCAATCATTATCTGGCCACCGGCATGTCCGATGCCGACATCGAACGCGAAATTTACCAAATCGAATTGACCAACTTGTTGATTGGCAATCTGCGCCGACGACGCCCGGAAAATTACCGCATCGTTCGCCGAGTCAGTCAGGTGCTGGAAACCGATTCGAACTTTCGCCGGTTCCGCCGAATCCGCCAACAAAACCCAAATCAAGTAGAACGCTACCGCCAAGCCGCCGACGCGGTTTTCGGGCTAAGCGATTGGAACGACGACAAACGCATGATTGACAGCGGCAGATTCGACGAATTGATCGTCAACGTTTCAACACGATTACGAAATCGCCGCCGCACAGGCTGCACGGGTGAAACTCAGGTCATCGTCAGCAATCAGGAACTGGTGGAATTGATGGTGGAAATTTTCGAAGCCATTGATTCGCCCGCGCCGTTGCGCGTATTGCGCCAATTGGCGCTGAGCAAATTGCCGGTGTTCGATCCGACGCTGACTTCGATTGACGACGAAATCGGTGAAGAGTGGCAAGGACGCAGTTACAACGATTCGCTGGCCTCTGCCGAAGCCAATCCCGAAGAAATCACGCTTCGCAACGAACAGGAATCCGAAGCGCGCGCAGCGGCGATTCAATTTCTCGACCGGCTTGGCAGCTTGACGCGCTCCAATCCGCAACGCACCGAACGGTTGTGGCGTGTGCTGTGGCATTGTTATTTCGACACCGAAGAGCCTTCGCAATTGGAAATCGCGGAAATAGTCGGAATATCGGATTCTTCGGTCAGCGATTACCGCCGCAAGATCGAAAGCGAAATGCGTTTGCTGAGGTTTTCGCAGGAACAAATGAGCAGCTTCACCGAAGAACTGAACGAACAATTGCGCTGGCGGCTGTCGCTGCCCGAACGAATCGAACGCCGCCCAGAAATCGGCGAAACCATCACCTGGCCGGGTCAGCATTATCGTCCGGTGACTTATTACTCAGTGGCCGCCGCCGCTTGAGATATTCGAAGACAGCGGTGTCAGTGGCCCGCGTGTCAGCAATAGGTTTGTTCATCCGCGAGCTTAAGCCTTTGCTGACGCGCGGGCTACCGAACCCCAAAACTTCCCTTCGCCGCCGCTCGCTGGTGGTGAGTAAGCGTCAGCCATCGTAAAATCCCTTCGCGCCATCTCGAAACATTCCTTTTCAAGTTCAGTTCAGATTCAACGATGCCCTGTTCACTACACGACAAGTTGCCGCCCCCGCCCGCTGGCCAAACTGGCTGGCCGTGGACTGACGCCTGCGAACCGACAGCCGATGTTTCGCTGCCTAAAATCAGCGTCATCACGCCTTCATTCAATCAAGGCAGCTTTCTGGAACAGACGATTCGGTCGGTTTTGTTACAGAGCTATCCGAACCTGGAATACATCATCATGGACGGCGGAAGCACCGATGAAAGCGTAGAGATCATTCGCCGTTATGAAACCTGGCTGACCGATTGGAGCAGCGAGAAAGACCGAGGCCAAAGCCATGCCATCAATAAAGGCCTGGCCAAGTCCACAGGCGAAATTCTGTGCTGGCTGAACAGCGACGATTATTTTTTTCCCGGCGCTTTGCTGACAGTTGGCCGAACGCTCGCCGCCGACGGCGGCGAGGCCGCCATTGTCGGCCATTGCCTGAAAGTGAACAGCGATGGTTCGCCGTCGTCGTTGCTGAGAGGTCGTTATCAAGGTCGGCAACGCTTGCTGGAATTCTGGAAAGGTTACGAAATGCACCAACCGGCAATTTTCTGGCGGCGCGAAGTCTTTGAACTAACTGGCTGGCTGGATGAATCGCTGCACCTGACGATGGATTTCGATTACTGGACGCGCGTCGCCCAGCGATTCGATTTCACCAACGTTGACCAGGTGCTGGCCTGCGCCAATTTCCACGAAGCCGCCAAAACCGGCGACGATTACGCCGGTTATCATCTGGAATTGCAAAAACGCGCGCGCCATTACTGGCCGCCCATCTGGTCGCCTGAACGCTGGCGGCTGGAACTATCGCGGCTTCGCGCCCAATGAATCCGCCCAATAAGTTTGCATGCATGTCGAAGCTTCCATCGTTGTTCCGGTCTTCAACGGCGCGGCAACCATTGCCGAAACAGTCGAACGTCTGTTCGACCAATCGCTGCCGCCAAAAGAAATCATCTTCGTTGATGACGGTTCAACCGACAACACTGTGGAAACAATCAATCGAGTTCTTCAGAAAAACCGTTATTCGCCCACGAAGCCACACGAAGAAAACACGAAGGCTACCTTTTCTCTTCGTGACTCTTCGTGTGACTTCGTGGATGAATCCATCCCTGAAGTTAGAGTTGTCACCAAACCAAACGGCGGCCCGGCTTCGGCGCGGAATTTCGGCGCACGATTGGCAACGGCGGAATTCATCGCCTTCACCGACAGCGATTGTTTGCCGGATCGAGAATGGCTGAAGAATTTGCTCGCCGGATTCGATTCGCCCAACGTCGCCGGAGTCGGCGGTTCGGTTAAAAGCGTGGATGACAGTTTGATCGGCGAATATGTTGACCTGTTGCAAATGCTGGAACCGGCGAAAAACCCGAATGGCGAGATTGAATATCTGATCACAGCCAACGCCTGTTTTCGCCGCGAAGCGTTGTTGGCTGTGGAACTGTTCGACGAACATTTTCGCAAACCCGGCGGCGAAGAACCCGCGCTTTGTCGTCGAATGAAAGAGCTTGGGCATCAATTTCGCTATGCGCCGCAGGCAGTCGTGTTGCACCACCATCGGCAAACGGTCGGCAGTTTTTTGCGAACGATCCGCAATTACGGCGAAGGTCGTTACCTGCTGGGGAAGCTCTGGCCGGATTACCAAATTGCCAATCCGACGCGAACGTTCTTCAGACAAGCCGTCGCCATCCGCTCGCTGGCAAGTGGTTTTCCGGCTTACGTTCGACAGCACGGAGTGAAAAAAGCCCTGGCGTTTTCCGCGCTGGATTATTTGCGGCAACTGGCGTTTTTGCGTGGTTATCTGCGCGGAGTCGGTACCGCGACTGGTAAGGAGCGCACTTCATAATTGATGTTACTCGCTAAAGAAATGATCGTTAGACTTGACCCGGTTTTCGTCCCAGCAGGGACGGTTTGATATTAGCCCGGCAGTTCACTGCCGGGAAAAGCAGCGAATGAATCGGCGTCCTGTCGGGACGCTTGAATCCTCTTCTGGCGAAAGCTCAAGCGTCCTTACAGGACGCGATGGAGAAATACTCCTCTACCCGGCGTTGAAACGCCGCGCTAAATTCAACCGTCCCTACCGGGACGAAGAAGCTGTCAACTGCTTTGCTTGACCTGCAATCCTGTAACATCGGTTCATAAAACCGTCGCTTGCTACCGCGCGCGGCACTGATTCGATCATGCAACCAAAAGTCAGCGTCATCATCCCAGCTTACAACTCGGCACAGTTCATCGCCGAGGCCATTCAAAGTGTGTTGGCGCAAAGCTACGACAACCGCGAAATCATCATCGTTGACGACGGTTCGACCGATGCGACGCTGGACGTGCTGCGCGGATTTGGCGAACAGATCAAACTGCTGACCAAAACGAATGGCGGCCCGGCTTCGGCGCGCAATCTGGCGATTCGACACGCTTCGGGAAAGTACATTGCGTTTCTGGATGCCGACGATTTGTGGATGCCCGAAAAGCTGGCCGAGCAAGTTGCCTTCTTGGAATCACAGCCTGAAGTCGGGATGACATTCTCTGAAGCTCTTATGTTTATTGAGCCGTTTGAAGAAGTCGGAGGTGAAAAACAGATTCGTGGCAAAATCGGCTTCACCGGCGAAACATCGTTTTGTCATTTGCTGTTGGGCGATCACATTCCGAATTCAACTGTGTTGATGCGCCGCGAATGTGTGGACAAAATCGGCTGGCTAAACGAAAGCCGCGCGCTTGTCGCCGTCGAAGATTACGAATACTGGTTGCGGCTGGCGAAAGCTTTTCCGATCCGAGCCATCTCCAAACCGCTGGCTTATTACCGCGTTCACGCCAACAACTTGATGGGCGACGGCGAAGACATCGAGCGAAGCTTAATCTTGCCGATCATCGCCTTGAACGAAACCGAAAAACTCTTTCCCGATTGCTGGCGCGAATGCGGAATGGAAAAAGACGTGTTGTTCGCTCGACTGACCATCCGCGCCGGTTTCGCGTACAAACAACGCGGCGATTGGTGGAACTGCCTGCGGAAATTTCGACAGGCGCTCGGCCATCGCTGCAACTTGCGCGTGCTGCGATGGATCGTCGCGGCTACTTTGCTGAAACGCTGGTCATAAATGAATTCGCCTTTGGTTTACGTCATCGTTTTGAACTTCAACGGCAGCCGCTGGCTGACCGCCTGCCTGGAATCATTGCGCGCGACGGAGTACGCGAATTTCAAAACTTTGCTGGTGGATAACGCTTCGACCGACGACGGCGTTGAGCTTGTTCGCAAAAACTTTCCCGAAGTCGAACTCATCATCAACTCAGCCAATCTGGGATTTTCCGAAGGTAACAACGTAGGCATTCGCGCTGCTCTGACCGCCGGAGCCAATTACGTCGTGCTGCTGAACCCCGACACCAAAGTCACTCCGCGCTGGCTGGGCGAATTGATTGCCGTCGGCGAACTCGAACGCGAAGTCGGCGTTCTAGGCGCGGTTCAACTTGCTTACGATTCGGACGAATTCAATAGCTGGACGACGACGGCTTTAAGTTCGCATCTTTCTTTCTTATCCACGAAGCCACACGAAGGAAGCGCAAAGAAAACATCAGACAGGATGAACAAGATTGGTTCAAGATTTACAGGAACTGATCATCCTGTAAATCCTGAAGCAAAATCTTGTCCATCCTGTTTTGAATTTGAAGAAAAAAAGTGGATTCCGGTTGAATGGGTCGAAGGAGCCTGCTTCGCCATCAAACGCGAAGTCATCGAAACCGTTGGCCTGCTCGATCCGATCTATTTCGCGTTTTACGAAGAAATTGATTTCTGTCGCCGAGCGGCTTCGCGCGGCTACCAAACGGCGTTGGTTCCGCTCAGCCGCATCCACCATTTTCGCGGCGGCAGTTGGACGGCGAATGCAACGATCAAACGCGAACGCGATTTTCGGTGTGACCGCAGCCAGTTCATTTTCGCGTTGACCGATCCGCGCCGTTCGCTGGCGGCGAACTTCGGCTGGTATTTGATTACGCTCGGAACCAAAACCAAAGAAATAGTGCGCGAATTCAGTTTGACCAAAGCCTGGGATTTGTTACGAATCCAGATTGATCTGCTCGGCAATCTGTTGGGAATTTTCGGCAAATGGCGGCGCGAACGACGCCTAAAGCCCGCCCTGAAAAGTTGATTGACCGCTTGACGCTTAGGCCAATATAGTTCGCCAGCCACCCCAACTTTTCAGTGTCGGCAACCTCAAAACGCCCGCACTGGCTTTTCATCTTTGTTCATTCCGGAGGTAATTCGATGAAGCGTTCAATCCTGACAAACTCGGCAGCCCGTTCGTTGGCAATTCTTTCATTGATATTGCTTGCTTTGCTGTTGGGTGGAAAAACTCAGACTTCGGCAAAGACAGGTTCAACAACAACCAAAGACAACTGGACAAGCGTTCGCTCAAAAAGCTTCTTTCTGGCCGGCAACGCCAGCGAAAAAGACATTCGCAAAGCCGCCGTGAAACTGGAACAGTTCCGCGATGTGTTTTCTAAACTGTTTCCGAAAGCCAGGATTGATTCTTCGGTGCCGACACGTGTTTTGGTGTTCAAAGACAAATCGTCATTCAGACCGTTCATGCCTGCCTATCAAGACAAGATCAGCGAAGTCGCCGGGTATTTTCAGCCGGGTCAGGATGTGAATTACATCTCGCTGACGGCGGAACTGCGCGATTCTCATCCGTACGCAACCGTCTTTCATGAATTCGTCCATTCGCTGACCAACGAAAACACCATGAAGTTGCCGACCTGGTTCAACGAAGGTCTGGCCGAGTATTACAGCACGTTTGAAATCACCGACAGCGACAAGAAAATCTGGCTTGGCAAAGTCATTTCCAACCACGTGCTTTACCTGCGAGAGAAAAAATTCATGCCGCTGTCGCAACTGTTTGCCCTCACAACCGGTTCACCAGATTACAACGAAGGTGACAAGCGAGGCGTGTTTTACGCTCAATCGTGGGCGATGGTGCATTACCTGATGCTGGGCGCGGATGGAAAACGCCGCCCACAGCTTTCGCAATTTCTGAGCTTACTCGGCAGAGGAATTCCGCAAGGCGAAGCTTTTGAGCAGGCATTCAAAACCGATTACGCGACGATGGAAAAAGAATTGCGCGATTACATCAACCGCAGCGCCTACAAAGTCGAAGTCGTGACCATGAATGAAAAGCTGCAATTCGATACCGAAATGCAGGCTTCTCCGCTGAGTGAAGCCGAAGCGCAGTTTTATCTGGGTGATTTGTTGCTGCACATGCGACGCACAGCCGCCGAAGAGTTTTTGCAGAAAGCGGTGGCGCTTGATCCGAAACTGGCGCTGGCGCATTCGTCGCTGGGAGTATTACGAATGCAGCAAAAACGTGTCGCCGAAGCCAAACAACATTTGCAGCAAGCCGCCGCGCTGGGTTCTGACAACCATCTGGTGCATTTCTATTATGCTTTCGCGCTCAGCCGCGAAGGCATGGACGAAAACAACGTCGTGCGTTCTTTCGCGCCGGAATCGGTTCAGACCATGCGCGAGCATCTGGAAAAAGCCATTCAGCTTGCTCCGAATTTTGCCGAGTCCTATTACCTGATGGCCTTCGTCAATCTGGTGACCGGAGAAAAGCTGGATGCGGCAGCCGAACACCTAAAACGTTTGCAAACGTTGACGCCAGGTCGCCAGGAAGTCGGCTTTATGCTCGGACAGGTTTATATGCGGCAGCAGAAATTCGATCTGGCTCGAAAGGTTCTGGAACCGATTGCACGAGATGCTTCCAATCCGCAAATGCTAATGCAGGCGCAATCCATGCTCGAATCGCTCAAAGAGATGGAGGAAAACCAGAAACGGTACAACGCGGCGCGACAAGTCGCAGAAACGCAGTCGCCTGCAACCGGCAACACTCCTCCCACAACCGGAGACAAACAGAAAATTTTGCTTCGTCGCCGATTCGACGGCGACAAAGTCAAAGGCCAGTTGACGCAAATTGATTGCAACGACAAAGGCATCACGCTGGTGGTCAAAGCTGGCGACCGCACATTGAAATTCAACACTTCAGCGCCGGATCGCGTGCAATTTATTACTTTCGACAAAGGAGTCGGCACGGAAATCACCTGCGGCCCGCTGAAACCTGCGCGGTTGGTGGAACTCACTTATCGCAGTTCGACCGATGCCCAATCGCCGTTCGATGGCGAACCGATTGCCGTCGAATTCCTGAAGCCGGAGCAAAATTGAATTTCTGCTGATTGACTACGCCAACAGGCCGAAACTATATTCGTTGGCGATCTCCGACCGGAATTTCTTCTTGAACCAAACATTGCACTGACCGGCGTTGTTGGCGTTTTCATCAAATGGAGTGGCGATGAAACGACGAGCTTTTATCAGTTTGATCTTCGTGTTCTGGGCGCTCCTGTGCCAATCGAGTTCGATTTCTGTCTCTGCCAAAGAAACCTGGATCAAAGCAAAGTCCAAACACTTCACACTGGTCGGCAACGCCGACGAAAAACAGATTCGCAAAGTCGGCGCGGAACTCGAAAAATTCCGCGAAGCCGTTTCTCGGCTGTCGGGCATTTGGCAAAGACGTTTCACTCCGTTGGTGACTGTTTTCGTCTTCAAAGACAACGAAACTTACGAACCATTCAAACCACTTTATCAAGGCAAACCTGCTGAAGTTTCAGGCTACCTGCAATCCGACAACAACTCGGCATACATCACGCTGACCACCGATTATCGGCGGCAAGCCCCCGAATCAATCATCTTTCATGAATACGTTCACTTCCTGACCGGTGGCGGTCAACGCGCGTTACCTGTCTGGCTGAGCGAAGGTTTGGCCGAATACTTCAGCACGTTTGCCGTCACAGATGGCGGCAAACAAATTGTCATTGGTCGCGCGATTCCGGCTCATCTGCGGCGATTGCGCGAAGACAAATGGTTGTCAATGCAGTCGCTGTTGATCGCCGATCACGATTCCCAGTTTTATCAGGAACTGGACAAGAAAACCGTTTTTTACGCTCAATCGTGGGCGCTGACGCATTACCTGATGTCCGGCGACACCGACCGCCAATCGCAGTTTCGACAGTTTTTGAACGCTGTGGCAACTGGGCTATCCGCCGAAACGGCATTCAAACAATTCTTTCAAACTTCGGCGGACGAACTGGACGTAACCTTGCGCGATTACATTCGTCGCAACGTGTTCAGCCCGCAAACGATCAATTTCGACCGCAAGATCGAAACCGACGAAACGATGATCGTTGCTCCGCTGGGCGATGCCGAAATGAAAGCTTATCTTGGCGATTTGCTATGGCACATCGAACGAACCGAAAGCGGCGAATTCGCGTTGGAACGCGCGTTGGCAATTGATGCCAACCAGCCGCTGGCTTTGTCTTCGCTGGGTTTGCTGCGGATCAAACAAAAACGATTTGCCGATGCGCGGCAGTTTTTGCTACGAGCGATTCAAACCGGCGAAGCCGATTTTTTGACGTACTACTCGCACGCTTTTGCCTGCCAGCAACAGCACGTGGATTCGTCGGGCTACGTTTCCGGCTATTCGCCGGAAACCGTCGCGGAAATGCGAGCTTCGCTGAATCGTGCCCGCGAGTTGATGCCGGATTTCGCCGACACTTACAAAGCTCTGGCGTTCATCCATTTGGTGCAGCGCGAAAACGCCGACGAAGCTTCGGCATTGATTCGCCGCGCGCGGGAACTGGCTCCTGACCGCGAAGATTTTCTCTACACTCAGGCGCAAATTTTCTTGTGGCAAAAAGACTTTTCTTCGGCTCGGCAAACTGTTCAGAAGATTCTGTCGAACGGATTGAAAACCGACATCCGCGAACGCGCCCAATTCCTGTTGCAGACGATTGACCTGCGCGAATCGGAAGCGGCGTTCGCCAAAGTCGAAGCGGAAATCAAATTGCGGCAGCAACGCGAATCGTCGAAACACACTCAGGACGATCCGACCAAACCGCCCGGCAAACGATTTGAAGGCGAGCAGGTGCGCGGCTGGCTGACGCGAATGGATTGTTCGGACAATGAAGTCACGCTGACTGTGGTCAGCGGCGTTCGCACATTCAAATTTCGCGCGGAATGGGGAAAGCTGACGCTGGTTCGCCACACGATGGAAATCCCTAACCAGATTACTTGCGGAACGATGTCGCCGGCTCGGCAAGTCATAGTGACTTACCGCCCGGCAACCGGATTTAAAGTGAAATTTGACGGCGAACCCGTCGGGCTGGAGTTTATAAAAACAGCAACGAATTAAAGCTCATAATCCACCGACACGACTTGCTGGCAAAGCTCTTTGGCGCGTTCGATGACCGGCAAATGGTGCTCGTGTTTGGCGTACCGGTCGAGCGCATCCAGGTCGGCATAACTGGAAACCAGCGCCAGATCGAAAGCTCGCGCCGAGCGAACGACATCGAAACCGGCTTCGAAATCTACGATCTCTGAAATCTTCGACGGCAAACCGATCAACATTTCCAAAAAAGCTTCGCGGTCGGTTTGTGGAACTTCGGGTTTGAATTTGAAAGCGACGATGTGTCTGATCACGATTTCTCCTATCAGCAGCCCAGGCTTCTCGCCTGGAACAACAGTTTTAGATTCAGGACTTACGCAAGTGTCAGTAGCCCGCGCGTGAGCAAGGGCTTTTCTCACCGATACCAAGCCCTTCCTGACGGTCGGGCTACTGACACGAAGAGTTTTGCGTAAGCCATGAGATTAAAGATTGTGACTTGAAGTCAGGTGCCGTTCACCAATGGGCGGCAATGGTACAGCGCATTTTTCACCTTGCCAAACACGGCGCGCGCTGAAGATGCCTGGCTTGACATCACCCTATCTGGCCGCTATTTTCTCGCTTTCCTCACAGGCCCCAATTTCTTTTCCGAAGGAGTATTACATTGGCTAAAGGGCGAGTTTCCGCGCAGGACTTAAAGCGCGATCCATTAATGCAACAGTACGTGGCGACATCCGCCTGGGCGAAGAGCAATTCGCGTCCAATTTTGAAATGGCTGACCATCGCGGCGGTCATCGTCGCCGTGGTTTGGATTGGCTGGATGCTGTATTCGCGCCGCGCCAGCAATGCGGCTGAAACTCTGGCCGAAGCGTTTCGCTGGCACGAAGCGCAAGTCGCCAATCCGGTTCCGGCCAACCCACAAGGGTATGTAGCCACCACCGAAGAAGATAAACACCGCCGAGCATACGAGGCATTCACCAAAGCCGCCAACGATTATCCGTCGTATTACGGAGATATGGCCCGGTATCACGCCGCCGTTCATCAGGTTTATTTCGAGCCGGAAAAAGCTGAAGCCACGTTCAAAGAACTGGCAGGCAAAGATTCCAATCTGGGTGCTCAAGCCAGACTGGCATTGGCTCTGCGGTACGAAGCGGCAGGCAAAAATCAGGAAGCTCTGGCGGAATATCAAAATCTGAAATCGAAACCCGGCGAAATCTCTCCCGCTTCGATTGATTTCAACACCGCTCGTGTTTACGAAGCCCTGGGCAAAACCACCGAAGCGATTGATCTTTATTTCAGCATCGCCAACAACAAAGATTATCGAAGCACCGGACTCGGCACGAGTTGCGTGAACCGTTTATCGGTGCTGGCGCCGGAAAAAGTGGATCAGCTTCCACCGCCGGAGCAAACCAATCCATTCGCCAACCTTGGCGGACTGGGCGGTATGAGCATCCGGTAAACACCGACGAAAGTTTAGAACTGTGGACGAGTGGCGACATTTTCAGCCACTCGTCTTTGTTTTTATGCGTAAAGCAGGTTCGATGATTTTGAGCAACAGTCGGTTTTCAAAAGTGGTGTTGATTTCCTTGCTGGCAACTTTGCTGGCGCTGAATGGCGCTTGTCGCCAATCGGTTCAACCGTCATCGTCGCCGCTCCCACAGTCCAAACCGGCGGTTTCCGGCAAAGATGCTGGTATTCGCAGCGACATCGGATTCGCTACGCGCCGCAAGTTTCTGGATCATTACGAAAAACACGGCAACGAATTCGGTTCGATCAGCCAGGAAGAATATCTTCGCCGGGCGCAATCGTTGCGCGACCGCGCGATGGGCGGCGACATTCTGGAAGCCGCACGAGCCGATGGCGTCATAACGCGATTCGACCGGCAGACCGGAGCGTTTCTGGCGTTCAATGCCGATCTGACCATTCGTACATACTTCAAACCAAACGATGGCGAGGCGTATTTCAAACGCCAAAGCAAACGCGGTTCAACCCGACAAGCGAAAGGAGATGACAATGAGTAACGAAGTCCGCGACTTTCTGGTTGAAAAAGGATGCCCGCTGAACGTGGCCGAACGCGGCCTGATTGGATTGATCGAAAGCTGGGAAAAAGTCGTCCAATCGGTTGAAAACGGTTATTCGCTGACGCTGGACGATTACCTGAACGATCTGGACGCGCGACAGTTGCTGGAAGAAGCTCTGGACGTGGCGACGATGGCCGAACGCATCAATCTGGAAACTCGCATCATGCACGCCGACGATTTGATGAAAGGGCTGACACGCCGCGCCAGCGTTTGTTTGTGGGGCGACGAACTCGCCGAAGAAGAAAGCTGGAACTCAAAAAAGAATTGGTGGTATTACGCTTGCCCTGTGGACGCCGACGCTGAGTTGCTGGCCGAAATTGCCGAAGTCACCGGCGAAACATAAGTTTGTTCAGCGACCGATTCGCGCGTCAGCACAGCCAGACTGGTGGCCAGAGCGATCACTTCGTAAAGCAATTCCAGATCGTGGCGGCTTAAAAAATTGGCCGAAACCAAATACCCCAGCAACGCCACCTCCAATCCGTGCGAATACACGATCAGCGGCGAATCCGGCGACCGGTTTTTCAGCGCCAGCCGCGCGCGCCGCAATCGGGAAAAGCTCACGCCGATCAAAATCAAAAACAACAGCAACGCTGGCAAGCCCGCATCCACTGCAATCTGCAAAAACGAATTGTGCGACACGCGCCCGACTCCGCTTGGTTGATTAGGCTGCTGGTAACGACCATACAATTCCACGATGTTTCGCGGCCCCACGCCCAACAACGGATAATCTGCGATGATTTGCAGCGACACGCGCCAGGCCTCGAATCGCAATTGCGCCGATTCATCCGCCTGAGTCGCCGTGCGAATCGTGCCGACACGTTCGACGACACGATTTGGCAGCAGAGCAAATGTGATTGAACCGACCAGCACGACGGCCAAAATTCCAGCGACTTTGTACTTCGATTTCAGCGCCAGACCGATCAGCACCACACATAATCCCAGAAAGCCTCCGCGAGAAAGCGAGAACAACACCGTAATCATCATCATCGCCGACAAGGCGTAACAGATTCTTCGCAACCAGCGATTGGTTTCGGCACGCGCGACATAAAACGCAATCGGAGCAGCGACGTTCAGCAGCAGCGCGTAATCGTTGTTGTCTTCAAACGCGCCGCCAGGCCCGAAAATCCGCGCCTGCCCGCCAGCCAGCAAAATTCCCACATTGGATCGAAACGCCAAAAAACCAATCGCTCCCACCGTGCCAAGCAACAACCAACGCACGCGCCGTTCGGAATCCACCATCGCCGTCATCAGCAACGCTATCAAAATTGTTTTGCTGAATTCGATCCATTTGCCTTGAGCCAGTTCGGTCGAATGCGCGAACAACGTCGCCAGCGAAACCTGGGCCCACAGCAACAGCAGCAGCCCATTCGGAATCAGTTGCGGAGCGCGGCGCGTCAACTCAAACACCGTGTAACCAATTAACGTCGCCACAGCCACAGCCAGCGAAATCGGCGCGTTCGGCATATACGCCCATTCATGCGGACGCACGTAGGCGATGCCGACGTAGCTAATCAAGCCGGTGAACGGCGCGAACAACGCCAGCGGAACCGCCAGAAAAATTGCGCTGAATATCAGAATTTGCCGCATTACTTTCCGCGCGAACTGAAATTCGCCGACTGCTCTGTCACACCCGCCCGGCGATTGGCGACGCGAGCCATCACGAACAACAAATCAGACAGCCGGTTCAAATACGTCAGCGAATGAATGTTGATTTCGCTCTCGGCCATCAACGCCACGATGCAACGTTCGGCTCTTCGAGCAACGCAACGAGCCAGATGCAACGTCGCTCCAAATTGAGCACCGCCGGGCAAAATGAATTCGCGCAACGGTTCCAATTCATCCATCAGCGCGTCAATCAACTGCTCCATTTCGGCGACGTGCGATTCGTCCACGCGCGGAACCTGAATCGTCAACGGACTGGCCAAATCGGCTCCGACGATGAACAACTCGTTTTGAATTTTCCCCAGCGCCGAATCAAGCTGTTCATCCAGCAACCCAACTCGCGCCACTCCCAGCAACGAATTCAATTCATCTACGTCGCCATAAGCCGTCACGCGCAAATCGTTTTTTTTAACCCGGCTGCCGTCCACCAACGAAGTTTCGCCAGCGTCGCCAGTTTTGGTGTAAACACGTGTGATTCTCAAAATCCTTCTCCTTACGTTTTCAAAACAGAAAAATACAACTCTGCGTATCGCTGCAACATTCGATCAAGCGAAAACTGGTGTTCGATTTTTCGCCGGGCTTCTTCGCCAAAGCTTTTCGCCAACCGATGATCGGCGACAAAACGTCTGAGCTTTTCAGCCATCGCTTCAGCGTCGCCAACCGGAACCAAAAAACCTGTGCTGCCTTCTTCTACCAACTCCGGCAAAGCCCCGACCGCTGTGGCCACGACTGGCAACCGAGTCGCCATCGCTTCTAAAACCGTCAGCGGCATTCCTTCGGAAAGCGACGAAAGCGCAAACACGTCCATCGCTTTCAGCAGACTCGGAACGTCGCGTCGCATCCCGGCAAAGATCACATTTCGATTCAAACCTTGCTTGCCGACAAAGCGTTCCAGCAATGTTCTCTGCTCGCCGTCGCCAACGATCAGCAACTTCAACTTCGGACTTTGCGTAATCGCGGCAAACGCCTTCAGCAAAGTCAGCGTGTCTTTGTTCAGATCGAGCCGCGCGACCGTTCCGACGACAAAATCATCCAGCGCAATTCCTAGTTCTTCGCGGATGCCGCGAGCATCGGCTTCGTCAATTCGCTGCATATCAACACCGTTCGGAATGACCTGCATCCGCTCAATCGGAAAGTTTGTCTGGCGGCAATAAAACTCCCGCACTTCGGCGGAGATTGCAAATACGACATCCGCCCGTTGATACAGCCAACGCCGAGCCATTCGTCGCGCCAGCGATTGTCCGTGCAGGTCCTGAAAATTGCGTCCGTGTTCGCTGTGAATCTGTTTGACGCCAGGCGTCAGCAACATCGCCAATGCCGTATCTACTCCCGACCAGCTTTGCGAATGCACTATGTCCGGTCGTTCGCGCCGAATCAGCCGAGCCAGTTTCAGCGGCATCAAACGATCCGCCTTGTCGCCTTTGCCAAGATCAAAACAACGAACGCCTTCGCGCAATTGGTCAGCCGCTTCACCGCTCCGTGAAAGACAGCAAACGACTTGTTCAAACTTCGTCGCGTCCAGACCGTTGGCAACGTCAATCACCACTCGCTCCATGCCGCCGACGCTCAGCGAATCAATCACGTGCAAAATTTTGATTTTACGTTCAGTCATCAATTTGGAGTGCTGCGGCTTGGCGCAGCTTTGCTTTCGCAGTTCGTGCGCCCGCTGGAAACGAGGCATTAGGCAACGAATGAAAAGCGGCGTCGAGCCGCCGCACTCCAAAGCGCGACCAATTTAGGCGTGATCTTCATTGCCGTTTGAATGAGCGCCAGTTTCGGCTGGCGATAAAACTGGCGAGCCTCGACCAGATGTTTTTCAGCTTCGGCGAAGTTTCGTTTTGCCAGTGCGTCTTTGAATCGCGCGTAACTCAACTGCGCGCGCCATTCTGGCATTCGCGTTTCAATCCATTGGCGCTGATCAGTCGTCAGTTCACCGCGCAGAAGTTTTTCGTAAACCGAAACGACGCAGCTAAGAATTTTGACGCCAGTGTTTGAAAGCGAATCCTGTCGCCAGCGATACAGCGCCAGAACTTCGCGCGTGAATTGAAACCGAAATCCGTGTTGCAGCATTCGCAACCACAATTCGAAATCTTCTGCACCCTGCCCGGCCAGGCTTTCGTCGTAACCGCCAACTGCCTCGATCACTTCGCGCCGAAACACCAGCAAGCCGAAAATGTAACATTCGCGCCGCAACACTCGATCAAACGTCACAGGTTCTGCAACCGGAAAGACATCCTGATGCAATTTGCCGTCGTGAGCAGGCCAGCCAAAATATCGCGCATTTGGATACGCCACGCTCAGCGACGAATCGCGTTCCAACATGCCAACCAACACTTCCAGAAAGTTCGGCAGCAACAAATCATCGCTGTCCAGCAAGGCGATGTAGCGCCCTCGCGCGGCTTTCAAGCCAACGTTGCGCGCCGCCATCACGCCACTATTCGGCTGGACGATGTAAACCAGCCGGTCGCGGTAAGGCGCGATTTTTTCTTCGGTATCATCGGTCGAACCGTCGTTGATCAGAATCGCCTCGAAATCATGCCGAGTTTGCGCGAACAACGATTCCAGCGTTTCGACGATAAACGGCGCGACGTTGTAAGCGGGAATGATGACACTGACGGTGGGCTTTTCTTTCATTCGGCTTCGATCAACAAAACGCCTCGCAATTGCGGCCAGCGGCGAGCCAACCAATGCCAGGCGGTTTCGATTCGCGCAACAACCGGCACGTGCGAATACACGTCAGGATGTTCCAGCGATTCGATTCTGCTGTGAGCGAATCTCGCCTGGCGCAACATCGTTTCGACAACGCTCGGACGGTTGAACCGAAAAAACGTTGGGTAAACGTCTTTGCGATGGCGGTTTTCCATCTGCGACACAATTGCCGGATGCCAGCGGTTCGGAACCGCGCGCGCCGCCAGCGTGACAATGTCCAGCCAGTTCGGCGTCAACACCAACAACCGCCCGCCGGGTTTCAGCACACGGCGAATTTCTCGCAGCAATGGCAACGGAGCTTCAACGTGTTCAAAAACCATGTTGGCCGTCACCAGATCGAAACTGGCATCGGCAAACGGCAACTTTGCTGAATCTGCTTGCAGCCTCACCTCGCACGATCGGTTATCGCGCAACGCGGCGAAATCAGGATCAACGCCGACAATCAGCCTGGCCATTGGCCGCAATTTTATTTCAATCGCTTCGCCGCCGGTTATCCAGCGTGGAACCAGATGGCGTCCGCAACCGACATCCAGCCAGTTTGTTTCTGGAGTCAGGAGGCTTTCGATGCGCTCGAAATACGGGTGCATCGGATGCGGGATTCGACGCCTGGCAGGTTGTTTAGGCAAAAATACGTTGCTGAATCGCACACGGTCATAAGCCGCATACCAGCGATTCGCCAACTCACTTTGCTGAATTCGGCAAGCAGCGGAAAATCCAAATTGCCGCAACGCAGCCACTTCGACGGAACGAAACCCGCAACCGCGCAATGCCCGCCAAACTTGCGTTTCGCTTTTCAACACGTGCATTGGCCGGTCGTCGTCTTCAGCAGTTTGGCAATTGAACGCCAACGTTCCGCCGACGCGCATCGTTCGATTGATCTGCCGCAATTCGATTTCAGGTTTCGGCAAGTGTTCAAAAACGTCTACCGCCGTCACGAAATCAAACCGATTGTCCGGCAGTGGCTGCCGATTCAAATCAATCAAGTCGGCGTTGAGTCCTCGCCGTTGCAATCGCCAACGTGCGAATTCCAGCATTGCCGAAGAAACATCTGCCAGCGTGACGTGAAATCCATGCCGTGCAAATAAAATCGCGTTCGCCCCAACGCCTGAGCCGAAATCCAGATAACGAGTCGAACCTAAACTTCGCGCGTAATTCAACAACTCCACGTTGACGGAATTCGTCGCGGCATCGGTCGCATGCCACCAGACGTGTTCAAACACATAGCTTTCTGTCGAGCAATAAAAGTTTTTGACTTCGTCCGGCGTGCGGCGAACGGCGGATTCCCATTCGCGTTTGGAATCGGCCAGCGCGCTTTCACATCGCCGCCGAGCGTCTTCGCGGCTGATGCCGTAAAACTCCGCCAGTTCGCTGAGTCCGCTTTCGACCAAATCGGTTTCGCCGGGCAAGAGCAATGCTTCGCGCCACGCGGGGATGGTTTCTTGGGTCATAAAATCAATGTTTGGAGTGCTGCGACTTGACGCAGCTTTTGCGTTCTTCATCGCAGTTTCGCTGAGAAGTCGGATGTTCCGGGTCAAGAACGAAAAGCGGCGTCTGTGCCGCCGCACTCCAAAGACTTCGTCAACAGCATCACCCACGGCGAAGCCAGCAAGCCGATGATCGTGCCGCGAACCTGCGCGCGCTGGCGTGGAATCGTATTCACCGCGCCCGCGTCCTGTTCGCGCCAACGGCGTGGCAAAGTGCGAATCAGCCAATACAACATTCGCATCGCGTAAAGGTCGCCGCGCAACACGTGTTTGACAATGTAAGCGGCGTTGGCTTTGCCGTAACCATAAATCAACCGGCAAGCCTGCTCCGGCGTTTCGCGGTCATGATCGTGATGAACCAGCACGTTCGGCGCGTAAACGAATTTGTAGCCGGCTTTCAGCGCGCGATAAAACAATTCGATGTCTTCGCCGCCCGCGAAAAACGTCCCGGCTCCGAGCCTTACATCGAACACGCCAACACGGTCAAAGACTTCGCGGCGAAACGCCATGTTTGCTCCCATCCCCAAACTGCCTCCGCTGGGAAAAGCGGTTTCCAGTCGTTCGTCGGGCGTATAAATGGCCACGTCCTGCAATGTGTCGCGCGCCAGTAACACGCGCCCGCCGAGCATAAACAAATTCGGATTGCTGAATTCGCGGTGAATTTCATCCAGCCAGTTTTCGGCCACTAACACATCGTCGTCGGTGAAAACAATGATGTCACCGCTGGCTTTGCTCAACCCAAAATTCCGAGCGCGCGAAAGTCCTGCCCTGTCTTCGCGCAAGATGAACAAGCGGTCGGCCCAAAACGGATGCCGAAACACAAAGCCGGCAATGACATCGCCGAATTCCGCGTTCGAACAGTTGTCCACCACGATCAGTTCGTATTCGTAATCGCCCGCGAAGTTTTGCGCGGCGAACCGTTCCAGCATCGCGGCCAGCGGTTTTGCCCGGTTGCGAGTGCAGATAATCACGCTCAGTTTCATTGCCGATCCTCCGGTTTCAAACCAAGCGTGTCGTAATACTGATTGATGGCTTCGCACGGAGCGCCTTCGGCTTTGACGCGCCCCTGTTCCAGCAAAAAAACCCGGCTGCACAATCGCCTGACCGCCGTCATATCGTGCGAAACAAATACGATTGTCATGCCGCTGCTGCGAAGCTCTTCGATGCGTTGCAAACATTTGCTCTGGAATGAAGCGTCACCTACGGCCAACACTTCATCCACCAACAAAATGTGCGGATTGATGAATGCCGCAACGGCAAAGCCCAGCCGTACGTACATCCCCGACGAATAACGTTTGACCGGCGTGTCAATGAATCGTTCGATTTCAGCAAACTCGACGATGCGGTCGAACTTGGCACGCACGTCGGATTGGCGCATGCCCATGATCGAACCGTACAAAAACACGTTTTCGCGCCCGGTCAATTCGGGATGAAACCCTGCGCCGACTTCAATCAGCGAAGCCACCGAACCGCGCACAGTCAGCTTTCCATAAGTCGGATAGACAATCCGCGCCAACAATTTCAGCAGAGTGCTTTTGCCTGAGCCGTTGGAACCAATGAACCCGACCGCCTCACCGGCTTCGATTTCCAGGCTGACTTCGCGCAGCGCAAAGAATTCATCCGTCGTGTTCGCGCCATTGCGAGAAAACAAGCGCATGAAATCCTCTCGAAACGACCGCGCGCCAAGCTGGCTCAGCCGATAGCGTTTGGAAATGTTGTCCAGCGTAATTATCTTCATAAGGGACGTGGGACAATTTGAAAAATTATCCCACTCAAGCTCAAACAATATCTGCAAACTCGCGTTCCAGGTGTTTGAAGTATTTGTAACCCGCCCACACCAGCAAACACGAAACCGCCGCCGCCAGCAGCAAGTAACCCGGTTGCGGCGGTCGTTGCTGCAAAATCGCCCGGCGGTATCCGTCAATGATCGCGGCCATCGGGTTCAACGAAAAGTACCAAACTCGCCAACGCTCCGGCACAACCGAAGCCGGATACAGAATCGGCGTGACGAACATCCAGATTTGAATTACCAACGGCAACGTGTGACGCACGTCGCGGTACAACACCGTGAACGCCGACAACAGCAAACTGACTCCAACGGTGAACAAAACTTGAATCGTGACGATGGGAACGACGTACAGCAGATTCCAGCTTGGCGGCACTCGGTACACGACCATCAACAAGACAAAAGCCGCCGCTGCGATCAAAAAATCCAGCAACGCCGCCAGCACTGCGGAAAGCGGAATGACTTCGCGGGGAAAGTAAATTTTGGTGATGATGTGCGAATTGGCGATCAGGCTGGGAATCGCAAACGACAGCGAAGTCGCAAAGAACGTCCACGGCAACAACGCCGCATAAGAAAACAGCGGATACGGAATGCCATCGCTTTCGATGCGCGCAAACCACGAAAAGAACACGGTGAACACAATCATCAGCGACAATGGCTGCAACACCGCCCACGCCACGCCGAGCGCCGTTTGTTTGTACCGCACCTTGATTTCGCGCTGAGTCAGCAACCAGAGCAATTCCCTGTGCCGCCACAACTCGCGCGCGTGACCGATGAGGCTGTCGCTCCACTCGATGTGGTTTTCGAGCGCAGGTTCAGGCAAATTTGCTTCAAATCTTGTTACAGGCGTAGTCATAAACTGCGAAGTATCTTTCAGCGATATGCTGCCAGCCTCTTCCCACAACGACAAACTCCCTAGCTTGTTGAGCCATCATGCGCCGCTCGCGTTCATTTTTCGCCAGCAGCAACAACTGCTTTGCCAACGCCGTTTCGTTTTCGGCTTCAACCAAATACCCAGCTTTGCCGTCGCCCAACAATTCGCGCAAGCCGCCGACATCGCTGGCAATGACGACTTTTCCCATTGCCAACGCTTCCAGCGGTTTCAGCGGCGTAGTCAATTCCGTCAACCGCGAACGTCGGCGCGGATAAATCAAAATCTCCATCACCGAATAATACCGGCGGATTTCTTCGTGCGGCACGTTGCCGGTAAAAATGAAATGCTGGCGCAAGTTTTCCGGCAACCGTTGCCGTAGCATTTCGCAGGCTTCACCATCGCCGACCAGCAGCAACTTCACATCGTTGCGTTGAGCCAGCAACAAGATGACGGCATCAACCAACGTGTCCAGCCCTTCGTAAAAGTAAAACGACCCGATGAAGCCTATGACCAGATTGCCGCGCAGACCGTATTTCAATATCAACTCTTCGTCAGGTGCGGACGCTTTGAAGCTTTCGGTGTCCACGCCGTTAGGGATTTCAAAAATCTTGTCTGGCGAAATTCCCCGTCGAACCAGATCGTCGTGCAGCGCGTGGCTGATGGTTGTCACTGCGTCGGCCTGTTCCAAAGCCTGTTGTTCCAATTGCTGCCCCAACCTGTAACGCAAGGAATTGTGACTGGTCTTGCCACGATCAACCGCCGCGTCTTCCTCGTAATAACGAAGCTCGTACACCATCGGCAGCTTCAGCGACCTTGCCGCTTTGGCCGCCGCCAAACCGCACAGAGACGGCGAATGAGCGTGAATCACATCGGCGTTGATTTCCACCGCCAGCCGACTGACTTCTTTAGCCAGTTTGGCCACAGTCGCAATTTGTTTGGCCAGTGGAATGCCCTGAACTTTTGAATAAGTTGGCCATTCGGTTCGGTGATATTCGATGCCGTCAATCGTTTCGACCAGCTTGTCGAAACGTTCGTGTTTGGGCGAAGTCACGGCGAACACGTCCAGGCCAAGTTGCCGCTGCGCGCGCAAAATGTATTGGCTGCGAAAACTGTAGCCGCTGAAGTACGGCAGCGAATGATCCAGAACGTGAAGGATTCTCATTGATTGCGGATTGCGGATTGCGGATTGCGGATTGGCAAACCGCGAGTTCTTTTTCAGTTTTTCAGCAATGCTTCGACGATGCGCTCGGCGGCGCGACCATCCCATAAGTCAGGAATGCGCGGTTGTCGCGGTTGTTCGCTGTTCAGAATTTCAACCGCGGCGGCGACGATGCTGGCCAGTTCGCGGCCAACAAGTCGGTTGGTTCCCTGCTCAATGGTGATCGGGCGTTCGGTGTTGTCGCGCAACGTCAGGCAAGGAATTCCCAGTGCCGTTGTTTCTTCCTGCAATCCGCCGGAATCCGTCAGCACCAATCGCGCGTTGCTCCACAGTTGCAAAAAGTCTCGATAACCGAGCGGTTCAATCAAATTGAGTGTTGGCGGCGCTTCGATGCCGAATTCCGCCAGCCGAGCTTTGGTGCGCGGATGAATCGGAAACACGATGGGCAATTCGGCGGCGATGGCCGTCAATGCGGCGAAGATGTTTTTCAGCGTTGCCGCGTCGTCCACGTTCGATGGGCGATGCAACGTGACCACACCAAACTGTCGCGGCGAAACATTCAGATCGGCCAGAATCGTTGATTGCCGTGCGCGTTCGACCTGAGCGAACAACGAATCAATCATCACATTGCCAACGCAAACGATTCGTTCGGGCGCAATGCCTTCGGCCAGCAGGTTGCGGTCGGCGTCTTTGCTGGGCGTCAGCAGCAAATCGCTGATGCGGTCAGTCAACACGCGATTGATTTCTTCCGGCATTGCGCGGTCAAAACTTCTCAGACCGGCTTCGACATGCGCGATTTTTATTCCCAGCTTCGCCGCCGTCAGCGCCGCCGCCAGCGTCGAATTCACATCGCCGCCGACCACCACCCAATCAGGCCGTTCAGCAATCAGTACAGGTTCCAGCGCCAACATCACCATGGCGGTTTGTTCGGCGTGTGTGCCCGAACCGATTTCCAAATTGATGTCCGGCGCGGGCATCTGCAAATCGCGGAAAAACGACGCCGACATCGTTTCATCGTAATGCTGACCGGTGTGAACCAGCACCTGAGCGACTTCCTGCGCGCGTCGTTGAATGGCCGCGATGATCGGAGCCATTTTCATAAAGTTCGGACGAGCGCCTACGACGTTGAGAATTTTCATCGGTGGTTGATTAGTGGCGAGCGATGAGTCGTATGTTTTGCGTGTCACTTGTAGTTCGGCGTTGGCCGACTGATTCCAGCAAATCAATCAACTTTTGCAGCAACGGTTGCCAATTGTGTTCCTGTTCGACGAACCGCCGAGTCTGTTCGCCCAACTGTTCGCGCAAATTTTCGTTGCGAATCGCTTCAATCACTGCTGTCGCAAATTCGGTTGCAGATTCCGCCAGCAGCAATTGCTCTTCGTGAACGACGCGCAAACCGGCAGCGGCTTCGGGCGAGGCGACAATCGCTTTGCCGCAAGCCATCGCTTCCAGCAATTTGTTCTGAACTCCGCGCGCGATTTTCAGCGGTACGACGCACACTGTGGCGTTGTGCAAATACGGGCGAACGTCTTCGACCGTGCCGGTGACAATGACGCCCGGCTGTTCGGCCAGCTTGCGAACTTCAGCCGCCGGGTTGCTGCCGACGATGAAAAACTCTGTTTGCGGTTCGTGCTGTCGAATCAGCGGAAAAACTTCGGCGACAAACCAACGAACGGCTTCGACGTTGGCGAAATAATCCATCGCTCCGACAAACACCAATCGCGGTTTGATCTGCTTCACGCTGCTTTCCGTAGGGGTAAACAAAGAAGTTTTCTTTCGGAAAGCGATGGTCGAAGCCGTCGGCGGATTTTTCGCTGGTTGGAAATACTCGGTATCAACTCCATTGGTGATGATCCGCAATCGCGCGCGGCGCGTGAATTCGTCCAGCTCGCTGAGCAGGTCGGCTTCGCGGCGAGTCGTCAAAATCGAATGGGCGCAACTGGCGACCAATTCCAGTTCGTACTGCCTCAGCCGTTCGGCTTCGATGGCATACAACCGCGAATGCGGTGGCGAAGTTCGCGCGGCGTATTCGCGCCACTTTTCAGAATCCACATCCACCAGATCAATCACCGTCCGCGAACGCCAGTCCGCCGGAACGTATTGCGCCATCGCCGACGAATACACGAACACCACGTCGAAGCGATTTCGCTCCATTGCGCGATTGACCAGTCGCCGCATTTTCCGCGAATCGAAATATCCCAACGACAGCGGACGCGAAGTCAGCAGCGTCAACAACGCGCGAAGCTTCGCCCAAAATTTTCTCAACCGAACGATTTGCACAGACGCGCACCACCGAGCCAGATCAACCTGATAATGCAAATCGCGCACGTCGTCCGCGAATGCCAGCAGATGAATTTCGTGGCCGCGTTCGGCCAGCGCACGCAGTTCATGAAACGCACGAATCTTGTCGCCTTTGTTCGGCGGATAAGGAATGCGGTGAGCGAGAAAGAGTAATTTCATGCGGAGTAGACAGTAGACAGTAGACAGTAGACAGTAGCGTTCAAGATATACTCATCGGCAGGCAATGCGGGTTTGACGGTTGCAACTACTGTCTTCTGTCTTCTGTCTACTTCAAGGAAAATTTCTGACGATCTTCGGCCCGATCAACTCTGTCAGCCACAGCGGCATTCGTTTCCAGGTTTCGATCATCAAGTTGAATTTCGGATTGGTCGGATTCAGGTTCGGCAATTTGTCCGCGCGAACCAGAAAGAATCGGTACGGCAATTCGCGTTCGGTCATTCGCCAACCGCGTTTGAATTCATACGCGCCGGTTCCGCGTTTGCTGCGCCCGAAATCGAACCGCGTGAATCCGCGCGCCGCCGCACGTTGCATCAATTCCCAGTACAAATAATTGTTGATGCCGGCGCGGTGATAAGCCGGATTCGCTCCGGCGTAATACGGCATCACGGTTTCGCGGAAGTAAAAACTCAGCACGGCGGCGGCGGCTCGCTGGCCATCGCGCAACAACAGAATGTCGCTGGCGGTTGGGAACCGGCACAGAAATTCAGCAAACAGCTTTTTCGGAAACACAGGAGTTCCCAATCGTCGCACGCTGGCGGCATACAGGTTGTAAAACTCGTCCAGCAATTCGATCCCACCAACCGACGCACGAAAGCCGAACTGTTTGCCGAGTCGAATCATGCGGCGCACATCGCGTGGAAAACTGCTCATCAAATCTTCTTCGTTGTTAGGGATCGGATGTTCAAAGCTGACATACAGGTCTTGGGGCAAAAATCCTTGTTGAGGCGGGGCAGTTTGGGAATCGCGCAATTCCAGATAATCCACTTGCTGATCTTCGGCCAGAGCTTGCGCGGCGGCAATCAATGCCTGATGCGCGGTCAGATCGTCGGCAACGATTCCGCCATAAACCGCATTCGGAATCGAAACCAGCATCGAACCAAACCAGCCGTTGACCAGAAACAGCGGCAACACACCAACGATTTTGCCGTCACGTTCGGCAAACAAACTCTGCTGGCGATGTTGCCAGACGTTTTCGACAACTCGCTGCCAGCCGCTCAAATGACAAAAAGTCGCTGCTTTATGGCGCTGTACAAATTCATCCCAGCGTTCGGCGACCGTCGGAGTGTAAGGTTTGATTTCCAACAGCTAATTGCGATTCGGTTTCGGCGCGGCGAATTGTTTCAGCACTTCGGCAGGGCTTTTCACCCGGCCTTCCGGCAATTGGAACTTCAACGACGGCGTCCCCGAAGATTGTTGCTGCGGCAATTCGGGTAAAACCGGTTTTGCCCGCTCAACCAGAAGCGATGCGGGCCGGCAGGGATTTTTCACCATAGCCTGATCCGCATTGGTATCGAACTGAAGAACCATCTTCGGATCAATGTTTTCAACCGGTTTGACCACGCGCATTGCAAACCGGTCGCAGAGATCGTTGCTTTGCTGACCTCGGATGTCTTGCCCGAAGGCGAAGCTGCTTAAAGCAGCGATCAAAGCGACAATCAAAAATGGCCTGTTCATAAAACCTCCTCAATCCATTCGTGCATAAGCCGGTTTGGAACCGACCGGTCGCAGTTCGGCAATTTCAATTTTCTGTTCGCTCAGGTGCAGCACATCGCGCAACGGGGCAAAGCGAAAATCCGTCAGCAATCGTTTCAACCGCGATTCCGTGCGGCTGAGGTTGTTGCGATGCCGCCAGATGTTCAATCGCGTTCCGGCAACGACCGGCTGATCTGGATCAACTTCCCAAGCGTGAACCATGAAAATCGCCGGTTGATGTTCCAGCCGATTGATCCGTCGCAATCCCCAGCGAAACACCGAGTACGGAAGCAAGCGAAAGTATCCGCCGCCGGTCATGGGCAAATTCGCTCCGGCCAATCGCACCGTCGAAGGCGGAAATTCGACAAGTTCTCCGCTGTGACAGCGAATCGTGTGAATGAAGCGTTCAGCGCCGGGAATGCCGTATCGGTCGTGGTAAATCGGAAAGATCGAAGAATCGTAGCGGAAACCTTCTTCGACCAAAATGTCCAGCGCCCACAGGGTTCGTTCGGTAATGGAATAAGTCGGCGCGCGATAACCAATGACTTCCTGTCCGGTGATGTCTTCCAACAGAAATTTTGCCTGGCGCACATCAACGCGAAATTCTTCGCGGCTTTGCGTGTGAATAAGTTGATGCTGGTAACTGTGGCAGGCGATTTCGTGACCGGCGCGGGCGATGTCGCGCACCAACTGCGGATGATTTTCGGCAACCCAGCCGAGAATGAAAAATGTGCTGCGAACGTCGCGTTCTGCCAGCAATTCCAACAGGCGATATGTGTTGCGTTCGACGCGCGATTCCCACGTTGGCCAATCTTCTCGCCGCACCACGTCGGCAAAGGCTTCGACCTGAAAATAATCTTCCACATCAACCGTCAGCGCATTGACCGGATCGCCAAAGTGTTTCATCTCAACTTGTCCCACGAATCGTTCAGTCAAAAGAATTCAACAGCAAGCGGTCAGATTTGGGGATGACGGAGCAGACGACCTTGACGCTCGATTACAGACTTCATCGCCGGAAACCCTGTGTCTGGATTCCACAATTCGCCCGCCAGCCCTGATGTTTTCAATCTTGGGAATGACCGCAGGGATTCGCCTGCAATTGTTTCAAGCCGCGATAAACGTCGGCCTGTGGGGAAGTCTTCGGAAAGCGCAAGGTCTGTGTAAATGGTTAATCAGCGGCGGGATGATAGCCTCTGCGCCGGAAATTATTCAAGCGCAAAGTTGCTGATTCTTCAGACTTTAATCGGCTTTTCCGGGCTGAATTTTACAAATCGCTGAATTGATCTGACGACAAATCAGGATTCGACGATTCGCTGTTCTTTGGCAAGGCTTCCGGCGGCAGGGCCGAAGCGACGATGGATTGCAATCGTGCGGCTTGGTCGTGCTGGAACTCCTTCAGCTTGGAATGCTCTTCAGGCGAAGCCAGGTGAATCGGTTCGTGATACACGATGCGAACTTTGAAGGGGCGAGGAAAATAATGATGGGGCGAAAACGCTCTGTATCCGCCGATGATCGTTACGGGAACAATCGGCGCTCCGGTGTCCAGCGCCAGCCGGATGACGCCGGGTTTGAATTCTTCCAACCGGCCTGATTTGGTGCGAGCGCCTTCGGGAAAGATCATCAACCCGCCTCCCGCGCGCAACTGTTCCAACGAAGCTTTCAACGCCGCACGATCTCCTTTTTCCAGACTCACCGGAAACGAGCCATACGCCAGAATAAGCGGCCCCAAAATCGGCAGCCTCGTCATCCTGTCCCAGGTCATGTACCGCAGCGGGCGCTCAATCGGGATCGAAACCCAAAACGGGTCGAAATAACTGACGTGATTCGGAGCGACGATCATCGCCCCGGATGTCGGCACGTTTTCAACGCCTGAAAACTCTATGCGGAAATACAGCCGCGAAACGACAGCCACCAACCAGCGCGAAATTTGGAAGAGCCAGAGTTTATTCATTCAGTTCGCAGTTCACAGTTCACAGTTCGCAGCGGTTTTGCAGTGAACCGCGAACTGCGAACAGTGAACTTAAAGAGTTCCTTTCTTCATCTCCGTCGCCAAATAATCCGTCGCTCGCCAGGCGATGGCCAGAATCGTCAACGTAGGATTTTTTTCCGTAGCCGATGGGAACGAACTGCCATCAACTACGAACAGGTTTTTGACTGCGTGCATTTGGTTGAAACTGTTCAGCGCCGAAGTTTTCGGGTCGCTGCCCATTCGACAAGTTCCGTGTTCGTGAATGGCCGTGCCGGGAATGTCGCACGTGCCGCGGTTGAAATGGACGATTTCGGCTTTGGCGGCGCGCAGGATTTGTTCGGTGGTGTCGTACATTTCCTGCATCATCTTCGTTTCGTTGTCGCCGTAACTCATTATCAACTTCGGCAGCGGCACGCCGTATTTGTCAGTTTTGTTTTCGTCAACTTCGACGCGATTTTCCGCGCGCGGAGGAACTTCGCCGTAAGGATGCAGCTCGATCCACGAAGGATAACGCTTGCGAACATCCGCTTTCAGCTCAGCGCCGAAACCCGGCAAGCCTTTCCCCCAACCCGCGCCAGCCTGACAACCAATTCCCCAAAACTGCATGCCGAACCCGCGCGCGTAATCGCGTTTGCGTCCGTCGCGGTGATTGAAGCGAGGCATGTAAATGTGTTCGCCGCCGATGCCGTCGTCGTTTGAAGTCGTCTGACCAAACAACTGCGGCAAAAAAGCTCTGGCGTGAAAACGGAACTGTTCGCACAGGTATTTGCCGATCACGCCCGACGTGTTGCCTATGCCGTTCGGGTAAATCGCTGACTTGGAATTGAGCAGGATCCGCGTCGAATCAATCGCCGAAGCTCCCAGCACGACGACGCGCGCGCGAACCTGAGTTTCCGCTTTGGTGTTGCGATCGAAGTATTGAACGCCACTCGCCTTTCCTTCTTTGTCGGTCAGTATTCGAGCGACGACGGCGTTGGTGCGAATTTCCAGCTTGCCGGTTTTCGCCGCGACAGGCAGCAGATGATCGGCGGAGTTGAAAAAGCTGCCCGTATCGCAACCCGCTCCGCAACGTCCACAGTAATGACAGGCTGGCCAGCCGTTGTGATTTTTGGTCAACACGGCTCGACGACCGGGAACGATTTGAATGCCTACGCTGGCGGCAGATTTTTTCAGGATGGCTTCGCCGCAGCGCGGACGCGGCGGAGGCATGTGGAATTTGCTGCCTGGCAAAACGTCCAGGTCTTCATCGCCGCCGTTGACGCCGATCAACTGGTCAACCTTGTCGTAGTAAGGCGCGATGTCTTTGTATTCAATCGGCCAGGGGATTCCGTAACCATCGTTGGTTTTGAAATCCACGTCGGAATATCGCAGCGAAACTCTGCCCCAGACATTTGTTTTGCCGCCGACGCCCCACACACGAATCAGGTCAAACGGTTGATCCGGCGGAGTCAGCACAGGCTGTTCGGTCTTGCTCAGGTAAAACTGCGGAGCGTGTTCGCCACGAGCCTGACGTTCGCGCGCTTCGTAAGGCAGGACGTGCGTCCAGAATTTCGAGCGATCAAAGCGTCCGCCCGCGTCCAGCAGCAGAACATTGACGCCTTGTCGAGTCAGATTCCAGGCAGCCATTCCGCCCGAAGCTCCAGAACCAATGACGACCACATCGTAGACTTTCGCCTGCTTTTTGACTTGCATCGTGTTCTCCTTCTCCGCGAATTTGTAACTGCTCAGCCTGGAGTCAAAAACTCGGTACGGAACCCGGAGCGGTAGCGACGGGATGCTTGCAAAGCTCACTCCTCACGAAAAACCGGGGCGCTACCGCTTCCCGTTCCGTACCGGCTGAGCAGTTACACGAATTTTTTGAATTGGGTGAGTGAGACAACCGCCTTGGAAACGGGCGAATACTAAAACATTGAAGCGAAAAGATGAACCGCTGGTTGTGCGATCAGAAGCAACAACCTTATGGCGTAGGCTTTGCAAAGTTGCGTTTCAGGTCGTCAAACCATCCCAGCACCAGATTCAATTTGGTTTGCGAGCTTTGGCCGGGTTTTCTCAGCATCAAAAACGATTGGCCGTCCGGCGCAACGGCGTAAGTCGGCAACATCGAAACCGATTCCAGTTTGTAATCTCCCGTGAAAACGACTTGCGGTTTGGAGGCTTTGAAACCGGCGACGGCTTCAATTTCGACCGTCATCAATCTGTCACCGAAACGGAAGAACAATTCTTTGCCGCTTTGCGACCAGAGCGGTTCAAATCCGCCTTCGGTGGAAATTTGCCATTTGCCGTCGAGCGCGGGATAAGGCTGAACGTAAATTTGCCACTTGCCGAATTCTTTTGCCGCGTAAGCCAACCAGCGACCATCCGGCGACAGCGCCGGTTGCGCTTCATCCAATCCGGTTTTCAGCAACGGGCGAGGCCGGCGCGACTCAACCGGTTGGCTGACATCCAGCGTCCAAACATCCCAGCGAGTTTCAGCGTCTATTTCCGCGTAAATCAACGTGCGTCCATCGGGCGTCCACGAATGGGCAAATTGAAGGTTGCGGCTTTGCGTCAATCGTTCAACTTCGCCGCTGCCGTCCGCCGCTTTCCAGTACAAATTCAATGCGCCGTTTTGATCGGAGGAAAAGACGATGCGGCGCGCATCGGGCGTCCACAGTGGCGCTAAATTGAGGTGGCCGAAAGTCAGCCGTTTGAAGGCATCGCCGCCGATTTCGTAAACCCACAAATCGAGCGCGTTGTCCGGAATGCCGACCGCCAATCGTTTGCCATCGGCGGACAGACGCGGCGTCCAGAAATTTTCGGCTTTGCGGAACAGCGGCTGCGCCTGACCTTGCCTATCAACGCGCACCATTTCCAGCCCGGCATTTGCGGGCGGAGCGGGGATGTAAACCAGCAATCCGTTGCGCGAACAGACGAAATGCGCCGCGCCGCTGATCTGGCTCATCGCCACAAATTCAGTGGTTTTGACCATCTGCCCCGTGACCGTCAGCCTTTGCAAATCGAACGGCACAACGCGCAGCACTCCGCCGCGCGCCAGCGCCAGATGGCCGGTCGGCAAATACCGCGCGTGCGAAGCTCCTTTGAGCAGAATTTTTTGCTCGCCGGTTTTCAGCGACTGCGACGCAATCAGCGAATCGTTGGGATTGCCGCCCAGCCAGATGGTGAAAAGCACAGTTTCGCCGCCGGGTAAAACTTCAGGCCAGAAATGCGAACGGTCGCCGCGTTCGGTGTTCAACGTCGTCAAGCGTTCAGGCTTTCCGCCCGAAGCCGGAATGCGCGAAAGCCCTTCAAAAAAACGGCGCACGTAAATGATCGAACCGTCTTCGCTCCAAGACGCGCCGCCCGGATCGGAAACTTCGCCGCCGATGATGAGCGGAACTCCGCCGCCGACTGCGACTTTTTTCAAAGTGCCGTCGCCGTAAAAACCAATCCATTCGCCGTCGGGCGAAAAGAACGGCCCCAGGCCGCCTTCAGTGCCCGGAACCGGAACGGATTCGGATTGATCCAGCGCGCGCAGGAAAATTTGATAACGGCCTTCGCGTCGAGCGACATAAGCCAACCGCCGTCCGTCCGGCGAAATCGCCAACGACTGAAACACGTCCAGTTCCGAAGGAATCACTTCCGCCAGATTCAACGACACGCGCATGACCGGCAACGAACCGGCAGGCGCGGTCGCAAACCATCGCCACGCGACAACCGTCGTCAGCCCGGCCAACAACAACGCCGCCAACCAAACGCGGCGGTCGGCTAAAACGGTTTTCGATTCACGGGGTTCGGTTTTCGGCGGAGCGGTTTCGATTGCGGGTGGCGCGGCTGCGGTTTCCGCAATCGCGTAACCGTTGGATTTGAGTGGTTCGTAAACGACCGGCGCGATCAGGCGATAGCCGGTTTTGGGAATCGTTTCGATGATGGTTTTGGCGTCGTCGGCCAGCACCTTTCGCAATTCGGAAATCGAACGCGACAGGACTTGTTCGCTGACGTAAACATCGCCCCAGACTTTTTCCAGCAACTCTTCGCGCGTGACGACCTGTTCGGCGCGTTCGGCCAGACAAACCAGCACGCGCATCATCTTCGGTTCGATCTGCGTGGTTTCGCCTTCGCGCGTGACGCGATTCAATTGCGGCTGCACCAGACATTCGGCCAGACGAAAGTCTTTCGTGCCGTTGGAACCGTTGGTTTCATTGAGTGGGCGGATTGACATGAAGTGTTAAAACAAATCGAAGCCAACTGTCGCCAGTTCTTTTCCATTCACGACGATGGCCAGTTGATGTTTGCCCGGATAATGCTTTCGCGTCGAAAGATCAGCCGTCGCATGTTTCTTACGTTGCGGATGCGCGCCCGGAAGGTAGTTTTTTTCGGCAAGCTGAAAAACCTTCTTAGAGGTTTTGCCGTTGGCTTTGACGAAATCAATCGTGTATTCCAACCGCAACTTTCGTTCGTTGTCGCCGCCAACGCGCAGTTCGAAGGTGAACGTCAAATCTTCGCCGATGGCCAGCCGTTTTTTGCCGAGTTTGAGTTTCGTCACTTCGACTTGTTGGTTGTCATCAAAGCCGAACAGTTGCAACGCGCGTTCGTGACGCGCTTTCAACAAACCACGACAAGCATGTTTGACGATCCAATCGGTGCGCGGCGAATGGCCGAACCAGCTTTCGCAAACAGCGATCATCCGTTCGGGATGATCTTTGGAAATGTCGTTCAGGTTGTTGGCGACGCTTTTGCGAACGTACTCCGATTCGTCGTCTTTCAGTTTTTCCAGCACGGGCAAAATCGGCGAAGGATCGGCTTTGAACTTCGGCAAAGCCATCGCCCACGGCAAACGCGGGCGGCAACCTTCGCTGGCCCAACGGCGGACGTGATGGTCAGTGCTATCCGCACACTTCAGCAGGAAAGCCATTCCGCGCTTCGGGTCACGATGCAAAAAAGGCCGCACGGCGAATTCCGAACTGCCGAAGCGCGTGAAAAATTCCAACGCGGGCAACGACCGCTCCCAATCCTCCAAGCCGTAAACTTCCACGAATTCGGGAAAGATCATGCCGTCGAAGCCACGACTTTGCGGCGCCACCTGTTTCAGAATCTTCAGCGCCTGCGCGTAAGACTTCGGCAAAACTTGTCCCAAACAAATCGCCGCGTGGCGCAAACGAGCTTTCAACTCTTTGGATTCCCAGTCATCGTCGAAAACCAGCGCCAGAAATTTCGCGCGGTCGAATTTGGCATCCACCCGCGTGATGGCCTCGGCCAGTTGCGTCAGCGTCGCGCGCGTGAAAAACAAGTCCTTTAATTTTTCAGCCATAGGTATTGAATCGTTAAATCAGATTTCGGACGGCGATTATACCAATCGGCTCGTCGCAGCCGTAAACGATGGGGTTGCAGCAAGTTCCCTGAGATTTTTGCTCTCCATCAGAAAAACCTGCGGAAAACCTGAGCGATCCATCAGGCAAATTTGGGGTGGTTGTGGCTGAATCCGCCGCATCGCATGGAAACTTTTGGAGGGAGAAATTTATGGTTCGCAAAATTTTGCTTTTGATTGTGTTGATAGGTTTTGGATTGTTGAGCGTTGCCGACGCTCAGAAGGAAAAATCATCCGCTGACTGGCCGGCCTACGGACGCGACGCGGGCGGTTCGCGGTTTGCGCCGCTTGATCAAATCAACCGCGCCAACGTATCTCAACTCAAAACCGCTTGGACGTATCGGACCGGCGCGGAAGACGTGAACGCCGCCGGCAAACACAACGCCGCATTTGAATCCACGCCGATTCTGGTGGACGGAAGCTTGTTTCTGACCACGCCTTACAGCCGGGTTATTGCGCTTGATCCGGTGACAGGAGCCGAACGCTGGACTTTCGATCCGCAAATCGCGCTTGAACGCCGTTATTCTGAAATGACTTCGCGCGGGGTTTCGGCGTGGCCCGCGGCGACGGACAAGAAAAAAGCCTCGCGGCGAATTTTCGTGGCCACGCTCGATGCGCGCTTGATCGCGCTGGACGCGACGACCGGCAAGGCGATTTCCGGCTTCGGCGAAAACGGCGTGGTGGATTTGAAACGCGACGTGCGACTGGGAACTTACAACGGCTATCAAAATTATCAGGTGACTTCGCCGCCCGCCGTCATAGGCGATCTGGTCGTAGTCGGTTCGGCCATCGGCGACAACGGCGGCGTGGAAATGGAACGCGGCGTCGTGCGCGCGTTTGACGCCGTGACCGGCAAGCTGCGCTGGAGCTTCGATCCGATTCCGAAAAGCGAAGCCGATCCGGCGCGCAAAACCTGGGCGGGCGAAAGCGCGGTGAAAACCGGCGCGGCCAATGCCTGGTCAATCATCTCTGCCGACGCCGAACGCGATTTGGTGTTCATTCCCACCGGCAGCCCCAGCCCTGATTTTTACGGTGGCGAACGCAAAGGCGACAACCGCTACGCCAATTCGGTGGTGGCGATTAAGGCTTCGACCGGCAAAATCGCCTGGCATTTTCAGGTCGTGCATCACGATCTGTGGGATTACGACGTGCCCGCGCAGCCGATGCTTATCAACCTGAAACGCGGCGGCAAGGAAATTCCCGCCGTCGTCATCGGCACGAAAATGGGTTTGCTGTTTGTGCTTGACCGCCGCGACGGCAAGCCTGTTTTTCCGATTGAAGAGCGCCCGGTTCCGCAAACCGATGTGCCCGGCGAACAGAGTTCCGCCACGCAGCCGTTTCCGAAATTGCCGCGCCCATTGGTTCCGCATCAACTCAAAGCCGAAGACGCCTGGGGCTTGAATGACAAAGACCGCGCCTATTGCCGCGAGAAAATCGCGTCCCTGCGCAACGAAGGCATTTACACGCCGCCGAGTCTGAAAGGCACGCTGGCGATTCCCGGCAATGTCGGCGGCATGAATTGGAGCGGCATGTCGTTCGACCCCACGCGCAATCTGCTGTTCGTCAACACGAACATCATACCGTTCGAGTTAAAACTGATTCCGCGCGCCGAATTCGACAAAACGCGCACGGACGGCATAACCAATCGCGTCAAAGGCGAATTCGCGCGGCAAACCGGCACGCCTTATGGAATGTACCGCGAACCGTTGATGTCGCCGACCGGCACGCCGTGCATTCCGCCGCCGTGGGGAAAGCTGACGGCGGTGGACATGGCGTCGGGCGAATTTCGCTGGGACGTGCCGCTCGGACGCATTCCGCAACTCGCTTTGATTGGCAACAAAGCGGCTGAATACGGCTCGATCAATCTGGGCGGTTCGATGGTGACGGCGGGCGGATTGGTCTTCATCGCCGCCGCGATGGACGACAAGCTGCGCGCCTTCGACGCTGAAACCGGCAAAGTGGTTTGGGAAGGTCAACTGCCGGCCAGTGCCCAGGCCGCGCCGATGACTTATGCCGTCGGAGGCAAACAATTCGTCGTCGTTTGTGCGGGCGGTCACGGCAAACTTGGGACTAAACGCGGCGACCACGTTGTGGCGTTCGCGCTGCCGCAATAACAAGGAGGAACGCATGTCGCGAAGAAGCTTTTACGTGTTGTTGTTGCTGTTCGCGTTGCTGGCATTGCCGAGCGCCGCCGCGCAAATGAACAAACCCAAGCTGGTCATTTTGCTTTCGATTGACCAGATGCGCGCCGATTACTTCACGCGCTTCGGCGGGCAATTCACGGGTGGATTCAAACGCCTTTACGCCGAAGGCCGCGTGTTCACCAACGCCGATTTGAATTACGCCCGCACCGAAACCGCTCCCGGCCACGCGACGTTGGCGACGGGCGCTTATCCGCGCAGGCATGGCGTCGCGGCCAACGAATGGTTTGATCGGCAGTCGCAACAAACCGTTTATTGCGTGGCGGACGCAAACGCCAAGCCCGTAGCGGGCGCGGGCGGCGGCGCTTCGCCAAAACATTTGATGGTCAAAGCCGTCGGCGATTGGTTGAAGGCGGCTTCGCCCGCGTCGAAAGTGATTTCAGTCGCGGGCAAAGATCGCGCGGCGGTGTTGCTGGGCGGCCAGCGGCCCGATCTGGCGTTGTGGTACGAACCGAAAACCGGCCTGATGGTCACGTCGGATTACTACACACGGCGGTTGCCCGATTGGGTTACCGCCTTCAACGAATCGAACTGGACGGCGCGCAACACGCCCGCCGCGTGGACGAAACTATTGCCCGACAGCGCCTACAGTGGCCCGGATGATTTTCGCGGCGAACGTTTGTGGGGGCCGAGCCGCAAGTTTCCGCATCCGTTTTTGCGCAAGACGGAACATCAGCGCACCAGCCCTTATTACGACATGCTGATTTTGGATTTCGCGCTGGCAGCCATGCGCGCGGAAAAACTCGGTCAGGACGACGCGCCTGATTTGTTGTGCCTGGGGCTTTCGGCGACGGATTACGTAGGCCATCATTACGGCCCCGACAGCCACGAAATGCAGGATCATTTGTTGCGGCTGGATCGTGCGCTCGGCGATTTTCTGACTCAGGCCGAAACGCTGGCCGGCAAAGGCAAGGTACTGATCGCGCTTAGCGCCGACCACGGCGTGCGCTCGAACCCGGAATACCTGACCGAATTCAAAGCTACGCCCGCGCGCCGCATTTCGCACGAAGACCTCGAAACGGCGCTGTTCGCCGTCAACGATGAGTTGCAGCAGGAATTCAAATTCACGGAATCGGTGCTGGAACGCGGCTTTGGTTTGAATTACGCCGCCGCCGCGCGTGCCGGCCTTGACGCTCACAAGTTCGAACAGCGCGTGCGCGCAGCCCTGTTGCGCGTGGACGGCGTCGCGGACGTTTTTCTGCGCCGCGAATTGACGGGCGGCGATGTGCCTGAGCGCCCTTTCCTGCAAGCCTGGCAGCGCAGTTATTACGCGGAGCGCGGCCCGGACTTTCAACTGCAATTTTGCGAACACTGTTTGCTGATTGCGGAAGACCCCATCGCCGCCGATCACGGCTCGCCTTACCGCGCCGATACGCATGTGCCGCTGTTGTTTTGGGGCATGGGAATGAAGCCCGCGCGCATTGATCGCCGCGTCTCCACTGTGGATGTCGCGCCGACGCTGGCACAAATTCTTCGTTTGCCCAAACCGCGCATGGTTGACGGGCAAGCATTGAAAGAGGTTCGGCCATGAACCGATTACGGAAGCTTTCGACCGGGCGAAATGTCGTGTTGACGATCATCATTTGGCTGGCCGTGTCCGTGTGCCTTTTCAACTTCGGGCCGTACACGACATTGCGCGCGTCAGACGGTGAGTTGCTCGAAGAACGTTTCGGTTATTCCGCCGCTCAGGTGGCGGCACGCCTGGAAACATTGGGCGAAACGGGTCGCGCGCTTTATCGGCGGTTTCAGTATTTCGACGCTGTGAATGCTTTGCTGACTGCGGCGGCGCTGACGTTGTTGATGAGTTACTTGCTGATGCGGCTGTTTCCGTCGCGCTCTGCGCTGTGGTTCGCCGCTTACCTGCCGTTGCTGATCGGAGCGTTGGAGCTATTGGAAAATTCGCTGCTGCTTGCCTTGCTCCGCGCTTTCCCGGAACCGCTGCCGTGGGTTGCGGCCATCGCCGGTTGGACAACCCGGTTGAAGTTGACCGTCAGCTTGCCGCTGTTCCTGCTTATTGTCGTGGGCTTGCTGGCATTGGCCGTCAAACGATGGTGGCGAAGCTAACCGCAATTCAACAATTCGCGCAAAGCGGTTTGTTGGCGACGCGCGACCGGCAGTTTCAATCCGCCCGCGAGTTCGACTTGCCATTCGCCCGCGCGCGAACGCGCCAATGCGGTGATGGCTGACAGTCGCGCGATGTTGTTGCGATGCAGTTGCCGAAAAACCGCCGGGTCTAAGCGTTCGACCAAACGCGCCAACGACGAATCCACTATGCCTTCGTGCAGCCCAGCCGCGTCGCTGAAATGAACGCAGGTGTAATGATCGCGGCTGATGAAACAGAGCACATCCATTTCTTCGATAAGCTGCAATCGTGTGCCCAGCTTGACCGTGAAGCGGCGCAAATAGCCGTGGCGTGGGGCGAGTTGCGCTTCCAGCAAACGCAAACGCGCTTCGTCAGCCCGTTGCGCGAAAGCTCTCGCCAGCGCCTGTTCCAACCGCGCCGCCGTGAAAGGTTTGAGCAAATAATCGCAGGCGCATTCTTCAAACGCGCGGATGGCGAATTGGTCGTAAGCCGTTTGGAAGATCACGCGAAAAGGCCGCTCCGCGCACTGTTGCAAAACCTCAAAGCCGTTTAAGCCCGGCATTTCGATGTCGAGCAGAATTACGTCGGGTCGGAAAGCTCCGATCAATTCGACGGCGTGCAATCCCGATTCCGCCGTTTCGATCAACAGCGCCGGATCGAAGGCGAGCACGTAGCGCGCCAGTCGTTGCCGCGCCAACGGTTCGTCGTCCACGATCAAGATGCGTTTGGGCAAAACACGTTTCGGCAAGCTGCGTTTGCGTTCAGTCAATCCGCTCTCCCGTGAAATAAAAGCTCGCCGCTGTGCGCCCGTCGGCGTCCGAAGCAAGCGTGAATTGGTGTCGTTCGCCGTAAAGCAGCGTCAATCGCGCCAGCGTATTCGCCAACCCAGTGCCATTTGTTTGCGCCGCAGCATTCAACGCCCGTCCGGTGTTACGCACGCACGCAAGGTACAAACCATCGGCTTCGCGCGTGATTTCAACACTCAGATGGCCGCCGGTCAGCGATGGAGCGATGCCGTGTTTGACGGCGTTTTCGACCAGCGTTTGCAGCACCAGACCGGGCAAATAAACTTCGCCGACTGCGGGCGCAACGTTGATTTCGTAACTGAGCCGCGCGCCGAAGCGCAATTGTTCGATTTCCAGATAGGCGCGAACGATTTCCAGTTCAGAGTTGAGCGAAGCTGTTTTCATCACCGAATTCGCCAGAATGCGGCGATAAAGCTCCGACAGCTTGTAAGCCGTTTCCGCCGCGTTGCCCTGCCCGGCTTCTATCAATTCGGCCAAACTGTTCAGCGCGTTGAAAAGGAAATGCGGGCGCATTTGATTTTCCAGCGCGTGATAGCGGGCTTCGGCGACAGAGGCGCGCAAGGCCAGCGCCTCTTCTCGCGCGCGGCGATAAGCAAAATGCATGGCGAAAAACACCATCGCCACGCCGCCGAACAACAACGAAAAGCGCAACTCGCCGCCGCCAACCTGACTGCCAAACAATTGTTCGATGAGCGCAAACGCCAGCCATAAACCCAACCACAAACCCAGCGCGTTGATCAGCACGTAAGTGATCCACGGATAACGCAGCGGCACGCCCGCACGTTCACCCAGCCAGATTCGCGCGCCGTAAAATGCGCCGTAGCAAAACCAGATCGCCAACGGAATCACTAAACCGTAAATCGTGCTGATGGCAAGGCCGATGCCAACCGTGCCTTCGCGCAATCGTTCCGCCAGGTTGTACAGCAACGGCACAGCGGCAATCACCACACCCAGCGGCAGCAAACGCAAGTAAGCAAGCATCTGCGCGCGGTAATTCTGCCAATAAGCTGTTGTGTTCGTGTCGTTCTTCATTGTCTTCGGATTTTGGCAAAAAGCGCCGCCGCCGCCAATGACGCCGAAACCGTTCAGTCGCCCAAAACTACCGTTCGGAAATTCATCGCTTCGGCACAACGGGCGGAGACGTAAAGTGTCGCGGTGTTCGCCTTCACTCAACTGAAAAGGAGAAACGATTATGGAAAACCCCGCAGACAACCGCCGCGCCAACGCGCTGACACAAGCCTTGCGCGTGCTCGGCGTGCTTTGTTTTATCGCCATCGGCATCGGCCTGTGGCGTTGGCAATACGGTGCATTTGCCGGCATCGCCTGCTTTCTGCTGGCGCCGGTCGTCCGACAAATGTTACTCACCCAAAAATAAGGAGATTGCGATGAAAAAAATGTTTTTGTTTTTGCTGATATTGAATTGCTCCGTCGCCGCGTTCGCGCAACAGGCGACGCAGGCGCAAGAAATGAAGAAACTCGATTTTCTCGTTGGCGAATGGCAGGGCGAAGGTTGGACGGAATTTGTGCCCGGCCAGCGTCGCACGGCTTCGATCACAGAAAAAGCCCAGTCAAAACTCAACGGAACTGTTTTGCTGCTCGAAGGATTGGGCAAGACCAAAGTGCCGGGCAAGCAGGAAGAAATCGTCGTGCATAACGCGCTCGGCGTTCTTTCTTACGACGCCAACGCCAAACTCTACCGCCTCAACTCGTTTCTGGCCGACGGGCGCAGCACGGATGCCGAAGCCAGTTTTGTGGACGGCGCTTTTCAATGGCGCATGCAAGTGCCGCAAATGAGCATCCGGTACACGATCAAGCTCACCGAAAAAGGCGAATGGTTCGAGCAGGGCGAAATGTCGCAGGATGGAAAAACCTGGCGGCAGTTTCACGAAATGACATTACGACGCGTGAAATGAGGCTGGCTGAGTTCTTCACCTGTCTGTGCTCATCTGTGGTTTCTTTTTGGTTGTGCCAATGTTGTTTAGTTCGATTTAGTCGCAGTTTGGCACGCCGCGAAAACAGGGCATCTGGTCTCTCAGGAGACTCACCCAGCCTAGCACCAGGAAGGCCAGAAAGGCCACGCGCAGCAGCAACGGAATTGGATGCGCCAAAATGGCTTCCCCAGCACGCAGCCTGCGCACAATGGGGGTGGCAGCGAGGAAGAAGAGGGCGGGCGAAAGCCACAGCCCGAAAAAGAGAACAAATGGAAATGCGAATTCTCCCGACCGAATGCCGGGATTGTTCCAGTATTCCATGAACGCAAACGGCGCAATGAGCAGTAAGCCGAAAAGAGTAGCCGTGCTCAACGGGATGAGCCAATGTTTCATTGACGTGGATTGACTGGCGCGCAGTCCGCTCACAATGAGGGTTAGAACTAAAGTGTTCAGAAACCACCCTCTGAAAAAGTCCAGGTAAAATTGAAATTCGTGTAAACCCGGATGAGTTTCGGGGTTATCGGTCATAAATAGCAGGAACGTATTCACCACCACGATCAGGAAGCTGAACAGAGCCGCTGTGCCAAAAGTTGTACGCCAATGTTTCATTCGATCATTCATACGGAATACAACTCGGCGTGGCGGAAACAACGCGACGCGCGCACAGCCCCACGCGAATTGCCAGCGTGCGCGCGGATGTTGCAGGTGCGCCAATTCTGCCAACATTGCCGCGCCCCATTCGCTACGTTCTTCCGGCATCCAACGGAGCGCGGCCCCCAATAATTTTTCGGGCAATTTTCCCAGCCCGGTGGAGAAGATGCTCATATCAAGTTGCCGATTCCTGCGCGGGGCTGACGGCATCGCGCACCGGCATGAGGGCGCAGTCCAGGAAGAAATCGGGGAATTGTTTCGGGTGCATCACATCACGACGGGCGGCCTTGCGGGCGAGCGCCACCAACACCAGCGCCACGACCGCACCAAACGTACAAGTCCAGAACACCTGGTTCGCCCGCCCGGTCAGCACTGGAAACACGGCAGAACTCACCACGCCCCACAAGGCGGCACGTCCCAACGAGAGATTGCGAATCGCTTTCCCGTTTTCGGCGAAAGACAAGAGCACGCCAAAGAGGCTGCCGGAAATAAACCCGACCTGCGCGATAATTACCATCATCCTGATTGTTCCTACGTCACCATCGGCGGGAAGAAAGAGCTGTAAGGTAAACAGGAGAGCTGTAAACATTGCCGCCCAGACTGGCGCCCAGATCAAGCTGATTCCTGTCACGCCACGCAGCTTCCGCACATAGATATTCATAATTTCTCCTCTGGTCAGTGCGCTCTTGCGCGGGGGAAACAGCGCCACACGGGTGCAACTCAAGGCAAATTGCCAGCGTGTGTGCGGATGTCGCAGTTGCGCCAATTCCGCCAACATCGCTGCGCCCCATTCGCCCCGTTCCGCCGGCATCTGGCGCACAGCAAAAGTCAAAAGCAGTGCAGGCCAATCTATCAATCAATCACCTCCTGACAGAAAACGCATGGCGCTCAGAAAGTAAGCAAAAATGCAGACGGACAAAATCAGTCCCATCGCTGATAGCCAACGCATCCGTTCACGCCGCAACCACCCTGCCAAACCGAATGGCACGCCTGCCACCAAACTACCCAAGGTCAGCAATACAAGGATTTTCACCACGATCATCATTGCGTCGGGATTGCTCCAATGTGACGAGGTGAGCGGGTTGCCGCCAATGGCTTCGATAAGCACTGCAACGAAGTAAATGAACGGTAATCCGAGCGGAGGCAACGCTACGGACAACATTCCAAAGATCGGGCTTCGTCCTGCGGGTTGCAACAAAGTTTCGCCGGACGGCGGAAACAGCGCGACACGCGCGCCCCCTAGGGCAAAACTCCAACGTGCCAACCTGCCCTGAACGGTTTCAAGTTCCGCCAACATCGCCTGGCCCCAGTTCCGCCGCGCTTCGGGCGTTGCCCGCACCGCCAAGGTCAACAACAATCCCGGCGCATCCAATTCCGCGCGACAGTCGCGTATTTGCCTCCACCAAAGTGCAAATAACACCGCACCTGTGACGGTCAGCGGCGTGAACACGAAACTCACGATGACAGGATCAAACAAGCCGTTGTTCATGACGCGCCCTCCGTTTGTGGGCGTAATCGAACGCGCTTCGCTTTGGCGACTTCCATCTTTTCCGCAGCAATTTCATTCATCTGTTCCAGCCCGATTTCGGTCAGACGATACAGATGTCGCGGCGGGCGTCCGACGGGGATTTCTTCTTCCCACTTGGTTTCCAGCCAGCCACGATCTGCCAACCGAATCAAAATTGGGTACAACGAACCCGCTTTGAGTCCGGTTTGTTGGCATAACTCATATCCGTGTCGCCAAGCGGTTGGGTCTTCCGCCAAAGCCAACAGCACTGTTTTTGTTTGCTCAGAAGGTAGTCGGTTGCGTTGCATGTCCTTAACTCTATCTAGGCAGAGTTAGGCCGTCAAGCACTTTTTTTGAGAATGGAAAATTCTTGGAAATGGGCGGGGCAAGCTTGGCCAAGTTGCCGAAAGAGAGCAGCGCCGTTATTCAGACTCACGGCGCTGCGCGAGCACTTTTTCTGGCAAATGCGCTGTGGTGTGTTCGGTCACGCTGGAAGCGATATTTCTCTCCGCTTCCAAAAGAAGTTGGTCGGTGGTTTTGGCTGGGAGCGGTTCTTGAATCGGTGGTTGCTGGTAAGCCGGTCTGAAGTCTTGTCGCGGAACAGACAATTCCCGTTTGCGAAGAAACAATCCATTGAACAGCAGTGCCAGGCCAACGAAAAACGGTACGATGCCAGCCAGCCAGACGCGGCTGAGGATTTCAGCATCTTTGCCGCCTTCGACACGAGCGATGGTTCCCAGAAAAAAATACAGGAAAATCATTGCGCCGATTCCCACCGCGGTGGTGATGACGCCCGCACGAAGTTCGTTGTTGCGTTTCTGTTCGGGCGTGATGCCGCGACGGCGTTCGCGTTCTTCTTCGGTCATGAACATTTCGGCGACCCAGGTTTTCGACCAGTCGAATTGATCGCCGCGCGCGGTCATGGCTTCGCGCACGTTGCGCAAATTCGCTCCGCAACTTTTGCAAAACTTGATATCAGTGGTGATTTGAATTCCGCAACTCGGACAAAACATAAGCGCCTCTTGATGAATGAGTGATTTTGAGAAATCGGATTCTAATTCAAAGCCGGTTCAAGATACGAGACTACACAGCGAGTTGTTTCTGGATTCCTTGCGGGGGATTCCGCAGCAGATGAACTCGATTGCGAAAGATTCCCCTTCCCGACCATCGAAAACCACTGCACAAACGCGGATTTTGGCCTTCAAGCCCGGCACAGTCGTTGCTCATCTTTACTCGCTGACTTTTTCCCGAACGACCATTTCAACAATTCGGAGGGCTGTAGCGATGGGTGAGCACAATGTTTCCGCCGACCGTGACCCGCATCGGGAACAGGCTTTCATGAAATCTTTGCTGGCTGATCTGGCCGCGCTGGAAACGATGATCGAAACCGGCAGGATCGAAACCGGCGTGCGTCGCATTGGCGCTGAACAGGAAATGTTTCTGGTGGATCGCGCAATGCGCCCAGCGCCTGTGGCGCTGGAGGTATTGCAAGCGGCCAACGATGAAAGGCTGACGACCGAAATCGGCAAGTTCAATCTGGAAGCCAATCTGTCGCCGCGAATGCTGGCCGGAAACGGTCTGAGCCAGATGGAACAGGAAATCAACGAATTGCTGGCCGTTGCTCGCCGCGCGGCAAATGGTTTCAACACCGAAATCGCCTTGATCGGAATTTTGCCGACCATTCGCCAGTCGGATTTGACGCTCGATAACCTGATTCCCAGCGCGCGCTATCTGGCGCTGAATCAAGCCATGCGACATTTGCGCGGCGATGCGTTTAACGTTCACATCAAAGGCCTGGACGAACTGCAACTGACGCACGACAACATCATGCTCGAAGCCTGTTGCACCAGTTTTCAGGTTCATTTGCAGGTTGGCGCAGAAGAATTCGCGCGGCTTTACAACTGGGCGCAAGCGATCACCGCGCCGTTGCTGGCTGTTGCAGCCAACTCGCCGGTGTTTGTCGGCCACAGGCTCTGGCATGAAACGCGAATCGCGCTGTTTCAACATTCCACCGACGAACGCTCGAACACTCGCCAACTTCGCAGTCATCCGCCGCGCGTCAGTTTCGGCGAAAACTGGATCAACAATTCCGTCATCGAAGTCTTTCGCGAAGAGATTGCGCGCTTCCGCGTGTTGCTGACCAAACAAATTGATGAAGACCCGTTGGAGGTTTTGGCGCGTGGAGAAATGCCTCAGCTTGCGGCGCTGCGATTGCACAACGGAACCGTCTGGCGATGGAATCGCCCGTGTTATGGAGTGAAAGACGGCGTTGCTCATTTGCGAATCGAACAGCGCGCGATGCCTGCTGGCCCTTCGGTGGTGGATGAAATGGCGAACGCAGCATTGTTTTACGGTTTGATGACGGCGCTGCCTGCCGAATTCGGCGAAGTGCATCGGCTGATGACATTCGATCAAGCGAAAGAAAATTTCTTCGCCGCCGCTCGGCACGGTTTGAAATCGCAATTGAGCTGGATTGACGGGCGAAATTATCCGACTACGAATTTGATGCTCGAACAATTGCTGCCGCTGGCGCGCGAAGGACTGATCCGGGCCGGAGTGGATTCCAACGACATCGCTCGTTACCTGGACGTGATTGAAAACCGCGTTCGCCGGGAACAGACCGGCGCGTTGTGGGCTTTGCGTTCGCTGGCGGCGATGGAAAATCTGGGAATGCCGGAGCTTCGTCAGCGCGTGATGGTCGAACAAATGATCGAACAACAGCAAAGCAGTTTGCCGGTTGCCGAATGGTTGCCGGTCAAATTGGATGATTCGCGCGAATGGAATCACAGTTATCAAACTGTCGGGCAATTTATGGCGACGGATTTGTTTACAGTTCGACCGGACGATCTGGTTGATCTGGCTGCCAGCGTCATGGATTGGCGGCACATTCGCCACGTCCCGGTCGAAGACGACGAAGGGCGATTGGTCGGTCTGGTTTCTCATCGAGATTTATTGCGGCTGTTGTCACACGGTTTGCTGAACAAACAAACTCAGCCGTTGACGGTTGCGGAAATCATGAGACGAAACCCCATAACCGTTACGGCGACGACTTCGACGTTGGCGGCGCTGAACATAATGCGAAGTCAAAAAGTAGGCTGTCTGCCGGTTGTCGAAAATGAAAAGTTGGTTGGCATCGTCACCGCTTACGACTTTTTGGCGTTGTCAGCCGAGATCATCGAAAAACAACTGAAGTCCATTTCGGCATAAGGCGGGTTTCCCCAAAAGGCAGATCGGAAACGGCTGAGCAATTACAACTCCGTTTTGTTTTACCGGCGTCAGCCCAACAAAGGCAGTTTAACGATAAACGTGGTTCCCGCGCCTTGTTGGCTGTTGATTTCGATCTGACCGTCGTGCGAATCAACAATCCATTTGACGATGGAAAGTCCGAGTCCGAACCCGGCGGCGGTGCGGTCGCTGGTTTTGGCGGAACGGCGAAAGAAGCGTTCAAAGATGTGCGGCAGGTCTTCGGCGGGAATGCCTCGCCCGGTGTCGGCAACGGTGACAATGGCCTGATTGTTTTCCGTTTTCAGCCCAAGTGTCACGCTGCCTCCCGGCGGAGTGTATTTGATGGCGTTGTCCAACAGGTTCAGCAGCATCTGTTTGATGCGCTGCAAATCGGCATTGACGGTGATTTCAGCATTCGGCGAATCGTAGCTCAGCGTTTGGTCGCGTTGCTGAGCCAGCGGCGTGATGTAATCGGCCATTTGCTGGCAAAGTTTGTTCAGGTCTACCGGTTCGCAGCGAAGCTCTACTCGCCCGGAATCGGCGCGCGCCAACATCAACAAATCTTCGATCAAACGGGTCAGCCGGACGATTTCTTCCAGATTGGAACCAAGCACCCGCTGATACTCTTCCGGCGAACGTTCGCGGCGAAGTGCGATTTCCATATCGCCGCGCATCACCGCCAGCGGAGTCCGCAGTTCATGCGAAGCGTCCGATGTGAATTGTTTTTGCCGCTCGAACGCCGCTTGCAACCGCGAAATCATGTGATTGAACGTCGCCGCCAACCGCCCGATTTCATCCAGCTTCGTCGAAGCGTTGGCAGGCATCGGAACCCGTTCGGTTAAATCGCCTTTGGCAATTTGTTCGGCGGCACAGGTGATGCGATCCACAGGACTCAAGGCCTGATTCGCCAACAACAATCCGCCGAAACTGCCCAACAACAACGCCAATGGAATCGCAATTCCCAACACGATCAAGGCTCGACGACGTGCGCTTTCCACTGCCGCCAAAGATTGCCCCAACCTGATGAAATATGTTCCTTCGCCATCGTAATCCTTGACCCGTCGAGTCGCTACGCGCAGCGATTCGCCCGAACTCAGCCGAACAGATTTGAAAATCGTCTTTCCGACTTCCAGCTTCATCAGTTCGTTGGCGTCAACCGGCAAATGATCTTTCGGACTCACCATTTCCCCGTCAGTCACTTTTCCCTGCTCATTGATGATCTGGTACACGTGCGGCGCCAGTGGCAGCAAATCCTCTTGAGCTTCAGGGTTCTGCATCAGCGGGTGATCAGACATATCAATGTCCGCTCCTGCGGCCATGCCGACTTCTATCTTTTCGACCTGAAACGCCATCGCGCGATCAATCGTCGTCAACAGACTGCCCGATAAATAAAAGAAAAGGGCGGTTCCAAACAGCAACAATACTGCTGAAAGAATCGCCAGGTAATACATTGTCAGCTTGAGTCTAAGAGAAGGCATGGGGCTGATTGTCGAATTTGTTGGCCGGTTTGGCCGCCAGATAAATTGAAAAAGAGTGGCGGGACAATGTTGAAAATTGTCCCGCCATCTTCGGCGTAGACGGAAGCCAAACCCGTCTCAGAAGATTGTCGTTCACGAAATTACGCTTTGGCTTCTGCAACCATTTGCGATTCGACGCTGGGCGTTTTTAGCATGTAACCAATGCCCCGCACAGTGTGAATCAACTTGGGTTCGTAATTGCGATCCACTTTGTTCCGCAAGTAATTGATGTACACGTCAATCACGTTGGTCAACGTGTCGAAAGTTTCTTCCCAGACTTTTTCAGACAAAGTTTCGCGGGAAAGAATTTCATCCGGGTGACGCATGAAGTATTCCAGCAGGGAAAATTCCTTGTTGGTCAATTGCACTTCCTTGCCCGCACGCGAAGCCCGACGATTGATGAGGTTCAACACCAAATCGCCGATCTGGATTTTGGTGGTGTCTTCGGTATGCGTCCGGCGCAACAACGCACGAATGCGCGCCAGCAATTCGGCAAAGGCAAACGGTTTGGTCAGGTAATCGTCAGCGCCCGTATCCAAACCGGCAACTTTCATTTCGGTACTGTCCTGAGCGGTGAGAATCAGAATCGGTGTCTTCAATCCGCCTTCGCGCAAATCGTGCGCCACCTGCAACCCGTCGCGTCCGGGCAACCCCAGATCAAGAATTATCAGATCGTGATTGCCAGTCAGCGCAGCTTGCGCCCCTGTTTCTCCGTCAAAAGCTGTTTCGATCTGCATCCCCTCTTCTTCGAGACCGCGTTTGATCAAATCAGCCATTTTCTGTTCGTCTTCAATTACCAAGACTCGCATAGCCATCATTGTTTTTCTGCTCCTTGAGACACTTTTGAAAATTAGTTAGATCATTGCGTCGGATGATTCAGCCACACCGAACGCTGCTTGCATTTTTTTATTCGCAACCGGCCAGCAAAATATGGAAAAGGGCGATCATTGGCTCAGTTAAGCTCTGTGGGCCGAGCAGTCAATGCAATGATCTAAGAAACGAATTGTCGAGGGGATCGTTGGCTGTAATTTACACAAAACCTGCGGTTCAGGGCAAGATATATTAAGCCGCTGTCAGAGAATGGCTACAGTAATCGTCGTGGCGTTATGGTTTGACAGACGTTTTCAGCCAGTTCAAATACGCATCTGAACCGGTTTCGACCGGCACGGCGACGATTTCTGGAGTCTCGTAACTGTGATTCTGTTTGATAGCGGCTTCAAGCCGGGGATAAGCCGCGCGAGTGGTTTTGATAAGCAGCAGGACTTCGCCGGATTGTTCAATTTTGCCTTGCCAGCGATAGATCGAAGTCATACGCGGCAACACCTGCACACAAGCTGCCAATTCCATTTCCACCAACAACCGAGCCAGTCGTTCGGCATCGGCTTCGGTTTCAGTCGTGGTGATGACTACCAGAGCGTCGGTCATTGCAAAGGCTCCTCCGGCAACTCTGAGTCTTCCGCCAGCACGGAATCGGCCTGCTGGTCAAAAAAAGCATCGTAAAGCTGTTGAGCGCGTTCAAGCTCCGATTCCGCCACCAACAATGTGATTTCGGAATACCCGCCGGGCATCAGCAACGGTTCCAAACCGCCAAAATTCACGCCTTGCAAAATCGAAGCGATGCCGTTGTTTTCCAACAACTCGCTGACCATTCCGGCTTGCACCGAATTGGAAAAATGCGCCAACGCGACAAAGTTGATTTCGGGTTGATTGCTCATCACGTTCCTTGTTAAGCCAGCCATTCGCCGCTGAACACCGCGCAGGCTTCCCCGGTTTGAATGACTGAATTGTCCGCGCGCCATTCGACAATCAACTCTCCGGCGGCGGTGATGACTTTGACCTTTCGCTCGGTCTTTTCGTTCAACATGCTGGCCAGCGCCGCTCCGCAAGAACCGGTTCCCGAAGCCAGTGTCTCACCGCATCCGCGCTCCCAAAATCGGACTTCGATTTCGTGGCGATTGAGTATGCGAATGAATTCGACGTTGGTTCGGTCGGGAAACGCTTCGTGAACTTCCAACGCCGCGCCCAGCCGTCGCCAGTCCAATTGATCGAAATCTTCCACGAAGAGGCTGCAATGCGGATTCCCCATCGAGGTCGCAGTGACTTCCACCGTCTGCCCCAACACATCCAATGGCTGTCGAATCACTCGCTCCATTGGCGTTGGCAAACTGATCGGAATCTCGCTGCTGCGAAATCGCGGCGTGCCCATTTCGGTTTCAAACACCAGCCGGTTGCCGCTTCGTTCCACTGGCTTCAGCGTTTTGATGCCCGCGCCGGTGGCAATGCGAACTTCCGGTTTGTCCCAGCCTTCAATCAAATACAAATACGCTCCAACGCACCGAGTCCCATTGCCGGAAATCGGAGTTTCTCCGCCGTCAGCATTGAACAATCGAACTTCAAAATCAGCTCCGGCTCTTGGCGAATCCAGCAACAACTCCAAGCCGTCCGCTCCCGCGCCAAAATGCCTGTCGCAAATTTGCCGAGCGAAGGCTTCAAAATCTTCCGTCACCGCCCGCAACTCAGCTTCGCACGCGATCAAAAAGTCATTGCCAAGAGCTTGGAATTTATGGAATCGCATTGTCAGGATTTCTGGAAAAGGTCTGGCTGCGGTTTTACCTGCTTTTGGGATTGAACCTCGTGATCTTCAGCTACGCCTTCTTCGCGCAAACGCCGGATGGCTTGTTGGCAGTATTCGGCGTTGTTGTCTATCAACACGCAACGCCTACCCGCTGATAGAGCAGCCAATCCAGTCGAACCACTGCCGCCGAAAGGATCAATCACCAAGCCGTCTTCCGGGCAAAGCAGCTTGATGAAAAACAGAGGCAGATCAACCGGAAACACCGCCGGATGCCCCTGATTCTTCCCAACCAAAGCCAGGCTAATCACGTTCGACGGAAGCACGGTTTGTTTGCCAACCCACTTGGAAATATCTCGACCAAAACCGCTTTGATTGACCGAGTTGTGGCGGCTCAAATCGTTTTCGCCCAGCTTTCTCAACCGCGATTCCACCCAATCGCCAATCGGTTTTCGCACGCCGTCCGCATTGAAATAAGGCTTCTTGGATTTCGACAGATGAAAGCAATACTCCCACCCGTCGCGCAGTCGAGTCGGCCAATAACCCGGCATCGGATTGGTTTTGTGCCAGATGTAATCGTCAATCGAATACCAACCTTGATCGCACAAAGCTTCGATCATCCGCCAGACAAAACGGTGACGAACTCCGTCAACGACTTTGTCTTTGATGTTGATGACCAAACTGCCGTTCGGCTTTAGCGCGTTGTAAAAGGCTTCGTGGAAGCTCAAAAACCATTCGACAAAATCATTGGGATGAACACTGTCATAATGTTTTTTGCGAGCATCGGCATAAGGCGGCGAAGTCACCAGCAAATCAACCTGATTGACATACTTCTTCAGGACTTCGCTGTTGTCGCCATTGACGACTGTGCAAGTCGAGTGAGCTTTTCGGACTGTCGTAGTTTTCTGGGCTGGCAAACTCATAAAAACCGCCGGATTTTGCCATTCGGTCAAATCTCGAAGTGCGTGAATTCTTTGAACTGGTGGAAGCGGTCGCGGATTTCCTGCGGCGTCAGGCGGCGCAAGCGGTCGCAACTGAATTCTTCGACGTTGTAAGACGCCATCGTCGAACCGTAAATGATGGCGCGGCGAACCGTGGCGTCATCAATTTTGTCGGATTGCGCCAGATAGCCCATAAAGCCTCCGGCAAAGCTGTCGCCTGCGCCGGTCGGATCGAAAACGCTTTCCAGCGGATAGGCGGGAATGGCGAAATAGCTGTCTTTGGTGAAAAACGCCGCGCCGTATTCGCCGCGTTTGACGACAAGCATTTTCGGTCCCCAACTGATGATCTTGCGCGCGGCTTTGATCAGATTGGATTCTCCGGCCAGTTCGCGGGCTTCGGCGTCATTGATAATCATAGCGTCAACGACGGCGATGGTTTTCAGCAATTCTTCGCGCGCGATTTCAATCCACAGATTCATGGTGTCCATCGCCACGAATTTGCAATCCACCTGTTCGCGGACTTCGCGTTGCAGCGTGGGCTGGATGTTGCCCAAAAACAGAAACGGCGTTTTCTTAGCAACGTCGGACAGCTTCGGCTGGAAATCAGCAAACACATTGAGCTGAGTATCCAGCGTTTTGGCCGTGTTCAGATCGAACCCGTATTCGCCCGCCCAGCGAAAGGTTTTGCCGCCGGGAATGCGTTCCAAATTGGAAATGTTGATCTTGCGTTCGTGAAAAACGGCTTCGTCTTCGGCAGTGAAATCGTCTCCGATGACGGCGACGACGCCGACTTCGGTAAAAAACGAAGCTGAGACGGAAAAGTGCAAACCGGAACCGCCAAGGCTGCGGTCACGTTCGCCAAACGGCGTTTTGATGGCGTCAATGGCTACGGAGCCGACAACTAACAACGGACAAGTGGATGACATGTGTGAGTGATTATCCCTTCTTTTTTTGGTTTTGAACTTCGTCCAGACGTTTTTGCGCTTCGGCTTTGATTTTTTCGTCCGAACC
>JANRKX010000077.1:0-63217 GCA_033763255.1 Acidobacteriota bacterium | reverse complement strand
GTCAATGTTCAATTGGTTGGTGGAGAAAACTGGCATTCAGAATGCTGCAAGGGTTCGTTCTAGTGAAGGCTTACGAGTCCACTGCTACGGGAAACTGACCGCAGCCTTCTATATGCTCTGCTTTAACCCTTGATTCGCATTACAAGATGATCTCCACCAGAGCTTACGACCACGAAGACGCCAGAAAGGTCGTCGCCCGACAGGGAAAAAAGCTCGACCACAATTACATCGAAGATTTACTGCAACAATTCGAGATCGCCTTGGACGATTCGACATTGGTCGAGGCGTATCAACGAATGAAACTTACTATTTGAGGAACCTGTTTACATGCCCAAACTGAGCGCATTTCCTAAAGCATTTATGGATGACCTGTGCGTACATCGCACCATGTCTTTATTCGACTGGATTGATCTGGCCGCCACGCTGGACGTTGACGGCGTGGAGATGTATCCAGGCTTTTTTGCCAGCTTCGAACCGGATTATGTCGCCAAGGTAAAACAACACGCCGACTCGAAGGGGCTGGAAATTCCGATGATGTGTTGTTCGCCGGATTTCACCCAGCACGACGCGGCGGAACGCGAAAAGGAACTGGAAAAGGAACGGTTCTGGATTGATCTGACTGCGCAACTCGGCGGACAGTTTTGCCGCGTGCTTTCCGGTCAACGCCGCGAAGATGTTTCGCGCGAAGACGGCGTCCGTTACACCGTCGAATGCATCAATCAGGTGATTCCGTATGCCGCCGAACGCAACATCGTCTTGAACATGGAAAACCATTACAAAGACGGTTACTGGAAATTCCCGGAATTTGCTCAGCATCTGGATGTGTTTTTGGATGTCATCAATCATCCGTTGCTGAAAGATTCGCCGTGGTTCGGCGTCAATTTCGATCCGTCGAATTCGATCATCTGCGGCGAAAACCCGCTGGATGTTTTGGCCGCAGTCAAACATCGCGTCGTCACGATGCACGCTTCGGATCGTTATCTGATCAGCGGCACAATCGAAGATTTGAAATCGCAAGACGGTTCGATGGGCTACGCCAAGAACCTGAAACACGGCGTCATCGGCAAAGGTTTGAACGATTACGACAAGATTTTTTCGACGCTGAAAGCTGAAGGCTTCGATAGCTGGATTTCCATCGAAGACGGCGAAAACGGCATGGAAGAATTGCGCGAATCTGTGGCTTTCCTGCGCCGCAAAATGGCAGAGCATTTTTAACGTGGGACAATTTTCCAAATTGTCCCAGCCTTCGTAATCAAGCGATTTAGAAACAGTGTGGCAATTTTCCAAATTGCCACACCATCGAAATTTATGCGCCCAACAGTTTTTGTCACCAGACAGCTTCCTGAGCCGGTGATGAGCCGGCTCGGTGAAATTTGCGATTATCGCGTTGGCGCGACGCAGGGCGAACTTCCGCGCGAAGCTTTGCTGGCCGGAGTGCGAGACGCCGACGGACTTGTCTGCCTGCTGACCGACACCGTTGACCGAGAAATCATTGCAGCCGGATCGAAGCTGCGTGTGATTGCCAACGTCGCTGTCGGATACAACAACATTGATGTGGCGGCGGCTCACGAACGGGGAATTTTCGTCACCAACACGCCGGGCGTGTTGACCGAAGCGACGGCGGATTTGACTTGGGCATTGATTCTGGCGGTGACGCGGCGAGTGGTGGAATCGGATGCGTTTCTGCGAGCAGGCAAATTCACCGGCTGGGATTTCGACATGCTGCTCGGTTCGGGGCTGACCGGAAAAACGCTTGGCGTGGTTGGATACGGCAGAATCGGCAGAGCCGTCGCCCGTCGAGCGACCGGGTTCGGAATGGCTGTGATTTATTGCGGACGCGACGACATTGCTTACCGTGACGATCCGCAACACAGCACGTTGATGGTGACTCGGCAAGCGGCGACCGGGCCATTGACGCAAAGCGCGCGGATTGACGGGCTGGCCGCTCGGCGTGTGACGTTCAATCAATTGCTGGAACATTCCGACATCATTTCGTTGCACGTTCCGCTGGCAGCGACGACCAAGCATCTGCTCAACGCGGCGGCCTTCGCCAAAATGAAATCGTCGGCCTACCTGATTAACACCGCGCGCGGCCCTGTAGTGGACGAAGCCGCATTGGTCAGAGCTTTGCAGCAGGGCCGCATTGCCGGAGCGGGGCTGGATGTTTTCGAGCACGAACCGGCGGTGACGGCTCCGCTGTTGGAAATGCCGAACGTCGTTTTGCTGCCACACATCGGCAGCGCAACAACTGAAACTCGAACGGCGATGGCTATGCTGGCAGTTGAAAACGCTATTGATGTTCTGTCTGATCGGAACCCACGAAACCCCGTCGTCCCGTAGCTTTCCAAACTCAGTCGAGCAACTTCACCAACGCCTGCATCTGCTTGAACTCCGGCGTGCCAGCCGGACAAAGTTCGAACAACGCCATTTCTACCGAAGAAATCACCGCACCGGCTTTTGCCATTTTGTTGATGGCAATTTCGCGGTTGCGCGGCAAGCGAGTCGAAACCGCGTCGCTGAGCAAATGGACTTGATAGCCGTTTTGCAGCAGGTCGTGTGCCGTCTGGTTGACGCAGATGTGAGCTTCGATGCCGCACAAGATGACTTGCTCGGCGTGAAGCTCGCGCAATCGCAAATCGAATTCCGGTACGCCGCAGGCTGAAAACGACAACTTCTCAATTGGCTCTGAATTTTCGGGCAAATGGTCGGCGATTGCCGTGACCGTTCGGCCAAGCCCTTTCGGATATTGTTCGGTGACAATGACGGGCAGGTGCAACAGCTTGGCCGATTGAACCAGCACAGCAATGCGCGTGGCCACTTGATCGAAATCGCCGATGATTTGGCGAAAAGCTTCCTGCATATCAATCACGGCCAATGCGGCTCGTCGTCGGTCAAGTAATGCGGGATGTCTGGTTGCCATAAACTTCCTTTCTTGGCACTACCGTAATTTGTGTGCGTAAATGGCCAACTCTGTTAGGAGCGACCTGTTTATAGCTTGTCGTATCTGGTTTTCCCAAGCTCCGTTAGGAGCGGCCTGTGGCACAGGTCGCTCCTAACGGAGCTTGGGAGATTCGCGGCCTCATTTCTATAAACAGGTCGCTCCTAACGGAGCTAATACCCACACTAATTACGGTAGTGCCCCTTTCTTAATTCGACAATTGAACTTGTCCGCTTTCTACTGATCGCGGGGCTGACCCAAAGACTTCTTTCAACGGTTGCGCCAACGCCGTGTATGCCAGTAGCACCAGCGAAATCCAGATCAAATCCGACAGCAGCAGATGCACAATCTGCAACCAGATCGGCGCGTGCAACAGCAAGTTGACCAATCCGGCTCCAAGCTGAACCAGCACCAACACGATCAGCGAAATCGAAAGTGTTTTCGTCCACTTGCCGGTACGCCAAATTCGTACAATGGCCGCAGTTGCGATCAACAACGCGCTGGCGCCAATGGCGATGAAAGGGTGAAAAAACCTCAGACGGATCAGCACGTGAGCAGTCGGCGACAAATCCTGTTTCAAACCTTCGGCCAACGAAGTGACTGGAAAGAGTGTTCCGCCAAGCGCCGTGACTGCTCCGCTGACTCCCAGCGCCAGCGTCGCAAAAAAGGCTGCGGCGAAAATCCAGTTGATGCTCCCTTGCTGTTTCAACCGCACCTGATTTTCGGTCGAAGCCGTCCAGGCCGTTAGCGTCAGCATCGCCACCAGCAAAAACGTGTTGATTAAATGGCCGGACATCCACAGCGCGCGAGCCATGGATTTGTTTTCGGCGACGTATTCAAACAGCACCAATCCGGCTCCGACTGCGGCTTCCATCAGCATAAACAGCATTGAAAGCCATGCGAATTTCCTGGCCGGATGTTGCTTCGCAAACAGACGAACCGCCCAAACCAGCAAGCCTACGGTCAGCAACAAAGCCAGGCCGCTGGTCAGGCGATGCGAAAACTCGACCACTGTTTTGATTGTTGGAGTTCGCGGAATGATTTCGCCATTGCATAACGGCCAATGGCTACCACAGCCCGCACCAGAACTGCTGGCGCGAACGTAAGCTCCCCACAAAATGACGACAAGATTGAATGCCAGCACGCCCCAGGCGTACTTGGCGAAACGAGTAAGTTTCATCGCAGACCTCGAAAAAATGTATGAAGAATTTGACCTCACGCAGTATCTCAAAGTCCGCCTTGCCAAACAAAAGCGCCAAAAAGAAATCGGGTGACCAGGATTTGACCCGATCACCCGAAATTTCGGAATGAATTGCTACTCGCCAGCGGCGAAGTTACAAATAGTAAGAAGGGATGATTACAGTTCACGTGGGCTGGCGTATTGCTCGTAACGGCGGAGCGGTTCCCATTCGGCGGAGTACTCAAAACGCATTTCCGGGCAGCGTTCTTCTAGTTTGACGATCTCGACTGCTTCAATAAACAGACGGTCGAGGTTTTCAATCGGGCTGCCGGTTTTCATACAGGCGGCAACGTGCGTGCGGATGACTTTATCAACTTTGACACGGATCCCAGGCGTAAGCTGGTTAATCATCTTCAGGGTTTGGTCGGATATCTTCATGTTTATCTCCTGCTTATTTTGGATTTTGGGCTTAAGAAGGTAATCATACACCGGTTTATCGAGTTTGCAATTATTTCCTGCCTTGATGGCAAATTTTTCAGGAATTTCCTCTTCCTTCGGCCATCTTCATTCAAGAAAAAATTGCGGCCAGAGGAAATTTTCCTCCAGCCGCACAATAAAACTTGGTTTCTAAATGCTTGATCTTTCTACTTCTTCGGCATAATCACGGTGTCAATGACGTGGATAACTCCATTTGTGCAACCGATGTCGGTTTTAATGACATTGGCATTATCAATCATCACTTTGCCGTCTTTGACAGTCACTTTTGCCGATGAACCTTGAACAGTTTTGGCAGCTTTGATTTTCACCACATCGGCAGCCATCACTTTACCTGCAACCACGTGATAGAGAAGAACTTTTTTCAAGGCTTCTTTATCTTTCAGCAAACCTTCCAACGTCGCTTTGGGAATTTTAGCAAACGCTTCGTCGGTTGGAGCAAAGACAGTGAATGGCCCATTGCCTTTCAAAGTTTCGACCAATCCGGCTTCTTTGACCGCAGTCACCAACGTGTTGAAGCTGCCAGCGCCAACAGCCGTATCAACGATGTCTTTGTCAGCATTCACATTCGCCGCCACCGGCATAACAGCAACTCCAGCGAAAACGGCCAAAGCCAGGAACAGACCAGAAATCTTAGCTTTCAGATTCACGAATTTTTCTCCTTGTTTCGTTTCGTAATTGTTAATTGGCACAGTTAGGAACTGAATTTAATTGCCCAAAACTGTGACCTCCCTCTGTCTGAATTAAATTTCAACCCAGACTCTCTCCGCGAGCCGGTTTAGAAAATAGTTGCCTGTTCAAGTTTTGTCAATATAGAATTTTGACAATTATGCGTATAGAGGGCTAGTTTAATTATTCGCAGGTAGTAGTTAGGTCAAAATCTGGACATTTATGGGTTAAGCTAAAGAAACGACTTGGAAAGAAGGAATCAGGCAGGCAAGAAGGGAAGGCCTGAGTTTGAAAGAAACCCAGGCCTTAATTTGAAGTGGATCAGAATTTGAAAACGACACCAATGGCGACGTTGACGTTGTGCTGGCTCTTGTCGAAAAACGGAGCCGTGAATTTGGGTTTGCCGGTGATGAAGTCGCGGACTTCGCCACGAATGGCGAAGTTATTGACGATGTTTAAATCCACGCCTCCGCCGTAGCTAAACGCCCAGGTCGTGTTGGCTTGATCGCCGGGGACATTTTGCCCGGTTGAGCTTTGTGCATCGCCCGAATAGCGCCCCATACCCAAACCGGCGGCGATGAATGGTGAAAGACCTCCGCCGGGAAATAGCTTCAGTTTCAATCCCGGAGTGAAAAACAGCGACGAATAGCTGTTCGGCAGGACGGCGTTCGTCACACGAATTTTAGTGCTGGGCGCTCCGGCGATCAGCAACTCGCCATAAAGATTGACGAGTTGGCCTTCGACAAACCGGCGGCCATAAGTAATTTCGTAAGACACCGCGCCGTCAAAAGCTGCCCGGATTGTCTGAGGCCCGGAAATGCCTTTGTCGCCTGTGGTCAGCCGCCCGACCAAAATCGAAAGCTCCCGTTCCTGAGCGGACGCCGCTGTTGTGACGACGAACAGCATAAACAGAGCCGCCAATAAATTTCCTATACGGATCAGTTTCATAATGGAATCCCTCCATGATCGTTATGTCAACGATCTGTTAATCGTGTTTGCAAAGGGGGTAAGTTGTTCATCAATTGGCAGTCAATTATCATCGCCGCGGTTTCAATTACAAACTGGAAATTATTGCCGAATGCCTGAGAGCAAGCGATCAGGTTATGACGCAAAATGCGTTCTGAGAAAAGCTCAAGTCGCTCACGCTCACTGTTCCGCACCAAATCACAATGTCAAAGATTCGCGTCCTGCCTGACAGTTTGGCCAACAAAATCGCCGCCGGTGAAGTCGTCGAACGACCGGCTTCCATCGTTAAAGAGTTGATCGAAAATTCAATTGACGCCGGAGCCAAAAGCATCGAAATCGCCGTCGAATCCGGCGGGCGTCGCCTGATTCGCATTAGCGACACCGGCGAAGGCATGTCGCGCGACGATGCGATTTTGGCTTTTGAACGCCACGCCACCAGCAAGCTGAAAACTGCCGAAGACCTGGAATCCATTGTCACGCTCGGCTTTCGCGGCGAAGCTCTGGCTTCGATTGCTTCGGTGGCCAAAGTCCGACTGCGGACTCAGACCGCGACGGACATCGTCGGCAGCGAAATTGAAATCAGCGGCGGGCGAATGCTCGGCGTGCGTGACATCGCGTTCACTCCCGGAGCCGAGTTTGAAATCCGCGACCTGTTTTTCAACGTTCCGGCTCGGCGCAAATTCCTGAAATCCGAAGCGACCGAAAGTTTTCACATCGCCAATCTGGTCACACATTACGCGCTGGCCAATCCGCAACTTTCTTTTCGTCTGTTGAACAACAACCGCGAAAGCATTCGCACTTCGCCAGCCGCTGATTTGCGCGAACGCGCTTATCAACTTTTCGGCGGAGAATTCATCGCCAGTTTGATCGAAGTCGGCGGCGAAGCTGGAGATATGCGTGTGCGTGGTTTTGTGTCCTCGCCATCGGCTACGCGAACGACCAAAGACAGCCAATACTTTTTCATCAACGGTCGTTACGTCCGCGACAAAGTCATCAGCCGCGCCTTGATCGAAGCTTATCGCGCGATGATTCCTTCGGGCGTTTATCCGTCGGCGATGCTGTTTGTCGAAATGCCTCCGCACGAAGTTGACGTCAACGTTCACCCGGCCAAAACCGAAGTCCGTTTTGTTCGCTCCACAATTGTTTACGATTTGATCCGCGACGCCGTGCGCTCGGCAATTGGTTCATCCAAAGCCGCCGTGACCTTATTCGCCAAGCCTGAACACGAACCGCAAACCAAACCGCAGGAAGTTTTTCGTTCGCATATCTTCGACGAAAAGCCGCCGCAGATTTCGCGCGAAGAATTACGCACGGCCTTCAGACTTCAAGCTCCGCCGCCGATTCCGCAGCAATCGAAAATGGATTTGAGCGGCAGCGATGCCCCTATCATTGCCGCGCCTGGCGAAGAGCGCATTGATGCTGAAACTCCGATCATGGAAGAAACTCCGCCGCTCGCTGAAACGCCCAATTTCATCGAACCTGATCCGCTGCAACTATACGGCCATCGGCTGGGTTGTCTGGGAGCTAAAGCCGCCGAATCCAACTCTCAACTCAAACCAGCGCAAAGCCTGACGTTGATTGCCGACGAAGTGAATCCGCTTGGCCAAATGCACAACAGCTTCATCATCGCCACCGACCGGACCGGATTGTTGTTGATTGACCAGCATGTCGCGCACGAACGCATTCTGTTTGAACAACATTGGAACGCGCTGCGTCGCAAAAAAGTCGAAACGCAACGCTTGCTGATTCCTGAAACTCTGGATTTGTCTCCGGCACAGGCGACGGCCTTCGATCAACTCTTGCCGGAGCTTGAAGAAAATGGTTTCGAGCTTGGCCGGTTGTCTGGCCGCACCATCGCCATCAAAGCCATTCCGGCAATGTTGGGCGCGGGCGTCGCTCGGACGTTGTTGTTGGAATTGCTGGACGCGATTGAAGACAGCCGCAAAGGTTTGTCGCTGGATGAAATTCGCGCCGAAATCGCCGCCAGCCTGGCTTGCCGAGCGGCTATCAAAATCAATATGCAGTTGGCTCCTGAAAAAATGCGCTGGCTGATTGATGAATTGATGAAGAAAGAAAATCCGGCGACTTGTCCGCATGGACGCCCGATCATCCTGCGAATCACTGCCAAAGAAATCGAGAAAGGCTTTCAGCGAACTTAACAAACTCTTTCCTGGCAAAGAATCCCAACCACAAAAAACACAAAAGGCGCAAAAGAGCATTGGATTTCTTTTGCGCCTTTTGAGCTTTTTGTGGTTTGCATTTTGGCTCACGCCGCTTCGATCAGCCAATCGCCATCAAGCTGCCCGACGTGCGGAAGTACATCACGCCTTGAGAAATTGCCGGAGTCGCCAGACACGGCTCGCCCAGATTGTTTTTGGCCAGCACTTCCAGTTTCGGCCCGGCTTTCAGAACGTAAACAACTCCGTCTTCGGTTGGGCAATAAATTTTGCCATCCGCCGCAATCAACGAAGCTGAGCAAACGGCATCCTGCCCCAACCGTTCTTCAAACATCTTTTCGCCGGTTTTGAAATCGTAACAGCGCAACGCTCCGTTGTAATTCGCCACGTACAAATAACCGCCGTACATCACTGGCGTAGAAATGTACGCGCCGCCGTTCGGTGCGCTCCAAACGACACCATCATTTTTGGTCGTTCCTTCGGCCAGCGAGATGTCGCCCGTTGCCGAAGGGCGAACGGCAAACAGCGGCGTTTTGCCTCCGTGAGCATTGGTCAGCACGATCAAACCATCAGCCACGAACGGCATCGGCACGGGAATGTCTCCACCGCCTTTCAGCCGCCAAAGCTCTTTGCCGGTTTCCAGGTCGTAAGAAGCAATGTACGGATAACCGTTGGCGACAACTTGCGTGCGCCCGCCGTCGGCCCTCCCATCTGAATGAATCAATGGCGTGCCCCAACTGTTTTCGCAAACCCCTTTGCGCGAAGTTCGCCAAAGCTCCTTGCCGTCTTCCAAACTCAGCGCGGCTAGAAATGGGTCTTTCGGATCGTCGCATTGCACGACGATGCGGTCTTTGTGCAGAGCCGGAGAACTGCTGAATCCCCAGGCCACGCTGCGCCAGGTGACGTTGATGCGTCCCAAGTCTTTTTGCCACAGCAGCTTTCCTTTCATGTTCATGCAATACAACCCGTCGGCTCCGAAAAAGCCCACCAACCGTTTGCCGTCAGTTATCAGCGTAGTGTTTGCGTGCGAAGCTTTTTCGTGGCGCACTGTCGAGGGTTTGGCGTTGCGAATCATCTGCTCCCATTTCAGCTTGCCGTTTTTCTTGTCGTAACACTGAATCAACCAACGCTGTTCGTCATCGTCTTTTGCCGGTTTGATGTCGCCATACAGGCCTATGCGCAACGAAGGTTTGCCGGATTTCGGAACCGCCGTTGCCAGATAGATGCGATCTTTCCATAAGATCGGGCTGGCGTGGCCGAGTCCCGGAACTTCGGTTCGCCACAACAAGCCTTCGGTCTTGCCCGCTGTTGCGTCCACGTTCCAACTGGTTCGCGTCGGAAAACCTTCGGCAATGCCTTGCCCGGCGGGGCCGCGAAACTGCGGCCAGTTCTGTTCCGGTTTGAATGTCATCGAAACTGCTGGCACGGCCAGCAACGAAGTCGCCAGAAATGAGCGGCGTGAAAGTGTCATAAATATCTCCTATCTTGTGTCCAGAAAATCGGTTTGAGCTAATCGGTTTATACGTCTTTGCAATTTGGAGCGGTGCAAATCTTTATGCGATTACCTGGCGAATAACGCGACCGTGAACGTCTGTCAGACGGTAATCCCGCCCCTGAAAACGATACGTCAATCGTTCGTGGTCAAAGCCAAGTTGATGCAGCAGCGTCGCGTGCAAATCGTGAACGTGAGTGCCACCTTCGACCACGCCAAAGCCGAGTTCGTCGGTTTCCCCATGCACGTAGCCAGTTTTGAATCCACCGCCCGCGACCCAAATCGTAAACGCATCTATGAAGTGGTCACGCCCGGTCGTTGCGCGGACTTCGCCCATTGGTGTGCGCCCGAATTCGCCGCCCCAGATGACGATGGTGTCTTCCAGCAAGCCGCGTTGTTTCAAGTCAAGAACCAGCGCCGCGCTGGCCTGATCCACTTCGCGGCAACGCGCTTCGATGTCGCCGTCGAGGTTGTTGCCAGCTTCGCCGTGATGATCCCAATCGGTGTGATAAAGCTGCACGAAGCGCACGCCGCGTTCAATCATTCGCCGAGCGAGCAAAGCATTTGCCGCAAAGCCGGATTCGCCGGGCTTCACGCCGTAAAGGTCGAGCGTCGCGGGAGACTCCTTGCTCAAGTCCATCAATTCCGGCGCGCTGGTTTGCATGCGAAAAGCCATTTCGTAGGCGTTGATGCGCGTCATAATTTCCGGGTCGCCAGTGGTTTCCAGCCGAGCTTTATTCAAAGCGCCGACCGTGTCGTAAAAATCGCGTTCCTGTTCGCGCGACATTCCTTTGGGACTGCGAAGGTTCAAAATCGCATCGCCACTGCTGCGGAAAGGCACGCCCTGAAACGAGGTCGGCAAAAATCCGCTTCCCCACAAAGGCGCTCCGCCGCGCGGGCCGCGCCGCCCGCTTTGCAAGACGACGAAACCGGGCAAGTCTTGCGATTCACTGCCCAACCCATAAGTCACCCAAGCGCCAAACGCAGGTCGCCCCGGAACCTGAAAGCCTGTGTTCATAAACAGCTTGGCCGGGCCGTGGTTGAAAACGTCTGTGGACATTCCGCGCAACCAACAAACTTCGTCCACGATGCGGCGATGATGCGGCAGCAATTCGCTTAGAGTCATTCCCGATTGACCGTGCTGAGCGAACTTACGTTTTGTGCCGAGCAATGTTTCGTTGCCTTTCAAAAACGCAAAGCGTTTGCCTTTCATCAAACTCGGCGGCGGCGGTTGTCCGGTCAATTCGCGCAACTTCGGTTTGTCTGAAAACAATTCCAACTGCGAAGGCGCTCCGGCCATAAACAGATAAATTACGCGCTTTGCTTTAGCCGCGAGCGGAGGTTTGCGCGCAGCCATCGGCCTGGCTGGATCAATCTGCGGTTTCTGTGGCTCAGCGAAACCATCGCGCGCCAGCAAACAATTCAACGCAATCGAACCAAGTCCGACGGCGCATTGCCCGAAAAAGTGACGGCGCGTTGCATCGCGTAATTCGTTTGGATTCTGTGAAGACTGTTCCATGTCGGTTCTCTGTATTTCTGCCAATTGCCATTAGCTTGCCGGCGGATTTAGACCTTTGGTTCTTGCTGCGTGGCGCAATGAATGCCGCCGCCGCCAGCGGCAATTCCGTCAATGTTGATCGTCTCAATTTTGCGACCGGGAAAGAGTGATTGCAGCTTTTCTTTGGCCAGCCCATCGGCGCGCATATCGCCGAATTCGGGCATGATGACTGCGCCATTACAAACATAAAAATTGATATAGCCAGCCGCGAAATCTTCGCTCTGAAAGGCCGGTCGTGTTGTTTTGGGGGCTTCGAGCACAACCACTTCCAGACGTTTGCCGTTCGCATCTGTGGCGACCTTGAGCATGTCTAAGTGTCTTTTCGTCACGGCGTGATCAAACGATTTCGGATCAGGGTCGTATCCCGCAACGACGACGCCGGGTTTGGCAAACCGCGCGTAAAAATCTGTGTGTCCGTCCGTGATGTCTTTACCTTTGATGCCCGGCAGCCAGATGATTTTTTCAAGTCCCAGCAACGCCATCAGTTGATCTTCGCAAGCGACTTTTGAGACGCCAGGATTGCGGTTGGAATTCAGCACACAGCTTTCGGTAATGATCGCCGTGCCGTGTCCGTCCACTTCGATCCCGCCACCTTCCAGCACCAGTTTGGTCGTGAGCGTTTTGACGCGCGCGCGTCCAGCGACGAAACCCGCGACTTCTGCGTCAAGATCGTGTTCCTGTTTTTCACCCCAGCCGTTGAAATTGAAATCAATCGCGGCTTTGCTTCCGGTTTCCGTCACGACAAACACGGGCCCGGTGTCGCGCATCCACAAATCATCAATTGGCTGAACGATCAATTCGACGGCTGATGTTCCGATCAGTTTTTTTGCGATGGTGTAATCGCGTTGCCGCACCAGCATCGAAACCGGTTCATACTTCGCAATCGTTTTGGCAATCGCAGCCAGATTGCGCTGCACTTCAGGCAGCAGCTTTCTGCCCCAGATTTTTTCACTGGCTCCGAAAGCCATCCACGTGCGTTGGTGCGGATCGCCTTCGTCGGGCATAAACCAGTCATCCTTATTCCAGTTCATAGCAAAGGTTCTTTTGGCGTCAAGTAACGCGCAGCCAGCAATTACCGCAATTGTTTGAGTGAACTCTCGTCGTGTGGTCATGAAATTTCCTCTGTTAAGTTTGGTATTTAGCGTGCTGGTAGGTCTACAACCTCAATCCAATTGGGAGCTTTGCCAACGGCATATTCTTTGAGCTTCGTCAGCTTGCCGGTCGTTTCTATTTTGTAAGCCGTCATTCGGTGCGAACGCTGACCGGCTACGAATAAAAATCGCGCGGAAGAATCAATGTTGAATCCACGCGGTTGCGTTTCGGTCGGAATGATTTCAATTAGCGTCAGAGTTCCATCCGCCGCGTTTACTTTGAAACAAGCCATCGTGCTGGACGTGCGCTCAGAAGCGTAAAGAAATTTGCCGTCGGGCGTGATGTGCAAATCCGCAGCGGCGATTCGCCCAGCCGTTCCCGGCTGCAAACCGCTGATGGATTGTTTCTCTTTCAATTGGCCTTTCGTTGCGTCCCAATCAAAGGCGTGAATCGTCGCGTCCAATTCGCCGAGCACATAAACCAGCTTGCCGTTGGGGTGAAACACAAAATGGCGCGGGCCGGTTTTGGCTTTGACCGAAACCGAAGGCGGCGTGTGGGGGGCCAGCTTGCCTGTCTTTGCGTCGAACTTGAAAACATTGAACAGGTCATTGCCCAGCGTAGCTGCCAACACGAAACGGTTTCTGGCCTCGGGCATGATCGAATGCGCGTTGGTGTGATTCTCTAAAATCTGCTGCGTCGGTTGCACAATGCCTTGCGCGTTGATCGGGCTGACCGTGAACTTGTGGCCTTGATACGAAGCCGCCAACAGCCAACGCCCGGTGCGGTCAGTGGCAATGAACGGCATGCTGTCCACCAACGGACCGCTGCCGATGAACTTCAGTTTGCCGGTTTTCGGGTCAATCGAAAAAGTAATGACGGCTTGGGGTTCGCCGCGCAAGGCAACGTAAAGAAAGCGTTTGTCGGGGCTGACCGCCAACGGCGTAGACATTCCGGTTTTGACCACGCCTGGAATCGCCACGGTTTCGACCAGCGTCAATTCGCCTGTTTGCCGATTCAGTTGCAGCACGTGAATGTCGCTGCTTTCCACATTGCTGACGTAAACATACGTCGCGGCCAACACAGGCGCAGCCATCGCTCCAGCAACAACCGCAGCCGATAAAGCCATCCACAGAGATTGGTTCAGAAATTCGCGCATCAACTTGCGCCTCCTTTGACCTTTTTCAAGGCGACGGCATTCATGCAATAGCGCAATCCGCTGGGTTCGGGGCCGTCTGGGAAGACATGTCCCAAATGCGCGTCGCACGTGTTGCAGAGAGTTTCTACGCGCGACATGCCGTAACTGGTGTCTTCGTTGTAGGCAATCGCGTTTTCCTTGATCGGCTGCGTAAACGAAGGCCAGCCGGTTCCGCTTTCAAACTTTTCGCTTGCGTCAAACAGCAACGTGTCGCAACAGACACAAGCGTACAAACCCGGCTCGAACAAACTGCACATTTCGGAACTGAACGGGCGCTCGGTTCCGTGCTGGCGCGTGACGTAATACTGTTCGGGCGTCAATTGCGCCTGCCACTCGTCGTCAGTTTTGACGACTTTAGTGTCCGGTTTCAAATTCCCGTCTCGAGCCAAGCGAAGCACTTCAGACCATTTCAACATCTTCACTTCCTCCTTCTTTTCACGAACCATGCTGAACAAAAATCACATCGCTAACAGCTTCAAACTTTTGCCCTTCCCAATCGAACGAAATTCGCCGCCCGACATGGTTGTCTTGCACGTTGCCCAGAAAAATACCGATGTCACGTTCAAGCAGGTCTTTAGCTCGCTTCAGCTTCCAAGAAGCAAAGTAATTTTGCGTGTTGACAAGTACAAGAAATAATCGATTTGACGCATCGAAACGTCGAACGCCTTGATTCTCATAAAGCCATCGAATGAGTTCATCAGGATTTCTAACGCATTCAGTGAGCGCGGAACGGCGATATTCCGTAAGTTCTCGAATCAGATTTTGCGGGCTTTCGGCGGGGTTGTCTGAAAGGCGAGACCACAGCAACTCAAGCAAACGCGCTTCGGAGAGATTCGTATCAAAGTGAACGGCAAGGTTGCGGGCTTCTTGCTTCAACAACGTAAGCTCTGGGCGAAGCCCTTGAGCAGATCTTTTACGCTTTATATAGCCTTCTGGTAGGTAAGTGACTTTCAGGTCGAAAGGAACTCCTGCGACAAAGAAATCCACCTTTTTGATTTTCCCCACGGCAGGCAACACCCGCAGATGGCTTTTGAAAATGTCTTCAATGATGATCGAAGTCCAGTGGTTGTACCACGAGCACTGCACGTAACCGCGCATACTCGCCAGCAGTTCGTTGTCTATGCTTTCGTTGAGCCGGTCAAACAAAACGATCTTTTTGACGTAATTGTCTACGATGGTTTTCTCCAACGAGTTTTGGTGTAAACCGCCCCAATCAAACGCATGCATTTTATAAAGTTCTGTGATTAGCGCGGCTTCGTTTGGTTCCCGCACTGCTCGCTCCTCCGCATGAATAACACGAATGGCGTTTTCGAGTTGTTGCAGCGAAACGCCGCTTTCAAACACATGTTGAAGCCGTTGATGGCGTGCCACGGCCTTCATATCAAGGCCGATCTCACCCGTTAACTTATCCAGATGTTCAGCCCGCGAGAGCGAACGAAGGAGCAAGAAACGCAATCCTTCGGCATCTGCGCCCAACTCCGATATCCGATCTTCTTTATACGCCCGTTCGGCTTGAGAAAATGAAAACGGCATTACTTCTCTCCTAGCTTCGGTAATTTGTCTGTCCAGTGTGGAAGGTTTTTGAGTTGCTTCCAAATCACATTGCTTTGACCGGAGCTTTGGGAAGGTAAAAAGACAAGAACGTAATCATGTTTAAGCGCGCCAACGCGATTGTCTTGAACGACAGAACCGGCTGAATAGGCCATCGGAAAACCGCCGCAGAAAGAAAGGTTTCCCGCTTGGGTGGCTGCTAGCATGTCATCCCATTCTTGCGCGGAGCGCGAATTAAACATCATTGCGACACGGCCCCTGGGGGAAAGTGCTTGCCCCGCCAATGCGAAAACGCGCTTCATCCTTTCGGCGTAACGCTCAGGGGTATGACCGCGTTCCCGTGCATTACTAACGACGATTTCTCGATCTAATTGAGCTGGACTATTCAGAATGGCGTTCCATATTTCGCTCAACTCTAAATAAGGGATGCGATCGCCGTGAGGTGGATCGGTGACAAGCAGATCAACCGTGCCAGCCGGCAGTGTGGCGAGAAATTCCACCGCGTCAGCATTTACTAAACTGACGTCGGCTCGCTTATCCAAAACATCCAGGGGCTGGTGGCTAACCCGTGGCGGTTGCCGATAGCTGCTTTCATTTTGAAGTCCACGTAACAAAGCATGTGCTTTGTTCTCAAAGCAGTTCCAGACGTTAACCTCAAAGTGCAAAGCGGGACGCCAAAATCCGATAACCCAACTACCAACTTCTACACGGCCATTTCCATTGCGGCCTGAGGTCTTCCCGCGATTCTCAATCGCGAAAACCATTTTAGACATTTGCCCTGAAGCCGCCGTGAGTGCCAACAACAACGCGCGCTGCACAGGCGCATCGGCAATCTCAAGAATGGTGCTACGCAACAACTCAAGGTTTCTCAAAGCACGTCCTGTGAATAGATCACCCCACTGCATGTTTTCAAAGGAATTGATGCGCGAGTTCTGAAAAAGACGCAAGGTACTCAAGCTTTTGGGTTGGTAGTTTTGAAATTTCTCAATCACGGCAAAGTCGGTTGTGGTGGGAAGCAGTTCAATTCTCAACCTACCGGTGCTGCCTTTAGTCCAAACCTGACGTAGTTGATTTTCTTGCCAGAGATAATGCGTCGCAGTAGCCCCATCAGCTAGCAGATAAGAACTATCTATTTCCTGTCGCACCCTTACTTCTACCTCTTTGAGCGATTGTCGCACGGCTGTTGCCGCTGGAGGGGTTGTCACCAAACAGGCCAACTCAATTGCTGTCGGGTTCAGGTCGCATGCGATCACTCGCCTTTCGCGCATGAGCGCTTCTCTCACAATCGCGCCAGAGCCGAGAAAAGGATCAAGCACAACTTCACTAGGCCTCGACAACTGCTCAATCAGAAAGCTAACTGTTTCTGCTGGTTTTTTACCCCAGTACTTATGAAAGCCGTACAGCCCCTTATAGCCAGTCGGCTTGGTTAGCTGATGTACTGAAGTTTGTAGACCGAAATCAAATCTGAGTTGATCCATAAGAAGTCTTCCGTTGTTGTCGCCTTTTACTCTCGCGTAATGAAATTGTCTGCATTGAACAGCACCCGCGCCGCCGCCGTCAGCGCTGCCCCTTGTGCTTCGGTCAACCCGACTTTCGTCAACTCTGCGCTCACGAGCGAGGCTGTGGGCTGGCTGGCGAAGCTTTGCACCTGGCGTTCGACGTAACTGCGCAACGCCGTCAATTCCATTGCATCCGGCGGACGGCTGAAACACAGCGCAAATGCATGTCGCAATCGAGCATCCAGCGTCGCCGCAAACTCACCGGGAACTTCGCGCACCAAACGAGCCGCCAGCCCTTGAGCAATTTCCAAAAACGCCGGGTCGTTGGCCAGCGTCAGCGATTGTAGTGGTGAGTTCGAACGATGTCGGCGCGTGCAGACTTGTTGAAAATCCGGCGCGTCAAAGGTCGAAAACAACGGATACGGCGCGCTGCGGAAAAAGTGCGTGTACATCGCTCGGCGAAAGCGTTCTGTTCCGGTTGCCGTCATCCAGTTTTTACGGTTCTGTGTGAAGGCGTAAACGCCATCAGGTTGCGGCGGACGCACACTGGGGCCGCCGATTTTGGGATTCAACAAACCGCTGGCGCTCAAAGCGGCATCGCGCACGATTTCGGCTTCGACGCGAAAGCGTTCCTGACGCGAAAGCAGCAGGTTTCTGGGATCGGCGGAAGATGCCAGATTCTGGGTGTTAGACGCTGGGCTAAAGTTCGAAGCTTGGCGGTATGTCGCGCTGGTGACGATCAGGCGGTGAATGGCTTTCAGGCTCCAGGCGCGCGTAGGCAAAGTTGTTACCCCGTCGCTACCACTTCGGGTTCCGTACCGCGTATTCGCCCCGACTCCCGACTCCCGACTCCCGACTCCTTTGACGAACTGCGTTGCCAGCCAATCGAGCAATTCAGGATGCGTTGGCTGCGCGCCTTGTGTGCCGAAATCTTCTTCGGTTTCGACAATGCCGCGCCCGAAATAACGCATCCAGATGCGATTCATAGTCACGCGCGGAGTCAACGGGTTCGCTGGATCAACCAGCCATTTCGCCAGATCGAGCCGCGTGCGTGTTTGGGTTGTTGCTGGCAGAGCCGGAGCAATCGCGCTGAAAACGTTTGGTTGCAACACGCCAGCCGTTTTATCCGGGCGCGTGAAATCGCCGCGCGTGAAAATGTACGATTCGCGCGGAACATTGGTGTCGCGCATAACCATGGCCATTACGGCATTGCCCGCTTGTCGTTCGCGGACGGCTCGCGCCGAAGCGAACGCCGCATCCACAATCGTTTGCTGTTCCGGCGAACGCGCGTTGAGTGGCAATTTCAACGCCGCCAGCAATGCGGCTCCGCGTGCATCGTGCGGAGTTTCCGTAGCGATTTCGAGTTTGAAATGGCCTATGCCGCGACTGGTTTCGGCTTCGTGGCGCAGGATGAACTGGATTTGGCGGCTGGCGAAAGTTTTGCCTTGTCCAAATAGAAAGACCGCTTCGTGCGATTGCGCGTTGGGCGTGATGGCCCAAGCCGTGCGACGGTCGTTGTCGCTGGCAGCGCGGGCAGGGAATTCAGTCAACTCGGAATCGGCAAACACGTCGCTGAACCGATGGCTGCCGCCTTCCGATTCGATGTAAAACTCGCTCAAGGCAAATCCGCCGTCTGCGCCCAAACCGGGTCCGTTTTTCGGCAAAGCTTCGTGCGGCAACACGCGCAATCGAACGGCGGCGACGCGCGGCGAAGCGATTCTGACCAGAATCCGATAAGCGTCGTTCACCGAAGCGTTCGACGTAATCAAAAACGAACCGTCAGCCAAACGCTGCAATTTACCGGCGGCTTCGGTGTCGAATTTGACGGGATCGAACGAAACCCATTCGACTGGTTTGTTTGGCGCAATCACCGCCGGATTTTTTTCCAGTCGCGCAATTTCCTGACGCTCCCAATCGCCTTGTTTCAACTCGCCCATTGGCATTTGCCTGCCTCTGGCGACAGTCGGTTCCGAAATCGTTTCGGGCTTGCCGAACATTTCGCCGCGTTGGACGGGGACAATCGGGCCTTGATTGTTCACATCCAGCGTCGAGTTAAAGAAGGCGAACATCTGGTAATACTCTTTGTGCTGGATGGGATCGAATTTGTGCGAATGGCATTGCGCGCAACCGACGGTCAGCCCCAGCCACACCGCGCCGGTCGTTTGCACGCGATCCATCACTTGTTCAACGCGCGCCTGTTCGGGATCAACACCGCCTTCTTCGTTGATGACCGTGTTGCGATGAAAACCTGTGGCGACAAGCTGGGCTTTGGCCTTTAGCGGGTCTGAAGGATTGGGCAGCAAATCACCCGCAAGTTGTTCGATGGTGAATTGATCGAAGGGCTTGTCATCGTTCAACGCCTGAATCACCCAATCGCGGTACGGCCACATCACCCGTTCGCCGTCAATCGTGTAACCGTTGGAATCGGCATAACGCGCTTGATCCAGCCAATGCCTTCCCCATCGCTCGCCGTAATGCGGGCTGGCCAGCAAACGTTCGACGAGTTCGCTGTAGGCTTTGTCCTGATTTCTGCCAAACGCCTTGACGAACTCTTCGACTTCATTTGGTTGCGGCAACAGGCCAATCAAATCCAGCGACACGCGGCGAATCAGCGTGCGCGCGTCGGCTTGCGGCGAAGGCTGTAACCCGGCCTGTTCCAGTCGCGCCAAAATGAACCGGTCAATGTCGTTGAGAATCCATCGAGTGTTTTTGACGGCGGGCGGTTGGATTTTGGCGATTGGTTGAAACGCCCAATGGCCTTCGTATTTTGCGCCTCGCGCGATCCAGCGGCGCAGCAAATCTGTTTCCTGCGGAGTGATGGCGGCTTTTTTGGCAGAAGCCGGCGGCATAACGCTGGAGTCGTGCGCCGTCACGCGCTTCATCAATTCGCTTTCGTCGGGTTTGCCGGGAGAAATTGCGCGATACCCGCCTCTGTCTTTGGTTGCGCCTTCAAAAGTGTCCAGACGCAACCCGGCTTTGCGATTCTTTTCGTCGGGACCATGACAGTAAAAACAGCGGTCGGAAAAAATCGGGCGAATGTCGCGGTTGAATTGCACGTCCTGCATCGCAGCCGTCGAACGCGGCGCAGACCAGACGAAACAAAGGACGAAAACGACGAGCAACAAACTCAGGCAAAGTTTCAGAGCTTTCATAACGGACTCGTAGTAATGAGATTCAATGGTGATTACCAGATGCGGAAATAGTGTTTAATCGGAGTTACTTCACCGCAATCAGACTTGCCGCTGTGCGAAAGTACAGCACGCCTTGTGAAATCGCGGGCGTCGCCAGACACGGTTCGCCCATCGGATTCTTGGCCAGCACTTCAAATTTCGGACCCGGCTTGACGACGTAAACATCGCCTTCTTCGGCGGGGCAATAAATCTTGCCGTCCGCCGCCGTCAGCGAAGCCGAACACGTCGCGCCCGGCCCCAGTCGCTCTTCGTACATCTTTTCGCCGGTCTTGAAATCGAAGCAGCGCAGCACGCCGTTGTGATTGGCGAGGTAGACATAGCCGCGATAAACGACCGGCGTCGAAATGTAAGAGCCGCCATTCGGCGCGCACCAGACAATCGCTTCGTTGCTGGTTTTCCCTTCGGCCAGCGAGATGTCGCCGCGTGCCGCCGTTGGGCGAATGGCGAACAGCGGCGCTTTGCCGCCGTGCGCGTTGGTCACGACGAACAATCCATCCGCGACAAAGGGCGTCGGAATCGGATTGTCGCCGCCGCCGCGCAGTCGCCAGAGTTCTTTGCCATCGGCCAGATCATACGCCACGATGAACGGCCAACCGTTGGCGACGACGTGCGTGCGCGCGCCATCGTGATGAATCAGCGGCGTGCCCCAACTGCGTTCGCAATCACTCTTGCGCGCAACTCGCCACAACTCTTTGCCGTCGGCCAGACTAAATGCCGCAATGAACGGATTGGCGGGCGCATCGCACTGCAACACGATGCGGTCTTTATGCAACGCGGGCGAACTGCCGAAGCCCCAGCCGATGCCGTACTTGCTGACGTTGATGACGCCGAGGTCTTTGCGCCAAAGCAGCTTGCCGGTGAGATCAAGGCAATACAGCCCTTCCGAACCGAAGCAGGCGACCAGCCGTTTGCCGTCCGTGCTGATGGTCGTATTGGCGTGCGTCGCTTTCGTATGCCGCGAAGCTGCAGGCTTGGCCGTATGCAGCGTGCGTTCCCACAATCGCCGCCCTGATTTTTTGTCGAAGCACAACACCACCCAACGCTGTTCGTCGTTATCATCCGCCGCGTCGCTGTTGCCGTAATAGCCGATTTTCAACGGCGCTTTGCCCGCCAGACGCACGGCGGTGGCGACGAAAATCCGATTGCCCCAAACAATCGGACTGGAATGTCCCAAGCCCGGCACTTCGGCGCGCCACAACACGCCGGAAGCTTTGCTTGATGGGTCAGCATTCCAAGTCAGACTGGTGGGAAAGCCGTCAGCGACGCCACGCCCGCCGGGGCCGCGAAACATTGGCCAGTTTTGTTCAGGAGCGGCGGCCAATGTTGCGGCGGGCAATGCGGCCAACGATGTTTGCAAAAAGGTGCGACGGGAAAGTGCCATAAAATTTCCTCCTTATTTGGACGAGCGTGCTTTCGGTTTCAATGTCAGAGAGTTGAGATAAAGCATGCTCGGCGCGCCAGACCGCGCGGCGACGATGTCCGGCGAACCATCGCCGTTGACATCGCCAATCGCCAATCCATACACAGCGCCTGGCGTGCCCTGCCGCGCTGTTTCTTGGCTGGGCGGATTGGTTTCGCCTTGTTTGCCGCCAAACGGAACGAGCGTGAATTTGCGCCCCGCGCCATCCCCTACTCCCTGATTGATGAGCACCGCGCTCGGCATTTTTTCATTCCCCAACACCACATCGGTTTGGCCGTCGCCATTCAAATCAGCAACGGCCAGCGCGCCAAGAATGTATGGCTTCTCCGCGATGATGACAGGCTCTGCGAATTTCAGATTGCCTTGATTGAAATAAAGCAATGCGCCGCCGCGCGCTTCATCGCCAAGGACGATGTCGAGCCGTCCATCGCCGTTCAGGTCGCCGAGCGCAACGGCGCGCGTAGCCGATTTGTCAGGGCCGAACGGATGTTTCGCGGCAAATCCGCCCTGACCGTCATTGATGAAAATGTAACTCTGCCCGCCATCGCGGTGCGGCACGACCAGATCGGGCAGCTTGTCTCCGTTGAGGTCTCCGGCGGCGATGGTCGTGGCGGATTCTGACGAAAGCACGCGACACGCGGGGAAGCGACCGCGCCCATCATTCATGCAAATGTAATTGCTGCTGCGATTCTGCGGGCCACCACGATTGGCCACGACGATGTCAGGACGGTTGTCGCGGTTGAGGTCAATCACTGTGACGTTGCGCGTAGTCCACTTCGCCTCGCCAAACGTGCCCGCCAAACTGAAACGCCCCTTGCCGTCGTTGAAGTACACAACCTTTTCATCCGGCGCATCGTTGCCTACCACAAGGTCAAGATCGCCGTCGCCATCCAAATCAGCGAGCGCGGCGGTGTAGGTTCGATCCACTTTGTCGCTGAGATTGTGTCGTTGACTGAAGCTGCCCTTGCCATCGTTGAGCAGCACCAATTCCATCAACGGCCAATGGCGTCCCTTTGCCAATACAAGGTCGAGATCGCCATCGCTGTCCAGATCGCCGAAACTCGCATTGGCGGTCGTTTCGCCTTTTTCCTCAAGCGGTACGGCGCGGTCGAAATTCGGAATGTTCGGGCGAGTCTGCGCTCCCGCCGTCAGCACGATCAAGAGGGCAACAAGTGACACGCTGAATGTTTTCATCTCAATTTCTCCTCAAATAACCATTTCGCCTTCGTCAGATTTACAGCGATTTCCCGGTTAACGCGGCCAAGTTTGTGCAGTGCTTTTTCCGGAATGCTTTCCTGATCGCTGTGCGAACCGAAGCCTTTCGGGCTGTTTCCTGAATTTTGAGAGATTGCGAGCCGGTAACTTATCGTGAGTCTCGGCGATAAGCCAAGCGACCGCGACAAAAACAAAGTCATGTGCGTACTCTCTGGTCTGACCGCGACTGGCTCCGGGACGAAAAGTCTTAAGAATAAGCGACAGGCGGGCTAACGACTGGCGGCTTGGCGAAAAGCGCGCGGCGTCATTCCGGTGGCTTCGCGGAAGACTTTGGTGAAATGGCTTTGGCTGGCGTACCCGACTGCCGAGCCGACTTCGACAATGGACAAATCGCTTTCGGCCAGCAAGCGCCGAGCACGCTCAATTCGCAAACTCGCCAAGTAAGCGTGTGGAGTTTCGCCAGTGATTTTCTTGAACAGTCGCGCGAAGTGAAATTCGCTCAAGTAAGCCGCGGCGGCAATTTCAGCCAACGATAATTCTTTGCCGCAATTGTCGTGCATGAACTCAATGGCGCGGCGCAATCGGCGATCCACCAGTCCGACGCGCGACAATTCCATTTCATCCGACCTTCGCACGTTGATGTGCGTTCTCAGCAAATGAACCGCCAGTTGATTCACCGACGAAGCGACCATTTCCCGCCAGCCGGTCGAACCGGATTCCAATTCCGCCGCAATCGTTTGCAGCGTGTGGCCGAGCTTATCGTCCGTCAGCGGTTCCAGCGGCGAACGAAAGAGCAGATGCGCTCCGGTTTGATACAGCCGCAATCGGGCAGCGGTTTCGACCAGCAATTCCGATTTCAATCGAACCAGTAGCAATTCGGTTTTTCGCTGATTGAGCGCCAGCGTCGCGGTTTGGTTCGGATTGACCAGCAGAATCGTGCCTGAATTCGGCGTCGGTGGTTGCGCGCTGAGAACATGCAGCAACATGAAGTCCGGTTGTGCGGGCAATGCAACTTCACCGCGCGCGATGGCACGCTGTTCAATGGAAAAAGCGGCTTCGATGAGAAGACGGTTTTGGCTCATCAGCGATGATTAACATACCAGGTCACGTAATCGTCCAGGAGTTGATGATTAGGAGTTTTATCAGTGACCGTTTTCAACCAATCCAGGCCAAAAAGGAATTGCTTCTTGTCGCCCACTCGTCGAATTTTGGCCAGGATGCCGTCATCTTCGTCGGGGTCTTCCTCAAACCCCAGCAAATCGAAATGGTCTTCATAGGAAGGATTCGTCTTCCTCAATTCCGCATGTTCTTTTTTGCTGCCGTAACCGAAGAAAAATCGCTCCTCCCATGGGAAATCTTCCCGGCCAGTAACGCGACAAGGCAGCGTCATATTTTGAAGCAGGTACGTTCGGTACAGTTCAAGTGTTTGGGCAGAAACATCGGGCGGATGGTCTGTGGCGCCAAAAATTGCCATCACGCGCCTGTCATCGTCATCAGGCTCATAATCCCAATCGTCGTCATCCCACTCTTCATCGCCATCTTCTTCTTCGACATCAAGTTCATCGAGTTTTGAATCAGCATTGAGTTGTTTGTTAGTCAGGTTTTGCTCAGAGTCCGGTAAAGGCATAAGAAATTTCCTTTTGAAAGCGATTGCAATTAAGCAATCGGAAAATAAATGCGGTAATCCAGTTCCTGAAAAATCGTATCTCGGCGTTCGACTTCGGCCAACCAGCTTTCGTCAATTGCGTTGGCGTTCACCATCTCATAAATCCGCGTGAAGCGGTGAATGTGGTCTTTGAAGCGTTTGACCGCGTATTGAACCATCGTTCCGGTGGTGATGATGAACGCCCAATCCGATGATTGCGCCAGCAATAATTCGCGCGCAGCTTGATTCAGTGCCCGCAACAACAGGCCGTCGGCATTGGGGAACGCTGCGGCCAGTTCGACCATTCGCCGTTCGGCGGCGTGCTGATGCATATACAGCCAATCGGTTTCGGCGTTGATCCAGACGCGGTTGTACCCTTCGGCTCCCCACGACGAAGCCGATGGCGTTTGCCGCTGGTTTTCGGGATAAATCTGCAGGTAATCAATTGGCGAAATCGGCTGAATATCGTCCTGGTCATAATGCAGCTTTTTGAACAGGTAAAACAAAAACTGCGGCCCTTCAAACCACCAGTGACCGAACAACTCCGCGTCGTAAGGAGCCAGAATCAGCGGCGCGCGTCCCAACGTGTAATGTAAATGTCCGGCTTGCGCTCGGCGATTGGCCAGAAAGTCCGCTGCGTGTCCGGCAGCTTTGTTCGTCGCCCATTCCGGCACGTAAGGCGCTTTCAGGTGCAGATCAACTTTGCCGGTGATGCGGTGATATTTGACGCCGATGTTGCGTCGGACGCCGTCGTCGTGCAGGTAAGGTTTGATGTATTCAAAATCCTGCGCGTCGTAACCCAGGTCGCGGTAAAACTCGCGGTAATCGGGATCGCCCGGATAGCCGATTTCCGAACTCCAGACCTGTTCGCTGGTTTCGGTGTCACGGGCAAACACGGCAACGCTTTCCGGCGTGATGACCGGCGCGTAAATGCCTCGTCGCGGACGCGGCGTGCCGTACAAAATCGCGTGCGCGTCGGCGATGAAAAACTTGATGCCGGCTTCGTGCAGGTATTTGTCATCGCCGGGATTGAAGGCGCATTCCGCCAGCCAAATGCCGCGCGGAGGCCGTCCGAAATGTTTGATGTAATTTTCGCGGGCGATTTGAATCTGCGCGCGCTTGGCGGTTTCGTTCGACATCAACGGCAAATATCCGTGCGTCGCGCAGCAGGTGATGATTTCCAGATAGCCCGCGTCCTGAAGCTCTTTGAACCCGCGCACGATGTTTCGCTGGTAGACATTTTCAAACACGTCGCGGCATTCGTTGAAATGGTTGCGATACATCAACGCGGCGGCGTGAAATTGCGGAGCTTCGCGTCGGGTTCGCTCGACTTCTTTTTCCGACAGTTCGCACAGCTTGTCCAAGTGATGGACGTAACGTTGCTGCAAGAGCGGATCGCTGAGCATTTCGCACAGCGGAGGCGTCATGCTCATGGTCAGACGGAACTTCACGCCTTCGTCGCGGAGGTGATTGAACGCCACCAGCAGCGGAATGTAAGTTTCGCTGATGGCCTCGTACAGCCAGTCTTCTTCCAGGAAGTCGGGATATTCAGGATGGCGCACAAACGGCAGGTGCGCGTGCAGAACCAAGCTCAGATAGCCAGTAGTCATAATTTGGGTGTCGGTTTGATGATCGAAAGTGAGGCGCAAGTATCGTCTTGCGGCAGGGAACTGGCAAGCTTATAGAATTTGAGAGAATGATTTTCCCGCGGATAACGCGAATGAACGCAGATAGTCGGAAAAAAGATTGGCGATTACTTTAGGCGGCTCAATAGAGCGGTTGATGCTATGACTGAATAAACCGCCGCTTCATTCGCGTTATCAGCGTGATCTGCGGGAAGTTTTTTCTTAAAACTATGGCTTGCCAGCCGCCAACCCAGATGGCACATTCGCGGCGGCGTTTGCCGAAATCATCAACTCCAATTTCACGAGGTCAACAACTCAATGAGTTCAGAAAAAGTCACTGTCATTGCTCACATCGAAGTCAAACCCGGAACCGAAGCCGCGTTTATTGAACACGCGCAAATTGTCACCGCCGCCACTCGCGCCGAAGCCGCCTGCATCAATTATGACCTGCATCAACTGGCCAGCGATTCGACCAAGTTCGTGTTTTATGAAAACTGGACGAGTTTGGCCGGATTGGACGAACACGCCAAATCGGCTCACATCCAAGCGTTCCGTGCCGGAATCGGCGATTTGGTCGCCAAACCGGTGGATATTCAGATTTGGAAAATGGTTACAGAACCCGCCAGCTAAAATTGCCGGATTATCTGTGCTGTTGATTGGTCAATCCTTTGTCGCGGATGAATTGCGGCGGGAATACGGCTTCTTTGGAGCCGCCTTTTCGCCGCAACCGATTGCTGCCGCCACGATCCGGGTACAGAGGCAAATACATTCCCTGAGTTTCAGCCAGCACGTCAAACAACTGTTCGTTCATCTGTTTGACGATGGCCTGATGCGCTTCGCTGAAAATCAGGTTGGTGGTTTCCAGCGGATCGGTTTGCAGGTCGTACAATTCGTCCGTGTCCCACAATCCATGCACATGAATGTATTTGTACCGTTCGCCGCGCAGCGCGTGCAGCGTAGGCGTCTGCGGAAAATTGCGTTCCCAGTAATACTCGTACAACAATCCGGTACGCCATTCCGCCGATTTGCCCTGAGCCACAGAAATAAAACTTTTCCCAGCCATGTGCTTTGGAGCCTGTAATCCGGCGGCTTCCAGCATGGTCGGAGCGATGTCAATGTTGGCAACGACTTTGTCTATGGTCGTGCCGCCTTTGAACAGTTGCGGGCATTGCACCAGCATAGGTACGCGCATGGATTCTTCGTAAGCCGTGCGCTTGTCAATCAGCCCGTGTTCGCCGAAGGCAAAACCGTTGTCGCCCATATAAATCACCAGCGTTTCGTCCAACTTGCCGGATTGTTTCAGCCAGTCCATCACGCGGCCTACGCTGTCGTCCACGCCGCGCAAAGTTTCAGCGTACTGTTTGAAATAAGCTTCGATGTTCAAATCGCTGTGGTATGGAAAATCTACGCCGTGCCAACTGTTGCGTTGATTGCGAACCCACATCGGAGCGTCTTTGACGTTGGCCGGGTTCATTGTCATCGGAGCGGCAAAAGGCAGATTTTTCGCTTTGTCTTTGTGGCGGTCGGCGGGTACGAAATCAGCGTGGACGCCTTTGTGCGACAGGTACAACATAAACGGCTTGTCGCCTTTTCTGCCGCCCAGCCAATCCAGCGCGTAATCGGTCAGTTCGTCCGTGATGTAGCCTTTTTGTGGGACGTGTTTGCCGTTGACGTTCAAACCGTTTCGGCTGGGCAAATACGTTCCTTGTCCTTTGAAACTGACCCAATGATCGAAACCGCGTTGCGGATCGTCTTTTTCGCCGCCCATGTGCCATTTGCCGATCATGGCGGTTTCGTAACCGGATCGTTGCAGATACTGCGAGACAAAAACCAGGTCATCGGAAACCGGATTGTTGTTGTCCACGACTCGATGTTGGTGAGCGTACATTCCAGTCAAAATCGAAGCCCGTGAAGGCGAACAGAGCGCTGTCGTCACAAAGGCGTTTTTCATGTACACGCCATTGCGAGCCATCGCATCCATGTTCGGCGTTTCGATAAAGGCTTGGCTTTTCAAAAATCCTAGCGCGTCATAGCGATGATCGTCGGTCAGAATGAAGACGATGTTGCGTGGTTTCGCTTTGGCGATGCGCGGCAGTTGCAGGTTGCGAGTTGAGGCAGTGCGTGGTTGAGCAATTACCGGCGACACCGCCAGAACGCACAGCAAAATCAGATAACGAATTTTCATAGGTGAACTTTTCTCCGATTGTTTGTGGAATTCGGCGGGCGGGATTGTACGCCAGTAAGGAAGAATTTGTCTTTCAGCGTCGTCACTGGAGCGAGAAGAGGTCGGAAACGGAGTATTGGCTTCACCTGCTTGCCAACCAAAGTGGGGCTATGCTAGTTTCTCGCCTGCTTTTCTACACCTTTTCCAATAACAACCATAATTTCTGGAGGCCCGGTTATGACCATTAAAGAGCGCGTGAGCGGCGACGTTACGATTTTGGATTTGGACGGCAAAATCACTCTCGGCGAAGGCGATGTCCTGCTGAGAGATGCAGTTTCAAAACTCGTTGACAGCAAGTCGGTTAAAGTCATTCTCAACCTTGAAAACGTTTCTTACATGGATAGCGGTGGGTTGGGCGAAGTCGTTCGCAGTTATACTTCTTTGCGTAACGCAGGTGGCGACGTCAAATTGCTGAAAGTCGCCAAACGCATCAGCGATTTGTTGACCATCACCAAATTGTCCACGGTGTTCGACAGCTTTGAAGACGAAGCCGAAGCCGTTGCCAGCTTCAAATAGCTGCGGAAGGGGATTGCGGATTGCGGATTGGTTCTGTCCGACTTCGTGTCTTGCAATCCCTGTTTCGCTCACTTGCCAGTCGTCTCGTATTCACCTCGCCGTGCCATATTTCTTCAAAATCTCAACGGTTTTTTCAATCGGCAGAGCTTCAACTGTGTTGCCGTTGCGTCCGACGACTGTCGTCGCTCGGAATAACGAGTTGTAAATCGCTTCTTCTGTCGCTTCGACGACGGCTTGAAACAGTGGTGACATCGCGTCGTTGCCCAGAGTTTGTGTGCTTCGCAAACTTTCGCTGGCGCGAATGCGATTCTGTTTCGCCGTGCTGAACGCGATGACGTAATCGCCGCTGCCGTTGGTTGACGGCGAACCAGTTCGCGCCAATCCCAACATTGCGCGTTCGGCCAGCCGCCGCAGGTTGCGATGATCCAGCGGAGCGTCTGTCGCCACTACCATCATGATCGAACCGTCCGCCCAATCGCTGACGACATTTTCAGGATTCTGGTTTTTGCCGATGCGCCGTCCTTCCAACTGCTCCTTCAAGTAAAACTTGCCGAGTTCACGCCCAACCGGAGCGCCGTTGATCGTCAAAACTCCGCCGAAATTCGATTGCACCAGAATTCCAACTGTATAACCGCCCAAATTTTGCAGCAGTAACCGTGACGAAGTTCCGATGCCGCCTTTCCATCCAAAAGCCACTGTTCCGGTTCCAGCGCCGACCGAGCCTTCGGCGACTTCGCCGGATTTTGCAGATTTCAGCGCGGCGAAAACTTCGTCGCGCCCGACGTGGCGTCCGCGAATGTCGTTCAGGAATCCGTCGTTCGTTTCGCCTACCAGCGGATTGACCGACCGAACCTGCTCATTGCCGGGCAGAGCCAACATCCAATCAATCAACGCATCGGCTACGCGCGGCACGTTCAGCGTGTTGGTCAGCAAGATAGGCGTTTCCAGTTCGCCAAGTTCGTTGACTTGCGTCGAACCCATCAACTTGCCAAAGGCGTTGCCGATGTGAACCGCCGCCGGGACTTTCTCCTGAAACAGATTTCCGCCGTGCGGCAGGATGGCGGTGACTCCTGTGCGAACGTCAGCGCCTTTGATCAAAGTCGTCTGACCGACCAACACTCCTTCGACATCGGTGATGGCGTTGAGCTTTCCGGTCGGCAAAATGCCTGTGACGACGCCCAGATCGCGGGCGCGTGGGCGCGCAGATAACTGGTTCATAGCAGTTGAAAGTTGTTCAAAAGGCAAAAGACAAATGGCAAATATCAAAAGGAAAAAATTCAGACGGACAATTTTGGCTAAAGCTGCTTGCTCGAATTTTTGCTTTTTGTCTTTTGATATTTGCCTTTTGATTTTTTCGATTTTCATCCGGTGTTCCTCATTCCGGCGGCAATGCCGTTGATCGTCAGCAAAATGGCGTAGAGCAATTTTTCGCGGTCTTCGGTGGAAAGTTTGTCGTTACGGTTGCGAGCCAGCAATTCGACTTGCAGATAACTCATCGGGTCAACGTACGGGTTGCGGACTTCGATCGAACGTTGCAGCACGGGCGATTTATCCAGCAAGTGTTTTTCGCCGGTGATTTGCAACACGACTCGGCAAGTCCGCGCGTGTTCGTTTTTCAGCAGTTGGAAAATGTGTCGCCCCAGTTTCAATTCCGGCAGTCGTTCGGCGTATTGTCGAGCAATCTGGAAATCGGATTTGGCCAGCGTCATTTCGATGTTTGAAATAGTGCTGTGAAAAAACGGCCATCGCTCATACATTTCTTTCAGCAAAGCCAGATGCTTTCGTGGATTCTGCGCGACGAAACTTTCCAGAGCCGAACCTACGGCCAACCAACCCGGCAGCAAATGACGGCTTTGCGTCCAGCCGAACACCCAGGGAATGGCTCGCAAATCGTCCAGGCTTTTCGATCCGGCTTTGCGTTTGGCCGGGCGCGAACCGATTCGCAAATGCTGTAGCTCTTCAACCGGAGTCGCCTGCGTGAAGTAATCCAAAAAGCCTTCGCCGCGCACGAAGCTGCGATACGCGGCAAAAGCCGTTTCTGAAACCTCTTCCATCACCGCTTGCCACTGACCCAAAGAATTTTCTCCCACGAAGTCACACGAAGGGTCACGAAGAGCGTCCGGGCGTTTCTTCGTGTTTTTTTCGTGTGTCTTCGTGGATGAATCTGGAAGGCTGGCGGCAATGACGGCGGCAGTCGTCAATTCCAAGCTACGCATGGCAATTTCGGGCAAGCTGTATTTCGACGAGACGACTTCGCCTTGTTCGGTGATTTTGATGCGACCGGCGACGGTTCCGCGCGGTTGAGCCAGAATCGCTTCGTGGCTGGGGCCGCCGCCGCGTCCGACTGTGCCGCCTCTGCCGTGAAAAAGCCGTAACTCGACGCCGTGTTCACGCGCGACTTGCCACAATCGTTCCTGCGCTTTGTATAGTTCCCAGCTTGAAGTCAGTATGCCGCCGTCTTTGCTGCTGTCGGAATAACCGATCATCACTTCCTGCAAATTGCCTTGCGAAGCCAGCACACGGCGATAAGCCGAATTTTCAAACAATTGCCGCATGACAGCGGGCGCTCGGCGCAGATCGTCAATCGTTTCAAAGAGCGGCACGACAGCTAAGCTGGACTGAGGGATTGAGGGATTGAGGGATTGAGGGATTGAGGGCGTTTTATTCTGTTCCTCCGTCTCCCCATCCCTCCGTCTCTCCGTCTCCCCGCCTCCTAATCCGGCTTGTTTCGCCAACACCAACACGGCCAGCAAATCACTTGGCTGTTGAGTCATGCTGATGACGTAAGTGCGAATGGCTCGGCGGCTGATTTCGTCCAGCGAACGCCGAGCCACGCGAAAGACGTTCAGCGTTTCGGTGGTTTCGGCGGAATAGCTTGCGTCAGTCGCCACCAACGGGCGAGGCGTCGAAAGTTCTTCGGTCAGCCAGTTCACGCGCTCGGTTTCGCTCATCGCCGCATAATCTTTTTCAAGACCCAAACCGCGCGTGATTTCGGCCAACGCTGCCGAATGGCGTTCGCTGTGCTGGCGCAAATCCAGCGCCGCCAGATGCAATCCGAAAACTGCGACCTGGCGCATCAATCGGTCAACTGCGCGAGCCGCCAGTTTGGCTTTGTCCGATTGCAAACTGTCGCGCACCAATCGCAAGTCTTCCCATAACTCAGCGGCGGTTTTGTATTCGCTTTCGGCAGGCGTTGCCGATTTGGTCAACGCGGCAATGATCGGCAGAGCCGGGCGAATCGAAATCAATTGATTCGGAGTTTCGATTCGCAATGCGCCTTTCAGGTCGCGGTTACGTTGCAGAGTGTTTTCCAGGCGGCGGTAAATGAACGAGAGTTTTTGGCGATACGGTTCTTCGGGATTTCGCTCGAAAACTTCTTTGGCGGTTTTCGGCATTTGTTGGCGGTCGTGTTCGATTGAAGATTGCAGTTCGCGGCTGGGCGGAGCGAAGCGAACTGATTCGCTCAATCGGCGCGAAAGGTCAGCCACGGCGGTCAGATATTTTCGCAGCGTCAGCCGCTGTTGCAGCCGCAAAGTTTCCCAAGTGATTTCCGGCGTGACGTTCGGATTGCCGTCGCGGTCGCCGCCCACCCACGAACCGAATCGCAGCGGAACGGCTCCGTCGCGCAGTTTCACGCCATGAAAGTGTTTGCCGAGTTGAAATTCCAGTTCTTCCAGCAGCGTCGGAACCGAATCGAACAACGTCGCGTCAAAGTAATAAAGCGCGTTGTTCACTTCGTCCAGAACCTGCAACTGCGTGTGACGGACTTCATCGGTTTGCCAGATGGATTCGACTTCGGCGGCGAGTTGCGATTTCAAATCGGTCTGGCGGCGTTCTGGCAAATTCGTTTCATCCAGCGCAGACAACAAACCGGCCAGTCGCCGATGTTTTTCCAGCAAAGTGCGCCGGGCGGCTTCGGTCGGATGTGCGGTCATCACCGGCACGATTTCCAGCCGATCAACGACGGTTTGAATTCGTCGCCGCAATTCGGTTTCGCTGAGTTGGCGGTTTTCGGCTTTGATGCGTTGAAAGGTTTCGGCAATCGAACCGCGCTGCGGTTGATGCGGAGTTTCCAGTTCGTAAAACCGTTTGCGACGGATTCGGTGATGTTGTTCGGCGATGTTGACCAGTTGGAAATAAACCGAAAACGCGCGAATGACGCCTGTGGCCTCGTCTGCGCTCAGACCGTGCAACAACCGTTTTAGCTGGCGTTCAGTCGCTGGCGAATGTTCGGCGCGAAGCTGTTTGCACAAAGCACGAACCTGCTCTTCCAGATCGAAGAGTTTTTCGCCGCCAAGTCGTTTTAGTGTTTCTCCCAGCAAATCGCCAAGTCGGCGAATGTCTTTGCCCAAAGGCAAATTTTTTTCCGATTTCGTCGTTACTGTCTTTTTGTTCATAATGCGGTTCCGTGACGCGATGATACGCGATGATAAACGACTCGAATGAATGCGCGCGAGTCAGCACCGCTACCAACAAGGAGCGGTTATTTTTTGAGGTAGTAAATTTATGCAATTGATGCAGCCAACCAGAATCCTGACGTGTTTGCTTGTCGTTCTGCTTTCGATTCCTCAGTCATTGCTGGCGCAAAATCGCAGGCCGGTGCAACCAAGATTACCTGTGAAATCCGATTTGATCGCCGCCGCCATCAATGATTTGTTGAAAGAAACTCCGTCTGATCCTGCCGATGAAGACGATTCGGCGAACAACAATTCCGATGATGACGAAGAAGAAAAACCTCCTGCCGACGACGCGCCGATTGGCGAGTTGGTCGCGTTTTGGAGCAGGTACGGTTTTTCGGAATTCGACGAAACGGTTTCGAAACCGTCGGACAAAGTTCGCCAGCGATTGTTGGATTATCTGGAAAATCGTCCGTGGATGGCGTCTTCGTTGTCTGGTTTGCTGCCTGAAACGCCGGACACTTATGACCGGCTCTACAAATTGCTTATCGAAGAACCGGACGACCCTGATCGGTCGGGTTGGCAATACATTATTCGTCACAAGTTGATGTTCAACAGTTCGTATTTCCGTGATGAACTGATTAGTCAGGCCAGAGAACAGGGCAAGCAAGCTTATGCGGACAAATCGGCGTTGCGTGCTTTGGTCAAATTGGATTGGGACGCGGCCAAACCGTTTGTCGAAGAGTTGCTGGGAAATCGGTCTCAGTCGCAATCGGTTCTGGCTCAGGCGATGATTTATGAACAAGCCGCCAAAGCCAACGATTCTTCTTTGCAGGAACCTTTGCGAGCACAGTTAAAAACCGTTGTCGCCAATCGGATGATGGGAGCCGAGCGGGAAACCGCTCTTTCCGCCTTGATGGAAACGGAATGGAGCGGGCGCGACGAATGGTTTGGTTCGTTGTTCGCTGACGCTTCTTTGTCGGGCGTTCGCGTCGAAGAAAAGATCGCCAATGACAAAACGAAGCCCGAAACCAAAACTCCTGTGGCAAAAGTCCTCGAAACAGTGCTGGAAGACGAGGGGCAGGCTTCAAACGTTTTGTGGATTCCGTTGCGCGAACAATCTGACAGGTTGTTGCCGATGGTTGTCGGGATGGTTGGCAACGGCAACCGCACAATTCATCTGGCGGCAGTCAGTACATTGACGGCGTTTTTAGTGGATAAAAGCGGCACGGAAGAATTGCGAAAACAAGCCGCGCGGGCGCTGTTGCCCTGGTTGAGTGAACTGGATTGGGGAGGCAGATTCGAGCGTTGGTCGTATCTGGAAAGTCTTTCCAAGATGGACCTGCCCGAAAGCGTGCCGGGATTGATCTGGGTGCTGGATTACGACCAACAGCCGGAAGTTTGTGCGCTGGCGGCTGAGGCTTTGGTGCAATACAAAAATCCTCAAGCGGTTCCTTCACTGCGCCGTGCGCTGAATCGCAGTTCGGCGGAAATTTTCCGCGAAAGCATCATCGTCGCCTTGGTCGAACTAGGCGGGTTTCCCGATGGAGAAGCTGCCGCCGCCATCGAAGCTTACGCGCGCCGCATGCTCACTGAAGAAGGCCAAGTCGAAATCCGCGAAGCGCGTGAAGATCAGGGCGAAAAAACGTTGCCGTTACAAATCAGCATTGGCGCAGTGCTTTCCGAAAACGAAGACCTGGAGATTTCCGACGGCGTGGCGACGTTGCTGTTCAACCGCGCCAAAGCCTTGAAAAAGACTCAGCCCGATCTGGCTCGCAAACTGGTTTCCATCGCGCAGCAATCCAACGGCATCGTCGCCGACTTGAATCTGATTGAACGAATTGCCGAAGGCTGGGTGGATGTCGAAGCCGTCAAGCTGGCGTTGGACAGCCGCGCGCAGTTGCGAAAAAACGCCGCCGGAAATCTGGAAGAGCTATTCAAACAAGGCGGTTATCAAACCGGTTTGGCCGCTGCGATTCTGAACGAAGAAGACAAACTGAACGGCGTTCTGGCCGGACGCGATACGCTGGCTCAGCAAGCATTGCTGGCGGCTGCGCGTTACACGCGGCAAAAACTCCCTGTGGGAGCGGTTGGAAAATTGATGGCCAACGCTTCGTTGGTGGCTGCGGCGGAAAGTTATCTGGAAGTCGAAGACAGCGCCGAAGCTCGCAAACTCATTTGGGCGAGGCATCCCGGCGAAGCGCGAATTTTGGGCGCGGGGCGGAATTGGGGATTCAATGAGGAAAATTTTTATGCTCCGGCTCCAAACGGTGTTGCCAAAACAGATGGGCCGCCAACGCTTGGCAAGTGGGAAGACAAAATGCGTCAGGAAGTTTTGCGACCAAATGGCGTGACGGAAATTTTTGCAGTCGTTCCCAGTTTCAATCCCGGAATTTACAACAGCATCGTCGTTCGCGTCGGCAAAGATAAAGCTGAAATCAGTCTTCACCAGACTGAAGGCCGTCGCCTGTATCGCACTCTGGATCCCAGCGAATTGCAGGAATTGAAAGAACTGACTTCGCGCGAAGACGTAGAAAACCTCGGCCCGGAAACTCCGCTTCAGCAAGTGCAATTCATTCACGATCGAAGGCTGATGTTTGAATATCTGCGGCTGACCAAAGACGGCGGTCGTCGAATCATGCTTTCCCAACTTCATCGCCAGCCCAAAAAAGAAGCCACGTTGCACGAACAGCTCAGCGGATTGTTTTACCGCCTGAGCAAAACCGGCGATTACAAATTGCGCTACGCGATGGAAGACCTGATTCCAGGCGTGGAAGTTCTGGTCGCCGACGACAAACGTCCGGTGCTTTCAATCTGTCAGGAAGCGGGGCAGTTGCGCGTGATGGTTGCTGCCGAACGTCCGAACTCATCCAGCCCAAATGTTGCGCCGACCGCTCCGCAGTATGAATGGCGCGCACTGACTTCCGGCCAGTTGGGAGCGCCCGTTGATGCCACGACGAATTGCCAGTCGGGCAATATGCTGCTCAACCTGCCGGAGTGGGTGCATGAGTTGCGAGTGAACACAGGCTTTATGCCCGACCGCCGAGCTAGCTTGGGCAATGTGTGGTTTGCTCAGTCCAGTGTCGAAGACGAATTCGGCATCTGGAAATTTGAAGAAGGTAAAGCTCCGGTCAAAATTGTCGGCGGGTATTATTCCAATCTGGTGGCCACGCCGGACGGCAAATGGCTGATCGCGCTGAAAACCATTGAATCCATAGAGAAATACGAAACGCGCCTTGTTCGCATCCACCTGCCGACCAAACGCGAATTTCCTGTGACCGTAGCCCCGGCGACAGGCTTGATTCCGGTGGCTTATGTCGCCGCGCACAACAAATTGCTGCTCAGTCAGCAACAGTTTCAATACCGCGAAGACGGCAAAGGGAATTTCTTTTTGTTGGATGCTGAAATCGGCGTCGCTCAACCGGTCAAAGGCGAATTTCGTCCGTTGTTGAATCTATTCGCGCGCCCGTTGCAACCAGCCGACAAACCGAACGAGTTCTGGGCGGCGATTTACGACGGAAAGAAAAAAGCGACGGTTGTTGGCCGCTACGATTCGCGGATGTTCACTTTTTCGCCGGTCACTGAACTGCCGGAACTCAGGTTAAACAGCCACGATACCTGGGCGGATGCCGCAGCCGGAAAGCTGTATTTCGTTTATCTGGGACATTTGTTGCGCGTGCCGCTGGTTGCCGCGAAGTGAACAAGATGTCTTTGGCTGACCTGTGGTAAGGTGACTTCGATACGAAAAAAAACGACAAAGGAATTTGCGATGGACGATCAACCGAAGTTTCGTGGAGCAGGCGGCACACAAGGCGGGCTGGGAGAATTTCTGGCCGGATTGGCGATGGCGGTTGCCGGTGGATACTTGTTGACCAATCAGGTTTCCGTCACCAGCGGGTTTTGGCGGTTGGGCGGATACAACGCTTTTGGGTTGTCGCTTGTGCCGCTAATCATTGGCATCGGGTTGTTGTTTTTCAACGGACGATCCGTTGTCGGTTGGTTGCTGACGCTGGCCGGAACGGTGATTATTCTGGCGGGCATCATCACCAACCTGGACATTTATTTCCGCGAAACCAGTTTGTTCAACACCATTGTGATGCTGGTGCTGCTGGCCGGAGGGATAGGGTTGGTGGCGCGATCGTTGCGGTCGCATTCGAAAAGCTCAACTGCAGGAAATTAACGCTTGAATCATCAAATCCAATTTGCCACCGGCCGAACCTGGCTGGTGTTTTACCTGAACAAATATCGTTGGCAGTTGATTGTCGGAACCGTCTTTGTGCTCGGTTCGGTGACGTTCGGAGTGTTTGTGCCGCGTTTTGTCGGATTGGCGATTGACGATTTGAAAGCTGGCGATTTGAGTTATGACAAGCTCTGGCGTTCGGTGGCGATCATCGTCGGTAGCAGCATCATCAGCGGCGTCTTCCTTTACTTGCAGCGGCGAACGCTCATCAACATGTCGCGTTACGTTGAATACGATTTGCGGCAGGATTTTTACGGCCACCTGCAAAAACTCCCTCTGGAATTTTTTCAGCAACAACGCACGGGCGATTTGATGGCGCGGGCGACCAACGACCTGGGCGCGGTTCGGCAGATTTTCGGCCCGGCGATTATGTACAGCGAACAAACGCTGTTTCGCGTGCTGATTATTCTGCCGCTCATGTTTCAGATCAGTGTGAAGCTGACGATTATTTTGTTGCTGACCATGCCGTTGGTGTCGTTGACGGTGAAATACTTCGGCCATCAAATCCACGTTCGTTTTGAAAAGATTCAGGAGTTTTTTTCCGACATCACGGCTCGCGCGCAGGAAAACCTGACCGGCGTTCGCGTCATTCGTGCTTACGCGCAGGAAGGATTTGAACAGCGCGAATTTGCGCGGCTGAACGGCGAATATGTCGAACGCAATCTGAGTTTGGTCAGGCTTTCCGCCGTGTTTCGTCCGTTGATGCAGTTTTTCATCGGATTGGGATTTGCGGCGATCATTCTGGTTGGCGGACGCGAAACGGCTCAAGGGCAAATGACGCTGGGCGAATTCGCCGCCTTCAATTTATATCTGGAACAACTGATCTGGCCGCTGATTGCCATGGGTTATGTCACGAATCTGGTGCAACGCGGCACGGCCAGTTTGAAGCGCATGCACGAAATTATGGCCGTCTCTCCGGCGATTGCCGATGGCGAGGTAGTGGGGCAGAAAGACGCAAGGATTGAGGGCGCAATTGAGTTTCGTCATTTGACGTTTCGTTATTCGGCGGATGCTCCGCCGGTGTTGCAGGACATCAATTTGAAAATCGCCGCCGGACAAGCGGTCGCTTTCATCGGGCGAACCGGTTCCGGCAAATCCACGCTGATGAATCTGGTTCCGCGATTGCTGGACGCCGAAGCCGGAATGATTTTGATTGACGGGCGACCGATCCGCGAAGTTCCGTTGAAAACTTTGCGCGAAAACATCGGTTACGTGCCGCAGGAAACGTTTCTGTTCAGCGAGACGCTGGCCGAAAACATTAAATTCGGCGTCAATGGCTCCAACGACAGCGAAGTCGAATGGGCAGCCGAAGCCGCCGGTTTGGCAGACGATGTGCGGGATTTTCCGAATCAATACGAAACCGTTTTGGGCGAACGTGGCATTACGCTTTCCGGCGGGCAAAAACAGCGAACGGCGATTGCTCGTGCGGTGATTCGTCGCCCGAAGATTTTGATTCTGGATGATTCGCTGTCGGCTGTGGACACTTACACCGAAGAAAAAATTCTTTCTCACCTGCGCGATGTGATGTCGGGCAGAACGGCGTTGATCGTTGCTCACCGGATTTCGACGGTGAAAGACGCTGATCTGATTTGCGTGCTGGATCACGGTCAGATTGTCGAACGCGGCACGCACGAAGAATTGATGCGGCTCGGCGGCGAATACGCCGATTTGTACGAGCGGCAATTGCTGGAAGAAGAGCTTGCCGCAAGCTGAAATTGCCCTGCTTATTTTTTTTGGAGATCAACCAATGAAGAACACTTTTTTCAAAACAGTCTTGATTGCTGCAATGGTTGTCGGTTTGGCGATTTCCGCGTTGGCTCAAACGCAGTCGCCTGAAACTCCCGAAGCAGTGGCGAAAGCCTACTTTGCAGCCATGCAGGCAAGCGACTGGGACAAATGCGCTGACCTGTTGCACCCGGAAGCTCTAGGTTCGATGAAACGCACCTTCGCCAAAATCATCAACGCTGATGTTTCCGGCGGAGCGGCTAAAACCATCTTCGGGCTGAAAACCAATGAAGAATTTGCCAGCTTGAGCGGCGCGACGATTTTTGAACGGTTGCTGAACTTCATGTCTGGCGCTTCGCCGGAGATGAAAACTGTGCTGGCGGCTTCCAAGACAACGGTGTTGGGCAAGGTGACGGAGGGCATTGATCTGGTTCATGTCGTGTACCGAACGCAAATAAAAATGTCCGGAGCGGAAATCAGCGAAGTTGAATTGATGAGCTTCAAAAAACACGGCACGACCTGGCGCGGGTTGTTGACCGCCGATATGGAAGAAATGGTCACCAATCTGGCGGAAGGTCTTTCCGGCAAAAAAGAATAGTGCTCAATGTCCAGTCATCACGAAGAAGAACAACTCGGCAAAATTTACGACGCGAAGGCGGCTCGAAGGTTGTTTCGTTATCTTGCGCCGTACAAACGACTGGTCGTCATTGCTCTGTTGCTGACGGCGGGGCTAAACATCGTTCGGCAAATTGGTCCGTTGTTGACCAAATGGACGATTGACGATTACGTGGCTCCGGCGGCGGCTGCAGCAATCAAGCTTGATACGGCTTTTGACGGCATCATGTGGCTTGCGCTGGCATACATCGGATCGCTGGCGTTGACGTTGGCAGTTGGGTATTTCCAGGATGTGTTGCTGAACACCATCGGCCAACGGGTGATGTACGACCTGCGCGAAGAGATTTTCGCCAAACTGCAATCCATTCAAGTTTCTTTTTATGACAACAATCCGGTTGGCCGATTGATTACGCGATTGACTACTGACGTTGATTCGCTGAACGAGCTTTTTACTTCCGGTTTGGTAGAAGTGTTGGGCGACATTGTTCTGATCGCTGGCGCGTTGGGAATGATGTTTTACTTCAACTGGAAGCTGGCGATTGTTTCGCTGGCGGTTGTGCCTTTGCTGTGGGCTGCGACGATGTGGTTTCGGCGAGGTGCGCGCGAAGGTTTTCGGCAAGTCCGAACGAAAATTGCCAGGCTGAATGCGTTTACTCAGGAACACATTTCCGGCGCTCAAGTGGTTCAGCTTTTCAACCGTGAAGAAAAAGCTTTTGAGCAGTTTTCGGAAATCAACGCGGCTCACAAACAGGCAAACCTGGACACGATTTTTTACTATGCGGTGTTTTATCCGCTGGTGAACTTGATCTCGGCCATTGGGATCGCCGCTATTGTCTGGTATGGCGGCGGGCAGGTGATTCAAAACGCCATCACAGTCGGAACCTTGGTCGCGTTTCTGCAATACACGCAACGATTGTGGCAACCGATTCAGGACATCAGCGACAAATACAACGTTTTCCAGGCAGCGGTTGTCGCCAGCGAGCGAGTTTTCAAATTGCTGGACACTCCGGACGGGATCGAATCGCCTGAACAACCTCAAAGGACGGTAGCGGACAAAGAAGCTCTTGGGCGAATTGAATTTCGCAACGTCTGGTTCGCTTACAAAGGCGAAGACTGGGTGCTGAAAGATGTTTCCTTCAATGTCGAACCGGGCGAATCAATTGCTTTGGTGGGGCACACCGGATCGGGGAAAACCACTATCACCAATCTGTTGATGAGGTTTTACGACATTCAGCGCGGAGAAATTTTGCTGGACGGCGTGAATATCCGTCTGTTTGATCTGCAAAAGTTGCGCGAAAATTTTGCAGTGGTTTTGCAAGATGTCTTTTTGTTTTCTGGCGACATCGCCGGAAACATTCGGCTTGGGAATGAAACGATTGACTATGCTCGAATCGAATGGGCGGCAGACGAAGTCCGCGCAGCCGGATTCATTGAAAAGCTGCCAGAACGATTCGCTACTAAAGTGCGTGAACGTGGTGCAGGTTTTTCAGTGGGGCAAAAGCAGTTGATTTCATTTGCGCGGGCACTGGCTTTTGACCCCAGCATTTTGATTCTGGATGAAGCGACTTCGAGCATTGATACCGAAACCGAGCAATTGATTCAACAGGCAATTGAGCGGGTGATGGCCAAGCGAACTTCGATCATCGTTGCGCATAGGCTTTCAACCATTCAGCGTGTGGACAAAATTATCGTGCTGCATAAAGGCGAAATCCGCGAAATGGGAGACCATCAATCCTTGTTGGCCAAGCGCGGGATTTATTTCAAACTTTATCAATTGCAGTACAAGGAGCGAGGAATAAGCGCCAGCATGCTTGTCGCCGATTGATTGCAGTAAAAATCCGGCTCGGTTCTGTCAGAAATTTTCGCTTGCCGAATTAGAGGCTTGTGAGTAGAATGCGCCCGACTTCTGCTCCCTGTCGTTGGATGCACCGAACTTTTTGAGATGTTATCGGCAACTCGCTCGGTCTTTACCCGCATCAACGATTCGACCCCCCAACACGACATTACCTAACTGCTGACGAGCTTGTCTCAGAAAAGTTTTTTCAATAAGGGTGTAGCAGTTTTTTGCCCCTTGCTATAAAGTTTTTTCTGAAAGTTGACGACGGTAATTGGCATCTATGGAGTCGCTGTGAAGGAATTGCAGATTTGCAATCTTACTTTACCAAGCTCACAGTTGCTGAAAAGCTAGCTTCAACTTGTCGCCTCTTCTCCCATTTATTTCCACGCAACTTAAGCGTTTCAACCCATAACCAGGCAAGACAGGAGAAAAACCTATGATTAAAGAGTTTATTAAGGACGAGCAAGGACAGGACATCGTTGAGTATTCATTGTTGTTGGTTTTGATTGGTGCGGCAGCCGTTTTCGTTTTGACGACAATGGGCCAAAGCATCAGTCAGATATTCAGCAAGATCAACACGAAACTTACGTCCGCCAATAACAGCATTTCGTAATTTGGCGCTGACTTACTGACAGTGCTGGCCATCTCGTCCTCTGCGTGAAAAAAGAGGACCTGTAGTAAAAAACGGAAGCACCTCCGACTCGGTAACGATTCATGCGCTTTGCTGAGCACCAAGAGAGGTCCCGTCCCCAACCGCGTCTCACCGAGTGGCACACCATCAGAGATTAGAAGTAGAACTGTTAGGGCAATCGAAAGGCTGCTCAGTTCAGTTTGCTTTTTTATCTATACATTGTTGTTGGCGTGAGCCGCCCCTGCGTCACGCCATCTGCCAATACTTAGATTCATTGCATAGCTTTATCGTCGTTGTTAAAGGCTGCTATAAGATTTTGTGCAGCTTTGATGGCGTTGAATCTATGTAGGTTCGAGAGGGCATCTTTAGAAATTTAGGTGCCAGATGCCCATCTTCGATATGTTGAATCTAAAGGCGCGCAAGGATTCTTACACGCAATAGTTCCTTTTGGAAAAACGGGCGGAGATGGGGATGCAAGCTTAACCATGAGTTGGTTCGATAAGATTTCCGCCATCAGTTTGACGACCATAGTCATCTTGGTTGCGATCTTTGATTTACGTGAGCGTCGTATTCCGAACCTGATTGTTTTTCCGGCGGCCCTTCTCGGAATTGTTCTCAATAGTTTCGAATCAGGTTTGGCAGGATTTATATTTTCCATCAAAGGTTTGGCCATAGGATTCGGCTTGCTTCTCATTCCTTATCTTGTGAAAGGGATGAAGGCGGGAGATGTGAAATTCATCATGGCAATTGCGGCGTTTGTCGGTGGGGCCGGAATCGTTCGAGTGTTGTTGATTACGCTGCTTTGTTACCCGGTGCTGGCGATTGTTGCTGTCGTGCGCGAAGGCAAATTCAGAGTGACTTGGCTTCGGTTTCGTCGGATACTTTTCAACTTTCTGGGTTTTTTTGTGTCAAGCTTGAAGCTTTATGCAATGCGTCTGGAAAGTTACGACGATGAAAGCATTGCATCCGCGACCACGCCGTTTGGAGTGGCGATAGCGGCCGGAACCTTGATCGCGCTTTATTCGGAGTTTCTGAAAACAATTTTGTGAAATCGGCGCGGCGCATTTGTTAGATGAAGTCGTAACACATAGAAGTCATAACACATAAACGAGCCCCCCGGCTTAGAAGTAATCCCTCAGTCCTTTGACAAAGTCATCTTTCATTGTTTTATCATTCGCACCGAGTTTCGCCTCCCCAAATCTGAGCAATGTAGATGCCTTTTGCTGTATAGCCAATTGTTTCCATTGAGGTTGGCAATGAGAAAGCTTCAAAAACTTCCATTTCAAATTCGTCGCAGAGATCAAAAAAGAGAACAGGGGCAAGCTTTGATTGAGTTTGCTTTGATGATCCTGATTCTTTTTGTGATGTTGATTGGTGTGTCTATCATCGCTCAAGGGTTCAATTTGCAGATGGTGCTGTACGGAGCGGCTTATGAAGGTGCGCGAATTTGGGCCAAAAATCCGGTGAAAGGTGGTGCGGAATACTGCACGCCTCCCGCTTGCGATCCCAGCAGCGGAACTGCCAGCAACTTTGATAAGTATGTTGTTCCGGCGGTACGAAAGTACATGACCGACAATGGATTTGATGGTAGCGCGCAGGCTGGTAAGTTGTTTTTCTTTGCCAAAGACCCTGCACAAGCAAGCAAAGCATTACAGGGAATCAGCCGCGACCCGCTTCAAGTGAAAGTCACAGTGCTTTATTCAATCGAACTTCCGTTCACCACTCCGTCTGACACACCTTTTGATTTGAATTACAGTGAAATACAGGTGATTGCCAGTTGCACAATGAAGCGTGGCGGGTAAGTTATCCTGGTAGATGGGAGTTCGCCGTCGGCAGGCGGTTGGCGCAGAAAGGTTAGTGATGTCATGAGCAGTTCATCAAAACAGCAGCAAATACGTTCGAGAAAATGGAGAGAGCGCGGTCAGTCCATGGTTGAGATGGCGCTGATTCTTCCCTTATTTCTTGGTTTGGTTTTGGCCATTATGGAAATCGGACGTGCCTGGGCGACAAAGCAGTCTTTGACACTGGCTGCTCGCGAAGGCGCTCGAGTATTGACTTTGCCGTATGGTGCTGGTCTTACTTTTTCGACAGAAAGCCAAAAACAAGATGCTGCTATTAAGACCGTGAGCACTTATCTGGCCAATTCCGGCGTAGTCGTCACTGCCGACACGGAAATTACTGCTGTCAGATTGTTGCCGATGGGCGATCAGATTTTGGACACGAACGACGACAAACTTGAAGAAGGTTATTCTGGCGGCGCTCGCGGAGATCGCATTGGCATACGAATTCGACACAAGTTCGATACGGCGCTGCCGATCATTTTGACCATGTTCAGCGCCAATCAATCCGGCCAGAGCGGGGTCAATATGGGCGTGACGTGTTACCTGGAACACGAATGACGCCGGTTTGTGATACAGGCTGGTTCGATTAGCAAAGAGTTTTCAGGTTTGTGCCCTGTTCCAAGTTTCAAAAGTAAGTAGTAAAAGATTAGGTTCAAGGATTTCGATTAAGGAGTCACACGATGAATAGGCGTTTTTTTCTAGCCTTAGCTGGCGCAGTCGTTTTTGGTTTGTTGGCCATTTTTCTGGCGCAGAAATATGTTCTACAGCAAGCTGAGCGATTGAAAACTCAAAATGAAACTACTGTCGTCATTGCGACGGCTGACATTCCGCTCGGAACTGAGATCAATGCTCAGCAAGTCAGCGTCGCCAGATTCGACAAGAGCCTGATTCCCGAAGGCGCGATTCTCAGAAAAGAGGAAGTCATCGGGCGCGTCACGACCGCTGACATTCCGGCCAAAATGGTCGTGCTCGGCAGGCAACTGGCGGGCATTGGCGCTCAGCCGGGGATGCCCGGAATCATCACCGAAGGCATGCGTTCGGTATCGGTTCGCGTTGACGAAGCCAGCGGCGTGGCCGGATTTATCGCGCCGGGAACTTATGTGGACGTGATTGCGATCATGACTCCGCAACTCGATGGCGCGAAGCCTGTTTCCAAAGTCGTCTTGCAAAAAGTTCGCGTGTTGGCTGGCGGTCAAAAGATGGAAACGACCAAAGATGGCAAACCGGCGCTGGTCAATACCGTGACGATGGAATTGACTCCGGCGCAGGCCGAAAAGGTCAAACTGGCAGAATCCGAAGGCAAGTTGCAGCTTTCGATTCGCAACGCGACCGATCAGGATTTGCCGAAAACTCCTGGCGCAACCAAACGTGATGTTCTCGACGACGTGGCTCTCGAACGCCGCGCTTTGGAAGGCACTCGGCAGGGAGCAGGCAGTGGCGGACCACGACCGATGCCAACGATCCAGCCGTGGACGATCAACCTCAACAACCCGAATCAACAGCAACAACCTCAAGGCCCGGCGCTGAAGAAGGTCAACATGGAAAAAACCATTGAGTTGATCGAAGGCACGAAGCGGTCGAGAGTTGAGATGGTGCCCTAAAAAATTTAACCGTCCCCCCACAGGCTGAATCGGCAACAAAGCCGATGTGGATCGAAAAAGTTTTGACAGCCGATATTTCAGGAGACGATATGACAAATCTGTTTCGACGATTCAAAGTTCAACCCGTACTGAAGCTGACGGTAGCCGTATTGGCGCTGATGGCTTTGGGGTCTGTTGCCAGCGCGCAGGATAAAAAAATTCCGGCTTCGTTCACCAACAACGGGCAGCCGATCAAGATAGATGTTCAAGTGGGGCAATCGCGCGTTATTGAATTTGACGGTGATTACGAACGACTGGCGATTTCCGATGAAAAGGTCGCGCAAGTCATTCCGATCAATTTCCGCCAAGCGATTGTCAACGGCATCACTTTCGGTCAGGTCAATTTGGTGGCTTGGGCTAAAAAGAAAGAAGGCGAGCCGGAACGATTGGTGGCGTTCGACATTTATGTGCAAGCCAATCTGTCGCTGATTGACAATCAGGTCAAGGTTTTGTTCCCGAAGGAAAACATTCAACTTAGTCAGGCGAACAATTCTGTCGTGCTTTCCGGCACGGTCACAAAACCGGAAATCGCCGAGCAGGCTCAGAAAATCATCGAAGCCGCCGGACTGAAAGTCACCAATTTGATTAAAGCTCCGGTGTTGGATGCGGCGCAGGTTCAATTGCAGATTCGCGTGGCCGAAGTGAACCGTTCGGTGCTGCGTGAAATTGCGACGGCTTATGGAATTGCCAATGGAACCGTGCCGACTTTCATAAGTTCAGGCGGACCTGCCGCCTTGAATTCGGCTGATTTGAGGTATGGCCAGAACCCTTCTTCCAGTCTCGGAATGGGCATTCTTTCTCCGTTGAATATCTTTTTTGGCAATGCAAATGGAAGCGCCGCCACGTCGGCGTTTATTCGTGCTTTGCAAACGCGTGGAGCGTTTCGTGAGCTTGCCGAACCGAACTTGATTGCCATGCATGGCCAAAAAGCCAGCTTTCTGGCGGGCGGCGAATTCCCGATTCCGATTTTGCAATCGGTCAATGCGGGACAATCGGCCATCACAGTCATCTTCAAAGAATTCGGTGTGAAGCTCGAATTCACTCCGACGATCATTGACGAAAATCACATCCGACTGGAATTGGCTCCGGAAGTTTCCAGCCTTAACGTTGCGGCTGGAGTTGTTGTGCAGGGAATCAGCATTCCCGGTTTGCGTGTTCGTCGGGCGAAAACCACGCTTGAATTGCGCGATGGCCAGAGCTTTGCGCTGGCAGGTTTGATTGACAATACCGAACAGGTTTCTTTGTCGAAAATTCCTTTGCTTGGTGACATCCCGATTCTGGGCGAGCTTTTCAAGAGTCGCAGCTTCCAGCGTAGCGAAACCGAATTGCTGTTTCTGGCAACGGTCAAACTGGTTGAGCCGCTCAATCCGGATCAATTGCCGCGCTTGCCTGGCGTCAGTGAGTTGAAGCCTGTGACTTCAAATCCGAGCGGAGCGCCTGCCAGTCAGATCGAAGGTCAGTCGGGGCATTCCGTTCCTCGTAAATCTGGCGAACAGGAATTGGAGCAGACCTTGAAGCTGGATGAGGCCAAGAAATCCGAAGGCCCGTCCATAAAGCCGAAAACGACTTCTTCGGCGGATCCCGCTTTACCGACCAATGCGGTTGGCGGCGAAAAAAACGCGGCTGCCAATATCAGTTCGGCGGTGACGCCTGCAAATCCGGTGATTCCGGCTCTTGTTGGGCCTACGGGCTCAGATGTTCCAACTCCGAAGAGCAGCAAGCCCGCTGAGGCGGAACCGGCCAAGCCGGAATCCAAAACCAAACCGCCATCACAGTAGAAAGAGGTTTGGCAAAAGTTCGACCGATCGAAATTGATCGAGTCGGTTTTGATAGCTGCAAGAAGAGGGATGGAGCCTTGCGCCTCATCCCTCTCCTTGCAACAGACGACGTTAGAACAGCCGCAAGGCGATGCGATAGCAGTTTTGAGGTATAAAACAATGAAACGCATCTTTATGAAACATGGCGAAAAATCCGGCACTGTTCGGCTTGAACCGGTGGCGGGCGATGCTCGCAAACGACGCCAGCACGGCGTTGTTATGATGCTGACTGCGTTGATGATTACGGTGATGATCGGGTTTCTGTCGCTTTCGATTGATCTCGGATTCGCCTTTAGCTCGCGCAATCAGTTTCAAAACGGAATTGATGCCGCTGCGCTGGCAGCAGCAGCGGCGATGCGATTGACCATTGAATCTACTGAAGCAGGGGCGCAGCAGTTGTCCGTCGCCCAGCAACAGGCGATTGATTATGCCAAGTTGAATCAGGTCCGACGGTACGCCGATCCGGGAAAAGACGATAATTCGCCGAACGCCAACGACATTGTGATTGGCAATGGAAATGTGGCAGTCACCGCCAAAAACCAAAGTAATTTCGATTTTCCGCAGGTAAAAGTGGACTCAAGCATTCCAGTGCCGACACTGTTTGCCGGGATGTTCGGGTTGAATGGCTTTACGGTCAGCGCGGCTTCGACGGCATCGGTTGTCCCGGTTGATGGCGGCACGGGAACTCCAGGAGCCGGTAAGCCCGGCGGCGGTGGCTGCTGGAGTCCGATCATGATTCCCGACACTTTTTTTGACAGCAGCGACAATGTTCATTGGGTTGGCGATCCCAATCGTGGCTCCGATGAATTGCCGAGTATGTTCGGCGATTATTACCGTTCGCGGTTTGCCGCTGGCGCCAGGAATGTGCCGCCTTATGTGGACGCGGCCAATGGGGGAGTCGGCAATTACGTGACGGGTTTGCGTGACACGGCGATTCTTGACGACATCAACCTGAACAAAACGGTGATGGGTCGTTACATTGAAATCAAGCCCGCGCATTATCGAATCGCCAAGCTTTCGAATTTGCCGCTGTTGTCGGCCTTCGGGCTTTCGGTCAGCGGATATTCGGTTGGCGATTTTGCTCGCAACGGGTATTGCGGGCAGATACGTGTTGGGTTGGAGGTGGAAGTTTATGACCGAAACGACCTGACGGTTTACGATCAGGCGAAGTTGGGATTGCAGGCGTTGAAATCGAATACGCTGGACAATGATTTTCTCGACCTGCAACTGTTGAACAATTATCGTTACATCAAAACCAGCAGCTATCCTGGTCCAAACACTCACGCGATGGTCGTTCCGGTCATGATGTTCAGTCCGGTCGAACTGGTCAGAAATCAGGATGCCGCCAGTTTTCGAGTGACAAACATCGGGTTGATCTTTTTGCAGGAAGTCCGCGATGACGGCACGTTGTACGGCTTTTTCGTCCGTGAAATCATCGCTGGGGGAACCCCAATCGAACCCGGTAATTTGCAAACCGACAATGCACCGACTTTCAAACGTAGTTGGTTGCCAATGTCTGTGCAGTTGTTGAAGTAACGGTAAGGCAAAGTTTTTCGATAAAAGGCTCCCGGCGGATTGATGTCCGGTTTCTCGCTGGGGAATTTTCGATGGAGTTTCGGTAAAGCGGAGACTATAATTTGCCTTCTCGCAAAGCCTGATTCGATCAGGTGGTTTCCGCGCTCGCCGCAATTCAGGGGCGAGCAACAAATCAGAATCGAGTTTCAAGCAAGGAACTGAAAGTAGTGTCGAAAGCAATTTCAGTAGTTGTCATTGGTAGAAGTTTGAGTCAGCAGGAGAGAACGCGGTTGCGCAGCGCGAGCCAGACTCCGCTGGCAATTCTGGCAGAATTGCCGAACGCGCCGCAGGTGCTGGACGAACTTAATCGCTTGCGTCCGCAAGCCGCACTGGTTTTGCTCAACGGTGAGTTGAACCACTCATTCCAGCTTGTCGAACGCATTCATCAGGAATTGCCGGACACGGCTGTTGTCTGTTCCAGCGAAGACAATTCGCCGGAAGTTATTCTGCAATCCTTCCGATCAGGAGCGACCGAGTTTTTGCGCCAGCCGCTGGTCGAATCCGAAATTGCCTCTGTTTTCTCTAAAATCGAACAATCGGTCATACGTCCGGAAGAGTCTCATCTGGGCAGAGTGGTTGCCGTTTACGCCAGCAAAGGTGGATGCGGCACGACTTTCGTCACGGCCAATCTGGCGGCGAGCCTGGCGCGGCTGTCACGCAAACGCGCCTGCGTCATTGACCTGAACTTGCAGGCGGGCGATCAGCCGTTGTATCTGGGGCTGGAACCGATTTATTCGATTCACGATGTCGTCAGGAATTACGACCGGCTGGACGATCAATTGATGGCCAGTTATTTGACGCAGCGGTCGAAGTATCTGGGATTGCTGGCGGCTCCGACTGAAATCGGCAAAGACGAAGACGTTCGTGTCGAACACGTCACGCGAGCAATTGCCTTGTTGCGAGCGCAGACCGAATACGTTGTGATTGATCCGCCGCGCATGTTGAACGAAATTACGATTTCGGCTCTGGATGCCGCTGACGATCTGATATTGCTGCTGACGCTGGACATTCCGGCCATTCGCAGCGCCCGCCGCACGTTGGATATTTTCACGCGGCTTGGGTACGACCGCAGTCGCATCAAAGTCGTCGTCAACCGTTACACCAAAACGCCGGAGTTCGATTTGAAGCAAGTCGAAAAAGTTCTGGAAACCCAGGTTTTCGCAACCATTGCCAACGATTATCAGGCGGCGATTGCTTCGATCAATGTTGGCGAACCGCTGGTGTTGTCGAAGAATCAATCGCGGGTTATTCACGATTTCAGCGTGCTGTCCAGCAAACTGACCGGTATCAAACCGCAAACAGAAACATCCGCTCCAACATCAAAACCCCAACGCGGATGGACTTCGATTTTTGGCAGTAAACGCTGATTGCTTGTCACCGCGAATGGCGAAACGAAAAACGCTGTTCACTCGAAATTCTCTGTCGGTTGATTCGATTCATCCGGCAGAGAAAATCTGAAAACCAAACAAGTCCCTGTTTAGTTGCAGAAAATCCGTTTGGACTTCCTCCCTTCCGACGGAACATAGCCCCCTCAGGAAAAAAACATGTCAGTCATCAAAAGCAGATTACAGGATCAGGTCAATGGCGCTTCGCCGCGAAATGCTGCGCCCGAAACGAACGCGATGCAGGAATTGAAATCCCGCGTTCACCGCATCCTGATTAACCGTCTTGATCTCACCAAGTTGGAAGGTCTGGATCAAACCGTAGTTCAGGCCGAAGTCAAAAAAGCCATCACGCGCATTCTCGACGACGAAAATGCTGCTCTGAGCGGGGCCGAGCGTGAAAAGGTTCAGGCAGACGTTCTCAACGAATTGTTCGGGCTTGGGCCGTTGGAACCACTGCTGGCCGATACAACCATCGCCGATATTCTGGTCAATGGCGCGAAAAACGTCTTTATCGAACGTCGCGGCAAGCTGGAAAAAGTAGACATAAGTTTCAAAGATGACGCGCATTTGATGCAAATCATTGACCGCATCGTGTCGCGCATTGGTCGTCGCGTGGACGAATCTTCGCCGATGGTGGATGCGCGTTTGAAAGACGGTTCGCGTGTCAACGCCATTATTCCACCGTTGGCGCTTGACGGGCCTATGCTCTCGATTCGCCGGTTCGGAACCGATCCGCTCAAAGTCAAAGACCTGATTGAATACCGCGCGATGACGCCCGAACTGGCTCAGTTGTTGGAAGCCTGCGTCAAGGCGCGTCTGAACGTGTTGATTTCTGGCGGAACCGGCGCAGGAAAAACGACTATGCTCAACTGTCTGTCGTCGTTCATTCCTGATATCGAACGTCTGGTGACAATCGAAGATTCGGCGGAATTGTTGTTGCAACAGCCGCACGTGATTCGTCTGGAAACTCGTCCGCCAAACATCGAAGGCAAAGGCGAAGTCACGCAACGCTCGCTGCTGCGAAACTCTTTGCGTATGCGTCCTGACCGCATAATCGTCGGCGAAGTCCGCGGCGACGAAGCTATTGATATGTTGCAGGCGATGAACACCGGTCACGACGGGGGTATGACGACCATCCACGCCAACACTCCGCGCGATGCGCTGGCTCGGTTGGAAACAATGATTGCCATGGCCAACCTGCGAATTTCGGACAAGGCCATGCGCCAGCAAATCAGTTCGGCAATCCATTTGATTATCCAGGTTTCGCGTATGGGCGACGGCACGCGCAAAGTCATGAGCGTTTCGGAAATCATAGGCATGGAAGGCGAAATCATCACCATGCAGGAAATCTACAAATTCATTCGCACAGGCGTTGGTCGCAATGGCGAAGTGCAGGGGCAGTTTCAGCCGACAGGCATTCGTCCACGTTTTTCCGAGCGTCTGGAACAATACGGCTTCAAGCTGCCGCCGAACATTTTCGAACCGCGCGGCGTGGCTGCCGAAGTAGCTCAATCTGGTTGGAGAACACGATAAATTTGGGTTTCGAATTGAGGCTGAAACTCAAGAGATAACATTCGGGTGATTTATGGCAGACCTAGTCATTTTCATTTTCCCAGCGTTAATTGCGGCGGCGTTTTTGATCGTAGCGTTTTACTTTTTTGTCAGCCGCGACACCGATCAATATCGCAAACGAATTGACGATCGTCTGAAACAGTTGGTGCAGGAGCGCGGCGGAGCCAGCCAGCGCGAAATGCAGTTGTTGAAAGAAGAATTGCTAAGCACCGTGCCGGTGTTTCACCGGGCGATGCTACGTTTTGAAATCTTCAACCGCTTGCAGGAAACCTTGCGCCAGGCTGATTTGAAAATCACCGTCTATCGGTTCCTGAGCTACAGTTTGATCGCCGGGTTGATGGGCGGGTTGCTGACCTTCTTTTTCACCGGTTCGCTGATGGCGATGTTTCTGGTGGCCATGGTTTTGATGATTGCGCCTTTGTTGTGGGTGCTGAACAAGCGCAACCGTCGTTTCAATAAGTTCCTGGAACAGTTGCCGGACGCTTTGGAGTTGATGGTTCGCTCGCTTCAAGCCGGTCACAGTTTCAGTTCGGCGCTGCAAATGGTGGCGACGGAAATGCCGGAACCGATTGCGCGCGAATTCGGCAAAACTTACGAAGAACAAAATCTTGGTCTGAACATCAAATCGGCGCTCGAAAACATGTGCGAACGAGTTCCGATTCTGGATTTGAAGCTGTGCGTGACGGCAGTGCTGATTCAGCGCGAAATCGGCGGCAATTTGTCTGAAGTGCTTCGCAACATCAGCCATACGATCCGCGAACGATTTCGCATTCAAGGCGAAATCCGCGTCAAATCCGCGCAAGCGCGTTTGTCCGGGTACATTGTCAGCGCGCTGCCGTTTTTCCTGTTTTTCTGGATCAACATCGTCAATCCCGCTTACATGAAAACCATGTATGAACATCCGCTTGGGTTTTATATTCTCGGCGGCGGAGTCATTGCTCAAATCATCGGCTGGTTGATTATTCGCAAGATTGTGGACATCGAAGTCTGATTGTCACTCGTGCAGGTCGCAACGGCCTGTGAACACGTTTAACCTAAAAATCTATTGGCGACGATTATCGCCGTCACAGTGAAAGCAAGTTATGGAAAGCAACGCACTGTTATTTTTTTCGACGCTCTTTGGCATGGTGGTGAGCCTGGGCATTGCCGCGTACTTCTTTTTCGTACGCTCGGCCAGTCCCGTCGAAACTCGTTTGAGAGAGATCAATCCGCGTGCGACCGAAGACGCTCCGCAGCAGAACGTTTCGACGGTCTTTGTCGAGCGGGTCGCCAAACCGATCGCTCAATTCGTTCCGGCTCCTTCGCCGCGAAATTTGCGCCGGTTGAGAAAGCGCTTGATCCAGGCCGGTTATTACAACGAAAGCGCCGCGACGGTTTATCGCGCCATCCGGTTGACTTCGATGTTGTTGTTGCCTGCGGCGGTGTTCTTTTTCCTGACCGTCATTATGCGGAAACCGATGGACAGTGGAACATTCGGGCTGACAGTGGTGGCATTGTGTTACGGCGCGTTTATGCCGTCGTTTATGCTTTCGCGCCAGATCACCAAACGGAAAAGCAGAATCACCCGCTCTTTGCCGGACGCGCTCGACTTGATGGTTGTTTGCGTCGAAGCCGGTTTGGGATTGAACGCCGCGCTGCATCGCGTTGGTCGTGAAATGGAACTGGTAGAACGAAACCTGTCTGAAGAATTGGCTGTCACCAACCGCGAAATTCGCGCCGGCAAACCGCGTGATGAAGCTTTGCGCAACCTGGGCGACCGCACGGGCGTGGACGATGTTAAGTCGCTGGTGGCAATGTTGGTGCAGACGGATCGCTTCGGAACTTCGATTGCGGACAGCTTGCGAGTCTTTGCAGATTCGATGCGAACCAAGCGGCGTCAACGCGCCGAAGAGATGGTGGCGAAAGCGGCCATCAAGTTGATTTTCCCATTGCTGTTGTTTATCTTTCCGGCGCTTTTGATCGTGCTGATGGGCCCGGCGCTGATCCGCATTTACGAATTGTTCGGATTCATCAATCAATAAACTTCGCAACCTGAATTTTCTCGACTAACTTTCTTTTTTGAATAAGGAGACCCCCCGATGCTGATCTTGGCGGCTCTGTTTTTACAGGAATCAGAGAGACCGGATTTAACCCTGAATTACTTTATCATCGCATTTCTTTTGGTCATTGCAGCAGTATTGAGCGTGATCGTCGTCCGCCGACGGATGAAAGAGAAGGATGACGATTGGGAATAGACAGCAGTGAATTTCGCTTCGGGGAATTGATTCCGAAGCGAAATTCCTTAGCTGTCGCAACCGATTGAAATGAAGTTTTACCATCGCGCGACTGGCCAGCTTTTGGCCGAACGGGTCGTGCTTGCCAACACGTTTTTTTTGCGGCTGCGCGGTTTGATTGCCCGTCGCCGTCTCGCCCCCGATGAAGCTCTCTGGTTACGCCCCTGCAATGGAGTCCACACTTGGTGGATGCACTACGCGATTGACGTGATTTTCCTCGACCGTGAATTGCGAATCGTCAAACTGGTTGAAAATATGCGCCCGTTTCGTCTGACGGCCCCTAACCGTGAAACGCGAAGCGTGCTGGAAATGTCCGCGCACTCCATCTCCCGCGCCAATCTCAAGGTCGGCGATCAACTCGAAATCGTGCGCGACAAATGACCTTGAGTAACGTTTGTAGTTCCGCATCAAGCGGTAAACCCGGCGCTACGAACAAATCCCAACCCCCCAAAAAAAATAATAATGACGCAAGCAAGACGGCAACGCCGTCAAGCAACTGACAAACGAGTCGGTGTGATTGCCCGATGGTTGTTGCCATCGCTGGGCGGATTGTCCGCTTTGCTGGTGCTGCAACTGCTCATCACAAATTCGTACCGATTTTTGCTGGATAGCGACACCGGCTGGCACATCCGCACCGGCGAATTGATTTTGCAGACTGGCGCTGTGCCGCGAACCGATCCGTTTTCCCACACGATGGCTGGGCAAACCTGGTTCGCTTGGGAATGGCTGGCAGATGTTTTGATGGCCGCTCTGCACAACTGGCGTGGGCTGGCCGGAGTTGTTGCCGGAGCGATTTTGGTTTTGCTGGTCAGTTACGCCGCGCTCGGAGTGGTGATGTTGCGGCGCGGAGCCGATCCGGTCATTGCCATGATGCTGACGGTGTTTGGCGCAATTGCCAGCATCGTGCATTGGCTGGCGCGACCTCATCTGATTTCGATTCTGCTGATGGTCGTGTGGTGTGTGCTGGTGGAAGGGTTTCGGCGCAATCGGTCAAAATGGATTTTTGCCGTTCCTGTGCTGGTTGTTGTTTGGGCGAATCTGCATGGCGCATTCGTCGTGACGCTGGTGATGCTGGGCGTTTACGCCGTTGGCGAGTTTCTGGAACTTGCCGCGAAAGGCGAATGGCGCAGTCGGGAAGCCGTTGGAGTTTTGAAAACCTATTTGCTGGTCGGAGCTTTGTCGGCGGTGGCAGCGATGGCGACGCCGTATGGAGTCAAACTCTACGGTCATTTGTGGCGCTACCTGTCCGACAAACGATTGCTTTCGACGATTGAAGAGTTTCAGTCGCCGAATTTTCATTCCACCGATGGCAAGTTGATTGAGATTTTGTTGTTGTTCGGAATTGTTTCGGCGGTCAATGCGCTGCGCCAGCGGCGGTTTGTCGAAACCGGATTGTTGTTATTGTGGGGACACATGACCTTGCAATCCGAACGGCACGTGACGTTGGCAGTAATTGTGCTGACGCCTTTCATTGCTGAACAGATCAGCAATTTGTTGGCTGAACTTTACAACCGGGCAGCGTCAAACGCCGGAAATGGCTCTAAGGCATTGCGCGCTGCCGGTGACTGGTACCAAAGCACTATGGCTATCAATCGGCAATTAACCGGAGCTTCTTGTTACGTCGCAGCGGTTGCGTTCGTGATTCTTGCTGCCAACACCGGGCTGGCTGAAAAATTGCTCTCGCCGCGATTCGACGCGCGACGATTTCCTGCTGCGGCAGTGGATTTCGTCCAGCAAAACAAAATTTCGGGGCGCATGTATTCGTCCGATCAGTTTGGTGGCTATTTGATTTATCGGCAGTTCAAAGTCTTCGTGGATGGGCGCAGCGATTTTTATCGGCAAGGCGCTGTGCTGGACGAATTGGATCAGATAGACAATGTTCGCCCGAATTGGCAGGAATTGCTCGACAAACATTCTGTTGACTGGATGTTGTTAAAACGCGGTGAAGCTCTGGCGCAAATCGCCCTGTTTAGTGGAAAATGGCGCAGCGTTTACGAAGATACGCTTTCGCAAGTTTTGGTTCGGCAGACGCCAGCGCCCCAAAGTTCGATTCCTCAACAAGAGTTGATTCAACAGACCGTGTCCCATAACCAACCCGCTACCGGTCAGCGGAGTTCCGGCGAGTTTTCCGCAAACTCGCTTTCATTCGCTGAAATTCAGAAAGGTGAGTTTATGACCCTGAAGAAAAAGATTTTCCGCTCTCTTCGTCACCCGGTGATGGCGACCGTTGTGGTTGCCGCCATGAGCCTGGGCGTGGTTTCCACCGTGCCCGGCATTCGCAATCAAGTCGTTTCCAATTTGGATTCCGGCTCGAACTTTTTCTGGTTTGACGACGCGCCGGAATCCGGCGATCCGTCCGGACAGAAAAAGGGCAATGCCTTAAAGCGCGTTTTTGGCGCTCCGTTCCGTTTGATGGCGCGAATGTTCAAGCGCAACGACAACAACAACGTTGCTAAAAAAATGAGCGATAAAGACCTGGAAAAGATGAAAGTCGTTCCGATCAGCCGCTCGCAAAACGGCACGCCGGATCAGATTGCCGATACGAACGGAACTGCCGCCGAAGCCACGACTGTGGAACTGGCTGCTCAGAACATGTTTGAAGAAGCTGTGGAATTGCATGGAAAAGGCCGCACCGATGGCGCAATGGAAAAACTGATTGCCGCAACTGTTTTACAGCCGAATTTTTCCGAAGCCTACAACCTGCTCGGCGTTTGTTATGACGAAAAAGGTCAGTACGAATCGGCGCAGGCGGAATACAAAAAAGCTCTGAAGGTCGAGCCGAACAATGCGCGCTTTTTGAACAACATCGGTTATTCGTTTTATCTGGCCAACGATTTCGGCGATTCGGTCAAATACTACAAACGCGGTTTGAAGATCACGCCGAACGACCGCCGCATGCACAACAACATCGGGTTGGCTTATGGCCGCAAAGGCGATTATGACAAAGCCAAAGATCATTTTGTCGTCGCTGTTGGCGAAGTCGGCGCGTTGCTGAATCTCGGCTTTATCTACTCGCAAGACGGCAAACACGACGATGCGATCAAATCGTATCAGGCCGCGTTGAAGATCAAACCCGATTCGTTGCAGGCGATGAGCAATTTGGCGCAGCTTTACGAACGCAAAGGCTGGCTGCGCGAAGCCGGTGCTTTGCAGGCCCAATACAAGAAGCTCAGCGACGAAGAAAAGAACAAAGATCAAGTAGTTGATCGGGAACCCTAACCCACGAGGAGTCGGTAGTCGGTAGTCGGTAGTCAGGAGTCGTTAATTGAGAGGCTGCTTGCTTTTCGATACCGACTTCCGGCTCCCGATTCCCGACTACTCAAATTTATGCCTGAAGCAGTACAAGCCAAAACCAAACCTTTCGCTCCGCCGATGCCGGAAACCGTCGAAGAGACGGGATTGTCGTTTCAATCTCTGGCTGACCTGGCGTTGAAAACCGCCGCCACCGAAACCGTGCAAACGACGGCAGCCATTGCCGAACGCATGTGTTTGCCGGTGACGTTGACCGAAATGCTGTTGCAGCATTTGTACCGCGAAAAGCTGGTCGAAATTCGCAGCAACATCGGGTTGAACAACAACCGTTACGCGGTGCTGGATCGCGGATGGGATCAATTGCGCCGAATCATGGAAATTTCCGGTTACGTTGGGCCGACGCCGGTTTCGCTGGCAGCGTACACGGCGATGATGCGGTCGCAGGCTCAACCGGAAGATTTGGTCGGGCCGGACACGGTCGCTGAAGCGTTTCAGGATTTAGTGTTGCCAGACAGTTTGTTGCAAACGCTCGGATTCGCCATTAACTCGCGCCGCAGCTTGTTTATCTCCGGCATTCCCGGAACCGGTAAAACTTCGGTTGCCGAACGCATCAACAACGCGCTGCAAACTCCGGTCTGGATTCCTTACGCAGTGGCGGTGGACGAACACGTCATCAATTTGTACGACGGCCATAACCACGAACGTTCGCTGGACGAAGCGCAGTTTGATTCCTTCGACCGGCGCTGGCTGCGCGTTGCGCGTCCGCTGATTATCGTCGGCGGCGAAATGACGTTGGAAAGCACCGACCTGATTTACAACCGAGCCGCGCGCTATTACGAAGCTCCGTTTCAGATGAAAGCCAATTGCGGAACCTTGGTCGTTGACGATTTCGGACGGCAACGTGTGGAGCCGGAAGAATTGCTCAATCGCTGGATTGTGCCGCTGGAACGCAAAGTTGATTTTCTGACTTTGCACACCGGCAAAAAAATCAGCGTGCCGTTTGAAGAACTGGTCGTTTTTTCGACGAACCTGGAACCGAGCCGATTGGTGGACGAAGCGTTTTTGCGCCGCATGGGTTATCGCGTTCGCATTGAACCGCCTTCGGAAGAAACTTATCGCCGCATTTTTGAACGCTACACCGAAAACGCTGGCGTATCGTACGAACCGCTGGTGCTGGATTATCTGATTTCCAAATATCCTGCGGAACGCCGCGTGATGAAAGCCTGCGAACCGCGCGATTTGATTAACCGCTTTATGGACATTTGCCAGTACAAAAGTTTGCAGCCCACGCTGACGACCGATTTGCTCGATTTGGCGTGGAGCAATTACTTCGGCATCGCACATGTTTAGGTGGCAGGGGTGAGGTCGCAGGTGGTAGGTCGAAGACAGTTATGAAACTCAGCTTTTCAATCGTTAGTTTGTGCCTGGCTTTTTGCCTGTTCTCTGGCGAAGCGATTGCCGATGAATTGCGGCTACGCGACGGGCGAGTCATTCAAGCCGACGAAGTTTGGGAAACCACAGACATTGTTTGGTACAGGCAAGGCAAGGTCATCGCTTCGGTCGCCAAAGTCGAAGTCGTCCGAATGACTCGGCAGGTTGTCGAAGAAAGCGCAACGCCGGAAAGCAGCACTGAAAAATCTACATCGGTTGCCGAAGAAAAAAAGACCTCGACCGGAGCCAAACGCAAAGTGACTCGTTTGTGGTTGAAAGACGGCGCGGTGATTGACGCCGATTCCGCTTGGGAAGAATCCGGGCGGATTGTTTATCGGCTTGGCCAGATGCAAACTCATGTCGAACGCGCGGCGGTGGCGAAACTGGCTGTTGGCATTGAAGTGACAGATGCCGCTCCGGTAGCGGCGGTGGCAGGTGACGTTTCGCTAAGGTTTTCCACCGGAAATCGCAATCTGGATGGATTGATTGTCTACAACGCGACCAGATACGGCGTTGATCCGATGTTGATTTATCTGGTGATGCGCGAAGAATCCGGTTTCAATTATCGCGCGGTTTCCCGCGTCGGCGCTCGCGGATTGATGCAATTGATGCCTGCGACGGCGGCGCGGCTGGGAGTTCGCAACATCCACGACCCGGTGGAAAATGTCGGAGCCGGGACACGTTATCTGAGAAGTTTGATTGATATGTTCGGCGGCGACATCAATCTGGCGCTGGCCGGTTACAATGCCGGCGAAGGCGCGGTCATCAAATACGGTCGCCGCATTCCGCCTTACCGAGAAACTGTCAATTACGTCTGGCGAATCAATACTGCGTATCGCCGGGCAGCAGGGCAGTGAACGAAAAGTTTTAACCCCCTATCCCTCACCAACAGAGAAGGAGGAATTTTATGAAGTATCTCGTCCCTCTGTGTCTCGTAATTTTGCTTGCCGTGGCGAGCGTAAGTTACGCGCAGGATTCCCGCTCGCGCGAAGTTCTGACCAACGATTCCATCGTCAGCCTGACCAAAGCCGGATTCAAGGAACGCACCATCGTCACATTGATTCGTTCGTCGGAAACTGCGTTCGACATCAGCACGCTCAAACTGGTGGAATTGAAAAAACGCGGCGTCAGCGAGCGCATCATTTCGGAAATGATCGAAATCACCAATCGCCGTGACATCGCTCAGCGAATGACCACCTTGCGCAACGACGATTTCTTTTCCAAAGACGACGACGCCTTTTTTAACGGCTCGCAAATTTTCAAAGAACTGCCCACCGAAAAAGAAGCTCGTCAGAAAGAAAACGAAGCGACCATTTTCGGTTCGCAATCCGGCGGCAAAAGCAAAGCCCGCTCGCGCGGCGTCGGCCCAAATGGCGAACGCGAAGATTCCAGCGAATTGATGGGATCGGCTTCGGTGCGGATCATTCGTCCACCCAGCGAAGGCGGCGCAACTCCGAAACTGGAACGCGCTCCTCGTCTGAGCAATCAGGGCGTGCTGGAAATGGTGCAAGCCGGATTTTCTGAAGGCACGATCATTCGCAAGATCGAAACTTCGCAGGTGGATTTCGATCTTTCGCCAAAGGCCGTTGAAGATTTGAAAAAAAATCGTGTCACCGACCGCGTGTTGTCAGCCATGAAAACGGCGATGGATGAGTCGAAGTGAAAGCAAAAGGCAAACGGCAAAAGTCAAAAATCAAAAGTGGGCTGGCTTTACTCTTCGTGATTTTTGTCAGTGCGGCGGTTGTGGTTTGTGCGCAAACGCCGAAACGTGAACAGGACAAACCACCGAAACCGCCAGCCAAAGAGGGCAAAGAAAGCTCCGGCGACACCATCGCCATTGAAACTTCCGAAGTGTTGTTGCCCGTCACCGTTCGGGATTCGGCAGGACAGTTTGCCGCCAATCTGAAAGCCGAAGACTTCGCCATTTACGAAGACGGCATTCCGCAGCCGATTTCTTCCTTCACGCTGAAACGAATGCCGGTTCACGTCGTGCTGTTGATTGACACCAGCAGCAGCGTCACGCGCGAACTGGAAGATTTCAAGGCCGCCGCGCTCAACTTCATCAATCAACTCGACCCTGAAGACAAAATTTGTTTGATCCGCTTCGACGACATTGTCGAACTGGTGCAGGACTGGACCAGCAATCGCAACACGCTGAAACGCGCGATGAACCGGTTGGGAACGGGCATGTTCACCAAGTTCAATGACGCGCTGTATCTGGCCGCCAAAGAACAACTGAGCCAGGTGACAGGTCGCAAAGCAGTAATTGTGTTGACTGACGGCATTGACAGTGGACGCGGTTCGACCACTTCCGAACGAGCGTTTCGCACACTGGTCGAAGAGGAAACCGCCGTTTACGTTGTCAGCAAAACTCGCATTCAAGGTCGTGCCGACCGCGACAAGCTGGACTTTTATCTGAAAAATTCGGCTTCGGGAGCAGCGAACCAACTGCGAATAGACGGGTTGAAAATGGCACTGGCCGAACTTGATTCGAGCGAACGTTACCTGACGCGCATTGCCGAAGAAACCGGCGGTAGAATTTTTTTGCCGGACAGTTTTGACGATCTGACCAGTGCTTACCAGCAAGTCGCCGACGAATTGCGGAGCCAGTATTTGATCTTTTATACGCCGACCAACCCGGCGCGCGACGGCAGTTACCGTTCGGTGCGCGTTAAGGTCAAAACGCCTGGTTATCGTGCCACTACTCGTTTTGGCTATTACCCTAAATGAGCAGAATCCTGTCGTCCCGCCAAAATTATCCCGCCCCCATAACCCTGATAACACTGACAAAAACGTTATGGCTACACCTAAATCTAAGATAGAAAATCTCAACTCAATGCAAAGCCAGGCAAAGGTTCTGAAGCTGGTTCTCATCAGTTTGTTCATCGTTCTGGCTGCCGGCGGAGTTCAGGCGTACCGGTATTTTTCGACAAGCGAAGCCGTGTTGACGACCGAGCAAATCACGGCGCTGGCTAAAACGACTACGCCCGAAGATCGCGCGGAATGGTTGCGGTTGGCGCGCGCCGTGCTGGCTTCGGAAAGCGTCCAGCAAATCGCCGCACCGGTCGAACCGCGCAACAATCTGGGCGAATCGTCCAAAGTGGAACTCGGCTATCAGTTGTTTTTCGATCCGATTTTGTCGGCTGATAAAACGACTTCGTGCGCGTCGTGCCATCACCCGGATTTCGGAATGGCCGATGGATTGCCGAAAGGTATCGGAGCAGGCGGACGCGGTTATGGCGCACATCGCGCAGGCACAGGGCCGGAGCTTCCGCGCAACACGCCCAGCATTTTCAATGTCGCGTTCAACGAATTTCAGTTTTGGGATGGCCGAGTCCGCACGTTGGAAGAGCAGGTTTTGGTTCCGCTGTTTGCCGAAAACGAAATGAACCAGCAAAACCTGGCAGAGTTATTGAAACGGCTCAGAGCAATTCCGCGTTACCGCGAACTGTTTGGCAAAGCTTTTGGGTTCAAAACGCAAAACGACGGAATCGAGATCAATTTGCAAAACATCGCTCGTGCGATTTCGGCGTTTGAACGCAAACTGAATATCACCGAAACCAGCTACGATCATTTTGCCAAAGGCAAAGACGATGCGCTGACGACTGAACAGTTGCGCGGGTTTGTGGTGTTTATGGGGCAAGGTCAGTGCGCTGTTTGCCATACGCCGCCGCATTTTCATGACGGAGTTTTGTCTTCGATTGGAACGACGACTTCGCCGGACAAGAATTCGCCGATTGACCCTGACCCAGGTTTCGGAGCCGTGCTGCGTCGGCAAGACGGCTTCGGCATGTTCAAAACGCCCGGACTTCGTAACGTCGAACGCACAGCGCCTTACATGCACAACGGAGCCTTTAAGACGTTGGAAGAAGTCATTGAGTTTTATAACGACGGTGGCGGACGCGGGCGCGGGCAGGATGCTTACAGCCAGGATTCTAAAGTCGCCAAACTGGATTTGACCGAGCAACAAAAGAAAGACTTGGTTGCGTTTCTGAAAACGCTGAATGATCTTTCACCGCCGCCAATCGTACCTGCTTCTGTGCCGAGCGGGTTGCCGGTGGTTGGCAAGTAGAAATCCACACCAGAGAGAATAAACCAGAGAGAATAAGAACTCTTACGGAACAAACGGAAATAACGGAAAGGACGGAAGTTTATCTGTCGCCTTTTCCGTTTTTTCTGTTATTTCCGTTTTTTCTGTTATTAAACCTGTTGCGTGATAAGGCGCGAAGGTCGAAAGGCGATAAAAGCCTGTTGGCTCGCTTGCTTTAGAACTCAACGCCTGTTCTTTGAGAAATTCGTTTCAGTGCTCGGAGGTTGACCAAGCCAGCGACGATTCCC
>JANRKX010000076.1:0-7547 GCA_033763255.1 Acidobacteriota bacterium | reverse complement strand
ACGTTGGAATTCCCCCAGTTCCACCCCGGTCAAGGTCAGGAACTGCTTCGGCTTTCGAGCTAACTTTGTGTAAAAAGACATCGGCTTGACTCCTTCGAAGGCAAGCTAAACTTTCAACTCTTATCGCGCAACAGGTTTATTAGCCATCTTGGAGTCATACATAGAAAAAGAGAGCGATACGATCTTGCCATCAAATACTTCAACCACAGCCTCCCCATCTTTCAAAAAATCGGCGATCCGAAATGGCTTGGCCAAGTGCGGAGATATTTTTTGGTAGCTCACCATGAGCAAGGGGATTTTTCAGCGGTTCTCGATCACGCGCAAATAGCGTTCGATTTGGCCAGTGAAGTCAAAGAGCCTTACGGGGTCGCGCTCGCCAATTACAATTTGGGACTGGCTTATGACGAACTGGAGCTTTACTCACAGGCCATCAAACACTACGAAACCGCTCTTTCTGTCAATCAAAGCGTTACCAATCCCCCGCCCAAAGCAGATGTCCACGGTTTGACCGAAGATATTTTGAGGCGTACAGCCAGAGCCTGCTTTACTGTCGGCAACATTCAATGCTCTCTGAGTAATTATTCCCAGCTTGTAGACATCGGATACCGATCAAAATCCAATAACCTGCCTGATTACCTAAACCTTTTGGCTACAGCACAACACGAATCGGGTGAGTTTGAGATTGCCAAAGAGTCTTGCCAGAAAAGTCTGGCAATTTCTGAACCGGCTAAAATGATCGCCCCTAGACTAAATTCGTATCGCCTGCTGGGATACATTCACAGCGACCTGAAAAACCATGTTGATGCCATAAATTTTATCGAAAAGGCCAAAGCCATTTCCAAAGGCCGCGATAAGCGATTTCTTGAAAATCTTTACCTTGCAGAAGGCGTTGTTTATTACAACGCAGGTCAATTTGACCGTGCGCGTTCGGCATACGAATCGGCAATCAAGCTGGTCGAAGAACGGCAGGCAAGAACTAAAGCGAGTGTGGAAGCAGGCCCGTTGCCCGTGAGCTATCAATATGCGCCGTATGCTCGAATGATCGAACTGCTCGTCTCGCAAGGCCAAATACTGGAAGCTCTGAATTATTCGGAACGCGCCAAAAGCCGCTACCTTTTCGACCTGCTGAGCACTCCGAATGCCAAAGAGCAATTTGCAGAATCTTCCGACTTGGAGCGGCAGCAACAATTGTTAAGCCAAATTCTGAATCTGGAACTTCAAATCGCCGCAATCGCATATTCACCACAACCAGACGCCGACAAACTAACTTCGCTTCAAACACAAATTCACCAAGCTCAGGAATCGCTCAAGGCAATTGAGTCAGAGATGGACAACTCTAAAATCGCTATAGCTGAGCATCGCCCTTTGAAACTGAATCTGTCTGCTGAAGATTTGTCGGCACTGATTCCTGACAACAAAACGGCAGTGGTTCAATTCGCAATTGGCAAAAGACAAACCTTTTTATTTGTGGCAACCAAGCCATCCGATAAAGTTAACCTGCGAGCCTATCCAATCAACATTCAAAGGCTTGATCTTCAAAATCAAGTCGCCGGATTCCGGCATTTGATCGTAAATCAGGATCAAACCGACAAACTCAATCTTAAAGCCAAAAAGCTACATGACGTTTTACTGGGCGCGGCTCAGCCTCAATTGGAGTCCGTCAGCTCGTTGATAATCATTCCCGACGGCCCGTTATGGGAACTGCCATTTCAGGCACTGAAAATGCCGAACAACCAATATCTGACTCAACAACATGCGATCTCTTATACGCCCTCGCTCAACACACTAAGAAAATTTCCTAAACTTCAATCCGGCAAAATCAAACTTCAATCAAACAACCGATTGCTGGCGCTTGGTAATCCTGCGTTGAAAGCCAGCGGCCAATCGAATGCCACTGGCAGATTGATGGATCAACCCATTCTCCCTCTGCCGGAAACCGAAATGCTGATAAGGCGAATCAGCCAAATGTACGGAGTGCAAAAAAGCCTGGCGCTGACTGGCAATAAAGCAACTGAAGATAAATTCAAATCGCTTTCTCCGCGATATTCGATCATCCATCTGGCAACGCACGGATTGTTCAACGACCTGTACCCCATGCGTTCCAGGATCGTTCTTTCTCAAACTGGCAACACCTCGACTGAAGACGGTTACCTGGAAGCAGGGGAACTCGCCAAGCTTAAGCTGCAGGCCGATCTGGTCATCCTGTCTGCCTGTGAAACTGGCCGCGGCCAGATTCGTGACGGTGAAGGAATCATCGGATTGCCGTGGGCCATTTTCGTGGCTGGATGCCCGACAGCCGTAGTCAGCCAATGGAAAGTCGAAGCTCAAAGTACCGTTGATTTAATGCTATCGCTGCATAAACGCCTGAATCACACCAGCCAAAAACTTTCCAAATCCGAAGCACTGCGTCAGGCTGCGCTTGATTTTATTACCAACTCAAACCAGGACTTGAGCCATCCGTTTCACTGGGCTGGTTTCATTGTTATGGGCCAAGCGAATTGACGGCATTCGACAGCCAAGCGGCAGCCTTGATTTGCTTGCTTCTCAAAAGCCTATCTCCTAACCTGCCTTCCGTACAGGCGCAGCAGTTCTGAAGCGCAAAATGTTCCCGGAGGCAGACCTATGATTCTCAACCGCGTGCTTCGCCGCGCCGTTCGGTATTTTCCCAACCAAACTGCGACGATTTTTGATGGCCAGCGACAAACCTACAACCAGCTTGGCCATCGAGTTCAATCGCTGGCTCGCGCGCTGAACAAGCTTGGCGTGCAATCCGGCGATCACGTGGCAATTTATCTGCTGAACAGTTCGCAATTCCTCGAAACCGTCTACGCCTGTTTTGAACTTGGCGCGGTTGTCGTTCCGCTCAACACTCGACTTGCGGCTGACGAATTGGTCTTCATCATCAACGATGCCGAATGCAAAGCCTTCATCACTGATAATTATTTGCAGCCTCTGGCGGCGGCTTTCAAATCCCGACTGGCCGGCATCGAACATTTTCTGGCCATCGGCGGCGGCAATGGCTTTGACGATTACGAAAGCCTGCTTGCCGAACACGCGAACGACAACTCCCCGCTGCCGCCTGAAAGCGACGCTTCAGACGAAAAACTCGCCGGATTGTTTTACACCAGCGGCACAACCGGTTTGCCGAAAGGCGTTATGCTCAGCCATCGCAATTTGTGGATGAATGCGCTGCACACCTTGGCAACGCGAGCGCCGGAACCGAATTTGAATTTCCTGCACGCAGCGCCGATGTTTCATTTGGCGACCTTCCCTGCCGTCATCAACGTCACCACCAACGGAGGCGCGCATACCATCCTGCAAAAATTCGACCTGAAAACTCTGATGGAGTTGATCGAACGCGAACGAGTCACCAGCACAGTGCTGGTTCCGACAATGATTAACTTCCTTATCAATCACCCGGATTTCAGTCGTCACGATTTCAGCAGTCTGCATCGCATTACGTACGGAGCTTCGCCCATGCCCGTTGAACTGCTTAAACATGCCATGAGCCTTTTGCCCACAGTCGAATTCACGCAAGGATACGGACAAAGCGAATCCAGCCCTTTGCTGACGGCGTTGATGCCTGAAGACCACATCACTGACGGCGACGAAAAACGAATTCGGCGACTGGCTTCCTGTGGCCGCCCAGTGTCAGGGGTTGAAGTCGAAATCATGAAAGACGACGGCAGCTTCGCTTTGCCCGGTGAAGTCGGCGAAGTGGTCGCTCGTGGCCCAAACGTGATGATGGGTTATTGGAAGCGGCCAGAAGAGACCGCCTCAACATTGCGCGGCGGCTGGCTGCACACAGGCGATATGGCTGTGACGGGCGAAGACGGTTACATCTACCTGGTGGATCGCAAAAAAGACATGATTATTTCCGGCGGCGAAAACGTGTATTCAACCGAAGTCGAAAACGTCGTGTATCAGCATCCAGGCGTCAGTGAAGCCGCCGTCATTGGCGTCCCAGATGAAAAATGGGGCGAGATAGTCGCCGCCATAATCACCGTCAAACCCGGAGCTTCGCTGACGGAAAGCGAATTAATCGAATTTTGTGCGGCTCGTCTGGCCGATTACAAAATCCCTAAACGAGTCGAGCTTCGTGAAGGCGAATTGCCCAAAAGCGGAACCGGAAAAATCCTGAAGAAAGAGTTGCGAGAACCTTATTGGCAAGGTCACAATCGCCGCATCAACTAACCCATCATCTTCGAGAAACTTATGAAACGTCTCTTTGTCCCACTTGCTGCTGTCGTGCTGCTGCTTTGCGCCGCGACTTCTTTTGCTCAAGAAGCCAACCGCGCCCAGCTTCGCGGCAAACTCAAGACAGAAATCGAAAAAGTCGCTGCTGGCTTTGACGGCGTAATGGGCGTGGCCATCCGCGATCTGACCTCCGGCCAAGAAATCCTGGTCAACGCAAACCTGACGTTTCCCACCGGAAGTTCGATCAAAATTCCCGTACTGATCGAACTTCACAAACAAGCCACTGCCGGAAAGTACAAACTCACGGATCAACGCTGGCTGGAACGCGCTGACAAAGTCGGTGGCAGCGGCGTCATCAACAACTTCGGCGATCACACTTCGCAACTGAGCTTGAACGATCTGGCCGTGCTGATGATTGTGCTGAGCGACAACACCGCCACGAACATGCTGATTGACCAGACTGGGATGGCGAACGTCAATGCGACGCTTGACCAACTTGGGCTGAAAGCCATTCGCTTACAGCGAAAGATGATTGATGTCGCAGCATCAGCGCGCGGAGACGAAAACATTGCGACGCCTTATGCGGCGATGGATTTGATGGCCAAGCTTTATCGCGGCGAGGTCGTCAGTCGAAACTTGAGCGACGACGTGCTGAAGTTTTTGAAGCTCCGCAAGAGTTCGCCGATTCCCAAACTGATCCCGTCAAACATCTCCATCGCCAACAAACCCGGCGGCATCGAAGGTGTCGTTTGCGACTGGGCGGTGGTTTACGTTCCCGGTCGCCCGTTCGCCATTTCGGTGATGACTAATTACAACGGCGAAACCGCCAACGCCGACGACGCCATCGCCAAAGTCGCCAAGCTTGCTTACGATTATTTTGCGCGACTGGCTCGTTCGACCGAATTCGGCGCGCGCGTGCCGTTGGAATTGTTGAAACAGAACCGCGACCGGTAGGAAGCAGTTTTCTCAGAATCAATTATGGCTTTACATAAACGACGCGAAGAATCCGGGCGCTCTGTGGCGCGAGTGCTTTTGGAATCCGCCGAACCAGTCGAATTGCCTCCTGCTGAATTCGACGAAGAAAATGCCACCATCGAACGCGAAGAGTTCCGCCAGCATTTGCCGCAACTGTTTTACGAACTCCGCGAAGGCTGTTGGGCGGATCCTGCGCCAATGGTGCAGAGCGATTCGATCTTCGTCATTCAAGGTGAATCCCGCGACTTCTGGGTTCGCATCTGGCACACCAACGACGCTCGCACGGGCATCGCCAGGCTACACTTGTTGAGCTGTCTGCCCATCGCACCAACCGTAAAAATCAATTTGCCTTTTGGCATTCAGCAATAAAACCTGAAACCTTCTGCACTCTTCGGCCACTCACCGCACGTAATCACTTACAAAAGCGATAGGTGTATTCAAAATTCCGTTTTGCAGTAACGCTGCGCGCTCAAACTGTCAGAGCCTAAGCATTGAAGACTTTTTTTCGGAACTGGCGTTTTCAACCCGCCGTATGGTCAGCCGGAATAAATGTCGTCAAATCGGGATTCAAGCAAAGAAGGAGAGATTCAATGGTCAAGAAACGATCACGCAAAATGTGGTTGATTGGCGGGGCGTTGTTTGTGTTGACGGGATTGGGAGTGACAGGCTTCGTAGTTATGTCGCGCCCTGAAAACACGATTGACGCTGCGCGACTGGCTGCGGTCGAACGCGGCAACATCACTCGATCGGTCGTCGCCACCGGCAAAGTCGAACCAATCGCCAAAGTCGAAATCAAATCCAAAGCAAACGGCATCATCAAAGACTTGAAAGTCCAAATTGGCGACGTTGTTCAAACTGGTCAGGTGCTGGCCGAACTGGACAAAGAAAATCTGGAAGCTCGCGTGCGCGAAACCAAAGCCGCGTTCATCGGAGCCGAATCCAATTTGAAAGCCGCTCAAGCTCAGCTTGAAAAAAACAAAGTCGAAGCTGAAGGGCCGGACGTTCCATTCGCCAAACGCAATTTCGAGCGCGCCGAAAAATTGTTGAAAGACGGTGTGCTGCCGCAGCAATCCTTTGACGATTCGCGCAGCGCTTACGAATTGGCTGTCAATCGGCAGAACGTCGCCCGCGCTCAACTGACTGTCAGCGACGCCAAGGTTGCTCAGGCCAAAGCCGAAGTCGCCCAAGCGCAGGCTGCTGTTGATCGTTCGGTGGAAGAGTTGAGTTACGCCACGGTTCGGTCGCCCATTCGTGGCGTGGTGTTGTCGCGCGATGTCGAGATTGGTTCGCCGGTATCTTCGATTTTGAACATGGGAGCGGCGGCAACGTTGGTGATGGTGCTTGGCGACATTAGCCAGGTTTACGTGCGCGGCAAAGTGGACGAAGCAGACATTGGCGTGGTCAAGCTTGGTCAGCCGTCCAAAATCAAAGTCGAAACCTTCAAAGACAAAGTGTTTGAAGGCAAGGTGACGCAGATTTCTCCGCTGGGCGTGGACAAAGACAACGTCGTCACTTTTGAAGTCAAAGTTTCGATCAACAATCCCGGCGGCGAGCTTCGCGCGAACATGACCGCCAACGCTGAAATCGTTCTGGAAGAACACAAAGACGTTTTGCTGGTTGCCGAAAGCGCGGTGATTTACGACCAGCAGCGCAACGCCACTGTTGAATTCCCTTCCCCCACAAATCCAAAAGGCAAAGAGAAAAAGCCGATCAAAGTCGGCATCAGCAACGGCACTCGCACCGAAGTGCTGGACGGTTTGAAAGAAGGCGAGAAAGTGATCTTGCAATAAATCAAAAGGCAAATGGCAAAAATCAAAAATGAAAGTTCCGCACTTTTGCCTTTTGACTTTTGCCTTTTGACTTTTGACTTTTGCCTTTTGACTTTTGATTTCTGTATGCGCGAACTCCTGTCACAAACTTACGCCAACCTGATGGCGCACAAGCTGCGCAGCTTTCTGACGATGTTCGGCATCATCTGGGGAGTCATTTCCATCGTGCTGCTGTCCGCCGTCAGCGAAGGTTTTCAGCAGGGCAATCTGCACGTCCTGAAAGAACTCGGCAAAAACATCATCATCATTCGCAACGGCAGAACCAGCACGCAGGCAGGTGGCGAACGGGCGGGCAAATTCATTCGCCTGGACATCGGCGACGTTTATGCGCTGAAGGAAAAAGCCCGATTGCTCGAACACGTCACACCTGAATTGATGCGCGGAGGCGTTAACGCCAAAAGCGCCTTCAACGCGAGTTCCACTCAATTGAGCGGCGTCTGGCCGGTTTACCAATACATCCGAACCATCGAAGTGGATCGCGGGCGATTGCTCAACGAACAAGACAATACGGATGCTCGGCGTGTCGTGGTGATCGGCTTCGATATG
>JANRKX010000075.1:0-6279 GCA_033763255.1 Acidobacteriota bacterium | reverse complement strand
GTCAATGTTCAATTGGTTGGTGGAGAAAACTGGCATTCAGAATGCTGCAAGGGTTCGTTCTAGTGAAGGCTTACGAGTCCACTGCTACGGGAAACTGACCGCAGCCTTCTATATGCTCTGCTTTAACCCTTGATTCGCATTGCCACTGGCCGACGGAGACACGCTTTATATTTTCTGGGGCGGGCACGGGCAAATCGCACAGAATGGCGAGCGTGTGCTTTATTACGCGGATGCGGTAGACGGGAGTTTATGCAATCTGGATTTGGAAAACCTGTTGTTGACTCTTGGCACAGATCGTTATCAACGCTTTCAGCGGCAAACGATTTTTGTGGATGCTTGCGCCAATCATATTTCTTTGGCGAACCCGTTGCCCAAACAATCCTTTACACCTGGCAATCAAGTTTCAGGCATCGAACATTTTGCGCTTTTCGCGGCATCGGCTGGAGAATCGGCAGGGAATAATGATGTTCAACTCACCGGAGATTTTTCGCGTGTCGTGCTGGATTGGCTGGATCGGAGCGCCGCGTATTCGCCACCAGAGAACGAAGCTTTAGCGAAACATGTGGAAAGACATTTCGCCGCCTTGCGCCAAGCCGGTCAATCCAATCAAACACCGATGTGGATTCGGCGTGGGTGGCTTGGCTCCGCCGGAAGCGATTTGGATGGCAATCTGATTTACGCCTTCGATCCACTGCGCGCAAAGCTGATGCGGCAAATTCTCAAATTTGCAAATGATTGCTGCATTGCTGACACGGACTGGCTCTTCTTCTATCGCCAAACTATGGGGTATCTGAACCGGCAAATCCCAATAGCTAACACGCTTGCTGACATGCTGCACCATCTTTATAACGCCCCCTGGCAAGCGACTGAGAAAAACGCAGATGTTGGCGACATACCGGTTCGTGCCAAATACCCAGACCCGATGCTCGAATTTATTTGGCGAGCGGAACGTGCCAATCCAGAAGTCGTTGATCCGGGAAAATTGATAACCGCCCAGATGACCGAAAATCAAAAGGCGAATCTGCTTCAACGTCTTGAAGAGGAAAGGCCTGAACCGCATCATCACTTGATGGTCAAACTCGGCTCTCCGGCTTCAATCGAGCAGCAAAAACGCCGTCCTTTCAGACAGGAACTTGAATGGTGGTTATGGGAAACACAGGAAAAAGGAATTGTTCCAACGGATGGCACAGTCAAAGACGCAGAAACGAAGGTGGCCTCGTTACTTGATTACGTAAACTCCAACTACGTCACCGCCAAACTTTCGCTGGAATTTCTTCTTCCTCTCAAGCATCTTTTTTCTTTAGATGTGGCGCAGTGGAAAGACAGCGGGAAATCTCCTCTCAGTCCGGCTTATTCCGTTGTTATACGCTGGAATGATCGTCCAACACATGAACAAAACAACTGGTTACAATTTGCCGCCAAACTCCACAAAGACAAAACGCGTTGTGCAACCCCAACTGTGCAATGGTTGCCGGACCCATTGTTACCGGCAGAGGCAATCAAACCTAAATTCAGAAATTTCACTAACTGTCATCCACTTGTCGGATTTGCGGTGCCACCAACTCAAACGAAAGAGCATTCGGATTTACGCAAAACCGCGCTTGAATGTGGAGCGCCTTTCATTTTCTGGCCTCGTCAACCAGTTGCAGATAATCAAAAACTCAAAGATCGTATTGATGAAACTGTAGGGCGTGGTTCACTCGATCAGACGCCAGAGCTTATGCGCCAGTTATTGCAAGATGCTCTGGTTGAGCAGAATCAACCTGCCACTTCTCTGACGATTTTCTGGGACGATCCGCGCCGCAATCCTTACGCGAGCGGCGGTTTTAAGCCAATGGAATAAGGCATAGAACAAAGCAGGTGTCGGTAGCCCGCGCGTAAGCAAGGGCTTTTTCACCAATACCAAGCCCTTCCTGACGGTCGGGCGACTGACACGGCATGTTTTGCATGTGAAGGAACACCCAATGAAAAAAAACTGGAATCTCTTTCAACCCGGCAAACCGCCGAACCGGAACATCAATCCGCTGTTGCCCGAAGCTCCGCCCTGGCGAAGTTTCAATGGCGAGGTGAAACCGGAATACAAATACTCGTTCACTTCCGACGAACTGGAAAAACGCGGCAAGGGTTTTCAGGCCGATGAACAGGGCGTGATGGCGCGAATGGTTAATGCCGCGTTGTGTTTGCGGCGGCCTTTGTTGGTGACAGGGGAACCGGGCACGGGCAAATCCACGCTCAGTTACGCCGTCGCCTGGCAATTGCAACTCGGCGATGTGTTGAAATGGCCGATCACTTCGCGCTCCGAATTCAAGAAAGGGCTTTATGAATACGACGCCATAGGCCGTTTGCAGGACGCGCAATTGCCCGATGCTGAAAGAAAAGGCATTGGCGCGTACATCAAACTCGGCCCGCTGGGCACGGCTTTGTTGCCTGTTGATCGGCCTCGCACTTTGTTGATTGACGAAATAGACAAAAGCGATCTGGATTTGCCCAACGACTTGCTGCACGTTTTTGAAGACGGCGAATTTGTCATCCCCGAATTGGAGCGGCTGGATTCTGACGAACCGGTGACGGTCAAAGACTTCAACGGCGCGTCGGTCAAAATTCACAAAGGCCGAGTGCAATGCCGCCAATTCCCTTTCGTGATTTTGACCAGCAACGGCGAGCGAGAATTTCCAGCGCCGTTTTTGCGCCGATGTTTGCGGTTGACCATGCCAGAACCGACGAACGACGCGGCCTTGTTACGGATTGTCAAAGCGCGTATTCAAAACGACGCAATCACCAATCTTGCCAACGAATTGATCGGTGATTTTCTGAAGCTGAGAGAAAACCGCGCATTGGCTACGGATCAATTGCTGAACGCCGTTTACCTGCTCAAAGGCGAACACGGCGTCAACAACGACGAAAAAGACGCGCTGGTCGAAGCCTTGTTGCACGCGCTTTCAGGCGAACCCGACGGCGATTGAAGCCTTTGGAGTGCTGCGGCTCGACGCAACTTTGCGTTTGCGCCAAATGACTTCGAGCAACTTGAATTTGTAGTAACGAAAGAAAAGCTGCGCCAGGTCGCAGCACTCCAAATCATGTTCATCAAACTCCAAAAACGATTTGCCAAAGCCCGTCTGCCGCTGGATGTGCGCGAACTGGCCGAAGCTTTATGGTTGACGCAATTCGATCTGGGTTCTGCCGTCGTCGAACCAGAAGAAGAGCGCCACGAAGCCGACCAAAATTCGGAATCGCTCGCGCCAAAACTGTCGCCGCCGGTTGCGCCGCCGATCGAATCCGGCCAAACCGCACAAGCCGAATCCGCGCGATTATCGGCAGTTGGAGCAGGCAGCGAAGGCGCGCCAGCCGTCGAAGTTCGTTTGCCTGGCGCTACGCCTTTGCCGCAATCGCTGGCTTTGGGTAGAGCTTTGCGGCCGTTGGCGCGTCGCAGAGCTTCAACCCATCGGCTGGAACTGGACGAAGAGGCCACAGCCATTCGTGCCGCCGAAAGTGCGGTCAACAAACAGTTGATTGTTTCGCCGGTGTTTCGCACTGCGCCCGAACGTTGGTTTTCCGTGGCCATCGTTGTCGAAGAAGGCGCCGCCATGTCCGTCTGGCAACCGACTGCGGATGAATTGATGCAGTTGTTCATTCAACACGGCGGATTCAACGAAGTCGCTTTATGGCGATTGCGATTCCCGGCTTCCAAACCGGGCGAGAAGGGCAACCCGCCAGTTCTGGTTTCGTCAGCCACAGGTCAGGCTCAACCGGTTGGAAGTTTGTTGCGATTGGGGCAGCGACAATTGGTAGTTCTGCTGACTGACGGAGTTTCCACCAGATGGCGAGACGGGCGAATGGCCGATGTGCTGACACGTTGGGGGCGAACCGGAACCGTCGTCATCGCTCAGGTTTTCGGCGAAAGAATGTGGCAACACACAGCCCTGGGCGAACCCCAATTCGTCGTCACTTCAGAAGCTCCGGGCAATCCTAATAAAGCTTTGCTGGCCCAGCCGCGATTGCCCAAAGACCATCTGGCCTTTCCTGTAGTTTCGCTGTCGCCGGAGTTGATTGGCGAATGGGCGCGGATGGTCATGCAGCCCGGCGAGCCTTACAGCGCAGTCGCGTTAAAAGTCAGGACGGAATCAAGCATTGGGGGCACGGGGAGCGCGGGAGAAAACAACCGGGGTTTGCCAAACTCTATTCAGGAAACTGGTTCTGAACCTGTCCCACCAGTTTTCAGCATTTCGGCGGAAGAACACCTGGCCGAATTTCGTCGCCTGGTTTCGGACGAAGCTTATCAACTGGCGATTTATCTTTCGTGGTTGCCGCTGGCTTTGCCGGTGATGCGGCTGGTGCAAGCGGCCATGTTTGCCGAAGCCAAACCGGAAACGCTGGCTGAATTTCTGTTGGGAGGCATCGCCCGTCGCAAAGACGGCGATCAACCCATTGCCCATCCGAACAAGCAACAATTCGTTTTTCACGACGGCATCCGCGAAGCTCTGCAAACGCGCATTCGCCGTGACGAATTGCCACCGATTCTGCGCTTGATCGGAGATTACATTTCGCGCCGCACCGGTCGCCGATTCAGCTTCACCGCGCTGTTGCCGCATCCCGAAGGCGACAAGTTGTTGCCCCTGGACGACGAACTTCAACAGTTTGCAGACATTCTGCGCGAAGGTTTGATTCGCATCGGCTTGGGGCATCTGTTCGAGTCCAAAACTCCGAAATCGGAACCGCCAGCCGAAGAGTTGGAACCGCCGCTGAAGTGGAAACATTCACCTTCGAGACAGTCAGGTTGAAACCTAATGGCGAGGTCGAAAAACGCTTCACATTGACCGCCCGCCAGTTCATAGAACCCAAAGCCCCGGAGCTAAATCTGAAAATGGTGGAAATCCCCGGCGGCAGCTTCCTGATGGGATCGCCGGAAACCGAGGCAGAAAGCTACGACGACGAGAAGCCGCAACACGAAGTCAAAGTTCCACCTTTTTACATCGGCAAATTCACCATCACTCAAGCGCAATGGCGCATCGTCGCTGGTTGGGACAAAGTCGAACGCGACCTGAAACCCAATCCCGCTTACTTCAAAGACAAACCGGATTCAGACCAGCGGCCGGTTGAAAAGATTAACTGGCTGGACGCTCAGGAATTCTGTGCGCGTCTTTCCGCAAAAACCGGGCGAGCATATCGCCTGCCAACCGAAGCCGAGTGGGAATACGCCTGCCGCGCCGGAACGACGACGCCATTCGCTTTCGGCGAAACCATTACGCCGGAATTCGTCAACTACAACGGCGAATATCCTTACGGCAAAGCGAAGAAGGGTAAAAATCGTGGCGAAACTGTTCCCGTCGGCAGCTTGAGTGCCGCCAATTCGTTCGGCTTGTTCGATATGCACGGCAACGTTTGGGAATGGTGCGAGGACGATTGGGTTGGCAATTACCAAGATGCGCCTACGGATGGCAGTGCAAGAAAGTTGAGCGGCGGCAACTCAAGTCGCAAGCTGCTGCGCGGCGGGTCGTGCATCAATAATGCGGGGAGCTGCCGTGCGGCCTTCCGCTACTATCGGGATGCGTCCGACATCGTTCACGATGTTGGTTTGCGGGTTGTGGTTTCGGTGAGGAAAAGTAGCCCTTGAGCACTTTTGCCCTTTTGCCCTGCGAGCGAGCAAGCGAGCGAGCAGAAAAATTTTTTTTGAATTTCGGAATATTGTCTTGATTGTGTGTGTTCTTAAGTTTCACCGCTCTCCACGCGGAGGCGGCGATGACGGGGTACGCCATACTGCTGCGCGGCGGGTCGTACATCAATAATGCGAGGAACTGCCGTGCGGCCTACCGCAACAATCAAGATGCGTCCAACATCAATCACAATGTTGGTTTGCGGGTTGTGGTTTCGGTGAGCACTTTCCGGAATGCCAGAGTCGGCGAAAGGGAATTTCGTCGAGCGTGCCCGGGGGAGTCCAGTGCGTATTCCGGCGATGTGGGCGACTGCATCCGAAAATAAACCCGAGCCGTGAGGGCTGGTAGCTTTTACGAGCGAACGTCAGCACGGCTCTTTTCTTTTTTCGTGTCAGTAGCCAGCGCGCAAGTAAGGGCTTGCTTCTCCAAGCCAAGCCCTTACTTACGCCTTGTCATTACCCACATTTTTCGCATTTAGCTATTCTTGCCTTTTGCCCTGAAAGGGCTGTGGATATTAGCCGTCTATGAAAACAGTGCTGGCGTCAAGCGAAAAATGGCAACACTTATTGATCTCTGCCGAAAAGCAGTTTTTTTGGTAGCCAGTTGATTGACAAATAAAACGCACAGC
>JANRKX010000074.1:0-92060 GCA_033763255.1 Acidobacteriota bacterium | reverse complement strand
CGAACTGGAAAAAGTTGACCTGACCGCTTTCGGAGAAAAGCAAAAAGACGGTTCGATCAAAAAGATGCGAATCGTTTCCGATCGCGGAGCTTACACGCCGGATCAAAGCCTGGTCGTTTTCGACGGCAACGTCAAAGTAACCAGCAGCGACGGAATGGAAGTTCTGACCGAATCGCTGAAATACGAACAGCAAAACGAAGTCGCCAGCACCGAAGCCGCAGTGCAATTCAAACAAGGCGAAGTCAGCGGCTCGTCAGTTGGCGCACAGCTTTACACCAAAACTCGCAATCTGGCGCTGCTGAAAGAAGCGCGCGTCGTCAGCACGAATCCCGATCCGAACAAGAAAGGCGGACAGCCGGTTGAAATTCGCAGCGATAAGGCGAATTACTCCGAAGGCGACGGCGTGCTGCGTTTCGAGGGCAACGCCAGCGTCGTTCAAGGCGAAAAGCTGGCGCGGGCTGACAGCATTTCTGGCGTCATCAACGCTCAGACGAAATTGATTCAGCGAGTGGAAATGCGCGGCAATTCGTTTTTGAAGTCGCAGGAAAAAACACGATCTTCGGAATTGCAATCGCGCGATATGGATTTTTACTTTGACGAAGTTCAGCACCTGAAACTGGCCGTCGCCATCGGAACAGCGCGCGCCGCATCGCTGGAAAAAGATTCGCCGCGCGAAATCCTGGCCGAGAAAATTGAGGCTTTCTATGCGTCGGGCGAAAAAGAGAGCTTGCTGCAATCGGTCGTCACGCAAGGCCGCACCACGATGAAAATCGAAGTCGCCGAAGGTGCGCCGAATTCCAAAGAAGTTTCGGAACGAATGATTGAAGCCGATGCTGTCAACGCTGTTTTTCGAGAAGATGGTGTGAATATGGCTCGCGCCGAAGCCAGCGGAAACGCCGTGCTGACCATCACGCCGAAAACAGTCAAACCGATTTCCGACCGGCAAAAACTCCGCGCGGTAAAATTCACGGCGGACTTTTTTCAGAAAGGCAATGCGATCAAAACCTTCCTGGCGGACGGCAATGCCGTTGCCGAATTCGAGCCATTGGAATCAAAGACCAAACGCTCCAAACGAACCGTTACAGGCAAAAAGCTGACGGCGAATCTGGTCGAACAGACTCAAGATATTGAAGACCTGACTGTCGAAGGCGGCGCGAAGTTCGTCGAAACCTTCCCCGCCGGATCGAAAGAATCCGACCGCAACGCCACCGCCGACCGAGCAATCTACACTGCGTCGAATCAAACTGTGGCGATGCGCGGCAAACCGCTGTTGTGGGATTCGACTTCGCGCGCCAACGCCGACGAAATTGACGCCAACGTCGAAACCGGCGAAAGCTTTTTGCGCGGTCGCGTCCGCACGACGTATTACAGCCGCGAAAAAACAGGCGGCGCGGCTCCGTTCAAAAAAGACAAAGCTCCGGTGACGATTGTTTCCGACCGTGCGGCGGTCAAACACAACGAAGGCGCGGCCCGATACACGGGCAACGTTCGCGCCTGGCAGGACAGCGATTTCATTCGCGCAGACAACATGGAACTCGACAACGGCGAAAAGCTGATGACGGCTTGGGGCAATGCCCAATCGGCGTTTTACGATTTCGAGCGCGAAGTGGAAAAGAATCGCAAAGAAGTTGTGCCGGTGTTCGCCACGGCGGACAAAATCGTTTACTCCGACGCAAACCACACGGCGCATTACGAAGGCGCGGTTAAAATCAAACAGGGAACCGACCAGATTGATTCCGCCGTTGCCGATGCGCTGATGGACGACAAACACAAACTGGTTCAACTGACGGCGTCAAACAACGTGGTGATGACTCAACCGTCGCGTCGCGCAACCGGCGATCATGTGGTTTATACGTCGGCCACAGACACGGCGATACTGACGGCGGCGGCTGGAAAACTGGCCGTTGTCGAAGACAAAGAGCGCGAAGCGGTGACAAAAAGCGAAAAATTGACTCTGCATTTACGCGATGCTAGGATCGAAGCCGGTAGTGAAAGCGGCAGCAAAAAGCGTGTAAAAACCACTCATCGCATACAGAATGGGCAAAATTGAGTTGCTGTCCCCTTACCCAAATCCGCTTCTTCAGAGCGTAGGCACACGAAGTTCAGCGCGAAGTTCAGCGAAGTTCCACTTACGAGTTTCAACAATGGAAAGGTTTCTGATGCAGCAGGAGGTCGGGAAATGGTAAGCGATGCAGTCGAACCGCAAATCGAACACGCTGGCCAACCATCTCCCCTTGCAGCTTCCGTTACCGGTGTCGGCGCTTTGCGTGCTGACAATTTGAAAAAGTCGTATCGCCGTCGCACGGTCGTCAACGACGTTTCGATCAACGTTCAACCCGGCGAAATCGTGGGCTTGCTGGGGCCGAACGGAGCAGGCAAAACGACTACGTTTTATATGGTTGTCGGATTGGAAGAACCGGACGCAGGTCGTGTCTGGTTCGGTGATCAGGAAATCACTCGGTTGCCCTTGTACAAACGAGCGCGGTTGGGAATCAGTTACCTGCCGCAGGAAGCATCGGTCTTTCGCAAATTGACGGTCGAACAGAACATTCTGGCGATTTTGGAAACGCTGGAACTGACGCGCGAACAGCGACAGGAACGGTTAGAAGAATTGCTGGAAGAGTTTCACCTGAATCACGTTCGCCGTAACAAAGGCTTTGCGCTTTCGGGCGGTGAACGGCGACGAACCGAAATCGCCCGCATGCTGACGCTGGAACCAAAGTTTGTTTTGCTGGACGAACCGTTTGCGGGAATTGACCCGATTGCGATTGACGATATTCAACAGATCATCGCGCGATTGCGGTCGCGCGGGATCGGAATTCTGATTACAGATCACAATGTGCGCGAAGCTCTGGAAATCACCAATCGCGCCTACATCATCAGCGAAGGCAAGCTGTTCCGTTCCGGCACGCCGCGCGATTTGACCGATGATCCTGAAGTCAGACGGGTTTATTTGGGAGAGAAGTTTAGAATGTAGTCGGTAGTCGGTAGTCGGTTGTTGGAATTTACCCGCCGATTACCTACTACTGACTACCGATGAAAGCGATATGTCGTTCAAACAATCATTAAACGTCAATTTGTCTCAGCGGCTGGTGCTGACTCCACAACTGCGCCAGCGCATTGAGATGTTGCAGATGACCAAGCTGGAACTGAGCGATCTGGTCACGCAACAGATGGCCGAAAATCCCATCCTCGAAGAATTGGCGCCCGAAGAAGTCAGCATTCCGGCGGATTTGGCGAATGTTGATTACACTGAAACTCCCAGTGTCGGTCTGAATGGCGCGGCGGAGTTGCCGGAAAATCCTTTGAGCAGTTTTGAACCTGGTTTTGATTCGTTCGGTTCCGGCGAAAGTTCATTCAATCAGGCAGATTCGTTTTCGGAAAACGGAGATTTCAATGCCGTTGCTGGTGAAACCGTTTCGACCGCCACCACAGGCGAAACGATGGATTTTGAAGGAGGCGAAATCCCCGAAGGCGATTTGAGCAACCGCGATGCTTTCAGCGAAATTGATTTCGGCTCCACGTTTGAAGATTACCTCGATCCGGGGTATCGCACCCGCGAAATCGAAGTCGGCAACGACAAACCCGGCTTCGAAATGTTTCTGTCTTCCGGCACAAACCTTTCCGAACATCTGAACGCGCAATTGCGAACGACCATCACCACGCCTGAAGTCGAATCCGCCGCCGAAGCCATCATCGGCAATCTGAACGATGATGGATTTTTGGTGGACATTTCGTTGGAAGAACTGGCTCAGTTCGGCGAATGGTCGCCGGAAACGATGGAACAGGCGCTGAATATTGTTCAACAGCTTGACCCGACCGGTGTCGGCGCGCGCACTTTGCAGGAATGTTTGCTGCTTCAATTGAATTATCTGGGTTATGGCGAACGGCTGGCGGCGACGTTGATCCGCGATCATTTCCACAAACTGCAACATCACAAATGGCCGGAACTGGCAAAAGAACTTAGCACGACGGTCGAAAACATCGCCCTGGAAATGAAGCTGATTCGCCAGTTGGAACCGAAACCCGGGCGCAAATACGCTCCGCCTTCGACGCATTACGTCGAACCGGAGGTTTACATCGAAAAATTCGACGACGATTACATCATCCGGTTTAACGACGACGGGCTGCCTCAGCTTCGCATCAGCCGCAAATATCGCCAGATGCTGGACAACAAGGAAACCTCGAAAGAAGCGCGCGATTACATCAAAGACAAGGTGCGTTCTGCGGTTGATCTGCTGAAAAACATCGAACATCGCAAACAGACGATTTACAAAGTTTGCGAACGCATTGTCGAACGCCAACGCGATTTTCTGGACAAAGGCGTCGAACACATCAAACCGATGATGTTGAAAGATATTTCCGAAGACATAGGCATGCATCTGTCCACAATTTCGCGTGTCGTCAATGGAAAGTACGCCCACACGCCACAAGGCGTCATCGAACTCCGCCGATTCTTCACCGAAGGCATGACCAATGACGACGGCGAAGAAGTTTCGACTCGCATCATCAAACTGAAAATCAAAAAGATGATCGAAGCCGAAGACCCGCGTTCGCCGATGACCGACGACCAGATTGCCGACATTCTGGCCAAAGAAGGTCAAAAGCTTTCGCGTCGCACCATCGCCAAATACCGCGACCAGATGAAAATCGCCGGTTCGCGCGAACGGCGGCAGGTAGTTTGAATTCTTGAAAAAGGAGCATTGGGATGAAAATAGAATACACAGGACGTAATTTCACCATCTCGCCCGCAATCAAAAAACACATCAACGATCATTTCAAAAAGCTCGACACACTGCTCAACGGAGCCAGTCAGGCGCACGTGATTCTGACCGTGGGCAGACATCATCGCCACGTTGCTGAAATCGTCGTCAACTGGCACGAACGTTCCTTAACAAGCAAAGCCGACACCACAGACATGTATGCGTCGGCCTTGCAGGCAATTGATAAGATCAACAAGCAGGCGATCAAACTCAAAGGCAAGATCATTGACCGGGCGCATCACGCCAAACCGGCCAAAGCCGTTGCGCCAAGTCCGTTGCCGCCGGTGGAACCGGAAAAAGACGCGCCGCGCATCATTCGGTCGCGGCGATATTCGATCAAACCAATGACGCCCGAAGAAGCCGTGCTGAGCGTGCAGGAATCAGCGGACCAATTTCTGGTTTTCCGCGATTCCGAAACCGACCGCATCGGCGTGATTTACAAACGCAAAGACGGCAATTACGGCTTGATTGAACCTTAAAACGGTTCGCCGTTCACAGTTCACGGTTCACATTGCTGTCGCTTTCCGCACAAATGAACTGTGAACTGTGAGCGGCGAACTGTGAACTGTTTATGACTCCTCAACTCCTCATCATCACCGGTTTAAGCGGCTCTGGAATGTCTTCGGCAATGAATGTCTTTGAAGACTTGGGGTATTTTTGTGTGGACAATTTGCCGGTGCAGTTGATTCCCAGCTTCGTCCAGCTTTTCGAGCGCAAGGAATTCGGTGTCACGCGAGCCGCGCTCGGATTGAACATCCGCGAAGGCGAATTTCTGAAAGACTTTCCGCAGGTGTACGCTCAACTTCGTGCGCGCGGCGATCTGGAAACCACTGTGCTGTTTATGGAAGCCTCCGATTCGGTTTTGCAGCGCCGATACAGCGAAACGCGCCGCCCGCATCCGCTCGGCGAAGGTCGCGTGTTGGAATCCATCAGCGAAGAGCGTAAACGCCTGGAACCGATTCGCGCCCTGGCCGATGTGGTGATTGATTCGTCCGACCACAATGTTCACAGCTTGCGTTCATGGCTGAAAACCCGTTTCGCACCGGAAAGCGCCGAAAACCAAACCGACATCACCGTTGTCAGTTTCGGGTTCAAATACGGAGTTCCGCTGGATGCCGATTTGCTTTTCGATGTTCGCTTTCTACCCAACCCGTATTTCGTGCCCGAATTGCGCGAACTGACCGGCAACGACCAACCGGTGATAGAATACCTGGAAAAAAACGACGAAGCCGTTGAAACCACTCGCCGTTTCCGCGAAATGCTGGATTACCTGATGCCGCTTTACCAACGCGAAGGCAAAAGCTACGTCACCGTCGCCATCGGATGCACGGGCGGTAAACACCGTTCAGTTGCTATAGCCAACGCACTGAACCAACACCTGAACCGCGAAGGCTTCCACGCGCGCGTGACTCATCGAGACGTGAAGAAATGACCAGACGATCCAGGCCGATTCCTCAACAGCTTCGCATTGGCGTGGACACGGGCGGAACCTTCACCGACTTCATCGTCGCGTTCAAACACCACCAGCTTTCCTTCAAAATTCCTTCGACACCGCGAGCGCCAGCCCAAGCCATCTTGACCGGGTTGGATTACGCGCTCAATCAACTCGACCAGATCGAAGACGCACAAACCGAAATTGTTCATGGCACAACCGTCGCCACCAACGCATTGCTGGAACGCAAAGGCGCGCGCACGGCTTTGGTGACGACCGCCGGTTTTGAAGACGTGATCGAAATCGGTCGCCAAGCCAGGCCGGATTTGTACAACCTGTCGGTCGTTCGTCCCGCGCCGCTTGTTCCCGCTGAATTGCGGTTCGGTGTCAAAGAACGCATCGCCGCCGACGCCAGCGTCATTCAATCGCTGACACAACGCGAACTGGCTGCGCTGGTCAAAAAATTGAAACTCGCCGAAGTCGAATCCATAGCCGTTTCGTTACTGTTTTCCTTTGCTAATGCCGATCACGAAAAACGAATCGCCGATGCGCTGGAACCGCTTGGCTTGCCAGTGTCGGTTTCGCACAAAATCCTGCCGGAATACCGCGAGTTTGAACGAATTTCGACGGTCGTCATCAACGCTTACCTGGCTCCGAAAGTCAGTCATTACCTGGGCGAATTGACCGAAGGTTTGAAACGCAAACTTCGCCGTCAGGACGAAACACGACTGCGAATTATGCAATCGTCCGGCGGTTCGATTTCCGCCGAAGTTGCCGCGCGCGAACCCGTGCGAACGATTCTTTCCGGCCCGGCTGGCGGAGTCGTCGCAGCCATGCGAGTGGCCGAACTGGCAGGCATTGGCGACATCATCACCTTTGATATGGGCGGCACTTCGACCGACGTGGCGCTGTGCAAAGACGAAGCACGCACCACCAACGAAGCTCAAATCACCGGCTTGCCCGTCGCTGTGCCTGTGCTGGACATTCACACCGTCGGCGCGGGCGGAGGTTCGATTGCCTACGTTGATGAAGGCGGCGCTTTGCGCGTCGGTCCCGAATCCGCCGGAGCAGACCCTGGCCCGGCTTGTTACGGTTTCGGAACCAAGCCAACCGTGACCGATGCCAATTTGGTTTTAGGAAGATTCGCCGGAGGCGGTTTGCTGGCAGGCGAAATGGCTTTGGACGAATTTCGCGCCGCTGCCGTACTGGATCGTCTGGCCGAAGATATGTCGCGCGCTTCGTCCAAACTGGTCACGCGCGAACAGGCTGCGCTCGGCGTCATTCGCGTCGCCAACGCCAACATGGAACAAGCGCTTCGATTGGTTTCGGTCGAACGCGGCCACGATCCGCGACGATTTTCGATGGTCAGTTTTGGCGGAGCAGGCGGTTTGCATGCGGCGGCTCTGGCTTCGGCTTTGAAAATTCCGCGCGTGCTGATTCCGTCGTTCCCCGGAGCGTTTTCGGCGTTTGGCGTATTACTGGCCGATGTGGTCAAAGATTATTCGCGCACCATTATGTTGACGATTGAAACAGCTAAGTCTGGCGACCAATCGAAATTGCCTCGCCGTATTGAACGCGAATTCGCCGCGATGGAAAAACAGGCCAAAGCGGATTTGCGCGCCGAAGGCTTTGCGCCCGATCAAACCAATCTTGTTCGCCTGCTGGCGATGCGGTATCGCGGCCAATCGTTTGAATTGGAAGTCACCGCCGATGCCGAAGCTGTCAGCCAATTTCATCAAACGCATCGTGAACGTTATGGCCACGCCGACGAACATCGAGCCGTCGAAATCGTCAGCATTCGTTTGCGCGCCATCGGCGTGACAGACAAACCCAAACTGAAGCAGGAAAAATCGTTTCGCCGTTACAAAGCCAAACCCGACCGCGAAACTTTGATTTGGCTGGGCGACAAACGCCGCAAAGCCGCCGTCTTTGACCGCGAAAACCTGCTGCCCGGAGCCTACTTCGCCGCGCCAGCGATCGTGGTGGAATACGGTTCGACGACGCTGGTTCCAAACGGCTGGCGCGCTTCGGTTGATGGGTGGCAAAACCTGATTCTGGAATCCAACTAAAGATCGCGCCTGTATAATTGGAGCCGCCGTGTAGTTTTGCTACTTTGGCCTCGATTCCGTGACAAGCAACTATGATTGACCATCGAGACGCGCTCGAAACTTTATTGAGTTGGCTTTCGCCCGACAAAGATCAAGCTGGCCAGATTTATGAACGTTTGCGCCGAAAACTGATCGAGATGTTTGCACGTCGCGGAGTTCCGACTTTGTTCTGGCACGAATTGGCGGACGAAACGCTGGATCGCATCGGTCGCAAACTGGCCGAAGGCGAAACGATTCATAATCCAGAACCGATGGCCTATGCTTTCGGCGTCTCTCAGTTCGTTTTGAGCGAGTTCTGGCGACGGCAACGCCGCCGCGTGGGATCGGAAACTCAACTGGATGATTTGTCGTCGCGTGACCTGATTGAAATTGCCGCCAAAGACGGTTTGCGCGAAGAGCGACAGGAAAAAGAACTTAGGCTGGAATGTATGGACGCGGCGTTGAAAACTTTGCAGCCGGAAGACGAATCTTTGATGCGAGCTTGCCATCATGACGATCTGTGCCAACAGACCGCCAACCGCCGCCAGGCCGCCGAGCGATTAAACTGGGAAGAAAATAGTTTGCGCGTTCATTTGCACCGCATTCGCCTGACGCTGCAACGAAAAGTTCGCGCCTGCATCGAACGCAGGCAAAGAAATCTGTAACACACATCGTCTGTCAGTCACTAAAGTTATGAACTTTTGGAATTACAACCAGTCGGAACGGGAAACAGTCGGCTATTTGCTGGGCGACCTGCCCGAAGACAAGATGACCGAATTCGAAATGCGATATTTCTCTGACGATGAACTCTTTGACCACATGCTGATGGTCAAACACGAACTGGTTGACGCTTATGTCCGTCGCCACCTGGACGCTGAAACACACGAAAAATTTGAACGCCATTTTCTGGCCACTCCGGGCGGCCAACAGGAAGTCGCCTTTGCCAGCGCGCTGCGGGAAAAACTGAATCAAACTCAGCCCGCGCCAGCGAAACCACAAACTTCACGTTGGCTGAAATTGTTCGGCGCGTGGTCTTGGCCGGAATTCGGATTGGCGGCTGCGACACTGTTATTGGTTGCCATCGGATTCGGATGGCTTGTGATTCAAAATCGAAAACTAAACCATGAACTCGCCTCAGCGCGCGCGGAACGCGAAGCCGAATCAAAACAAAATGAACAGCTAAGAGAGACATTGGCTCAATTGACTGCGCCGACTCCAACGCCATCAATCATCGCGCCACAACAACCAGAGCCGCCAATTCAAAATGACCGGCTTTACGCTTTCAATATACGACCAAATACCAAAGGTTCTTCGGATTCGCCGACAGCAAAAACTGAGACAGGGATGAACGGTGTGCGGCTGAAATTGGAGCTAAATTTCAAACCGGTTGAACTTCGCTGTCTGGTTGAACTGAAAGCTCCGAACGGAGCAACGATTGGGCGACAACGTCTGCGCGCCCGGTCTTTGCCGCAAGGCGGTTATTACGTTCAGGCAGATTTCAGAATGGAAAATTTGAAGGCCGGGAAATACGAAGCCACTGTTACCGGGCGCGATGTGGATGACAATCAGCAAAGAACAATTCCATACAGTTTCACCATCGAACCCAAAGACCAATGACCCAGCCAAATCATCGGCCTTCACAAAAACTCCACGATCATTTATCCAACGGCTTCCACTCACCGATGCAGATAAAATTCGCCCAGTAATACGGAGCCGGATTTACTCCACCGCGCAGAATTTCCAATTGCGCTTTTCGCAAAGCCTCTGCGCGCCCCATTCCTTTGTTCAGATTGCCGTAAAACTTTTCCATCAATTTGCGAGTCACCAAATCGTCTGCTCTCCACAAACTGGACACCTGAGTTTCGGCTCCGGCCAACACCAGAGCGCGCCGCAAACCGAAAACGCCTTCGCCGTTTTTGACTTCGCCGTTGCCGGTTTCGCAGGCAGATAAAACGACCAACCGAGTCCCCCACAAATCCAGAGCCGCCGCTTCAAACGCAGTCAGAAATCCGTCGTCTTTTCCGCTTTGTCGTTTGTTGGCTCCGGCAAAGACCAGCCCTGAACGCAGCAAAGCGTTTTCTTTGTTTTTATTGTCGTTCGGCAAAAAGAATCCGTGCGTTGTCAGGTGTAAAAAATAAGGTCGTCGCGCCTGTTTCAACAAAGTCTCAGTCGCCTGACCGTCAGCGTACAGTCTTGATTGAGGAAACAATTTCTGAATAGCTGCTCCCTCTTCCCGCGCAAATCCCAATGGCCCAAAGGTTATAGTTGCCATAGTCGAATCGCTGCTTAACATTCCGCTGCGCGAATCGCTGACGGCTCGCACCGGATTGTTTAATGCGACGACAGGACGCTCACCAATCTTGTCAAAATCAGAAACAGCAAAAATAAGTTTGTCCTGTTGGCTTTTATGCTTAGTTTGCAATCGCACTAAATCGCGTCCGCTGGTCAAATAGATAAATTGATAATCTTCCAGCAAATATCGCTCTTGCTTATAAACCATAGCGGCAAAAGGAACGAGGTTAAGATCACCGTCAGGAGCGACGAAAATTTGTCGTACATCTTTCAGTTTTTTGCGAACCGGCTGCATAACCAAAGCGTCCACTTGGCGCGCCAATTTTTTGACATGAGAGATCGAGAATGTTTCGTTGGATTGCTTGGGAGCAATCGCCCTCAGCCAAGCCTTAATCAAACTATCTATCTCATTTGCGTTGCCAAGCGGCGTCCAATTCAATGTGCCATCAGAAAGCAGAATATAAGCAGCATATTGGTCTCCTGCTTTACCCTTCAGCCCTTGTTTTCCAGACGACTTGAACCGAATGAATTCAACCAATGCGGCATTTGCTGGCAACGCTTTTCTCACTGATTCCAACGTCGTTGGCGCAGCGGTAGCCTTAAACTCCAGGCTATGCCTACTTAATTCAGACTGGAGTTTTTCAATGTCCTCGTTGACCTGATGCACTTTGGCTAAATAGTTCTCGCGGCTAAGATTTTCTGGTCCGCGTGTGGTAAGCACGGAAAGTTGCGCCAATTTATCGGAAATTTTGTCGAAAACTTTTGTCGCGACACCTCCTGCGCGCAATCTTAGCAATTGCAAAACGCCGCCCATTTCGTCTAAAGCTCGACTCTTTCTCCGCAGCACAGCCTGAAAAGCCAGTTGCATCGCTTCTGGCTGATCTGGCAAATGGTTGGCATGCAAAGAAATGGTGTCATCTATTTCGTGTCTGAATTTTTCCAGATAACGCAATTTTTGATTCTCAGAACCGGCTATCAGATTACGGCTAAGATTGAATTCGCCGATTTTGGCCGCTTGTTGTTGTTCAATCAGCGCATCATTAATACGCCCTTGTGCCAGACAAAGAGTCATCAAATCACTACGCGCTTCAAACACGTAAGGATGATTTTGTCCCAACGATTGCTCATAACTTATCAACGCACGGCGGATAAATTGCTCTGCTTGAACATAGTCTCCTCTTTCCTGACGGAGCTTGCCCCAATCGTGCCTGCCGGTACCCCATCGCCAATCCTTCTCACTATAAATCTTTTCGTTAATCTGCAACGTACGCTGATAAGCAGCTTCGGCCTCGTCATACTTTTGCTGGGCGCGCAGGGCTTTCGCCAATCCAAGCAATGAGGTAGCAACAAAGGCATGGTTCATCCCAAAAATTTTTTCGCGTAAGGTGAGCGCGCGCCGATGAAATTGTTCTGCACTCTGTATTTCCCCTCGCTCAAAGCTCAACTTTCCCAACAAGGTCAACAACTCCGTCATGTTGCTAGACTCCAGCCCCCAAAACTTTTCATACAATGGCAGAGCATGTTCAAGTTGCTGTTTGGCGCGGTCATAATTTCCCATATCCATGCTTAACTGCCCCAGATTCGCCATCATTGCCGCATACACTGGGCTGCCAGGATGGTACTTTTCTGCGCTCGCTACCCCACGTTCCCAAAGCGCCGCTGCTTCGCCATATTCTCCTTGTACAGCTTTGACCTCCGCCAAATCATTCCATCTCATGACGACAAAATAACTGGCCGGCCCAAGTTCCTGCTCTGCAATCGTCATCGCGCGCCGTAACAATGCTTCGGCTTGAGTGTACTCGCTTAAACTAAGATGCAGGATGCCAAGATCGCTTGCCACTTGTGCAATCCGCATATCATTCGGCTTTAAAATCGCTTCACGCATCCTTAGCGCGCGCTCAAGCAACGACTTAGCAAAAACTTCTTTGCCCTCTAGCCATTGGGGGCCGCCAAGATAAGTAGTGCCAAGATGTAATAACCCTTCGGTAGTATTCAGATGGTCGCGCCCCAGTGCCAGTTCCTGAATGTGCAAAATGCGTTTGCTTACTTTTTCGCGATTTACTAAATCCCCCTTAAACATCAACAGCACTGCCAGGAGCTTTAGAGGTTCGACCAATTCCAGATGATTTGCCCCAAACACTTTTTCATATTGCGCTATACCTTTTTCGCTTAGGGGGATTGCCGATTCCCATTTCCCCTTTCTTGCCATCGCATAAGCCTCAAGTTGCATGCGGTCAGCCTCAACCAATAACTGGTTCTGGGGCGTAGCCTTTTGCTGCGTTGCCAACGTCAGACGATAAGAGCCGCGAATTTCTGTGACCCCAAGCGTTTCTATTTCAAGTCTGAAGTCTCCGTCTTTTTCCACAATGGCCGAAAGCATCTCAGTCTCTGCATTTTCATTGTGAAGCTTAAGTTCCAGCACCAAATTGCCAGCCGGGTCATACAAACGCGGCCAGACACTTATCCAATACTGAAAGATTTCGACTTTGATGTATTGCCCAGCTTCCAGTTTGAGGCGGTAATTGTGAGTTTGTCCGCCCGTCATCTGACGATCTATCGGGTTATTCAATTCCAAAACCGGCAATTCTTGAGAGCCGCTTGAATTGGCGGTTTGCCCACTAACGCCACGACCGGCAGCCAAAAAACAAATCAATGAGGCTGACAGCACGACTGCAATGGATAAACTAAAAGTATGCAAACGAGCGGCGGAACGCTGAGACATGATTTCCTCACAAATTGTTGAAATTAAAGTTGTTTGACCCTGGCAAGGCGGGGGAACTTTACACAACGCGCCGTTTTTCTCCAAGCAGGCTGGGAAAAAGCAAAATTTTTCTGCAACGTGCCCATCCTTTTTTACACGAGCAAATGACACCGGCATTGATCCTGTTCGCGCAGTTGGCGGAGCCGGGAAAAGTGTCTTTGTCTGGTGCGAAGTTCGCGGCGCATTTGCTTGGCAAGGCGTTTTGCGTCGCGGCTTTGCACCAAAAGAAAATTTCAGTATCGGCAAAATTTTTCTGCAACGGTCTTCACCGTTTCGACACGAAGAATTTGAAAGAAAAATTGTAACTGCTCAACCCGTAGTCAAAATTTCGGTGAGGAACCTGGAGCGACGGGATTGCTTGCAAAGCTCACTCCTCACGAGGAACCGGGGCGCTACGGCTTCCCGTTCCGTACCGGCTGAGCAGTTACGAAACATTTTTGTTTGCGTCCCGGCCACAAAGCAGCGTCCTCAAACTCAGCAGGGCAAGGGTGCCGAGGTTGCCTTGCTTGCGGCGAAGACGCCTGGTGCAAACGCGGAACGACCTTAGAAGGTTGTTCTACTTTTACCGAAAAGATTGATCGGTTGGCGGGATTGTCACTGTGCTTAGCCGGGAGCCAGGAAGCTTGGTACGGAACCCAGAGCGGTAGTGACTGGGTGCTTGTGAATTCAATCCTTCACGATGAGCCGGGGCGCTACCGCTTCCCGTTCCGTACCGACTGAGGAGTACGCATGCTTTTGGTTAATGCCAGAGTCGGAATCAGCAACATTCACGGCTTCGGGCTGATTGCTCAGGAATTCATTCCCAAAGGAACCTGCATCTGGCGGTTCCAGCCCGGCTTCGATTTGATCGATTGGCGAAGCGGGGTTGGCGGCGCTTTCCGCCACGGCGCAACGGCAGGTACGACATTACTCTTTTTTCGATCCGGCGCGACAAGTCTTCGTGCTCTCCAGCGATGACGACCGATTTACGAACCATTCCGACAATTCAAACACGTTGGAGCAGGGCGGTTATGACAGTTATGCAATCCGCGACATTCAACCGGGCGAAGAAATTACCTGGAATTATTTCGGCTGGGGAACCCCGGAGTTCCTGAAAAATCGCTGACAGGTTCATCAAGGAACGATGTTTTCTGCGATTGCCCTTGCTCTTCGCCGCTTAGCGGCGGCTGACTTTAGCCCGGCGTTTCAACGCCGGGTAGCGAAGGCGGGATTTCGCGTCGCGTCAGCGACGCCTGAACTCAATCGTCGCTGACGCGACGTGGGGAAAATATCGTATTCCACCGTGGGTTAAAAACCCACCGCTTGTAATGGAGTTCCTTTGTCAGCATTTAGGTATCGTTTGTACTGTGGCACTTTTCCTCGTGGAGGCCAGTGAATGACACCCAAAGAATCCAGAATATCCAGCTTTTCCTGGCAAGTAAGCGATAACTCCTCTTTACCTTTTAGATCAATTCCATCAGGCAGTTTAGGCACAGCCCAATGTCTTCCAACTGCTGTGGGATTAATGTCTCGCCAAGTTTGCCCTGAATCGCCAGTACGCGTTCCCGCGCCCGTTAAATCGGAAAGGCGATAACGCCCTTTCTCATCCTCAAATTTGTAAAAGGTCTTCAGGTAGTTCTCACTGTACGACTCATACACTGCATTCCAGCAATAAGTGGCTGTCTTCGAATAGAAAAAGATGGTGTCATGAACTGGCCCCCATCTTTTGGCGCTGTTGTGGCCACTGGTTCGTTTCCAAACCACTTCGCTCCGATAGTTCTCTACTCCAAAGATGGCGTCCAATACTATTTTCAAGTAATGACTCGCCGCCGGATCGCAGTGCAAATACAAACTTCCTGTCGGTTTCAACACGCGATGCAATTCCACCAAACGCGCAGCCATCATGACCAAATACGCCATCATTTGATTGGTTCCAATGAAATCGTGGAGCGCGCCAATCACTCTGGAAACCTGATGGCTGCCTTCCGTCACCAAAGTCGAATAGGTTTTCTCGGCGTTTTCGTTCCAGTGCCAGGTGTCCTTAAAGGCGGTGATCTGCGCTTCGGCTTCTTTGCCGCTTTCGTCTTTGAACAGCACGTTGTAATTGCGACTGGAGTTGAACGGCGGGTCCAGGTAAATCAAATCCACACTTTCGCGCGGAACGTATTCGCGCAAGATGTCCAGATTGTCGCCGTAATAAAGGGTGTTTTGTTTGGCGCTCATGGCGCGTGATTATCCGGGCAGCTTTTCAGATTGGCAAGCATTGAGCGAGCAACCATGACGCGACCGACGATTCCGAAACTTCGTTGCCGCCCAACCCGTATGCTTCGGCACAGTGCGCATTCACTTATTTCATTTATCAATTCGAGGATTGTCATGACTCAAGATTTCGGTCGAAGTTCCTTGCTGACCAAATATCAAAAACAATTGCCCGTGTTGGCTTCGCTGTCGTTCGCCACGGTGTTCTGTCTGGGGTTGCTGGCGTTGCGCGCGTGGCATTACAACACTTCGCCGCAACGATGGCTGGTTTGGAATTTATTCCTGGCGTGGTTGCCGATGCTCGGAGCGTTGGCCGCGTACAACCTGAACCATTGGCCGACTCGATTGCGCTGGGTTCCGATTCTGGGTTTTGCGGCTTTGTGGTTGTTGTTTTTGCCCAACGCGCCGTACCTGATTACCGACATCATTCATTTGAAACAAAGCGGTCGCGTTCCGCTGTGGTACGACTTGATTACGCTGGTGGCTTTTGCCTGGACGGGTTCGTTTCTTGGACTGGTGTCGTTGTTTCTGATGCAGGATTTGGTTCGCCGCACGATTGGCCGCGTAACCAGTTGGTTGTTTGTCGTGGGCGTGTTGGTGCTGAACGGTTTCGGAGTGTATTTCGGACGCTTTTTGCGGTGGAACAGTTGGGATGCGCTGTTTCAGCCAACCAACTTGATGAATCAACTGGTGGACGGATTACAGAATCCGTCTGATCACATGCAGACGCTGGCTTTCACCGGATTGTTTACGCTGCTGTTCAGCGCCGTGTATTTGATGATGCTGTCGTTCACGCACCTGCATCTGGAACACGAACAGAAATGACAATGAAATTACCCATTGGCCATTCGCCATTAACCATTATTCGACGGGTGGAAATCATCTCTACCCGTACAATCAATGGATAATGCGTAATGGCCAATGGGTAATTGGCGCGTTGAACATTTTTGGCCACTTAAGCAGCAGCCTTGAACACTTCGCGCAGTCGTTTGGCGACGATCTCGGCTTCTCCAGGTTGCAACTGCCACACACCGACGGAAAATTCCTGAGTTTCGGCTTTGGCCTGTGACGATCCCGGAGTGATTTCAATCGCGGGCGTGCCTTCCTTCATTTGTTTGCGAACGTCGTCGGCCAGCAATTTCAACGTAGCCTTTTCCCATTTGATGCGAACCGTCGGCACGTGATTGGCGACAGGTGGAACGTAAACTTCGCCTCTGGTGGCTTTGCTGGTAGCCGTCACGGTGTCAATGATGAGTTTGGCGCGGCGCTCCCATTCTTTCCACTCGGCGGCTTCGTCACGTTTCAAATAAACTTCCAGCGCGGCCATCATTCCGATCAATTCTTCTTTGTTGACCTTCATGCCGCGACCGATGGTGTCGCCGTTCGGCGAAGCATTCATTCGCGCGGCTTCGATCAACGCCTGACGACCAAGCAGCAAGCCGGAGCTTTGCGGCCCGCGCAAACCTTTGCCGCCTGAAAAAGCCACGAGGTCGTAACCCATCTTGGTGAACTTCCACAGATTTTCGGTCGGTGGCACGTCGGCAGCGCAATCAATCAGCGTCGGGATGTTGTGCTTTTGGGCGAGTTCGGCAAATTGCGCGGCTTTGATCTGGCCTTTGGGATCGGCGTCGTTGAGGAAAAACATCATCGCTGTTTTGTCGCTGACGGCGCTTTCCAACTGCGCGGCGGTTTCGACTTCAATCAGCCGTATGCCGCAGTTGCGAATCGCGTGGTCATAACCAACGCGATGAGTTTTTTGAACCAAAACTTCGCTTTTCATACCGGCCAGATTCGGCAGATTCTTGATGCGTTCTGGGTCTTTGCCGGTCAAACAAGCCGCTGTCGCCAGCGTCAGCGCCGAAGCCGCGCCCGACGTAACCATCGCCGCTTCGCTGTGAACAAGCGTGGCGATGCGTTTGCCAACGGCGTCGTGCAAATCGTTCAGCGCCACGAATTGTTTGGAAGCGTAATTGATCGCAGCCATCGTTTCAGGGTGCATCAACGAAGCCGTCAAAGCCGTGTAAGTCCCGGCAGCGTTGATGAACGGTTTCACTCCGAGTTCTTTGAAATAGTCTCGGCCATTGGTTTTTGGCGCGACTGCGCTGGCTTCTGCTTCGGTTGCAAAGAATCCGCCAACCAACGGCAGACTGGACACAGCTTGTAGAAAATTGCGACGGTTTGGCATCGGACACCTACCTTTTGAAACTTGGGTTGTTGTGGTTAAAACGAAGGATTGGTTGCGAGCTTTGCTTGTATGCAACTGCCCAATCAAGCACTTTCACAATACTGCCGCTACCGAACAGCGTCAAGAAACGACACAGGAGTGACGAACGGATGCCTGTTGAGGGAATTTATTGCAAGTCGCAAAGCAGTCTATATTCCCGCGGACGCCTAGCTTGAATGAATCCCCAAAGCTCCTGCATCCGCTTCACCTTCGCCAAATTGCAGTCAGCATAAAGAATCTGTTCGTTACCATTGGCTTCGGCAGGAACGTATCCAATCGGGTCACCTTTCGATTCCTTTGAATTCACCTACGAAACCAACCAAACGCCAAATGCCATCACACAAACCAACAGCAATTTGGTGAGCAAATGATGGCGGGCTTCTTCCTCGCCAAACTTTCTATAAACGGCGTACAAAATCATTGAGATCAGAAAGGCATAAGCCGGAATGGTTCCCTCGACCGCCGAAACAAGCGAAGGGGAACCGTAACTTACGGCATATTGGCTTGTGCCGAGGGCAATCAGATTGGCAATTTCGATAGCCAACAAAAATCCAAACGCCGGGCGAATGTTCCCCCAATTTTGACGAAAAACTTTGAAGTGGCGTGGGCTGAACAATGGAATCAACCCGGCGCTTGCTATGGACAAACTACTCACAAGAAACACCTGGTAAACCGGTGAAAACGCAAAAACCTTTTTCTGAATCAGGAAATAAACCGACATGCAAAACACACCGAAAAGCATCAACCAGAATGCTTGCCAGCGTGATTCAGCGTTGCCGTCCAATAGACAAAATCCGACCGATGAGAGAATCAGCAAGGCGCAGCCGAGGTATTGATATTGCGTGAGATGTTCATCAAAAAAGAGATAGCCGATTACCAATAACAGCAAGGGAATCAAATTCCAGTAAGCGGCGACAATTCCCGACTCGCTGAATGACAGAGCATAAAAATAGGCAATTTGCCCTGCCATAAAAACCAAACCAGACAAAACACATAACCCAACCACTCCCAAAGTCATTGGAGCAGTTGGCACAAAAAACAGCCCAAAGGCCAGAAACGGCAGCGCCAATAAAGTGCATAGCCCGCTGGTGATTGCTCCGATCCAAGGATGGTCGAAAACTTCGTCAACGCAGTATGCGTCCAGAACGTGAGTGATCCCCCAAAACAATGGACTTGTCATTGCAAATGCGAGCCAAACCGGGAAGTCAGCCATTGTATTTTTCCCACAAGATTAGTCGTTGGCCATAGATGTTAGACATTTGATCCTCACTTCAATATAAGGCTGAAAGTAGCTGTTATAGCGTTTTTGTAATTCCGGCATCTTCCAATCGTCACCGGTAACTTGCTTGCGACAATTTGCTGCCCCGCACAGGCAGTCCATGTTTCCGAAATCAGAAGTCAGACACATCGCATAATCGAATGTGATTTGTTCGCCTGACTCGATTTCCCGCATTGCTACAATCTCAATCATTCCCCGAAAGCCAGAGTTCGGATCGCAGCTATGATTGAAATAATCGCCTCCTAAACTTTCCCCCCACACACACAACTCCTCCGCCGTGGCGTAGGTGCAAACAAGGTCATCACTGATTTGAAAAGCAGTGTCTTGCGCTTCTTCATCAAGCGTCATCAATTCATCCAAAGTCAGAATATGGCCGCCCAGCAATGCGATGCGCTCGTTTTTAGCAAATGGCTCAAGGGCGAAAACTCCCAATCCATACACACCCGTTTCACCCGTTCCGGCTTTTGGGCTTACCCAACTCAGTCTGTGCTTGTTGGCGGGAAGGCCTGTTCCGCGTTTTCCCTCTCCGCCAGCGACCCGGCCATCACCAGACTGGCCAATCCCCCCCCCCCCAGTTGCCAGACAGAGACAAGCTGATGGGTTCGCCTGCCAGCACGGCGACGGCATCAATCGGAAGAACTTTGTTGCCGTTGAATGCGACGGTTGGGCCGAGCGTCAGTTCGTGCGTCAGATGGGTTACGCCGGAAAGTCGAACCGCGTTGACCGTTCCTTCGGTCAGGGCATTGGCTCGAATTGTTTTTTGGAAATTGGGATCGTTGTATTTGTTGAACCGAAGATCGAAGACCTGCACGGTTTCTGTCATTGCGTGAAAAGGCAGCACCTGCCAACCGCTGTCGCCATCCAAATCCGGCCAATCGTGGAGCGGGAACGGAACCCGAAAGCCATAACAATCGAATTCAACATGACCGAACGTGGCGAAGGCTTCGTACCGTTCCGGGATGATCCGGGTCTTTGCGCCAATGACTCGATTGGCTCGCAGCGCGTTCAAAGCCGGAATTTGCAATTCGTCCAACAGCCAGGTTTCAATCAGTTCGGCAATCAACACGTCGGCTTGCACAGGCAAACGCAACTCGCGGACATCGCCCGCGATCACTTCGATCACTTCGGCAAAACCATTTAGCGCGGCATTGCGGCGCAGCGTTTCCGCCAATCCCGGATCGTATTCAACCGAGTAAACCTTGCGCGCGCCTGCCGCCGCCGCAAAGAAAGACAAAATGCCGCTGCCCGCTCCGGCGTCCAAAACTACGTCGCCGGGTTTGACGACCTTGTTGATTGCTGCGCGAAAAGCTTCTGTGCGCTCCACGTCGCGCAAACACATCGAAGGCACTTCGGATTTGGAAAACAGATCATTCACCATTCATTAACCTCGTGCTGGCGTTCTCTATCTTGCGAAAGAAAAGCCTTGCTCAGCCTTCTTCACCGCGTTAGCGGTGTTTGAGTTTAGATACCGTTTCTGATATACCGCCAATTGCTACCCATGCCGCTGAACGGCTCGGTTATCCAACGCAAAAACCACTTGCCTTGTTGGAAAGAATCTTGAGAGCCAGCAGCAACGAAGGTGATGTGGTTCTTGATCCGTTTTGCGGATGCGGAACGACCATTGCTGCGGCGCAAAAACTCGGACGGCAGTGGATCGGAATTGACATCACGCATCTGGCCATCGCACTGCAAAAGTATCGGCTGAAAGACGCCTTCAATCTGGAAGAGAAGAAAAATTACCAGGTTGTCGGTGAACCCGAAGACATCGGTTCGGCTCGGCAACTGGCTCAGGATGATCGGTATCAATTTCAGTGGTGGGCTTTGTCGCTTATCAAAGCGCGTCCGCTTGGCGGCGAAGCCAGCAGCAGGCAAGGCAAAAAAGGTAGCGACAAAGGGGTTGATGGCGTCATCACCTTCATTGACGACAACAGCGGCAAACCGAAACGGTTATTGGTTCAGGTGAAAAGTGGCAAGGTCAAAAGCGGCGACATCCGGGATTTGAAAGGAACCATCGAACGCGAAAAAGCCGCAATAGGAGTTTTCATCACGCTGGAAAACGCGACCAAAGATATGAAAACAGAAGCGGCTACGGCGGGGTTTTATCAATCAGAAGGCTGGGGAAAGGATTATCCTCGGTTGCAGATTCTCACCATCGAAGAGTTGTTGAACGGCGCAGAAGTGAAAATGCCGCCCTCGGCCAAGACGTTCAAACAAGCCGAACGTGAGACAGAGCCGACAAATAAGCAGGATAAACTTTTTGGGTAATGTTCGTAGTTCCGCCTTTAGGCGGCGGTAGCTCGGAACGAGCGATACCCGCTTGAAAGCGGAACTACGAAACGTGAATTGCGAAACCGACCCGGGAGCTACCGCTTTCGGTTCCGTACCGCTACTTCACGGCAATCGTTACTTCGCGCGCGGCGATTCCGTTGCGCGAAATCACCAGCGTATGAGTTCCGGCGGTGATTGTCGCCGGGAACGTGATGTTGAATTGATTCAATCCGGCAAAACCCGGCGCTCGGCCAGCGTACCCAACCGCCACTGCGTTGCCGTCAATTGTCGCCGTTGTCGAACCCGCCGCGTTGCCGTCTACGTCGGTCACGTCAGAACCCAAACCGGTTCCGAACACAGCGATGATGTTCGGCTGGCCGTTCGACTGTTTGGCGTTAAACGGGCCGGGCGTGAACGTGAAAGCATCCAGAGCGACCGCCGCGCCGGTTCCGCTTTGGTTCAGGGTGAAGATGCCCGGAACCGCCGGGGCGATTTGGAAAGCTCCGGCGCGAATCAATTGCCCATTGCTGAACACTTCAATCAACGCGGTCGAAGACGGCACGTTCAAACTGCCGGTCGTAGCCGTTGTCGTTCGCGGAACCTGGAAATTGATTTGCTCCGGCGAGACGAAAAACAACCCTGCTGGAGTTCCGTTGACGCGAACCTGAACGTTGGCCAGCGTAGTTGGCAACGGTTGAGAATTGGCGACGGCAACCGTGTTTGTGAAACCGGCTCCGAACAGCGCGGAAATTTCGCCGGGAGCCAGCGTGGATTTGAAACTCGCCGCCGAAGCTGCCGCAATCAAACGCGGAGTGGTCAGATCGGCCAAGCCGGTGTTGATGCTGGCCAAGCCCGAAGTTGACTGGAAGAAATAACTTTCCCAAGCCAACCGATACAGCGTGACCTTGTCCAACGTCGCTTGCGAAGCCTGCGTACCCGCTTGAACCAGCAAAACCACCGCCGCGCGAAAAGTTTTCTGCGACGCGGTCGAATTCGGAGTGCGATTGCCGTTGGCCTGCAAAATCTGATTCATCGTCACGGTTTGTTTCGTGCCGAACACGTTGACGTTCGGGAAAGGATTGGATTCGCGCGTGCGAACGGTTCCCGACGTGTTGGTGATGACAAAAGTGTCCGGCACATCGCTGGCCGGTCGCAATCCCATCAGGTATTGATCCAACAGCGAAAACCCATCAATCAGATTGACCGACGTGAACGAACCATTGCCGTTGTCGCGCCAGACACTGCCTTCGGCGCTGGACGAACGGGGAGCAGCCGGATTGCTGATTGTGGATTCGATGTTCATGAAAAAGCTCCAGTGAGCATCGTCGCGTCCCAGCAGCAGAGCGGGATCGCCGCCCGGATAACCAACATACGACAACCAGCGATGGCCTTGCTCCTGCCCCATGATCGAAAGCGCGTGGTTGGCTCCCAAAAATCGCGTCACTGGCGAAGCCGGGTACTGTTGCGAAATGTTGCTCAGGTTCAACAACCCCTGAATCTTCTGACTGTTGATGTTCAACGTTTCCGACGATTGGCCGACGGGCAAACCAATGCCCGCGGCATCGTTTCTTAGCGGCAGATAAAACGCGAAAGCGTCGCCCAGATCGAACTGAAAGTCCGTTATCAGATAAATGAAATCGTAAACGTCCCGATTTGGATGAGTGGCGTAAAACGCCTGAATCGCGGCGATGTCGTCAAGTTTGGAACTGGTCGAGAAAAATTCGGCGATCGGCGTCGTGATGGCATTTGCCGGCGGACTGTTCAAATTTACCAGTGTCGGTACAGGCGCAGTGCCTCCGCCGGAAATTCCCGCCAACGCCAGCGAAGTCAATTGCGCCTGATCGTAAGCCATCACTATTCGTCCGTTGCTGAACAGCGTCACTTGAAAGCGATGCACTCCGTTGTCGGTCGTCGGATCGTTCGGAAAATCGCGTATGTTGTTCCAGGTAACGACGACACGGTCGGCGTCTTTGCGGATGTAAATTCCGCTGGAACCTTGCGTCACGGCGGCGCTGGCGTCCAGATCGTGCCAGTAAGGCGAAATGCGCGGAACGCTGGTTTGAAACTTGGCCAGGCTTTCGCCGGAATCTACGGCTTCCAGATCAAAGGTCGCTTGCGAAACACTGGCCGGACGAAACGCCAGAAAGCCGTTGCTGGAAACAGCAACGTTGGTGAACGAAGCGCCGAAAAAGCTGAAAGTGAAACCTAAATCCTGCGCGATGTACGCATCGTCGCCCGGATCAGGCGTTGGATTGGTTTTCGGATTCACCGCCGGAGCGACGGTCAAATTCAACTTCGTGCCGAAATTGGTGTCGAATCCTCCGTTGGAAGTGGCGACGGTGTACCCTCCGCCCGAAGGCGTGAATTGCACTTGTCGCCCGGTCAGATCAAACAGATTGGCTGGAGTCGCAATACGGCTGTCAGCTTGAATGACGGAAATGTCCGCAATGTCTTGCGCGGGAATTTCCGCCATCAAATTTTCTGCGCCGAACTGTTCGGTCAGCCGTTGTTTGTTGGCCAGATGCCAGACCCAGGCTTCGCGGATGCGGTCTTCGCGGCTGAGACCTTTTTTCTTGCCTTCGTCATCGTCGTGGAAACTGGCTGTTGAGAATTTGGCAGCAGAACGCTTTTCTGATTTCGCCGACGAGAGCACAATCAGCGACGCATAAAACAAAACAACAGCCATCGCGGTGACAAACCACCTCACCGCGCGTTGATTGCGAAAAAACATAGCACCTCCGGATTTTCAGTTGAGACGTTTGAAGGGGGAAACATCGGGCTTCAGAAACGGCAAACTACGGTAGACCCTGACCCACGTCAAGCCATAGAAAGAGGAACGAATGACAAACAGATTCCGCGTCAGTTTAGTGATTGCAATTGTAACCGCCGCTTGTGTCTTTGTCTGGACGCAAACCGGCAATGCCGTGCAAACCAATCGTTGGGCGAACGTGATTGCCCAACTGCTGGATCATCCCGCGCCGCCTCCGCCAATGTTGAAAGAAGTGACCGACGTAATCGGAGATTTCAGCAAACTTGTTTCCGAAGAAATCAACGAGAGAACTCAGGAACCGGCTGAGAATGCTTCGCCGCGCCAGGTGGTTCGGTTTTGGGAATGGCAAGGGCGGCGAGAAAGCGGAAAACAGCCTTCGGAAAAAGCGCGCTGGCAATTGCTGGAAACCTGTCTTCAAAACGAGCATCTGGATTGTGCCTGGGTCAGAGACTATTTTCCTGATACACCCGCGGCTCACCAGAGGGTGAAAGCTTATTTGGATGATGCCAAATTACCCGTGTTGAAACCGGACTCGGCATACGAACCGCTGAATGCCGACGAGCGAAAACGTCACAAGGAATGGTACCGTTACTGGTTGATGCGCCACAGCAATTTTTTCCGCGACGAATTGCTTCAAGCCGCCCGCGAAGTGTCAGCCAGCGGGTATCAACTGAATAACCAATCCAATCTGGAAGCCTTAGCCCGATTGGATTGGAAGGCGGCCAAACCCATCATCGAAGGATATGTGAAACAGCCGGAACCTTATGTCCAAACGTTTGCCTTGAAGCTGTTGTACCTGCAAGCGGTTGAAAACGGCGACAGCAATCAGGCTGACGCGCTTCGCCGCCGGTTGCTGGAAATCGTGACGAATCCGCAAACATCCGAATATGCTCGAAGCGAAGCTTACGATGCGTTGACACAGCGGGAATGGCCGGGGCGCAACGAATGGTTTTCGGCGTTGCTGGCCAAAGAAAATCTCTTAGAAGTAAAGAATGCATTGTTTAATAACGGTATTTTGGCCAATCCAATCAAAGCTGCGCCGGAAATTTGGAATCCGTTGCTCGCTCAGCTTGTAGCCAGCGGCAATCAAACAGTTCATGACAATGCTGCATTGATTTTGGTGAGCGTGGCTTTGCGAAAGCCGAATCGGGAAGCTTTGTTGCCGTTGTTGCCATGGCTGATCAATCCAAAATGGGTAACGGCTGGCGACGAATATGACCGTTACCGGGTGATCGAAGCCGCTGGCAATTTGCAGTTGCCGGAAGCTGTGCCGGGTCTGCTTTGGATTGTTCAAAACGAGAAGGCCTATGTCGTGACGAAAGCATCCCAGGCATTATCCAATTATCGTGATCCGCAAGCCATCGCCAAAGCAGTTCCTGTTTTGCGCTCAGCTATCAGAAAAGAGCCGGTTGATGAGTCGCTGACCGATATGATCAGGTTTCTGGTTATACACGGAGGGCTGGATGACGTGCAAATCATCTCGGCACTTGAATCACTTGCTGAAAAAACTGAGCCGAGATTTGAAATTGAATTCATAATTAACGATCGAGAAACTGATTGGATGCCGTACTTTCTTGAAGGCGAGTCGTTGTCGCTGGATGGTTGGATTGGTCATGCGCTGATGTGGCAACACAAATACGGCCAGCGGGATTCGGCTGGTATCAGAAAATCGCCTTTTACTGAAACGGTTGCCGCAGGATTGATTGCTCGATCCAAGACTCTGCAAACTGAAAGACCGGACGTTGCCGCCAAGCTCTGGATGATTGCAAGCGTGCTGGAGTTTCCGGTTGTTTACTCTGAACTGGCCGAGCGGATTGTGGGCCTAGATTTTGATCTTGCGACGTTGCTAATTGCCTTGAAACGTCGCCAACAGGTGAGTGCAGTAGCGGGCAGCACGTTGCAGCCCATGCTTCGACAAAGCGGATATGCTCTGGGCGTTGGAACTGTGCTACTTGATGACGAAGACAAAGCTCGCTCCATTTTGGAAAGTAGCGACCGCGAAGCTCAAGTTGCGTTGTTGGCCTGTGCGCGCGTGATGCGCGTGGCTTTGTCGGTTGAACAGGTCGGCAAGTTGTTGACCGCGACCGACAAACAACTTGCGCTTGCCGCCGAACGATACCTGGAAAGCGAAGACAGCCCGGTGGCTCGGAAATTGATTTTGGCTCGGCATCCGAATGAAGCGTTAATTCTTGGCGGCTCTCCCGACTTCAATCCAAAGAGAAAACACTGGGTAGAGTGGGACAAATGGGAAGATGCGCTTCGTGAAGATGTGAAGCAGGGGCAAGCCGAAGAAGTGTTTGGCGAAATGCAGGTGCATACCTCAGATGCAGGTGGGCCAGAATCGTTTTGGCTCGAAGTTCATGTTCGTGGGCAGCAAGCAGTCAGTTGTCGCCGAAAAGATGCCGCGCGAAAAGAATGCCGTTCCCTGACTTCAGAGGAATTGTCCGCGATGCGGGATTTATTCAACGAAGCCCGATTTGATGAATTGCAGCCACTTTCAGTACCTGGCAGCGGGTATGGCGGTGTTTATCAAGAATTCATTTGGCTGAATAAGCAAGGAGGCCGGAGAGTGTTTACTGCGAATCTTGGTAGGCTTCATTCAGAAAGCTATGGTTGGGGAATGCAGCAGCAAACGCCGCACAATCGAATCAACAAATTTTTCGCCAAACTGAAAACGACCGGAGATTACGAGCTTCGTTATGCGCTGAAAGAGAAGATCAAGGAACTGGAAGTTGTGTCGGCTGACGACAAACTGCCGGTTTCTCAAGTCTGCGGCGAGAACGGCGAAGTTCGCGCGTTGGTGAAGGACGATCCGGGTTATTACGCTCAACCGAAATGGAAAGCGGTTAAAGAAGGAAAGCTCGGCGGCGATGCGGATCAACCGCCACTTTGCCCGTGCGTTGATCGGCGCGAAGATTTGCCGGAAGCGATGCGCAACGGCGCGGTATATGCCTATCCGCTGTGGAAGACTCAAACCAAAGATGGGATTGTCCGAAGCATGACCTGGAACGAACAACACGCTTTATGGTTTGTCACTGCCGGAAGCGAGCCGCGATTGCTGACCAAAGAATCTGAGCAGCCCGAAGCCGTGACTCCTGATGGTCGCTGGCTGATCGCCATAAAACGCAATCGTGAAGCTGGCAGCGACTTGCTTCGAATTGATTTGAAAACCGGAGCGACCACTAAAATAGAAGTCGAAGGATGGACTTATCCCATTGTCGTTGAACCGCTGACCGGCAGAATCGTTATCCCTACGTTTCGAGACAATCGCAAAATTTATGAAGTGAAATTGTATTCGCCTGATACCGGAAAGCTGGAAACCGGCGTTGGCGAATTTGAACCGATCAAGCATCAAAACTACCGTTCTTTGCAGCCCATCACCGGAACGACGACAGAGTTTTGGGCGGCGATTCCCGATCCTGACGCGAAGAAAACCAGAGTCGGGCGGTATGACGCTCGCGGATTCAAGTTCACTTCGTTGATGGAATTGCCGGAAATTGTTTTCAACAGCACCAGCATGTGGGTGGATGAAAAATCCGACTGGCTGTATATCGCTTACAACGGCCATCTGCTTCGGCTGCCGTTTCCGCCTAGAAGCAGCGGTCAGGAAAAACGTTGATTCAGGGAGGCATCTATGAAACGCATCACCGCTTATGGGATCTTCATCGTCGCGCTGGTGTTGGCGGCGGCTTTTCAAGCGCAGACGCAATCGCCTGCACAGGCGTTCAATTTCACGTCGGTCATGGTTCCGATGCGCGATGGCGTGAAACTCAACACGCACATTTTCGCGCCGAAAAATCAGACTTCGCCGTTGCCAATAATCTTGGAACGCACGCCGTATCAAGCCCCGGCAGGACAGGGATGGGCGCAAGGCAAATTCAAAGAGCTTGCCGCGGACGGATACATCTTTGTGTTTCAGGACATCCGAGGCCGTTTCAAATCCGAAGGCCAGTTTGTCATGCAGCGCGCTCCGGTGTCGGTGCTCAAAAACGATCCGAAACTGATTGATGAAGTCACGGACGCGTACGACACGATTGAATGGTTGGTCAAAAACGTTCCGAATAATAACGGGCGCGCAGGCATCATTGGCATTTCGTATCCGGGCTGGACGGCGATGATGGCGACGATTGCTCCGCATCCGGCGTTGCGCGCGGCTTCTCCGCAGGCGTCTCCGGCGGATATGTGGATGGGCGACGACTTTCATCACAACGGAGCGTTTCGCCTGAGTTACGGGTTTGAATACGCGACGATGATGGAAACCAACAAGGAACAGGCTCGGTTTGAATTCGACAAATACGACACATACGAGTGGTATCTGAAGCTCGGCGCGTTGTCGAACGTCAACGAAAAATACCTGAAGGGCAAAATCCCTACGTGGAATGATTTTGTCGAACATCCGAATTACGACCGGTTCTGGCAGGAACAGGCCGCCGCCGGATATTTGAAACAGGCGCGCGTGCCTACGCTGAACGTCGCCGGTTGGTGGGATCAGGAAGATTTTTACGGCCCGGTCAAAATTTATGAAGAGTTTGAAAAGAACGATCCAAACAAACAAAACTTCTTTGTCGGCGGCCCGTGGAATCATGGCGGTTGGGCGCGTCCGAATGGCAGCACGTTGGGGCGCATCAAATTCGACAGCAACACGTCGCTGCATTACCGGCAAATGATCGAAGCGCCGTTTTTCGCTTACTACCTGAAAAACAAGGGAACGCCAACCTGGAAAGAAGCCAACGTCTTTGAAACCGGATCGAACCAGTGGCGCAGTTACGATAAATGGCCGCCGAGTTACAAAACCGAAACTCGCAAACTGCATTTTCACGCCAACGGCAAATTGTCATTTGACGCGCCGACCGATGTCAGTCGCCAAGCCTCCGACAGTTATCTTTCCGATCCGGCCAATCCCGTGCCGTATCGTCCGCGCCCGGTCGAAGCGACCTACGATCCTCGCGGTTCAGGCTGGGGAGCATGGCTGGTTGGCGACCAACGTTTTGCGCAGGGGCGACCCGACGTGCTGACTTGGGAAACCGATCCGTTGACCGAAGACATGACCATCAGCGGCAACGTCATCGGCCATTTATTCGCGTCAACGACGGGCAGCGACGCCGATTGGATCGTCAAACTGATTGACGTGTATCCGGAAACTTATCCGGCGGAACCGCGTATGGGCGGGTATCAGTTGATGGTCGCCAACGAAGTCTTTCGCGGACGATTCCACAAGAGCTTTGAAAAACCTGTGGCGCTTGTGCCGAACGCCATCAACGAATTCGCGGTGGATATGCGGCATTGCAATCACCGGTTTCTGAAAGGTCACAAGATCATGGTGCATGTGCAAAGCTCGTGGTTTCCGGTGATTGACCGCAATCCGCAAAAATTCGTGCCGAACATTTTCAAAGCGACAGACGCTGATTACATCCGGGCGACGCATCGCATTCACCGGTCAAAACAATTCGCTTCGCATGTCAGCGTGCCTGTGATGATTCGTTAAAGTGACGAATAAAAGCTGGCAGGAAAATTGGGGCAAAAATACTGGATACGGCTTCACTCCAGAAACCATCATCCGCATGCCGGTGATAATTCATTAAAGTGACGAATAAAAGCTGGTAGAAAAACAGGATACGGCTTTATCCCATAGGCCTTCATCTTTTTGCCCATATTTTCCTGCCAGCAGTTTGAATCTGCTGAATTGAAACATCCGCAACCTCACAATCCGCCAACCGTTGCCGAGCTTTCCGCCGAAGTCGAGCAGGTCATTGTCAGCATTGTTCGGTTCAAGTTGCGCGCCAGCGGTGAAGCCGACGATGCTTGTCAGGAAGTGCGGCTGCAATTGCTGGAGCGATTGCGCGAAACCGGCGAACTGCCTTCGGCGGAGCTTTGTTCGTTGGCGGCGACCATCGCCTGGCGAGTTTGCGCGGCAGACGTGCGCCAGCGAAATCCTCAGTTTCACGCACTGAAAAATCGCATTCATTATTTGCTGACTCGGCAAGCGGGTTTGGCATGTTGGCGCGAAGCCGATGCGCCGATGGGTGGTTTTGCCGCGTGGCAATCCAAACGAAAGCCGTTGTCGCCGGGCAAGCTGCGTTCGTTGGTCGCGGATCGTCAATTCGCGTGGCGGGTTGGGAATTTGGCCGAACCGCAAGGCCGCGAGTTAGTTGAATTGTTGACGGCGCTGTTCAACCTGGCGGCGGCTCCGGTGGAGTTGAACGAACTGGTCAATGTTGCGGCTGAATTGCTGCATCTGCGCGAACCGAAATTGGAATCGTTGCAGTCGGATGATGACGAAGGGGTTGCCGAATTGCCCGGTAAAGATGCTGACATTTCGCTGCAAGTCGAAAAGCGAATCTTTTTGCAGCGGTTGTGGGAAGAGGTTCAGTTGTTGCCGCCGAACCAGCGAACGGCTTTGCTGTTGAATTTGCGCGATGCCGAAGGGCGTGGCTGCATTGCGCTGTTTTTGGTGACAGGAGTCGCTACGTTGCGACAACTGGCAGAGGCTTTGGAATTGACGGCGGAACGTTTTGCCGCAGTCTGGAACGATCTGCCGTTGGACGATCAGACGATTGCGGAGTTACTGGGATTGCAGCGTCAACAAATCATCAACGCTCGCAAATCGGCGCGAGAAAGGTTGGCGCGACGACTGAAAAACTTTTTTTGAGCCAATGCCGCAACTGGTAGAGAGCATTGCTCAACTGCACCCGCTTGCTACTGCGCGCGGTATTGACTCGATGGTAATAACTCGCAGCATTCGGCAAGTTCACCAATTGAGCGCCCAAATCCTGCTCGCAAAAGGAAAAATTTGTGTCTTCGCATTTGACCGACAATCAGGTTGCGGCATTTTGCCAACGAGCTTTGGCGGCAGCGGAATTGCTCCGTGTGGATGACCATCTGGCAGAGTGCGATTCGTGTCGGCAACGGTTGGCACAAGCAGAATTCCCGCAGCATTTAAGCTTTGAACAAGCCGCCGATTTTGTGGATGGACGTTTGACGGGTGAAGCTCTGCAACTGACGGGCGACCATCTGGCAACTTGCAACCTTTGCCGTGCAGCCATAGATGATTTGCAAATTTTCCGCAGCGAAGTTGCTGACGAACTCAGCCGCAACGTTCAGCCCGCCATAATCGAGGCTGAAAGTTTCTGGCAACAAGTAAAAAGCTTTTTCGTGGCTCGGTCACCCGTCGTCGCTTATTCGGCTGGTTTGATTTTGCTGTTGGCCGGAGCGTGGCTGGCGCGGCAACTGGTTTTCAACAAAGACAAAGCTCAAGTGGTGATTACCAATCCATCACCTTCGCCGGAAGTTGCGCCGGTCAAATTGCTGGCTCAGTTGAATGACGGCGGCGGACAGTTGGCGTTGGACGAACGCGGAGTGTTGTCAGGCGCGGAAAATTTGCCCGCCGATTTCCAACAACTGCTGAAACAGATTTTGACCGATCCGCGATTGGAACGACCGGCGGCGTTGAACGGATTGGGTTCGCCATCGGCTGCGTTGATGGGCGGCGGCGAAAAAGCCGCGTTCACCGTGATCGAACCCGTCGCCAAAGTCTTGCTGACCAATCAGCCTGTGTTGCGTTGGCGCGCGTTGCCGGGCGTCAGCCATTACGAAGTCGAAATCTTTGACGAACAATTTGAATCAGTCGCCAAAAGCGAACAACTGACGGAAACGTCGTGGCGACCGCCAAAGCCTCTGGCGCGTGGCCGTGTGTACAACTGGCAAGTCAAAGCGGTGAAAGACAATCAGGATTTCAAAGCTCCGCAAGCTGGCGCTCCGCTGGCGCGGTTTCGAGTGGTTGCTGGCAAAGACGCCGAAGCGATTGAACAGGCGCGCGCGCAATTTGAGGCTTCGCATTTGCTGCTGGGGCGGTTGTATGCGGAAGCAGGTTTGCTGGAAGAAGCCGAGCGCGAGTTTCGCGCGCTGGAAAAAGCGAACCCTGGTTCGGCGATTCCCAAACAGTTGTTGGATGGGCTGCGAAAGTTGCGGCATTAATCGCCCTGCTGTGACGGGCGGACTCACTTGATGTGACGGGCGGACTGGAAGTCCGCGGACCAGGCGGACGGGAACGTCCGCGCTCCGGCTGAACGTCCGCGCTCCGGCTATTGCCCGTTGCCCACCAGCACAAATCCCGCCCAGTAAAACGGGTGATTGGTCGTGGGCTTTTTCAGCAAGCTCAGCACGGATTGGCGCAAGGCTTCGGATTTTGGCAAACCGGGTTTGTTGCCAGCGCCTTTCAAGTTGCGATGGAATGCGACCATCAAATCGCGCGTGCTGGATGATTCAACTTTCCATTGGCTGACGACGGTTGAGGGGACTCCGGCGACGAACATCGCCCACGACAAACCGATGACTCCTTCGCCTGCGCCGATTTTTCCGCGCGCCGTTTCGCAAGCCGACAGCACAGCCAGATCGGCTTTCAAATCCATCCGCAACAATTCCCAAGCTTCGAGCATTCCGTCTTCTTTTTGGCCGTCTTCGGTTTTGTCGCCAGCGGCCAACGCCAGATGCGAATACAGCGGCGCGGAGTCGTTCAAAATTCCATGCGTGGCGAAATGCAAAATGCCGGCGTTGGCGGCTTCGGATTTCAAACGAGCTTCGCTGGCTTCAGCGCCGATGAAGACTCGGCTGGCCGCGCCATGCAGTTGCGCCAAAGCTTTCACTTCAGTTTCGGCTTCGGGCAAAGGCGTCAGTTTTTCGTCGCGTTTGGCGATGGTGGCGCGTTCGACGGCTTCGGCGTTAAAAGCCGGATTGCCGAACGCCAGCAAGCCGGTTCCTCGTCCGTTTCGCTTCGATTGCATTTCGCGCAGCACAGTCAGCGAAGGCGCATAAGATACGGCGGCGGTTTCGATCAGGTAACGGTTGTCGCCAGCGATCAAGGCTTGAAAAGGCAATTCCCACAAAGCCGCGTCTGGAACAATCACCAGCCGAGTTTTGCCAGCCAGTTGCGCCGACGCCGGTTTCAACAGCGATTCATGAAGTCGTTTGGCCGAAGCGCGAAATCCGAGGTCGAGGCTGGCCAGTTGTTGGCGAAAATCGTTGGCCTGTTTGGTCAGTTCGTCTTGTTTGATCGGCAAGGTGTGAACGCGAATTTCCGGCTGAGTTTTTCCAGTGGCTTTAGTGATGACGAACAAGTACGCCGCTTGGCCAGTGACAGTGAATTCCAACAGCGCGGTTTTGTCGTCCACCATCGCCGCCAGTTCTTCGGTTTTGATGATCGGAGCTTCGCCGCGTTGAGCGCGCAATTCAGGATGCGCGGCGTAAAGTCTGCTTTCGTAACTTTCGTAATCCAGCCGCGCTTTTTCCAGATTGGTTTTCAGATCGGCGAGTTGCTGCGGATTGGGTTTGCTGGCTTGAGCAGCGCGCGACAGCCGCGAATTGGCGTTTGTCAGTTCGTCTTTCAATCGCCGTTCCTGCCGTCGTTCGTCCTCGGTCATGGATTTGGAAATGTCCGCTTTGCCAGCCGACAGGGCGTCCAGCAACACGCGGGCTTTGGCTCGTTCGGCAAAATTCAAAGAATCTTCAGCGCGACCGGCTTCGACCATCAACATCACCATGTTGATGTAGGCGTCAAAATAATTTCCCTGAACGTGCACTTGTTCGCGCGCTCCGGCAGAGAGTTCCGCGCGCGAGCTTTCCGAAATGCGAATGGCTTCTTCCAGGTACTGCCGAGCTTTTTCCGGTTGTTTCAATTGGCGAAGCGAGGCGCCTGAAACCACCAGCGATCCCCACAGTCCTTCTTGATTATTGATTTGCCGAGCCAGCGCGATTGATCGTTCGCCCATTTCCAACGCTTCGGCAAATTTGCCTTGATGAAGATAAAGATGCGCCAGACTGTGCAAACCGGCTCTGGCCGTGTACGGCACGCCGATGGATTCGGCCAGTTCAAAGCCGCGACGAAAATGTTCAATCGCGGCTGCTTCGTCCCCAAGTCGGCGGAACGCGCCGCCAACGGCCAGCAACCGAATGGCAATTTCCATTTTCTGGCCGGAGGCTTCGGCCAATGTCAGGCTCTTTCGGTAAACCTCCATCGCGTGCTGGTAATCGCCTTCCTGTGTGTAGAGCTTGCCCAATTCTTCCAGCAAAAAACTGACATTCGCTTTGTCGCCGACAGCTTCGCTGATGGCCAGACCGCGCTGACAATAATCCAGCGCCAGTTTGTAATTGCCCAACGCCCGTTGAACCATCGCAATGTTGGCCATTGTTTGAGCCGCGCCCGCGCGGTTGCCGATTTCTTCGGCGATGGCCAGACTTTGTTGGTAATGGCGCAGCGCGGCGGTTTCGTTTCCCATCGCGCGATAAGCCACGCCGATGTTGTTCAACAATCGGGCGACTCCAATCTTTTCGCCCAGTGATTCTTTGATGGCCAGACTGCGGCGGTAATAATCCAACGCTTGATTCAGTTCTCCTTGCTGGCGGGAAATGATGCCCAGATTATTCAATATGTTTCCCACAGTCACACGGTTTGCCGCAGCTTCGGCCAACTTCAAGCTCTGGCGGCAATGTTCCAACGCGCGGTCAAAATTGCCCAACCGTTGATTGACGCTGCACAGATTGTTCTGCATGGAGGCGATCAATTTGGTGTCGCCGGAGCTTTCCGCCAGCTTCGATGCTTGTTGGTATGTGGTCAGAGCGGAGGTGATTTCGCCTTGCGCCACCTGGACGTTGCCGATTCCGTTGATTGCGGCGACCTGCCGTTTGATGTCGTTGTGCCGTTCGGCAATTTGTCGAGCCAGATCAAGCGCCAGAGCGGATTCGGCAAAGTTGCTTTTCGCCGCCAGAGATTCTCCACGAGCGGTCAACACATCCGCCAGCTTGATCGTCGCCAGTTCCGGGTTGGCTTCCATCAACGCGGCGCGCTCCGGTTCGGATTTCGCCGCCAGCAAAGCCGTCACTAATTCTTCGACATTTTTTGGCGGTTGTTGCGCTTGAACGGCCAGCGTCAGAACCAGCCATATCCCAATCAAAACTCCCAATCCCGTTTTTGATCGCAGCATAGTTTCCTCAGTTATTAGATTTTTTCGTGGCGATGCCAATATCGCTTGCCGTTTGGCAAGTTCATTGTTTGAACAGCGTAAGTGGAGGGAGATTCGACCGGCAATGTACTTCATCCCGCGCGAAGGGCAAAAACTTTTTCGGAGAAAATCACATGAACTCAGAGAAGAATCGTTTTGCGGTCAGAGCCATGGCTTTGGTCATCGTCCTTGTCTTCGGCTTCGGAGCGGCATTTGGGCAAACAGTTACCGGCAGCGGCACGGCCAACAAAATCACTAAATGGACTGGAACAAACACAGTCGGCAATTCCGGCATTACCGAAGACGCTACGGGAAACGTCGGCATCGGAACTTCGCCGATTTCGACGATCAAAGTGTTGATGCAATCCGCCCTGACGGGAACCGGCGCAACTTTTCGCGCCGTCAACACCAGCAGCGGGCGAGCGATTGAAGGCAGCAGCTCCAGCGGCATTGGCGTCAACGCATTCAGCGGCAGCGGCAACGCGCTGACCGCCAACAGCACAAGCGGTTACGGCATTTTTACCAGCAGTTCCAGTAACTACGCCATTTACGCCACGAGCGCCAGCAATAACGGGGTTTATGGCGTCAGCAACAGCAGCAACACGACTCACGCGGCCATTCGCGGCATTGGCGTAACCGGCGGAGCTTTTGCCGGACGTTTCACCGGCAACGTCTCAGTCACTGGCACGCTGTCGAAAGGCGGCGGTAGTTTCAAAATTGACCATCCGCTCGATCCTGAAAACAAATACCTTTATCACTCCTTCGTCGAATCGCCGGATATGATGAACATTTACAACGGCAACATCGTCACCGACGAAAACGGTGTAGCCGTCGTGGAATTGCCGGAATGGTTTGAAACGCTGAACCGCGATTTTCGCTATCAACTGACGGTCATCGGCACGTTCGCCCAAGCCATCGTTGCCCAAAAAGTCAGCGGCAATCACTTCGCCATCCGCACCAGCGAACCCGGCGTCGAAGTTTCGTGGCAGGTCACCGGCATTCGCCAAGACCCGTGGGCCAATCAAAACCGCATTCCCACCGAAGAACTGAAACCCAAAGACGAGCGCGGAACTTATTTGCATCCCGAAGCAGCGAACAAGCCCGAAGAGCTTGGCCTGGAATGGCGGCGCGATCCTGAAACGATGGCTCGCATCAAAGCTCAACGCCAGAAACAGCAATAATCAAAACCCGCGTTCGTAGTTCCGCCTTTAGGCGGCGACGGCTGCGAAGCAGCCCTACCGCTCGTTCCGATCTGCTGCCGCCTAAAGGCGGAACTACATACATTTGCAGCCGCAGGCTTGCGCTGTTGGCGCAAGTTACGACTCAGGCAAGGCAGTGGGATTCGTCTGAGCTTTGGTTTCCGCGCAAATTAGCCGAAGTGAAGAAGGATTCTGCTGTCTTGCCTGCTATTCCATAATTAAGCTTTTCAACCACCCGCAACGAAAGGACAAAATTTATGCTGAAAAGAACGATCTCGATGTTTCTGATTTTCACGATGCTGTATGTCGGCGGAGCGGTGACGGCTCTGGCGGCGACCAGCGCCGAAAAAGACGCTGCGCGCGCCGCCAAAGTCAAAGCCGCCGTCGCCAAACTCGGCGTCGGAACCGACACGCGCGTGTCGTTGAAGCTGAAAGATAAAACCAAACTGGAGGGGTACATTGCCGAAGCTGGCGAAGAATCCTTTGTCGTTGCCGATTTGAAAACCGGCGCAGCGACTACTGTGGTGTATCCGGCAGTGACTCAGATCAAAGGGCAGAACCTGACGACCGGCGCAAAAATCGCCATCGGCGCAGCCATCGGAATTGGCGTGTTGGTGCTGATTCTGATTCTGGTTCGGCTGGATAACGAAGGCGCGTTCAGTTGATCAAACTTCGGCTCAGAAAAAACATTGGGGCAAGCTGATGAAGCTTGCCCCAAATGTTTTTGTCGCAATCGAATTTGCCTCAATCCACGTTGGCTGGTTCCAGCTTCGGTGCCAGCAAATGAACGATCAGCAGTGCCACCAGATACGCCGAACCGGCAATGATAAAAATCGGCACGTAACTGCCGGTTCGTTGCAGGATTTCGCCGACGATCAGCGCGATCAGCATCCCGCCAATCGAACCTGCCATGCCACCAATGCCGACGACGGAACCGACGGCTCGGCGCGGAAAAGTGTCAGACACAAGCGTGAACAGATTGGCCGACCAGCCTTGATGAGCCGCCGCCGCCAGCGAAACAAGCCCGACGGCTACCCACAGATTTGAAGCATTGGCAGCAAACATAATCGGGACGACCGAAGCCGCGCAGATGAACATCGCCAGTTTGCGCGCACGATTGACCGTCCAGCCGCGTTTGATGAGCGATGACGACAACCAACCTCCGCCAATGCTGCCAATGTCGGCGACCAGATAGATCACCACCAACGGCAGGCCGATGGATTTCAGATCAAGTCCGTGATTGCGGTTCAAGAAATCGGGAATCCAGAACAGGTACAACCACCAGATTGGGTCGGTCATGAATTTGCCAATGGCGAACGCCCAGGTTTGCCGATGAGGAAACAATCGGCTCCAGGGAATGGGAGAAATGGCTTCGGGCGGGTCGCTGCGGATGTGATCGAACTCGGCTTTGGACAAGCGCGGATGCTGTTCAGGCGCGCGATACATCAGCCACCACCAAATAACCCACACAAAACCAAGCAGACCCGTGACGATGAACGCCCATTTCCATCCCCAGTGTAACGTGATCCAGGGCACGGCCAGCGGAGTGACTAGCGCGCCGATATTCGTCCCCGAATTGAAAATACCTGTCGCCAGAGCGCGCTCTTTTTTCGGAAACCATTCGGCGACAGTTTTGATCGAAGCTGGAAAGTTGCCCGCTTCGCCCAGTCCCAGTAAAAATCTCATCAATGCAAATCCGGCTGCCGCTCCGGTGACCATCACGACGGAAAGTCCGGTCGTTGCATCCAGATTCACCGTCGGCAAACTCAGACTCGGAAACCAATCGGCTACGGCGTGACCGATGGCGGCGATGCTCCACAACACGACGGCCAGCGTGAAGCCGAGCATGGTGCCTAACCGATCCATCACGCGCCCGGCCAACAACAATCCGATGGCATAGGCCAGTTGAAAACTGAAGACGATGGCGGCGTAAATGCGCTCGTCCTGCCAACCGAATTCTGCGACCAGCGTCGGTTTCAAAATGCCTATGACCTGCCGGTCGATGTAATTGATCGTCGCTGCGAAAAAGAGCAGCGCACACACATGCCATCGCAGGTGTTTGATTATGCCGGTCGCAGTCGAACCTGCTGCGCTCACAGAAGAGGCTTGCTGTTCCATTGAACCTCCGAATTGTTGAACTGAGTTTTCCGCTCGGAAACGAAGCCGGAAAAGAGGGTTGTCGCAAAAAACGCGCGTAGCATAGTGGAGCGTTGACACTTGGGCAAGGTGCAAGCGAAAAATTACTTGCTTGCATCTTATTCAAGCACAATCGCTTACAGTCGCCGCTTTCGCGCTTTCTGAAAAAGCCAGAACATCGGCAGAACGTTTAGGGCGATTTTCAGTCAGATTTTCGAGTTTTTGCGCGGCCTGTTCGAGTTCTGAAAATCCGACGTGTGAATAGTAATTCGTTTGGGAAAGAGTCGAATGACCAAGCCATTCTTTGACCACGAAAGGATTCACGCCCGCATCAATGCAACGTGTCGCAAACGTGTGCCGCATCGTGTGAAGCTTCACGTCAGGCAGCCCAAGCTTTTTGCATCGCCTTACTATCCGCTGCCCGGTGCTGTTTTCGTCCAGGTTGAAAACGCGGCCTTCCGCTTTCGATCCTTTCAAGTCGAGCAACAATGCTCGCACGTTTTGCAGCATTGGAATACGTCGCGGCTTTTTGCTTTTCGTTATCGTTCCGGGCAAGTTGATGAAGCCATATTTTCCGCGTTCAAAATCAAGATGCTCCCAACGAAGTTTCATAATCTCGCCGCGTCGCATCCCTGTGCAAAGCGCGAGTCTGACGATATGGCCTAGCGTTTCATCTTTGCCGATCAGCGCAGCCAGTAGGCGCGTTTCTTCATCACGGCTCAGGACACGTTCGCGGCGGCCTGTTTCTTCAAAACGTTCAATGTCGCGGCAAGGGTTTGGCCCCGAATGATAGCCGCGTTTGATGGCGCGCGTGAAGATGCCGGAAAGAATTGCGCGCTCTCGATTGACCGATGCGCCAGCGCGTTGAATCTTTCTTAGGCTGTTTTCACCACGCCGCTTTGCCAAATAGTTTTCAATGTCGTTCGTCGTAATTTCGCGGAGCGGCTTGCCTTTGAAGTGACGGCAGAGAACATCAACCATCAACGTAAACCAGCGATGCGCGCGCTTGTGTTGCTTCACCCATTTCAAGTAATTGTTTTTGGCGAAGTCTTCAAACGTGATGTCTTGCGACGGCTGGCCATAAGTTCCATTGCGAACAGCCGCGCGCATTTTGGTTTCGTGTTCTTCGGCTTCTTTCTTGGTTGTCGCGCCGTGAATGACGCCCTTGTAACGTCTGCCATTTTGCTGAAAGACGTATTTCCATTTGCCTTTGCCTTTACCGCTTTTGATGATGTTTTCGTTTTCGTCGTACAGATAGACTGGCATGTTTAAGCTCCTTGCTTCGCTTGCAGTCGCCTTTGGAGCGGCAGCACTTTACCATTCGCCGCCGTCATCGCGCGATTGTTTTTCCTGTGGCGTTTCGTCCATTCGTCAACTTCGATCAGATCGAATCGCAGATCAGCCCCTACGCGGCGATATGGCAAGCTTTCCTTCGCTATCCAATCCCGGATGCCGCGTTCGCTCACGTCCCAGAGTTCAGCCAATTCTTTGATTGTGACCAATGACCGAAAGCCGTTGCTTGTCGTTTGTTGGTGTGGTGTGCGGTCGGTTTCGAGTGAATCAAGCCAGAGCGTCAGCAACTCCTTTGCCGTCTCGTTCGCCGCATCAAGTGCCGAGTGAAGGCAGGTCGTAAGACGATCCATCGCGGCTAAAATCCATTCTGCTTTTTGCATCGTTTGCACTCCCACAGCATTTGTTGAGTGTCCGCAATTTTTCAGGCAATTTCGTTGCTTATCTGCCTGAAAAAGCTAGGTTTATGTATAGCGAGCAAAGTTTGGCTACTTTTCGCTGTTTTATAGAGTCAGCGAATTCAGTTTTTTGCTCGTAAGCTATTCTTTTGGATTGGGTTGCGGCATTGGCTACTTTGGCTACTTGTCTATAGAGGGGTAGCCAAAGTAGCCAATGCCTCAGAAAAGAGGCTTATCAGGTGTGGCAAGTTTGTAAAAACCGTGTTTTGGTTGAGTCAGTTTTCCTGAGCTTATTGCGTTATCAAGTGCTTTCTTGACCGTAGCAGTGACATAGCCTCTCTCTTTCAAAACAGCTTCAATTTCATTCCGTTTTCTTGACTCACCATCGCTCATGAGTTCCATCAAGAATTCGCTCGCGGTTTTCGGGTTGCTGGCTGTCGCGCCCGTCAATTTGAACCATCGGGCTTGTCGGTCAAGCTGCATTGTTTGATCGTCAAAGCGTTCACCTTTGACTTTGGCAAGGCTGAGCGTTACGCGGTCTTGGTCGCTGCTGTCCTGCGTAAGGTTGAGCACCAATGATGGAAATGCACCGAAGCTTGAAGCTCCGCGCGCTCGATAGGCTTTCTCAGCGGCGCGGCCTTCCTCACTCCCTGCCTTGCCGATGTGGTGAGCAATCAAAATGGCAGTGTTCAAATCACGCGCTAGCTTAACAAGTGGTTTGAAAATGTGGCTGCTAACTTCCGCATTGTCGTTTTCATTCCTGATTGAAAACGCTGCGGCTGCTGTATCTACGATCAGCAAATCCGGCTTGAATGCCCTTGCCTGCATTCCCACGTAGTTCAAATGATTCTGATAGCTCAGGCACAAAGGCTCATCTTCGTTGACTTCTGCATCGCAGATAATGGCCAAGTTCTGGTCAACTAAGGCGCGTTCCTCTTTGTCGAAATCGCTAAGCATTCGTTTGATGTCTCGCTGTAGTTTTGCGGTTCGGGTTTCAAAGTCGAGTAGCAAAACACGGCGCGGCCTTCTCGCATTAACTATCGGCGGAAAGTTTCTACCGGCAGCAAGCGAAAGCATGAGGTTTCGCAACAAGGTTGATTTACCGACATTGGTCACGGCGGCCAGCAAACCAAGCTCTCCGCGTTCAAGTTCGTGGATAACGGTTTCGCCTGTTTTAAGTTCTTCTACGGATAACTCTGCCCAAGTTCTCAACAGATGATAATCATCGGCGAATGATGGACGCGGAAAAGATTCAAGCGAACGAGTAATGTCAGAAGGCGCAGCCCCATTGCACGCTTGCTGAAACATCTTGAAAGCGTGTTTAGCCGCGTCTCGTTTGTATCGAACATCCTCAAGCTGTTTTACCAATGCTGACAGTTTTTCGGCGTGTGGTGTCATTCCATCAAACAAGTCAGCGATGTAGGCAAGTCCGCCAACTAAATCAAGCTGATGCTGAGATTCCAAATAATCGCCGAGCGAGCGCGGATCAATGCTCCAGCCTCGCACGTGTACTTCTTTGAGTGCGGCAAAGATGAGCTTGTGAGATTGCAGATAGAATGATTCTGCGGTGAGTCCGATTGCAATTGCGTTCTTGATGCTTTCGCCGTGAAGAATGATTGAGCCTAAAACAGATCGTTCGGTTTCACGCGCAAAAGGCAAAGAAAAATCATCGAAAGTTTTAGATGGTGTGGTATTCTGCATTTGTTTTTAACCTTTCAAACCGCTGCCGTTCAGTCTCGAAAATTGACGGTGGCGGTTTCATTTTTTGCGCTGATACTTCGTCAGATTTGGCCAGCATCGAAGTTTTTCAGCGCAGCCCTTGTTCTGGTCTGCCTTCAAATCAGAAAACAGTCTGAGCGCGTCGTATGGCGAGAAACGCGAGCATCTATTGAGCCTTGAAAGCCGTTGTTGGCTTTATTCAGCGTCTATCCTGATTCGATTTCGGTGTCTGTCGCCCTTGTCGGCTCAATGCCAGCCGCGTTCCTGACGCGGTTGAGTACATCCGAAAGCCAAGTGATTACGTGCGGCGCTTCTAGTTTTTCAGCCATCACTGGGATTGCTGCCCACATCGGTTTTAACTGCTCAATCACTTGTTCAGGTGTAAGCTTCACCAACTCGATCACAGTCGGCGCATACAGGCGATTACGATCAATGACAGATTTCAACGCATCCGCCGCTTGTTGTTGATTGGCGTTCTTCATCAAGCCGTCAATGACAACCTCGCCCGCTTTCTCGAAATGCTGCTCCGCCGTCATCGTTCGCGGCTGAGAGGGCGTTGTTGGTAAAGAAGATTGTGGCTGAGTGTTCAGAGTGTTGGTTGAGTCGTCCGCGATTCCTGAGAGCGCGTTGCCAACAGGAGCGCCGACGAACCGATGAACCAACGCAGGCAAGACCGGCGCAAGGCTTTCCATTGCCGCAGTTGCAAAATCCCAAAAAGTTGTCTGTGGTTCCGGCGGGAGTTCGGTTTCTCCGCTGAACAAGCCGCGCAACTTGCTGGCCATTCCTTTTGCACTGTCGGGATCGTCCAGCAACATTTGCAGTACGGTTACGCGCGGATCAATTGGCTCTTCTCTTATGGGCTGCGGCAGCGGAGTTTCGCCCTTCGGTAACAACAATGCCTCGACCTGCTTGAGTTCGCGCAGTTGTTCGATGAGGTTCTTCTGCGGAGTGGGCGGCGGTTCTGTTCGTCCTTTGCTTCGCAACTCATCCAGTTTAAGCAAAACGTTGATTTGCTCGCCCAACGACGGCACGGCAGGCGCGTTTTGTTGCGGCAACATTTCAGCACGAATTCTGTCCCGCTCTTTGAATCTGGCCAGCTCGATTTTTAGCCGAATGTTATCGCTCACCAAGTCTTCAGGTAACTCATCTACTTCAACAATGTCGTTATCGTCTTCGAGCATTGTTTGATCGTCTTCGTTCGACTCGATTTGCGGCAATGTCGGAGAGAAGAAAAGAGTTTGTTTTCCAAGCTGGCCGCTGGCCTTTCGTTCAATCAACCAATAATGGCCAGCGCCCCAGCGCGCGGTAATCTCAAGCCCTATATTGCTTCCACCGGCGATTTGCCCACACCAAACGCGCACTTCTGAATCGGTTCGGCGATTGGTTTCATAGTTCGGCAGCGCATAGACATCTATTGCATGAGGTTCAGCGATTTCTCGCCGGATGGTTGGCTGGCTTTCGACAAGGGTGATCGTTCGGGGCTGGCTTGGCACGGACGTGGAATTTTCTATGGTTGTTGGCCTGGCTTTCACGTCGTTGACCGCGCGGTTTTCGCTCGGCGATGGCGCGGCTTGAGCACGGTTTGACGCTCGGCGCGCGCGCGGTGAAAGCACGGGTTTGCCCGGTGTTTCCGCGTTTGCTTTCAGTTTCTCGCCATTCTTTCCAATTGATTTCATGGCTCTTTACTCCTATTTGCGGCGAGGCTTCCGTCGTGTGGTTTGTGCCTCTGCCTGTTTTTGAAATGTGTTTTCGGTCAGCGCCGCGCCAGCGATGAAGCCAACGCCAATCGCCAAACCAATCACCCAGCCTAAAGCGTTAAATGAAAACTTTCCGACTGGTATGAGTGGCTCGCTGTCCGAAGACGGTGTCTCTTTGACAACTTTGCCTTCAATCACTGGCTCATCCAGCGGGGTTAGTCGAATCAAGGTATTCATTGATTGGTGTTCCTCTCCGAAATGAAAAAGCCGCGCGATCAATCCCTAAAATCGCGCGGCCTTCGATTGCCAATCTACCTCCGGGTAAACGGCAAAACTTTAATTGGCTTTCAGGATAAGGGATTGTGGTCTTGGTTCGACGAAGCAATTACTCGTCATCGTCTTCGTAATCGTCGTCATCGTCTTCGTCGTCATCAAATTCGTCGTCATCAAATTCGTCTTCATCGTCTTGAGAAAGAGTGTTGATGTCGGAGAGTCTGGCGCGAAGCGATTCATTCTCTTCACGTAAGACTTCGTTCTCTTCTTGCAACGCTGCACTGTTGATTCTCGGCATGGCTTTTTTCCCTCCTTTCCTTCCCGGATTCTCAATGATGTAACCTTTGCGCTCCGCCCATTCCTCGACGCCTTCATCCTCGATTTCATCCGCGAGGTCAGGGTCATCGCGCAACGTATCAGCCGCACGAATAGCGGCTTGAAAACGTTTCTCGGCTGTTTCGCGTGTGATGACTTTGTTTTTAGCCATCGTGTTTTCTCCTCTCCGTTCGCTTTTCTTCGGCGAACGCGAGCGAATTTCTACAAAACGACAAGGGCGCACAACCCCTTTATTTTGTCACCTTGTAGCTACTGCCTCTGTTGGACTTAACCGCATTTGTCTCAGAGGCAATATCGGAATTTGTCTCAATTTGTCGGAGCCAAGCTCTTTGAGCAGCACGTTTAATTCTGTTTCTGCGTCTCTTGATGAGGAGTTTTGCTGTTGTTAGTGACGGGCGGGAAGGGTGGAATTCCTTTTCGGTTAGAGTCGCTGCCTCATCCCAAGAGTGGCCTTTCCTGTACAACTCAAGCGCGTACTTGGTCGTGTTGCTCATTCTCCGCCCGGCTTTGTTTTTCCGGCTGACAATCGGCTTTTCGATGTTTGTCCTGGCACTGGCTGGAAGAATGCTCACTGCTTTCCAAGAAGCTGCCATAATTTTCTGAAAAATTTCAGGAGTCACTACGTCTGGTAATGGCTCTGAATAGAAGTCGGTCCAAGTAGTTTTCAACTGGACAACCTTGTCTGCAACTTCATTGATGTTGATGTACCACCAGGCAAGCGGGGCAAATGTTTTTGCGGTCGCAGGGAGTTCTAGGAAAATGTACTCGCCGCTCCCCTCAAGCTTTCTGACGTGACGCGCAGCTTGGTCAGCAGTTTCGATGACGCCCCATATATGCGTAGCTAGTAAGACATCGCTGCTATAGCTTGCTCCGCTTTCGTCAATTTTTCTTTTGACGTAAAACCATTTTTTTTTCAGAGACATGTTGCACTCCTATACTGTGAACATCCGGGCATTGGTACTGCTCGATCATTCACAGGTGAACGTTGCTGCTTATGTACGGAATCAGTCACCGGTGTTCACGCCTACCGCCACAACACCAGAAATGGCGATGCCGCAGCCAACGGTGAATAACCTGGCATTGGTGATGCCGTCACAGTCACAAAAGTAGTTGGTGGAAAAAGATAAGGCAGACGCATGATACGCCCGCCAGAAAGGTGATTTAGACGCCGAACAGCGTAGCAACAACGCCAGCCGCGATCAATCTTTTTTTTCGACATTCGATAATGCACAGCCTGGCAGCATCGCCAAAAATGGTGATGCTGCCGGCAACGAACTGTGAAGAGTTCTGGTTTGACAATGCTGGCAAGTTCACAGATGAGCATGTTTGGCTTCATTTGTTCGACTTCCGCTTACCATCTGAAGATGGGGGTTCTGCGCTATCTTCGTTGAGCAAGCTGATTCCCGCTTCGGTCAGCAGGTTTAGCAGTTCGCCTAAATTGTTAAGCATCAAATGTAGGCTTTCGCTTCCTGCCTTCTTGATCCTCTCTTCATCCATCAGTCCCATTACCGAGCCGATTGCACCAGTGTGGCGCAGGACAGCAAGGAGTGCATCAGACCTTGTCTGCGCCGATTGCGGGAGCATCTGGCGTTGTTGGTTGTATCGAGTCGCTTGATATTGAATCTCTAATCTCACGTCATTCATCTGCTTTTCTCCTCAATTGTGGCGAGCAAGGTTTTCAGTTTTGCGGCTTCGGTGTCGTCAGCTTTGACGATCCGGGCGCGCAGCTTCTCTTTCACCTTTTCCAAAAATGCGCTGGGGTTGTCCGCAATGGCTTGCCATTCCGAATGGCGAAGCGAGCAAAGGTATGGCTCGCCATCTGCGGCCAATAGCATCACGCGGTAGCTTCGATCATTCAGCCGAACGCGAAACTTCAGGCCATTGACATTGACCGTTTTCGATTTCTGGCCTTTGCCTTCTGAAGCTTTGACTTTGACGGGCAGTTGTTCGTTTTTCTGGCTAGCCATTTTTTCAACTTTCTGGCTAGCCATTTTGGGCAAAACTTCGGCTTGTTGAGGCGCGTTTATCTGGCTAGCCATTTTTTCAACTTTCTGACTTGCCAAAAGAGCGGCAATGTTTTTGGGTTGCGAGAGTCGAGCCGATGAGTGGGGCTGTCTCATCGGCTCTCGGCTTTTGGGAGTAAGCCCTTGATTTCGCGGGCTTCGATCAGCGCGGCTTGCTGTTCGTAATCAACGAAAGCGTCAATCACGTCTTCGCTGCCATAAGCTTTCATCCGGGCATTGTGAAGCGCGCGGGCTTTGGCCATTTCAAATTCAAGATTGGCTTCACTCTGTTCAAGCTCAAACTCTTTGGCTTTGACGCCAAGCTCATGCGCTTTTGCCGCCGCGCGTTCGTTGAGCTTCGCTTCCTCTTCGTGTTGTTTGACGCGGCTGTCAAAATGAATCAGCAAAATCCAGATGCCCAAAACGAGAAGGAAAGAAGCGTAGATGCCGACTTGAAGATAAGCCTTCATGCCGTCGCTCAATGGCTCGCCAGTGTGAAGCGAATTGTTGAGCACGGTGTGAAAGCCAACGATGAAGAAAAGCACGACGTGAGATATGCCAGCGATGGTTCGTTGAAGTGGCGACACAAACCACCAAATCGCGGCGGGAATGAGCAAGACAAGCGAGCCGTCCAAAAGCGTAGCAGGGAACGCCGCGACAATCTTTGAGGATGTGCCACGTTGGAAAAGTTGGTAGTTGTGCCACCACGTGTAACCAGCGGCCAGCAAAATGAACAGAGCAGCAATCACCATAACGACAAGCGCAATGGGGTGCATCTTTGCTTTGGCTTGGTTCACAGCTTCGTGAACGTCTTTGATTTGCTGTTGTGACTGTTTATTGAAGGCTAGGATTTGCGCCATTTCTGAAACTCCGTTGAAATGGCAAGCAGGGAAGAAAGCTGAAAACTTTGTGGTAAGATTTTGTCAGCCATCATCCGCGCTGCTTGCGGTTGATTGGTCAGGATCATCGAACGTTCGTTGCGTTCGGTTTATTCGCAGAGGCGACGGCCAGTGAGTCCTTGAACAAAATCACCAGCCGTTGCCGGAACACTGGCGGAACATTTTTTCTTCCGTCAGCTTCAGCCTGGCTCATTCACGCGCAAACAAACGCGACTGCAAGCGAAGAAAATGCGTTTAGATTCAGCGTGGTTCAGCCAAACGCCCGCCATTTTCGTTGACACTTGGTCAAACCATAAAGATAATCCGCGAAGCTGACCACACTGATTCATCAAATCGGAAACTTCCACACTGAAATTGAGTCGGCTTTATTTGGCTTTGCTGGGACAGATTGCTTTCCTGGAAGTTTTCACAAAACGTAAAGACAGCAAAAACAACTTGGATATCGGCGAAAGGGCGGGGCAAATTGCGGATTTGTTCCGGGGTTCTTTTCGCCACTAACCAGGCTGGCAGAATAAGTTGGTAGCTTATTTTCGCCCTGCCATTGGAGAGGTTCTATGCAATTCACCCGAACGTTTCGCACAAGGCTTTTCTCCGGACTGGTTTTAGCAGTTACGCTGTTGTTTTCTGCCAATGCCTTGGCCCAAGAAACGCGCAGTACAATTCTCGGCACGGTCAAAGACCCCAGCAGTGCAGTCGTTGCCGGAGCCGCAGTCGAAATCACCAATACCGATTCCAATACAACTGCCAGAGTTCAAACAAACGGCAGTGGTTATTTTGAAGCGCCGTATCTTCTACCTGGAAATTACAGGATTACAGTCACGGCGACGGGATTCAAAAAATCCGTGCAGCAGGGGTACGTATTGACGGTCAACAGCCGCCAGAATCTGGACGTTGTTCTGGAAGTTGGCGGCGCTTCTGAAACCGTGACCGTGACGGCGGCGGCTCAGTTGTTGGAAACGACGACCGGCAGCGGAACCTCTTCGTTGGAACAGCGGCAAATTTCAGACCTGCCAGTGATGAGCAACAGCGCGATTTTGCTGGCTCGTAGCGCGCCGGGCATTCAATGGACGGCTCAACCGAATTATCTGGCTTTGCACTCAAACGTAGGTGGTTCGGCGGTCAGCGCGGCGGGCGGAGTCGGCGGCAATGAATTTTCTCTGGACGGCGTTCCGAATATGGCCGGTGGACGCCGCGCGGGTTCTTTGCCTGTGACTGACACCATCGCGGAATTCAAAGTCGAAACCGCTCCGTTTGACGCCAGCAAAGGTCACACGACCAGCGCGACGATTTCGCTTTCGACCAAAAGTGGCGGCAACGAATATCACGGCGTGTTGACGCACAAACATTGGCAACAGCGTTACAACGCCACGCAAGCCACCACCAATGCCGGTTATTGGTCGCGCATTCGAGCAGCCGAAGCTGCCGGAAACACTGCGCTGGCCAATCAACTTCAATCCGTCAGCCCGCAACCGACAGGTCGTTCCAACAACTGGGCGGCTTCTGGCGGAGGGCCGGTTCGTGTGCCGAAACTTTATGACGGACGCGACAAACTGTTTTTCTTTTTCAGCTACAACGCCTTCAAGGACGTAAAGACCGAAGAAGCGACCAACGTCAACCGCACCGTGCCGAGCGACGCCCATCGGCGCGGAGATTTCAGCGACTTGTTGAGACTTGATCCCGTTCGTTACCAGATTTACGACCCGCGCACGGCTCGATTGGTCAATGGCGTAGTCACGCGCGACCCGTTCCCGAACAATCAGGTTCCGATCCTGAACCCGATGTACAAGTTTTACGAAGCTCTTTACCCAAGAGCCAACAACGTTCCCGGCGTAGTCGCCGCCGACGGTGCGAACAACTATCTGGCTTCGGCGACGGCCTTCAATTGGGATTACAAGGCGTTCAACAACCGCATTGATTTCCAGCCGACTGCCAAAAACCGTATGTTCGGCAAATGGACTTACACCAACTTCGCGCCCGAAGATCGCGGCGATTGGGTGTATGAAACCGCGCGCGGTTTGCTTATCGCCGGTTTGGTGCGAAAGAACATCGGTCTGACTTTCGACCACGTTTACACGTTCAATTCGACGACGATCTTCAACTGGTCAATCGCCTGGAACCGATTTATCGAAGGCAACGCCTCGAACGCAGTGCAGACCAGCTTCCCGCCCAGCAAAGTCGGCTTGCCGAGTTACCTGGATCAGAAGGCAGGCGATTTCATTCACTTGCCGACGGTGGATTTCAACGCTTACAGCGATTTCACGCGCGGTTATCCGGGCTTCACTAGATTTAGTGTAGGCACCGCCCGCGGCGAATTGTCGAAATACATCGGCACTCACTCGCTGAGAATCGGCGTGGACATGCGCGAAAACTGGCGCGCCTCAAACGGACCCGGACAAAGCTCCAGCAGTTATGGTTTTGGCAATACATTTGTGCGTCAGGCGCAAAATACGACCAATGCATTCAACATCGGTTTGGAGTGGGCAGCGTTTATGCTCGGAGTGCCGACTAGCGCCACCATCAGCACCAATGACAGTTTGTATCTGACCAATAAATTCTATTCCGGTTATGTGCAGGACGATTGGAAGCTGAGCCGCAAGCTGACGGTCAATTTGGGTTTCCGCTACGAACTGGAAGGCGGATTCCGCGAACGGTTCAATCGCGGGCTGACAGGTTTTGACCTGAATGCCACTTTGCCGATTTCGGCAGGCGCGCAAGCGGCTTATGCCAACACGTTGGCGATTGCTTTGCCTGCCTCGCATCGTTTCCCGCTGTTGCCAGCCAGCCAGTTTGTGGTCAAAGGCGGCACGCAATTTTTGGGCAAAGACGGAGCGCCCGACACGGTCAACGAATCGCAGCCCGGTTACATGCCGCGCGTAGGTTTCGCTTACCAGCTTAACGACAAAACCGTGTTGCGCGGTGGTTGGGGCATGTTCTTCGATACGAACAACGTGCTCAACGAAGGTTTGAACCAAACCGGTTACAGCCGCGCCACCAGCACAGTCATCACCAACGACAACGGATTGAACTTTAATGGAGCGAATTGGACTTCGGCGGCGTGCCGAGCCAGTTTGTCGGCTTGTGTTTCGTTGCTGGCCGATCCGTTCCCCGCGCGGGCGAACGCCAACAACACGCGCTTTGACACTCCGCTGGGCAATGCTTTGGGTTTGATGGCGTTGCAAGGTCGTGGCCTGACGTTTTTTGATCGCGGATGGGAACGCGCTCGCCAACATCGCTGGCGTTTGGGTTTGCAACGCCAACTCGGCAGCCAGATGGCGGTCGAAGTTGCTTATCTGGGTTCGCGCACCGATCAAATTCAAGTCGGTTTGCGGATGGATGCGCTGCCGGAACAGTATTGGGCAACCGGTTTGATTCGTAACAACGCCCTGGCGAACGAACTCAATTTCCAAATCCCGAACGGCAACCCGTTCAACGTTCGCAATTTCACTGCGCTGCAAACATCGAATCCGGTGGTTTATGCCGACATGCTGACGAACGGATTTTTCACCGGAGCCAACATCGCCAAATCGCAACTGTTGCGGCCTTATCCAAACATGAACGGCCTGACCAACGGACGCGCTCCCGACGGCGAACAGGTTTATAACCATCTGGAAGCCACCGTCACCAAACGCATGTCCAACGGTTACAGTTTCCAGGCTTCGTATATGTGGGCGTCGAATTTGGCGAAGACGACTCGCCTGAACGAGTTCGACAACTTCCTGGTTTGGACGCCGACAAACAACTCGGTTCCGCACAGTTTGACGGCCAACTTCATTTACGAACTGCCTTTCGGCAAAGGGAAGAAGTTTTTCTCCGACAACAAATGGCTGGGAGCGGTGTTTGGCGGCTGGCAATTCAGCGGCATTTACACCAAACAAAGCGGGCGCGTTTATGGGCTGGGCAACTGGTTCTTTTACGGAACAGATTTGCGAACGATTGCCAAACCTACCAAAGACCAGGCAGTCAGCGAATGGTTCAACTGGCAACTGTTCCCTGGCGCGGCGCGCGATTACAGCGCATCGAATCGTGCGGCGTATGAAGCGCGCATACGGTCGCTGGTTCCGCAATCCATCCTGACGCAAATGGGCAACATCTGTGGTTCGTCCAGCAATCAGGCCTGCACGTATGAAAACGTGATTCCGGTCAATTTCCAACCGAACAGTTTCCATCGTCGCGTTTTCCCGACATCGCTGAACTGGTTGCGCGGCATGGGCAAAAACCAGCTTGATGCCAACATCCTGCGGCGGTTTTCGATCACGGAAAAGAAATCGTTGGAAATTCGCGTGGATATGATTAACGCATTGAATCACGTGTTGTGGGACAACCCGAATACTGACATCAACAGCACTAACTTCGGGCGCGTGACGACTCAATGGAACACGCCGCGCTGGCTTGAAGGACAGTTGCGATTCACTTTTTAACCCAAACTGGTAAGTTACCGTGCGCGTCAGCAAGCAGCCGCTTGCTGACACGCACGGTACCGCACCAATCAATAACTCAACCACTCGGAGGCTCAAGATGAAGTTTCGACTAAGCTCTCAGTGGCTTTCGCGTTTAGGCTTGTCATTGGCCGTGTTGATGGCGGCAGCGATGCTGTCAGCAACGGCCAATGCTCAGGTGCTTTACGGTTCAATGGTCGGCAACGTTGTGGACAACAACGGAGCCGCCGTTCCCGGCGCGACGGTCAAAATCACCAACAAAGCGACAAACCAATCGCGCGAAGCCGTGACCAATCCGGAAGGCGCATACAACTTTTCAACCGTCCAAACCGGGTTTTACGACATTTCGGTCAGCAAAACCGGGTTCAAGGCCTTCACCCGCAGCAATCTCGAAGTGACGTTGAACAACATCACTCGTTCAGACGTTGCGTTGGAAGTCGGACAGGTTTCAGAAACGGTTTCGGTCACCGCCGATGCCGTGTTGCTGCAAACCGACCGCGCCGAAGTTCGCGCCGAATTGACCAGCAAAACTTTGCTCAATACCCCTATTCCTGCGGGACGAAATTATCAGAACTTGTTGCGTGCATTGCCGGGCATCAACCCGCCAAACAACGCGCACTCGATTCCGACCAACCCGTCGCGCGCGTTGGAATACAACGTCAACGGCACGGCTTCCAGTTCGAATAACACTCGCATTGACGGAGCCAGCCAGTACAACATCTTTTTGCCGCACGTGACTGCTTACGTTCCGGCGCTGGAATCCATCGAAACCGTCAACGTCGTGACCAACAACTTCGACGCCGAACAAGGTCTGGCGGGCGGAGCGGCGGTCAACGTGCAAATCAAAAGCGGAACCAACCAGATTCACGGTTCGGCATTTGAATACCACGACAACCACCTGACGAAGGCTCGTCCGTGGAATTTGATTCCCGTGAATGGCGTCGAACAGGACAAACCAAAACGGGTTTATAACCAATGGGGCGGAACCATCGGCGGCCCGATCATCAAAGACAAGCTGTTTTATTTCGCCAGCTTTGAAGGCACGAATGACCGCCAACTTGGCAACCGATTTCTGACCTTACCGACGGCTGAAATGCGGCGAGGCGATTTGTCGTTTGCCGGGGTTGGAATTTACGACACCGCCACAGGCGATCAGTTTGGACGCAATCGCGCGCAATTTAATGGCGCCGTCATTCCCAGCAATCGCATCAGCCCAATTGCGGCTTTGATTCTGAAAGATTTGCCGTTGCCCAATCGTCCCGGAACAGCAAACAACTATTATGCGACCGCTCCCTACCAATTTGACCGGAAAACTCTAGACACCAAGGTCAATTACAACGTCAACGATAAGTTCACCACCTATGGTCGTTTTAGCTTCCTGACGTACAAACAGCTCAATCCCGGTGCGTTGGGTCCGCTGGATGGCGTGGGAACCGCTCCGCAAGGCGGCAACACCGGAACTGGTTCCGGCGAAACTTACGGCGTAACTGTCGCTGGTGTTTACACGGTCAACTCCAATTTCATCATTGACGGCAACGTCGGATACACCAAACAGGGAACCAACTCGGAACAGGGATTCCTGGATCAGAAAATCGGTCTGGACGTTTTGAAAATTCCGGGAACCAACGGAACCCGCGATTTTGAAAACGGCTGGCCGCGTTTCCGCATTGGCGGATTTGCCAACCTGGGTGTGCAGGACAGCTTCATGCCGTATTACCGCAACGATCCGCAATGGCAATACGTCAGCAATTTCAACTGGACGAAAGGAACGCACAACATTCGCTTCGGATTCGATTTTGCGCGCCAAACGCTGAATCACCTGCAAGTGGAATGGAACGGCGGCGGAAACACCGAACCGACTTCGGGTGGTTTCCAATTCGGCGGAGGCCCAACGCAGCTTTGCACGGCGCTCAATAGCGCGGGCACCGGATGCCAAACCTTCACGGCGGGCAATACCCAGGCCAATTCGATGGCCACTTTTCTGTTGGGATATCACACTGGTTCGGGGCGAACTTTCCTGCCTGAACCGCCGATTATCTTTAGCGCCAAAGCCTATAGCTTCTATGTCCGTGATGGCTGGCAGGTCAATCAAAAACTGACGCTGACGATGGGCACGCGGTGGGAATACTATCCGCTGCCTAATCGCGAAGGCCGCGGCATCGAACGCTACGATTTCAATACCAATGAAATGTTGGTGTGCGGTGTTGGCAACGTCCCCGAAGATTGCGGCGTGAAGCTGAGCAAAAAGCAGTTTTCGCCACGACTCGGCATTGCTTATCGCATCAGCGATTCGTTTGTGTTGCGAACCGGTTACGGCATCACGTGGGATCCGATCAGCTTGGCGCGCACTTTCCGCACGAATTACCCGATGCTGATCAACCTGAACATTGTGCCGGATAATTCGGCTCTGCCTGCTGGCACATTGGCACAGGGAATTCCGCCATCTGTCGTTCCCAACATCAGCAGCGGTCGTGTTCCCGTCCCCAGCGAAGTCAGCGTGCTGACGTTGGGTGACACCTTCAAACGTCCGTATATTCAATCGTGGAATCTGGTGTTGGAGAAAAATATCGGCTGGGGCTTTTCGGCTTCTGCCGGATATGTCGCCACACGCACCATCGGGCAGTCGGGTTTGACGGATGTCAATGCCGGGCGCGTGGGCGGCGGCGTCAATAGCCAACCGCTCTTCCAACGTTTTGGCCGTCGCTCAACGACCTTCATCCAGGATGGTCTGGCGAATTCGCATTACGATTCGCTGCAAGCGTCATTGAAGCGTCGTTTCTCCGGTGGTTTGCAATTGCAGGCCAATTACACTTGGGGCAAAGGCATCGGGCTGGCGGGACTCGGCAGCAATAACGATGGTGCTTTGGCCATCCGCGATCCAAATTTCCGCGATCTGAACCGCGGCGTTTTGGGCATCAATATTCCGCACAATTTCCAGTTTTCCGGCGCTTGGGAATTGCCTTTCGGCAAAGGCAAAAAGTGGTTGAACGGCAGCAATGCCGTGATTTCCGGGCTGACCAGTGGCTGGCAATTGAGCTGGCTGTACGGCGCTTTTTCGGGAACGCCTATCTCCATATCAGCCAGCGGAACTTCATTGAACGCGCCGGGCAGCACACAGCGCGCAGACCAAGTCAAATCCGAAGTCGTCAAGCTGGGGGGCATCGGAACGGGCAATCCGTTTTACGATCCGACGGCGTTCCGACCGGTGGAATTTGACCTGGCAAACAGTGTTCGTTTCGGTACGGTGGGCTTCAACACTTTGCAAACTCCCGGTACGTCGAACCTGGATTTCGGTCTCTTCCGCGAATTCAGAATCACGGAAGGCATCAAACTCCAATTTCGCGCCGAGGCGTTCAACGCGACGAACACCCCGCATTTTGCCGGACCTGGCACAAATGCTTCGTCGCCGACGCGCGACACAGATCGCAACAGTCCGACCTTTGGTCAAATTTTGACCAATCCGACTACTGGGTTGCTGCGGTTGAACGGATTTATGGAAATCACTGGCGTTCGTTCCTTCGGTCGTGAAGGCATTGACGAACGTGTTTTCCGTTTCGGTCTCCGTCTGAGCTTCTAAAGCTCTGCGGATGTTTGAAACCTTCGAGGGGATTGCAGACGATGCAATCCCCTCTTTTTCTTTGTGTGGCTTTGTTTGGGAAAATTTTGACTGATCTTGTGGCGCTTCAGGATTCGGATTTGATGATTGCTCGGCGTAAGGCCAGCGGATTTTCGAACAGCAATCCCAGTCCGCGAATGACGGCTCGTTGCGGACTTTCGGTCAACTGTACGGATAGTTCGGTTTCTTTCGACAATCGTTCGTCCAGTCCGGCCAGCAGCGAAGCCCCTCCGGCCAGCATCATTCCGCGATCGTAAATGTCGCCCGAAGCTTCAGGCGGCAGGGCTTCCAGCGCGTCCTGCACGGCGTTGACAATGCGACTGACCAGCGGTTCGATGGCTTCGTGGATTTCGATGCTGTTGACGACGGCCATTTCAGGATTGCCGCCGATGGTCGAACGACCTTTGACCATCGTGGTGTTTTCCTGATCCAGCGGCACGGCACAACCTAATTCGATCTTGACTCGCTCTGCGGTGCGCGGCCCGACCAGAATATTGTGATTCTGTTTGATCATATCTATCAGCGCCAAATCCATATCATTGCCGCCGACGCGTAACGTGCGAGTGAAAATCAAATGGTTGTGAACCATGGCAGCAATGGTTGTCGTGCCTGCGCCAATATCCACCACCAGCGTCGCTCGTTGATCGTCCGGGTCAACGCCAGAACCCAGAATCGCCACGATGCCTTTGTTGACGAAATGAACGTTGCCGACCCCGGCTTCTTTGGCGGCGTAATACAGCGCGCGATGTTCGACTGTGCTGGCGTCAGCGGGAATCGAAACCAGCACCCGGCGCGAAAGAGTCGAACGACCATCGCGGGCTTTGCGCAGGTAATGTTCCAGCAGCTTTCCGGCAAAGGTCGGATCGGCGACAACGCCGTCTTTGAGCGGGCTGATGATTTGAATATCGCCCGAAGCGCGCCCCTCCAGTTCCAGAGCTTCCAGTCCGACGGCGACGACTTCCTGCGACGGCGTGTCATAAGCCAACAGCGAAGGTTCGTTGACCACAATTCCGCGTCCGCGCGCAAACACGCGAGTCCGCGAAGTTCCGAGATCAATCGCCAGATCGTCGGTCATCAGGTTAAGAATCGAGGGCAGCTTCATAAAATTTCAAAAGTTGAGTCGAGAGTTTCAGGAACACCCAGGCTCGGTTCAAAATTGAAAGCCTGTGGCTCGCCAACCAGTCTGTCAGGGAAAACGACTGTAAATTGTTTTAGAGGTGATAAGCAATTTTCAAACGCGGCGCATGTTAAGCAGCCAACTGTGAGTAAGGCAAGTGGTTTCATTCTGCTCTTTTGATCGCCTCAAACGATTTTGCCCGTTCGAATAAACTCGTTTCATCGCTGCCGGAAACTGGATGGCAACTTCAGACGTTGTCGGGTAAAATGCGCCTGCTTTTCCTGAATTGCGAACAGAAAGTTGCGGTCATTCTCGATTCTTACGGAATTACAGCGACGGGCTTGGAGGTTTGAATCAAGCAGGATTTGGTCAGCCCTCAATGCCGTTCTCTCGCAGTTTGCAATCCGCAAAATCTGAAACAGACAAACAATCCCAATTATGCTGACTATCGGAATTCATTACGCTGGGACGATCGCGTCGCTCGACATGCGCGGTAAGTTCATCAAAGGGCAAGGCGGTTTTCAATTGCAGATGCTGGTGGACAAAGTGTTGTCTGCCGGAACAACCAAGATTCTGCTCAACCTGACCGAAGTGCCCATCATTGACAGTATGGGCATTGGCGAAATCGTTCGCGCTTTCAAAAAAGTCGGCGAATCGGGTGGCGTGCTCAAGCTGGTCGGAGTCACCGATCGCGTTTATGGCGCATTGAAAATCACACAGTTGTTGGATTTGATCGAAAGTTACAAAACTGAAGAAGAGGCTCTGGCCAGTTTCGGCAAAGAAAAGAAGGCCAAAGGCAAAAAGAAAAAAAGCGACGCCGAAGAAGACGCTTCTGAAAGTGCAGAAGACGATTCAGACGAATAGCCGTCTGTTTGAAATTCAGTGAATAAAAAGCGAAGAGCAAAGCCAGTCTGGTTTTGCTCTTCGCTTTTTTTATTCAACAGTGTCTGTGGTTACTTGGCCGAAACCGCGTAATAACCTTCTTTGTGTTGCACCTTCAGGCTGGGCAAACCACGAGGCGGTTTCACTGTGACTTTGATCTTGTGCCATTGGCCGTCTTTTTTGATGTTCGTCGGCATGTAGCCAATGCTGTATTGGTTGCGAAGTTCCAGCGCAATTCGAGTCGTCGCATCTTCCAGTTCAGCCGCCGAGCGCGGGAAAAATGCTTTGCCGCCGGTTACCTGGGCGATTTCTTCCAGAATGCCCTGTCCCTGCATTTCCAGCGAACCGCCCGCGCCGCCGCCGAGATCAACAATGCCGATGCAATAAATCTGAACCCCGGCTTCCTTGAGCAGTTTGCGAAGTTCGCCGTAGGTGTAGCGCGAAGAATTATCCTGTCCGTCGGAAATCAGCAGCAATGCTCGTTTGTCGTGACGACCTTGTTTTACCTTTTCGATTCCCAGATACGCCGCGTCATAAACTGCCGTTTGGCCTTTTGGATCAACCAGATGAAGTTTGTTCGCCAGCGTGTCGCCATCGGTGAATTCGGCCAGCAGATTGGCTCGCTGATTGAATCCGACCAGGAAGAAATCGTCATCGCTGTGGCTGGTTTGAATGAACGCCCTCAGCGCATCGCGGGCGCGATCAAGTTTGCCTTTCATGCTACCGGACACGTCAAAGACAATGCCCAGACTGACGGGAACGTCGTCGTTACTGAAGTGAGTAATTTCCTGTTTGACCTTGTCCTCGAAAATTTCGAAGTTTTGTTTACTGAGTCCGGTCACCAAACGGCTGTATGGGTCAGTAACGGTAATGGTCAGCGAGACGAGTTCAGTGACGATTGGCCCGTCCTGAAATTGCTTTTGATCGGAATTGGTTGTTGGGCGTTGCGGATTTTGCTGCCCTTGAGATTGAGTCGCAGTTTGCGGCGAAGCTTTTGCCTCTTGCCCCTGTTTCTCTCCGGCTTGCTGCGGGTTTTGCTGAGCGGAAACTGCCGCCAGACCAAGCAGCACGAGGGAGAACGCCAGAACCGTTAAGCGCGAAAAAGAGTTCTTTGACATCGTAACCCCCCTACAGACATCCCGCATCAAGCGGGGAAAATGGAAATTGGAAGATGACACTTCATTCAGGCCAGATAATTGCCAGCAACAAAAGACACCAGAGCATAAAAACAACCGGGAACTTTCACTTACTGGAGCCTGAGATTAGTTTGACATTTTGGCTCGCGGGGACGACTCGCGGCGCATTGTAACCAGAGTGAGGAGTAGGCGCAATCATTCTGCTCAGCCCGAAAAAGTTTTTACAACAAATGCGGCGCATCCAGGACACGCGAATCTGTTGGTTGTTATTGGCTCGGCGGTTTGGTTGCAATTGGAATTTCGCGCTCGCCGGAATCAAAAAGCAAACCGGTTTCAGCGTCGAAAATCCTGAACTCAAAAATGGCCGGAGCCGACAGATTGTTGGGCAGCGTGATCGTGAAATCGAAAGTGTTCGTATTTTCGTCCGCGCCAATGGTTTTTTGATCGTTGAAAATGGTCTGGCTTTGCGCGTCGCGGACAGAAACTTCCAGGCGATAACCTGACTGAGCTTTGCCTTCGGTTATGACCGTGAATCGAGCGGTTTCGCCGGGCTGATACGATTGGCGATCCGTGCGAATGTCATTGACCATCACGGAATCTTCAGCCATCAACACATTCAAATCCAATTCACCTTTGGCCAGCACATTTCCGTCTTTGCCGGTGATTGTGTACTTAACGGTGTTGCTTTCCAGCGATTCTGGAAGTTTGAAGTCCACTTGCGACTGCAAATTGATCGAAACTGGTTTTTGTTCTTTTAACTTGGCGGCGGCGATTGAAATCGTCGCGTTGAGAATCGGACGCTGTGCTCGCAACTCAAAAGAAAGAATGAAAGATTCGCTTGATTCGATGCCAGCCAGCACGCGGGCTTTGACTTGAACACCGGTGGCGACTCGCGCGAATTCATCTGTGCTGGCTTTGGCAGAAACCGGATTGGTCGCTGTCGAAGTGTTCGAGGCGCTTTTGACTGTTTGTAACGGTATCAGTGCGACGTTTTTTGCTGGCGTGGGGTCAACGGCCATTCGCAGTGGAGCGATTCTGAAAAACAGCCGGGCACCGCGCTGATCGTAAATTGCCAACGCATAATGGTCGCCGGTAAGTGTCGCTCCGGTGATTTGCAACAGGTTTATTTCCTGCGCCGGAATCGTCAGCGGAATCATCCCGATTTCTTTCTGCTCGTCGCTGTTGCCCAAACTGATTTTGGCTGTGCCGCGAAACTCCCAAGGAGAGTTGTTGTTCAAAATCAGTCGCAATCGTCCGCCATTGTTTTCCAGCCAGCCATTCAACGAAGCGCGCTGAGATTTTGACTGATTTGGCAATAAGGCTTGCCCGGCATAAAGCGTTTGTGAAGCGGCAAGCTGCGTCCCTGCCGCCAATGCGGAAAAAGCCAGAATCAAATTGCGGATTTTTGCGACCATAAAAAACATATTGGCAGTTGGCATAACGTTCTATCGCCGGAATTTGGTTTGTGTCCAAATCCTATCGGAAAACGTTGCCAACTGCCATTACCAACAACTTTGGAAATTGAAACCGGCGTTTATTCAGGTTCGCCGTTGATGACTTTGTTCATTCGCATAATGATGCCGCGACGCGAACGACCATTGAGAATCTGTCTGGCCCAAACGGTGAATAACGCTTCCATTTCCTGAACCGAATAATCCTGCGGATGGCTGTCGCGCGCGTTGATGTCAAGCACGATGCGGTTGAAACGCATTTTGACGCCGACAACATCCACATCCATGCCTGTAATTTCCAGGTGAAGCACCGGCGGTTCAGTGGCTTTTTGGAAAGAAGCAAGAATGTCTTTGCGAACGACATTGGTTGGAACGGCGCTCAGTGCCTTGCCGGACATAACGGCGATCTTCTGACGCGCATCTTCGGGAAGCGCGTAGGTAAGAGTGCCAGCTACTGTATCGTCAGAGTTGGCCGCTGTGACCGTGAAAGACACTTTGCCGCGCACGTCAAAAGCGTCGGCATCGCCACTTTTCAATTTGGCAATGACAAGCTTGGCGGCTGTCGAATAAGCCACTGCTTTAGGTGTAGCTTGGGCATTGGCAACGGTACTCAGCCCCAACAGACAAGCAACGGCGAAAATAACTTTAGTAAATTTGGTGTTCATAGATTGTGTTTCTACCTCCAAAACGTGTTTTTGATTCAAGGGGGTTTTCCGGATTAGCGCCGTATCAGCGATTAGATCGAAACCAGATCGGCTCTTCGGATTCGGTAAAGATTGTGAGTCTGGGGCAACAAGGGAGCGTTAGCTTACGGTTTCACGGGTTTATTTTCAACAGCCTCTTCGTCGGTATCAGGCGGAGCCAGCAACCGATTGATGGCTGCGATCAATCCTTGCCGCTGACGTTTGACGTTGATTTGTCGCGTCCAACTGCAAAAGAGTTGATTCATCTGTTCTGGTGTTTCGTTGATATTCAAAACCAACCGGTCAAACAGCAATTGAGCGCCGGAAATCTCAATGTTTTGTGTCGCCACGACCAACTTGATCTGTGGGCAGGCGGAACCACGCTTAAAATTCGCCGTCAGGTCTTTCACGCTAACGCTGGCGGGAACCATGTTCAGCACTGCGCCAGAAGATCGGGCAATTTTTTGTCGTGCTTCAACAGGCAGATCGTAAACCAAAATTCCCGTAACAGAATCGTTTTCGTTGGCTTGCAGGACGGTGAATGTCGCGCGTCCAACAACCATAGAACTGGAACCATTCGCCAATTTCATTTGCGCCTGAATTACTTTCGGAACAGTTTTGAAACCTCCCGGCGAAGGCATTGTTTGCGCGATGTTCTGGCGCGATTCAGCCTTTTCGTGACTGAGCGTCATAACAAAAGCGAAGAACAAAATTCCGCTGACAAATTTCCGGTTCATGTTTTCCCGAACCTGTAAAAAGCCGCTTCAATCCAATCAGACGCGATGCCAGTTGAACACAGGGATTAATTACAATGGAGATTATTTCAGGGAGTCGAGTGCGCCAAGCTGTGAAGTGAGGCTACACGCAATCAACAAATTTTTGAAAACGGCTTTGCCGAAGTTCGCTGGCAAGCCGTGAAAGAAAATAAAATGCGGTGTGCCTGCCGAAAATCTCCCAGTGAGTGCGACTTTCGTAAACAGGCACATCGCAAACTCAAGCCTGCTTCACGCCGCAACCTGATTTATGTTTCATTATTTTTTAAGCAAGGCTGGCAAGGAAGTTAGCTGGCCAGAATCAAGGAAAGGTATTCGTTCAAGCAGTCAACAGTAATTTGCTCACCGGGAACTCTGTGATTGAAGGCAAACCAGACAGGATCGTCATTGGCCATTTTTTTCAAAATCATTTCGGCGATGGGCTGCGGTTCGAGCATGGTGTTTTGGCTCAAACTCACGCGCGCATGAGCCATCGCGTTGTTGGTCAAAAAACCATGTTCCGGCAATCGTGGCCAGCCGACTTCGACAGTTAAGGTGCGAAACCGGTATCGAATACCGAATCGTTCCCCAGTCATAGTTGTGTTTTCCACCTGAAATTGCCAATCCTGGCTGCCGGTTTGAATGCCGACCTGATCGGGTTGAAGCGTCAATCGGCGATTGGCTTCAGCGCAGAGTTTCGACAAAGAATCCAGCAACCAGTTTTTGCCGCGTTCGCGCAATTGATCGTTGGCGGCTTTCAAAGCCAGATATTCGGCGGCGTAATCTTTTTCCTGCATTTCAGATTTCGTGGCGGTTGGTGAGTGCCTTGTGCATGGTGACTTCGTCGGCATATTCAAGGTCGCTGCCGACCGGCAAGCCCATGGCAATACGAGTCATGCGAAAGCCCAACGGTTTTAGCAGCCGGCTCAAGTAATTAGCCGTTGCTTCGCCTTCTGTGTTTGGATTGGTAGCCAGAATGATTTCCTTGACGACGCTTTCGCCGGTTTCGTCCGGGCGAAGCCGTTCCAGTAAGTTTCGGATTCGCAATTCTTCCGGCCCTACACCGCGAATTGGCGAAAGCGCACCATGCAACACATGGTATTGGCCATGATATTCGCGGGTCTTTTCGATGGCGACCAGGTTGTGCGGTTCTTCGACAACGCAAATCACTGAACGGTCGCGCGTCGGACTGGCACAAAACCGACAAGGATCGCTATCAGTCAGATTGTTGCAGACCGAACAAAAAATAATCTTTTCTTTGACTTCGCGGATGGCGGCAATCAGCCGTTCGGCTTCGTCAGCGGGCGTTTTCAACAAATGAAAAGCCAGCCGCTGGGCTGACTTGTGGCCGACGCCGGGAAGCCGTTTGAACTCGTCAATCAGTTTGGTGACTGGTTCTGCGTAATCAAGCATAGCAAGGTCGGTAGCCGGTAATCAGTGGTAGTCGGTGATCGGCATACCAACGCCGACCACCAGCCACTGATTGCCAACAACGGATTACATAAGTCCCGGAATTTTCATTCCGCCCAGAGCGCCGCCGAGTTTGCTGTGCATGACTTCGTCAACTTTGCGCCCGCATTCGTTGATGGCAGCGACGATCAAATCCTGCAACATTTCGATGTCGCTGGCGGCTTCTGGATCAATTTTGATGGCCAGGACTTCTTTGTTGCCGTTCATTTCGACTCGGACAATGCCGCCGCCCGCCGTCGAATCCACGCGCAAAGCGTCCATTTCCTGTGCCATCTGTTCTTGCATCTTTTGCGCCTGCTTCATCATTTGTTGCAGGTTCATGCCACCTGGAAGTTTCATTTCGATGTCTCCTTAAAATCAGAACTTGTATGGATTGGTTTCGAGCGCGGGCATCATACCACGCGCTTGTCGGCTCAAAAAACATCGGGCTTTGTCGTCTGTGGTGATTGGCTCAAGACGGCTGATTCGCCCCGCCCGATTCTTTAACCCAGACGATTTCGCCTCGAAATTCTTCCATCACGCGCCGCACGGCGGAATTTTGCAGCGCGGCTTCTTTTAACTCCTGACGTTTGACCGCCGTTTGGTCAACAACTGTTTCTGTTTCTGCGCCGCCATTGATCTGCACTTCGACGCGAAGCGGCTGGCCGAAAAGTTTTTCCCCGATGGTGCGAAACAACGTTCCGCTGTCGCGCAGGCGTTTGGCAACGGCATCGTCTTTGTTGAACGTCACGGTCATCACACCGTTCTGGTAGCGTTTACCTTGCGCGTCTTCCAGCGCCATCAGCACCAACGGGCGATTGAGTTTCTGAACTTCCTTCAAAATTGCTTCAACTTCTCTGCCAGGTATTACCTGTGTTGTAACTTGAGCTACTTCTTTCGGGGCAGCAGCGGAAACGGAACGTCTTGGCGGTTCCGAAGCAAAAGAAGCTTCCGGTTCTGAAAACTCTCCCAAGTCTGAGGTCGGGAAATACTCCGCCGGGTCGAAGTCGGGAAAATCAGGAGGCTCCGAGTAATCGCTTGCCGGTTTAGGCGGAGCAGGTTTTTCCGTTATCGGTGGCTTGGGTGGTAAAGGCTTACTCGGCGCTTCGGTGCGCGCTTGCCTGACAGGTGGTTCGTAGCTTGCCACAGCGCGCTGAACAGCGGGCGCTGATTTGACGATTGAGCCGCTCGCTCCGCCAAGTTGAGATTCCAGCGATTCCAGCCGTTCGATCAATTCGTCCAACGTTCTCAACCGCGAAGCATGCGCCAGCTTCACCAAACCTATTTCCAGTTGAAACCTGGGGTGAGGAGAATCTTTGACCTCTTTTTCGGTTTCGGCCAACAGATGGAAACAGCGAACGAGATCTTCTTCCGAAAACAGCGCGGCCAGGTTCGCCAGTTTGGTAATTTCCACGTCAGCCACGCCGAGTAATTCACCGCTGGTAACGCCGGATTTGACGACCAACAAATGCCGTAGATAAGCCATCAATTCGCGCGTGAAGTTTCGTAAGTCGTAACCACGCGAAAAAACTTCTTCAACCAGATTGATGGTTCCAGCGGTGTTACGGTTGGCAATTGCTTCGGCGAACCTTCCCAAGGTTGCAGAGCTAACCAGGCCGAGCGAGGCCGTGATGTCGTCTTCAGTAATTTCCGAACCGCTGAACGCAATGACCTGATCGAACGCCGATTGAGCATCGCGCAAGCTGCCTGCTCCGGCGCGAGCGATTTCGCGCAAAGCCTCATCGCTGATTTTGATGCTTTCCTTATCGGCGATTTCGCGTAGGCGTTGAAATATCTTTTCGGTGGGAATCTGACGAAACTCAAATTGCTGGCAGCGCGAAAGAATGGTGTCCGGCAGTTTGTGCAACTCCGTTGTCGCCATAATGAACACCACGTGCGACGGGGGTTCTTCCAACGTTTTCAACAAAGCATTAAACGCGCTGGTCGAAAGCATGTGGACTTCGTCAATTACAAACACCTTGTGTCGGTCGCGCGCCGGAGCCATCGCAATGTTGTTGATGATGACATCGCGCACGTTATCCACGCCAGTATTTGAGGCGGCGTCAATTTCCAAAACATCCAGCGAATTGCCAGCGGTGATTTCCACGCAAGATGGACATTGCAAACATGGCTGGCTGGTAATCCCTTGGTGGCAGTTCAATCCTTTGGCCAGAATTCGTGCTGAAGTCGTTTTGCCGGTTCCGCGAACTCCGGCAAACAAATAAGCGTGGTGAAGTCGTTGCTGATCCAACGCGCGGGTCAATGTGCGCGTGATGTGTTCCTGCCCGGTAAGGTCAGAGAATGTCTGAGGACGATATTTTCGCGCGATAACCTGATAACTCACTTAAGCGATCTCCAAACAGGAAAATTGACGACAACGGAAATGAATTTGGAATGGATCGAAACTGCAATCAGAGCATAGCCCACAGGATTCAGCGGCTCAAGCCACGAAGTCATTTCGATTCCGGGCAAGAACAATTAGGGCTTATCTTGCCAATACGAGAGGCTTGTCTAATACAGCAACAAGGTACTTATTTTTTAGCTTGGCTTTTTTACGCGGGTATAGTTTAGAATGCCGCGCAGTAGTTTTTATGTTACCGCTGATGCTGAAAGCTATAGCTCACACGTCAGTCACATTCCAAATCCAAGGAGAATATATGCCTAGACCAAAAGGTAGTGGGAATCGCTCTGAACTCGTTCAGTTGGCGATTGTCGGAATTGATACGCAAATACAACAGCTTCAGGCGCAGATCGCCGAGTTGAATGAAAAGCGTAGACAGCTTGCCAAAGATGGCAGTGTTGCCGCAACGGCGAAAGTCGCGGGTATTGCTGCCGACGACGGTAGAAGAAAGAAACGAGTGGTTTCTGCCGCCACCAAAAAGAAGCTCAAGGAAGCAGCCAAAGCTCGTTGGGCGAAAGCTCGCGCCGAAAAAGAAGGTAAAAAATAAGCCATTATTTGCAGTTTCAAAAACGAATAGCTCCTTCAGAAAACCTGGTAGTTAAATCTGGTTTTCCGAAGGAGCTATTCGTTTTGACTGTAAAAACAGGACAGGCCCCGGTGACTGCCGCGGCACATCTGAATTTCACTACCGTTGCTACCTTCCGGTCCTGGCGGGGTTCATGCATTCGAGATTGCACGGAGGCCGGAGCCTGATACGCATCTCAATAATTGAGAGTGCAAAGTTGGGAACGGAGAGAGGGGGACTCGAACCCCCACAGGCCTTTCGACCCGCCGCGCTTCCAACGCGGTGCCATACCATTAGGCGACCTCTCCAAATCTCAAATTAGGGAATTTGAGATTGAAAAGCTGGCGGAGAGGGTGGGATTCGAACCCACGGTACCCGTTAGAGTACAACGGTTTTCGAGACCGCCCGATTCAGCCACTCTCGCACCTCTCCGCAGAAAATTGTTTGTCCTTGTTACTCTGGTAAAGAGCCAGTTGAATTATCAACCTTATTCTTTCGACGCTGTTTGAAAAATTCCTGCATCAACTTGCGGCACTCATCGTCCCTGACTCCGGAAGTAACTTCGACCTGATGATTCAAAGAACTGTTGCTACAGATTTGGAAGACGGAATTTACTGCGCCAGCGCGAATTTCCGTAGCACCGTAAACCAGGCGTTTGATTCTGGCATTGACCATCGCTCCGGCGCACATCGCGCAAGGTTCAATGGTTACATACATCGTAGCATCGGTCAGCCGGTAATTTCCGATTCGTTCCGCCGCTCGCCGTATTGCCAGAATTTCCGCGTGAGCCGTTGGGTCATTCAACTCAATCGGCTGGTTGTGTCCGTTTCCAACAATCTGATTATCAATTACCACGATAGCGCCAATCGGCACTTCGCCAACGTCTCTTGCTCGCTGAGCTTCCGCCAAGGCAAAGCCCATAAAAAACTGATCGAGCGAATTCAAATCCTGGAGCGAGTCTGTCGAAGCCAGTTCACTCGCGGTTGCCTGTTGACGCTTGTTCATTGTGGTTCCGATGCGCCAAAAAAGAAGGCGGATGGTACTGACGCAAACTGACTGTGTCAAGACAGCAAAAATCCGACGCGCAACAACAACTACTTTGGCAAAAGCAGCAGCGGCTGGCTATTATCACCCGCAAATGACGTAACATTTCCAGATTCCAACCCGGAGGCGAACGAAGGCTTTATGCGAAAACTACATTTGTTGATGGCAGTTTTGTGCTTCACGCTGTTATCGAATTTCAGCATACGAGCGCAACAAAGCGGCGAATTCGATGTGCTTATAAAAAATGGCGCCGTTTACGATGGAACTGGCGGCAAAGCTCGCCAGGCTGACGTGGCAATTCGCGGTGACAGGATCGCGGCAATCGGTAATTTAAAAAACGCGAAAGCGAAAACCGTAGTTGATGCCAGCGGAATGGTAGTTGCTCCCGGCTTTATCAACATGCTATCGCATTCTTACAACTCAATCCTGACTGACGGACGTTCGTTGGGCGAATTACGTCAAGGCGTAACGACGCAAATCTTCGGCGAAGGAAGCTCAATGGGGCCGCTCAACGAAGAAATGAAGAAGCGGCGAAACGTGACGGCGTGGACGACGCTGGCGGAATATCTCAGCTACGCCGAAAAGAAAGGTATTTCGCAAAACGTAGCTTCATATATCGGCGCGACGACGATCCGCGAATATGTCATTGGCCTGGAAGACAAAAAGGCTACGCCGGAACAGTTGAAACAAATGCGCGAACTGGTGCGACAGGAAATGGAAGCGGGCGCTTTGGGCATCGGCTCTTCGTTGATTTACGCGCCTGCGTTTTACGCGACGACCGAAGAGTTGATTGAAATGTGCAAGGTGGCGGCGCAATACAAAGGCAAATACATTTCTCACATGCGAAGCGAAGGCAATCAGTTGATCGAAGGCGTCGAAGAACTGATCCGCATTGCCCGCGAAGCAAAGATTCCCGCCGAAATTTATCACCTCAAAGCTTCGGGCGAAGCCAACTGGCCCAAGATGGACAAGGTTATCAAGATGGTGGAAAAAGCCCGGCGCGAAGGTTTGAAGGTGTCAGCCGATATGTACACCTACACTGCCGGTTCAACCGGATTGAATTCGACGCTGCCGCCCTGGACGCTCGATGGTGGGTTCGAAGCGTTGTTCAAACGGCTGCAAGACCCGGAGACTCGCAAGAAAATTGCCGCCGAAGTTCTGGCCAAAAGCGATTCGTGGGAAAACATGTATCAACTGGCCGGTTCGCCGGAACGCATCCTGTTGGTTGGGTTCCGTAATCCGGCGCTCAGGCAGTACATCGGCAAAACGATTGGCGAAGTGGCAAAACTGCGCGGCAAAGACCCGATTGAAACCATCATGGATTTGATTGTCGAAGATCGCTCGCGGGTGGATACGGTCTATTTCATGATGTCGGAAGAAAACGTCAAAAAGCAGCTCAAGCTGCCGTGGGTTTCATTCGGGTCAGACGCGGCATCAATGGCTGCCGAAGGCGTCTTCCTGAATTCGTCAACCCACCCGCGCGCGTATGGCAATTTCGCACGGTTGTTGGGCAAATACGTTCGAGACGAAAAAGTCATTCCAATGGAAGAAGCCATTCGCCGTTTGGCCGCGTTGCCGGCGGCAAATCTTGGCCTGGATCGTCGCGGATTGTTGAAGTCGGGTTACTTTGCCGATGTGGTTGTCTTCGATCCGAAAACGATTGCCGATCGCGCGACGTTTGAACAACCGCACCAGTATGCCATTGGGATGCAGCATGTTTTCGTCAACGGCCAACAAGTCTTGAAAGACGGCGAACATACCGGAAAGACTTCCGGGCGCGCTTTGTGGGGGCCGGGCAAGGTCAAATAAAACAGGAGGACATCAATGTTCAGAAAGATTTTCAGACCTGGTTGCCGGTTGTTTGCCGCCGGTTCGATTTTGATGTTGTTGACGGCGGCGGCTCACACCGTAGGGCACTTTTCGCCAATTCCTGAAAACGATACGGCTCTGAAATCCGTGATCGAAGCAATGACCGGATACACGCTTGATCTGGGGATGGGAATGCGGCCTTCATTGATGGCCGTCCAGCTCAGCCTAAGTTTGACGATGACCATCCTTCTGATTTTTCTGGCAGTACAGAATCTGGCTACGCTGTATTGGGCCGGAGATTCCGTTCGGTTAGTGCGCGGGCTGACGGGAATCAATTTGTTATGCTCTGCTGCGCTGACCGCGCTTTATGGATATTACCGCATTCCGCCGCCGTTGATCTGTTTTGCGTTAATCAGCCTGGTTTTCCTTTTGTCGCTGGCGTTGCCAGATAAGCGGAAAGCCTAAAACCATTAACGCACCAATCACCATTCGATTTTCAACCCGCCTGAAGGCACGAATGGAAGCGTTTGTTCAAAACCGTTGCGAACCTGCCGTAAGTTCCGGCTGCCAAACAAATTCAGAAACTCCGCTGTGAACGTGATTTTCAGCCTGCCAACCTTGAACGATTTGTCCAGCCTCAAATCAAAGCGGCTGTAAACCGGCAGCCTGAACTGGTTGCGGTTGGTGAATGACGGCTGCCCATTCAGCATCACCGGTTGAAAGCCGATCACGGGCAAACCGCTGCCGAATTTCCACAAGCCGCTGAGTTGCCACGATTGGCCGAAGCGAAAGTTTCCATAGGCGCTGACAGTATGTCGTTGATCGTGGTCGCTGACGAAGCTTTGGCCGCTCACTGCATCAACCAGCCGCGTCTGCAAAAATGAATAATTGATCCATCCGTGAAATCGTTTGCTGTTGCGCCGTTCCAGCGAGAGTTCGAAACCGCGCGCGTAACCTTGCAGCGCGTTGCCGAGTGGCAGTTGGCCGGTCGTCGGCAAGCCCGCTCGTGCCAGTTCGCGGTCATGCCCAAAAAACAATCCGCGCTCTGAGCGGTCGAACAACTCCACGGTCAAACGCACTTTCGTCCCGAATCTTTTTTCAAAAGCCAGGCTGTAATGCGTGGCTTTTTCAGCGCGTAATTGTGCGTTGCCGCCGATTCCGAATAACTGATCGAAATCCGGGAACTGGGCATGACGGCTCCAGCCGAATCGCAGTTGAGAGGTTTCGCTGAAATTGAAGCTGAAAAGAAATCGCGGTGAAACAACCAATTCACCGGCTTCGCCAAAACGATCCAGACGAATGCCGGCGGTCACGGCCGCGCGGTTGTTCCAAAGTCGCCAGGTATCCTGAGTGTAATAACCTTGCTGCAAAGTGCGAGCGCGATAATCAACCAGCACCTTTAGCGGCTGCGTTGGTGAAGGTTGAAATCCGCTGCGATTTTGGCCGCGCAACCAACGCAAAGCGATTCCAGCCTGAAACAAGTGCGCCGGATGAGGCTGGATTTGCCAATGACTGTTCCAGCCGGATTGAACGCGACGCCCGATGTCAATTCTCACTTCCGCCGGATTTGTGTTGTCGTAACTGTCTTGCAAAACGAAGACGCGATTTTGCCAGGACGAATTTCCCGAAGGCGCGTAGCTCCATTGTGCGATGACCAGCCGGTTCAGCGCATTGATTTCCAGCGGATCGGCCAGAGTCAATTGCGCTCGCAGCTTTTCGCGCTGGGCCGCCGTCTGGCCAAAGATTGCCGTGACGCCAAACTGATGGCGTTCGCTGGCGTCGTAAACCGCCTTGGATTGCAGATCGTTGAAATCGAAAACCAGTCCGGGTTTCTGCAACCGGCGAATGACGTAACCCAGATAGCTGCGCCGCGCCGCCAGCAACCACGAACCGCGTCCGACGGGAAGCGGACCTTCGGCCATGACGGAAGTGCTGATCAACCCCGAAGCCAAACGAAGATGCGGATGTTCGCGGTTGCCTTCCCTGGTTTCAAACGACAACACGCCCGCCGTGTTGTCGCCGAAACTGACCGGAGCGCCAGACGCAATCAGCGACAAAGAGCCAATGGTTTCGGCATTCAACGACGAGACCGAGCCGCCTCCCTGATCTTCGCTGATAGCATGCATCGGAGCGCCGGTCAGAACGCCGTCAATATAAAAACCAATGCGACGCATCGGTGCTCCGCGCAAAGCCAGTCGGCTGCTCAAATCGTCATTCCCCGTGACGCCTGGCAGTGCCTGGGCCGCCCGTGTCGGATCGCCGATGGTTACGCTGCTGAGCAGGTTGGCGTCGCGTTCAGTCAGTGATCTTTCAACCGCAGCGTCAGGGTGTTCAATCGCTGCGCCGTCGGCTTTGATGGTGAGGCTGTCTTTAACCGTTGGCGGCGACGTAGTTTGTTGATGCTGCAAAATGATTTCGATGAAGTTGTCCGCCCGATTGTTGAGCGTCACGCGTTGCCTAAACTGCCCGACAGCCAGTTCGATTTCGCCTGCCGACAAACCGGTGAAAGTGAATTCGCCTTTTTCATCCGAAACCGTTTTTCGGGCGGTTTCGGCAATGCGAATTTCAACGCCCGCCAAAATCAGGCCGGTTTCGCGTGCAGTCACGCGACCGCGCAGGCTGACTTGACCGGCTTCTTGCGCGAACAAAACTCCGGCCAGCAGGCACACTACTCCCCAAACTGTGACCAGTTTTTTCATGGCTCATTCCTTTTGGCGCTGAATCGTTGGATCAAATGCGACCACGTCCGCCGCACGGTTGGCATCGCGTATAACCCTGACGGTTACAAAAGCGACACCAGTAACCTTCTACGCTGACCATTGACGGACTTGTCTTGCCGGTTCCGGCGCAGTAGTAACAAAACTTCCGCCCCGAGCCGTGACAGCTTGTACAGGGGGAGCTTTGCGGTTGCGGCGACGCTGGTTGTCGTCGAACTTGTGCTGCTTCAGCCGGAAGGAAACGAAAGCTGTTGAGAAACTTTTTGGCCAGCGCCACATCCAGTGATTTACCTTCGCTGCTGGCTCCGGCAATCAGCACATAAATAACCCCAGGATAAATATGCGTGCGCGCCAGAGCCGGTTTGGTCAATCCGGTTTCGGCATTGCGCGACAACACAGCGCGGTGTTCCAGCACATTCGCCGAAAGCAATTGCCACGACTCAATGCCTTTAGCTTCACTCAGGAATTTCGCCAGCGATTGCTTTGTCCAACCGATTTCCAGTGGATCTCCGCGATACCCCTGAACCAGAAAAAGGTGCTCATCGGCTTCGCTGATATAAGCCGGGCTGATGCCGTCTTTTCCTGATGCCTGCGCTCTCGGCTCGCTCGGAAATCGCACAGAGAAATCGCCGAAAGGACTTTGGAACACCACCCAGTCGTCGCCTTTTTTGGCTGCTGGCTTGCCGTTGCCTGATTGAGGTTTGGTCGGTTGTTTTGCATCGCTCTTGTTTTTTGTCTGCGCCAAAACCTGCTCCCACGCGCCAAAGGCCAGCGCGAATCCCGCGCTGCATTGGCAAATAGCTTTGCTGAATTCTCGTCGGTTCATCGTCGTTACTCCGGTTGCAGATGATTTCAGGTTCAGCTTTCCGCTTCCGATCAAGTCCAAAAACGAAAAGCCTTTTGGAAAAAGGCGTTCCCCTTTCCTTCTATCCCGTTAAGCGAACCAATGATTGAAAACGGCTCAAGGTGCGAGAACTTTTTTTTGAGGAAGATTTTGAGTTTTTTTCAGGCAGAAAGCGGGCGCAAAGGCTGAGTAAAACCCGGCCATTGCGCCCGCAGTTTGGCATTGCAGAAAGTGTCAGAACGCGATTTGGACGGTATTGGCTGAACGACCATCAACCGTCACCGCCAGATTGACCAGTCCGCGCTCCGCCATTGAACGCGGCAGTCTGAGGTTGATTTGATCCAGACCCACCATGTCACCTTGCGCTCCGGTGTAAAGCACTTCAACCGGTTGATTGCCTAACAGAACCGTAGTCGTGCTCAAGCTATTGCGATAACGCAATCCGGTTCCGAACAGCAGCAGATAAAGCTGGTCGCTTGAGCTTCCAATATCAGGACCGAAATCAATCGTCACCGGAACCATGCGATTTTGCGTTACGTCAAAGCGCGCCACCGGTTCGTACAATTGCTGGCCGTTGGCTTTGACGCGCAACAATACCGCCGCCGGAACGCCTTGTCCGCTGGAATTGGCAGTGAACAGACTTGGCGCAACGGTTGTGATGTTCAGCGAACCGGTGGCAACAGCGCCGTCTCCGCTCGTGATCGTGATGGTGGCTGCGCCCGCCGCGGTTCCGGCAGGCGTCAGATAATTGATCTGCTGCGGAGCGACGAAAAACAACGGAGCCAGTCGTTCAATTCCGGCGCTGTCTTTGACCTTGACCGTAGTCCCAGCCAGCGAAGTCGGCAACGGCAATTGATTGCCGACGACGGTTGCAGTCGCCAGCCCCGTGCCGAAAACCGCGTTGATGGATTCAGCCGAGGCTTCGGGTTTGAAGCTGGCGGCGGAAACGCTGGTGGCTACGTTGCCGAAACTGATTGTGCCGTTTTCGTAGTCGCCCGAAATCGAATTGGCGTTGGCGTCGGCAAGCTGGCGACGAATCGGTTGATCGCTGAAAGCCAGCGGCGTCGAAGCCGTGCCGCCGCCGGCCAATGCCGTGAATCGAACCAGCGCCAACGTCTGTTTGCCTTCCTTCAATGCTTTTCCGGCGGGCAAAGCCATTGCCAAGCCGACGCGACCGTTGGCTGCCTGACTACTGTTGATGTTCAGCAGCGGACTTTCCAACGAACTGCCCGCAGTCGCCGAAACGAAGCTGAGCATCGCAGGATCAAACTCCAAGCTCAGCCCAAAGGCGTTTTCGTCGCCTTCGGCTTCGATTTCTATGGCGACCGTGCCGGTTTGTCCGCGCGGCATCGTAGTGCCGACAATTCGCACCGGACGAGCGTGCGCGGTGGTTTCAGCGGCCAAGGATTCTTCAGTAACGGAAAACCCGAACGCAGAAGTCGGCCCGCCTGCGGTTTGAGGAATATCCAATCCTGCAGCGTACCGTCCGGCCTGAACCCAATCGGTGATGGAAATTTGACCGTCGCCTTTCTGGTCGCGCGGCGCGCAATCGGCGCGTTGAAATTCACTGTCGCCCGAAGGCGTGTCCAATCCGGCGGCAAATCGTCCGACCTGAACCCAGTCTGTGATTGAGATCGAACCGTCGTTTTTGCCGTTCGGTCGCGGAGTCACATCGGCTTCGAACCCGGCGGGAGCAATCGTGATGTTGGAGCAGCCTTGATAAATGGCCACGAGCGTTTGTGCGTTTGCGTTCGACACCTGGCGGCGAATCGGCGAATCGCCAAACTCAATCGAGGTGTTCGTCGCCGACGTATTGGCGACCGAAAACGTGACGACCGCAATCTGGCGAGCGCCGGTGGAAAACGCCTGCCCGCTGGGCAATGCCAGCGCAACGCCAATGCGGCCTTGCCCGACCTGGCTTGAGTTGATGTTCAACAACGCCGAACCGGCGGCGCTGCCGCGAACGACTTGCGGATTGCCGACAATCGCCGGATTGAAGTTGAGCGAAAAACCAAGCGCATTTTCATCGCCCTGCGAAACCAACTCGACGGGAACTTGAAGCTGGCCGCCGGGACTGGCGCTGCTGCAACCGAGCCGAACAATCCGGTTTTGCGTCGGAACCGGCGGCGGCACTTCAATGCCAATGCCGCCAAGAATGATTTGGCGACTTGGGCCATTGTTGCCTTCTGGAGCGACGCCCAACACTTTCAGCGTAGCCAGATCGCCGCTGAAATAATTGTGCCACGGCTTGGCCGCACCGACTTCGGAATTGCTCAATCCTGGGAAAGCTTGGTTGCCGTCGCTTGTCAGGGAGATTGAAGTGTTGATGCCGCCGCTGCCGGGAATTTGCGTGACGGAAATTCCGGGAAACAGTTCGCGCAGCCAAATCCAGGCTCCGGGTTTTGACGAGCTTTCCACTTCGCCCATCGCAAACAACGCGCCGCCGCTGCCAGAAACGCGGTTGACGAAATCAGCAATTCGCTGAGCCTGCGCGTTGATGGCCGCCAGCTCCACCGCCTCCAAGTCCCCAGGAGTCAGGTTGTATGTCGGTATGCACAGAATCCCTGTGTTTGTGGAAGAAAGATCGGCCAGCCAGTTGGCAATGGCTGCCGCGCCGTCTTCGTGGCGAATCGTCCAGCCCTGACCGGGCAACGACGACAGGTTGAAAGCCGAAACAATAGCGTTTCGCGCTCGATTGTTTGTCGTGCCCAAATCTACGACGACTTTGGCAGTTCCGGCGGGCACTCGGCTGGCCAGATTTTCCAGCACCTTTTGCATGTACAGCCAGCCGTTGTCATTGCTGCGACCGCTGTTGTTGTCGCCGTGTTCGTTGGCGTCCGTGCCGTCAATGATGACCGCCGCGCCGACCGTCGGCAGCGGGTCGCCGCCGCCATCAGCGGCAACCACGGACAAGCCGTCCAGATGAAGTCCGCCGAATTCATACCCATCCAGATTGCGGTCGGCCAGCGCCAATGTCGTCGTGGATGACGCCGCCACGAATTCGCGCGTGAACCTGGCCCAGCCCATGTTGTTTGCCGTCGCCGAACCTGAGTGATACAACGGCTCCAACGATTGGTTGTTGACGGAAACAAAAGCGCCCGCCTGATTGAGCGCGGGGTGGTGAGCGATCCAGCCGGAAAAGACATACCGCCTGCCGATGACCGTGCCGAACGATTGCGTAATCGTGCCGACGCCGGGTGAACCAATCAGATCAAGACTATGGTTTCCGTCGGCGGCTTGTTGAGATGTTCTGGGAATCACATCCACAGTGCCGCGCGTCACCGCCCAACCTGACAGTGATGTCAGCGCCAAACCTTCGGGGCCGTTATCAAAGCTGCCGTTTTGCAACAGATTGGATTGCTCCGGCTCTGCCGCGCTTCCTGTCATTGTTTGATTAGTCAGCGTCCAGACGGCCAACGCTGCCAGACTTAGCAGCAACAGCGCCAACTGTCGCCAACGATTTGATTTTGTGATGAACAAATTCCGAAGAGTGAGATCGTGCTTCATGTTCTTCCGCCTCCGTGAAAAAGAAATCAGTCAATGCCGGTTTGCCAAACAGCCTCCCGACGTTTCATCGGTTAGCGGCAACTGGCCGCTACCTCCCAGAGCGAAGCGGAAACAGAAAACGGCTCACGAACACTTAAATTTTTCAGACAGGTCGGCTACTCTCTGCGCCGACCTCAAATCGGCACGAAGTCCACGGCAACAATAAACATCATCAGGAGTTTGCTATGTTCAACCTCAAGAACTTGTCTTCAGTTTTTTCAGTCAATTTTTCCAGAGCCTTTTTGCGCGCGGCTGCGATGCTGGCGCTTTTCGCCATTGCCACGAGCGCAATTTGGCTGGCGAAGGCGAGCGCACAAAACGCTTCGTCCGGGCAGGCACAGCCGGCACAGGAAATTCCGACATTGGAATTGGGCAAGCCGATTGAACGCGAATTGGCGGGCGGGCAAAGCCATTCCTATCAACTCAAAATTCCTGCCGGTCAGTATGTGAAACTGCTCGTCAACCAACGAGGGATTGATATTAAACTCCGTTTCAGCGGACAGGATAATAAACAATTGATTGAATGGGACCGGCAGCCTGGCGGCAACGGCGAAGAAAATCTTGAGTGGGCAGTTGAGTCGGAAGGGGTCTATCGCCTGATTATCATCCCAACCAGCCAGACGGCGAGAGTTGGAAGCTATGAACTTATCTGGAAAGAATTGCGTGCTGCAGAAACACGGGAACAGAAGCTAACAAAAGCTTATCTATTGTGGCAGGAGTCATTAAGCCTGACGACCGGAGGAAAATATGAGGCGGCAATCCCGAAAGCCATAGAGGCAGTGCAAATACTTGAGGCTTTATTAGGCACGGAACACGAGGATGTGGCGAGGCCAACCAACTTACTCGCCAATTTGCACTATGTTAAAGGGAATTACACAGAGGCGGAATCTTTTTTCAAACGTGCCTTGTTGATTCGGGAAAAGGCTCTTGGCACTGAACATCCTGATACCGCAACGTCCTACAACAACCTGGCCGTTTTATATGCCGAAAAAGGTGATCACATTTCGGCGGAGTTTCTATATCAGCGAGCTATGGCCATAAGAGAGAAGGCTCTTGGCGCAGAACATCCTGATTTCGCTGCTTCGTTAAATAATCTTGCAAACTTATACAGAGCCAGAGGCAATTATCTGGGGGCTGAGCCGTTGTTCCGGCAAGCCCAGGCTATCTGGGAGAAAACTCTCGGCCCGGAGCATCCGCGCATTGCTGATTCCTGCAATAATCTTGGCAATTTGTATAGGTCAAAAAATGATTTCGCTTCAGCAGAACCACTATACAAGCGAGCCTTGGCTATTCGTGAGAAGGCTTTTGGCGAAAAGCATCCTACTGTAGCTTCTTCACTCCACAATCTCGCCAATTTATACAGGGACAAGGGCGATTATCTTGAGGCAGAGAAACTCTACAATCGGGTCAGGGATATTTGGGAAAAGACGCTTGGCACAGAGCATCCTGATGTGGCAACCCTGCTGAACAATTTGTCCATGCTTTACGTGCGTACACACAATTACGCTGCTGCTGAATTGCTTCTCAAAAGGTCCTTGGCAATTTACGAAAAAGCATTGGGGGCAGAACACCCTGACGTTGCTGACTGTCTTCACAATTTGGGCAACATATATGCAACCAATGGTGATTATTCATCGGCGGAGCAATTACATCTGCGTGCTTTGGCGATTCGGGAAAAGACGCTTGGCGCTGAACATCCTCGTTTGGCTGAGTCGCTGCATGATTTCGCAGCCCTGAGTTTGGCCGATGACAAAACTTCTCTGGCCACATCTTTGCTTGAACGGCTGCTGACTATCAATGATACCAATCTACGTCGTAACCTAAGCGGTTCTGACCGACAGCAACAGGTCTATCTAAAATCCTTTGAACGCGGTGTGAATTCCGTGCTTGCTTTGCACGCGCAATACGCGCCTGACAATTCACAAGCATTGCAACTTGCATTGACCGCGCTTTTGCGTTTCAAAGGGCGCGGCTTGGACGAAAGCTCCGATAGCCTCAATCGGTTGCGCGCCCGCGCAGACAAGGAGACTCTACCTATGCTTGACCAATTGTTTTCCATGCGTTCGCAATATGCCACCTTGGTTTTGCGTGGTCCGGACGAACGTACGCTGAAAACGTATCGGACTAGGTTGGAACAGCTTGGGCAGGGGATCGAAACTTTGGAAGCCGATTTGAGCCGCCGCAGCCTGGAATTTCGCACCACCACTTTACCCATTACGCCGGAAGCTGTGACTGCCGCCATCCCTGTAAATGCCGCCCTTGTTGAATTTGTTCAATATCGTCCTGTCGAAGCGAAGACGGATAAACGGCTGGCACCACGTTATGTCGCGTACGTGCTGACAACGCAGAACGAACCGCGTTGGGTTGACCTTGGCGATGCGACAGCCATTGATGGCGCGGTTGAGCAATTGCGTCAAGCGTTGCGCGATCCAAAACGACGGGATTACCAACAGCTCTCGCGTGTGGTGGACAAACAGGTGATGGAGCCAGTACGTAAACTGATTGGCGGGAAAGCGCAATTGCTGCTTTCGCCTGATGGGATGCTGAACCTGCTGCCGTTTGCCGTATTGGTGGATGATGGTGGCAAGTTTCTTTTGGAACGCTACAAGCTGACTTACCTTTCCAGTGGACGAGACTTGCTGCGATTGCAGATTAAACAGGATGCCGGAACGGAAGTTTTCGTGATGGCTGCCCCTGACTTTGAGCAGAGCGCGGCAAGCTCAGCGGTGCTGGCTGCCAACGCAACCGACGCTAAACGCGACATCGTCAAGTTGTATGGATCATCCGGCATTAAGCTGAGCGAGAGTGTAAGCATGGGGCAGGTTTATTTCAGGCCGTTGCCCTGGACAGCCAAAGAGGCCGCCAGCCTGAAAACCTTGATGCCGGATGCGAAAGTGATGACGGATGGAGCGGCGACAGAAATGGCGCTGAAGCAGTTGCGCCGCCCCCGCTTGTTGCATGTGGCAACGCATGGCTATTTCCTGAAAGATTTGGTGATGACTGAAGCGACAAGAAATGAACGCCCAGCGACAGAATTGCCCCAGAAAATCGCCGAAAGTGAAAAGATAGAAAACCCGTTGCTGCGTTCCGGGCTGGCGCTGGCCGGAGCAAACAAGCGCAAAAGCGGCGATGACGACGGAATTTTGACGGCATTGGAAGCGGCTGGTTTGGACTTGTGGGGAACGAAACTGGTCGCGCTGTCGGCCTGCGACACTGGCGTTGGCGAGGTGAAAAATGGCGATGGCGTATATGGTTTGCGGCGCGCATTTGTTCTGGCTGGTTCGGAAACTCAGGTGATGAGTTTGTGGGCGGTGTCAGATATGGGGACGAAAGAACTGATGGTGGAATACTACAAACGACTGATGAAAGGCGAAGGAAGAGGAGACGCCTTGCGGCAGGTGCAATTGCGGATGCTGAAAAACCCGAAACGCAGTCATCCGTTTTACTGGGCCAGTTTCATTCAATCGGGTGAGTGGGCGAACCTGGACGGCAAGCGTTGAGTTCAAATGGCAGACCTGGATTGGCAAAAAGTGCGGGAACTGTTTGACGCGGCGACGGATCGTCCGGCGGCGGAGCGTGTCGAATGGCTGGCTCAGGTTTGCGGAAGCGACGAAGCTTTGCGCTCGGAGGTTGAAAAGCTTTTGCGCGCGCACGACAAAGCGGATGAGTTCATTGAAACTCCTGCGTTTGCGAAACTGGCCGATCAACCCACGCGAGAATTGGCCGGGCAGCGCGTGGGAGCTTACCAAGTTATACGCGAATTGGGGCGCGGCGGAATGGGAGTCGTTTATCTGGCCGAACGCGCCGACGGCGAGTTTCGCAAACAAGTCGCCATCAAGTTGTTGCCGGTCAGCGCCGGCGAACAGGTCAAACAACGGTTTCGCCGCGAACGGCAGATTCTGGCCGACCTGGAACATCCGAACATCGCTCGATTGTTGGATGGCGGAACGATCGAAGGGCAGCCTTTCGTGGTGATGGAATTCGTCGCCGGGCAAAGCTTGCGCGAAGTGTTGCGCCAGCGTGGTGCATTGCCGATAAACGAAGTCGTCGCGATTGTCCGGCAGGTTTGCGACGGATTGGCCGAGGCGCACGAACGCGGCGTCATTCACCGCGACATCAAACCGGAAAACCTGATTGTTGCCGAACGCCACGGCCAGCCGCACGTCTCCATCCTGGATTTCGGCATCGCCAAGTTACAGCAATCGTCAAACACGACTTCCCAAACTCACAATGCTTTGATTCTGGGCACCCCAAGTTACATGTCGCCCGAACAGGCGGCAGGAGCGGGCTTTGCAGAGATTGATAAACGAGCGGACATTTACTCGCTGGGGATGGTGATTTACGAAATGCTGACCGGCGCTCCGGCGTTTCAGGGCGATTCGTTTATGAGCGTGCTTTACCAACATCAGCATGTACTTCCCACGCCATTGCACGAATTGAAGTCGGAAGTTCTGGTTTCGCGGGCAGTTTCGGAAGTCGTGATGAAGGCTCTGTCCAAAAAAACCGCCGAGCGGCAACAGACGGCAAGGCAACTGGCCGACGAATTTGCCGAAGCGGTTCGTTCTGGAAAACCTGTCCAGAAGCGGCTGTGGCGAAAGAAGGCTGTGGTTGCCGGGGCCGTGTTGGCGATTGCGTTCAGCATTTGGGCGGTTGTCGGACGGAAAAACGTTTCTCCTGCGCCGGTCGTTTTGCCGACTCCGCAAGTCAATCTGGCAACCGCCGATTCGACGACGAAGCTGCAATACCTAGTGCTGAAAAAAGGTGCGACGGAGGGAACTGAAACCGCGTTGGAATCGAATGGCGCGGTTCATTCCGGCGACGAAATTCAGTTTGAATTTACGGCTCCGTTTACCGGTCATTGCTACCTGCTCTTTGAAGACAGCAAAGGCAAATTGTTCTGGATGAATCCGCAACGTGATAGACCACCGCAGCAAATGTTGGCTGGCAAACCATTACGTGTGCCGGAAGGGGTATGGTTTCCATACGAGGAATCAGACCGCCGGAAGCAGATTTATACGGTGGTTCTTGTGCCAGCAGGAGTTTCGTGGTCTTTGGAAAGCGTGGTTCCCCAGTCAGATTTGGTCAAGGAGACAGAGGCAAGCCGTGGAGCCAATTTTCCTCACGCGAGAATCAAGGAGCCTTTTGCCACGCGCTTATTGAAAGAAGTCGAAGAAAAGGCGTTACTGGCAAATTTCATCAATCCGCCAGTAAACGGCCTTTATTCGACTGAAGCGCCATCGGCTGATGGACGCAAAGTGGTCTTTTACAAAATCTTTTTCTGGCACCTGAAGTAACTGCTATTGTCCCGTGTTTTTCAGCTTGATCCCCAGAGAGATTGTGGTGTTGAGATTCTTCTTGGCTTTTGGTTTGGGCTTATTGGGCCAAAACGTCGGGTCTCGTGAATCATCTTCCGATAGGATTGTTGTCTTATTTTTTCCTTTGTCGAAGGTTGAACTGACCGATTGATTTTGATTAGACGATGTCCCTGCCGAAATGCCCGGTTTGCCCGGAGCCGAATCGTTCCAGTACTCCGCAATCGCGGCAATCTGTTTTGAATTCAGCTTGCCGTCCGGCTGCTTCAACGCCGCGTCAAGAACCGGAAGGCGCTGAGGCGCAGCGATGACTTGCAAGGTTTCAAATCCGGCTTTTTCGTCCAAGACCAGATCGTAAGTGCTCGGCAGCAGGTAAGTCTTTCCAGTTTGAAGCAGATTCGATTCTTTGCCGTCGGGAAAAATCAGACTCTTGTTTCCGCTGGCTCCGTGGTTGACGATGTAAAGATAGCCGCTGAAATTGCTTTCGACGCGAATCTTGACGCTTTCGCCTTTGTGGAACTCGCGGTCGGGGGACACTGGAATCATCGCTCCATTTTTTTCTTGAAGGTAAATGGTGACCTCCAGGCCTGGAGCTTTGGCATCCTTGTAGATTTTCTGAACGTCTCGAACTTGTTCTTCTGATTGTGCTTGCACGGCTGTGGCAAACAGCAAAAGGCAAAACAGGTTGAAAACAAATTGAAGGGTCGGTTTCATTTTAGCCTCCTGATTGAGTTTGTTGTCGAATTACGGGTTTCTGATTACAACGGATAAAGCGTAAGAGGAAAGAGTTTCGGCTCATCAAAGTAGAAAAATTTTCAGATCGTGAAAAAAATTATGGAAATTGCGGGTGAAGTCACAGAATTGTTACGGCGCGTCAAAACGGGCGATGCCTTTGCCGAAGGCGAATTGCTGAATCTGGTTTATCCCGAATTGAAGCGCATTGCCTCCAGTCGTTTGCGTAGCTGGAAATCCGGCGGGATGCAGGCGACGGAGTTGGTCAACGAAGTTTATTTGCGCGTTTTCGGTTCTGACACGCCAGTGGATTGGCAAAACCGAGCGCATTTCTTTGCCGTCATTGCCCAGCAAGTCAGAAACACATTGGTGGATCAGGCTCGCAAACGCGGCAAAGGCAATCATGTTTCCGTCGCATTGGATGATTCAGTCAGCGACAAACCGTCTCCGAATGGCCCGGTGGATATTGAACTGACGGCGCTGGATGAAGCTATGCATCGGTTACATGTCATTGACCCGCGTGCTGCTCGCGTTGTGTTGCTGCGTTATTTTGGCGGGCTGACGCTGGAAGAAGTCGCCGAAGTTTTGAATCTGAACATTTCCACTATTAAACGCGACTGGACGTTTGCCAAATCCTGGCTGTTCGATCAGTTGAAACCGAACGACGCGAAAGGTTGAACCGAATGCTCATCGCAAAAATCATCAAATCGAATTCTCACGTGGATTATCTGGCGCGGGTTCTGGATTCGTTTGAATTCGGCGAAGCGCCAAAGTCGGAAGATTACGGCTTCGCGCAGTTCGTCAAAGTCGCTGTCGGTAAGGGTGAAGCGGTCGGCGTGGTGTACAACTCGCAGCTTATCAATCCTGAATTCGGCAATTACGGGCCGCGCCTTTCGACTCCGCCAGAGTTGAATTCGGTCTTCAGCCCCGATTATCTGAACGAACAAGGCGTCATGATTGGAGTTTTGCTGCTCGGCTGGCGCGAAGGGCAGAAAAGTTTTCATGGAATTCCGCGCGCTGTGTTGCCGATCAATGCTCAGGTCGAAACCATGGACGACGACGAGGTACGCGAGTTTCATCAGGACAAAGCCGGAGCCGTGCAGCTTGGCTATTTCGCGCACGTCACCACACACGCCGGAGATTTTGCGTTTCAATTGCTGGCGGCTGTCGCCGATCAGTTGGATGGTTTGTTGGATGCGAGCGAACGCGCTCGGCTGAGCGTATTACGACAAACAATAAGCTGGCAACAGACGGTTGGCGGAATTAAGTGAATGATGAGATAGGACGGCGGAATGATAAATGGCTCGCGTTCATCATTCATCATTCCGCCTTCATCATTTCCCAAGCGGCGTCCATTTGCCGTTTTGCTTCAAGGCGAATTGCGGTTGCGTCAGTTGGAATTGCTGCTTGAATTCAGGGTTACGTTTCAGGAAGAAATCGGTGGAGCGTTTGTCGGCGGTGGTGATACGCCATCGGCCTTCTTCTTTCAACAGGTATTGCTGCACAGAAACTCGGCCTTCCTTCACTTCTTCGCCGTTCATTTTCATTGTCCGTTTCAGATTGCCGTAAATCGTTGTGTCTGCGACGGCGAAATCTCCGCGCTGTTGAACGCGAGTGATTTCCATTCGCTGTATGGTCAGAAACTGGTCAAGCCGTTTCAGGCTTTCGGCCAGTTGTTCGCGCGTCGTTTGTTTCTGGAGCTGCGACGGCAGAAAATCGTGAAGCTCTGTGTATTTCTGTGCCTTGAGCAAAGAAAAGAAGTTTTGGGTTGTGCCGCGCGCGTCGCCGGTTTTGTTTTGAGCTTGAGCGGCAAAAGTGGTTGCAACAATTGCCAACGCACAGCAGATGAGTTTCCGTTTGGACATTGATACCTCCGAAAAGACTGGGCCAATTTGGAAAATTGTCCCACCAACAATTCATAAAAGAGAATGAGTAGTCAAACTGTCGAAGCAAAGGCGAATGAATTTGCCGAAGTCATGAAGCGTGATTGGAACCAACGCGCCAGCGAAAATTCCCGTTGGTACATCAACACTGTTCGGCTGGATCAATCCGAAGATGAATTCGACGCAACGGGTTTGAGCGAAATCAACACGTTGATTTTGCCTGAATTGATTTTGATGACCGGCGGGCGCGGTCTGCACGAATTGGGCGAACTAAAGTTTTTGGAAATCGGTTGCGGCATCGGACGCATGACCAAACACCTGGCCGCGATCTTCGGCGAAGTCCATTCGACAGACGTTTCGGGCGAAATGATTCGGCAAGCGCGAGGGCGGCTCGGCCATTTGCCGAACGTTCACCTGCACGAAACCAGCGGAGCGGATTTTGCCGCGTTGCCGGATGGTTATTTCGACGTGGCGTTTTCGGCTTACGTTTTTCAGCACGTGCCCAGCAAAGCGGTGATCGAATCGAACATCCGCGAAGCGTACCGCGTGATCAAACCCGGCGGCATCATTCGCGTCCACACCAATGGCGTCGAAGCGCAAAGTTACGCCGAAGCTGAAAAAGACACATGGTCAGGCGCGACCTTTACCGAAAGCGAAATTCGCCGATTGGTGAAAGAGCTTGGCGCGCAACTCATCAGCGTTTATGGCGCGGACACGATGTTTTGCTGGACGACGATACAAAAGCCGAGAAAGCCATTTTCTTCCACGAAGCCACACGAAGAAGACACGAAGAACAATTGCCGAATCGAGTTTCACGCGCGGGCCGACGATTCGGCGATTCAGGCGATTCCGACGGGAGGCGATGATGCCTGGCTGTCGCTAGTCGTTTCGGGATTGGATCGTGAAGTCGTAGACGCGAATAACTTGAAGGTGAGTTTAGGCAATCAGTTCATCACGCCGCGTTACGTCGGCAGGCCGCGCCCGCATTTTGATGAAGCATTGCAATCGCTGTTCGGTTCGGCTTTCGAGCGACTGACTTACATCGAAGCGCGAATTCCGGCTGGAACTTCCAGCGGCAAAGTTGCGGTCAGCGTTGTTCTTGAAAGTGTGGAAGCTTCGCCAGGTTACGAAGTCGAGTTGATTGAAGCCAAACCCGCCGCTCCGAAAATTGTCACCGTCAGAAACGGGTTTGATTATCAGGCCGAAATTCACGCCAGCGGGCCAAAGTCTTTGTTGCGATTGTTTGTGGAAGGGCTGAACGACGCGGCGAATTGCCAGAACGTAAACGTCAAAGTCGGCGAGCTTATGATCTCGCCGACTTTTGTTGGCTTTGTCACTGACATCGCCAGTTATCAGGTTGACGCTCAGTTGCCAGTTGGGGTCGCAATCGGTGAAACGTCGCTTGAGTTGATTTTCAATGGCATCGCTTCGGAGGCAGTTGCCATCGAAATTAAACCTTAAGCTGCGTAAGGACGTTCGCGCCGCGCATCCCATTTCATATAACGGTTTTTGCGGAAGGCTTCAGTCGCCATTCGCACTGCGACGACGCCGTAATAGCCGGTCATGACATCGGTCTTGATGGCTTCGCCGTTGCGAATCGCGTTTTGCAGATTACGATGGTGCAGCGTGATGTCTTCGCCGCCGGATTTTTTGTGCGTGATGATTTCTTTGTCGCCGGCTTTGTTCATGCGGCCTTCTGGGCGAATGACAAAACCGTCGCGCGTGAATTGCAACGTCGCTTCGTGGCCGCGAATGACGTGCGGAATCGGTTCGGAATTTGCCATTGAAGACAGCACTACCACAGTCAGCCCTTCAGGATAATCCAGCATCATGTTGAACGTGTCCGGGATTTCAGCCGCGCTTTGGCGGAATTCCCATTTGCCGCCAGTAGCAGCGACGCGGTCGGGAAATTTCAAATCCAACGCGCGAATCATTCGCGTTACGCGATGCACGAACAAATCCGTAGCAATGCCGCCCGAATAATCCCAGTACCGCCGCCAGTGCAGAAAGCGATCCAAGTCGAACGGTCGTTTCGGCGCGGAGCCAAGAAAAGCATTCCAGTCCAGATTCACGCCGGGCTTCACGTCTTTATCAATTTCTTCCGGGTCGGACACCCAAAAATCGCCTTTGTGATTGCGCGAATAATCAATCTGCGCCTGAATCGGTCGCCCGATCTTTCCTTCCTTAATCATCCGCTTTGCAGTGTCGTATGAATCGTCGGACATTCCCTGCACGCCGACCTGCATTTTGACTTTGGTCTGGTTGATTTTGGCGACGACTTTCTTCGCTTCGTCAATTGACCACGTCATGGGCTTTTCACAGTAAATGTGCTTGCCCGCGTCGGCTGCGTCCAGAGTCATCTTGGCGTGCCAGTGTTCCGGCGTGACGATGGCGACGTAATCAATGTCTTTTTGGGCCAGCAGTTCGGTGTAGTTCTTGAAAGGTTTGGCGCCGGTTTTGGCTGCGGCCTGATCCAGACGTTTTTGGTAAACGTCGCAAACGGCGGCGATTTCCACATTGTCAGAATCTTTCATGCCCAACAGCGAAGGAATGTGCGCGCCTTGCGCCAAACCTCCGCAGCCGATGATGCCAACGCGAAGTTTGTTGTTCGCGCCCAAGACTCGTTTGGCACTGGCAGCAGTCATGACGACTGAAGCTGCTGAAGCTGAAACGAAAGTACGACGAGTGAGTTTGTGGTTTTCCATGGTGCTTGTGTGATGAAGTTAAAGCACGTCGGCGATTGCTTCGCAGACGTAGCCGATGTTGTTGTCATTCATGGCAGCCAGACAAATGCGTCCGCTGCCGACGATGTAAAGACTGAATTTTTCGCGCAAGGCTTTGACGGCTTCAGGCGAAAGACCGGAATACGAAAACATTCCACGCTGGTTTTTGATGAAGCTGAAATCCTGTTCGACGCCTTTTTCGCGGAGCATTTCGACGAACTTGCCGCGCATTTGCCAGATGCGTTCGCGCATTTCGGTCAACTCGGCTTCCCATTGCTGGCGAAGCTCCGCGTCGGCCAAAACCATCGCTACGATCTGTGCTCCGTGCGAAGGCGGGCTGGAATAATTGGTGCGAATGACTCGTTTGACCTGGCTCAGCACGCGCTTGGATTCGTCGGCGCTGGCCGTCACAAAAGTCATAGCGCCGACTCGTTCGCGGTACAACGCAAAGGATTTTGAAAAAGAACTGGCGATCAAACACTGCACGCCCGATTCGGCAAAGGCTCGTACCGCAAAGGCGTCCGACTCCAGACCTTCGCCAAAGCCTTGATAGGCGAAGTCGAGGAAGGGAACCAGATCGGCTTGTTTGACGACATCCACCACCAACCGCCATTGGTCGTTGGTCAAATCCACGCCCGTCGGATTGTGACAGCAAGCGTGCAGCACGACGATGCTTTTGGCAGGCAAGCCTTTCAGTGTTTCCAGCATGCCGTTGAAATTCAGACCGTGCGTTTCGGCGTCGTAATACGGATAGCTGTTGACCTTGAACCCGGCGGCCTCAAACAGCATTTGGTGATTTTCCCAGCTTGGGCTGCTGATCCACAGTTGTGAATCCGGCAAAAAACGACGCAGGAAATCCGCTCCGATTTTCAGCGCGCCGGTTCCACCGACAGCTTGAACGGTGACGACGCGATTTTCAGCGATGACTTGCGAATCCGCGCCGAACAACAACTTGGGAACTTCCTTGATGTACGCCGGAACGCCATCAATGCCAAAATAAGTTTTGGTGGCTTCCTGTTCCTGCCAACGTTTCTGAGCTTCTTTGACGACGTTCAGGATCGGCACTTTGCCGTTGGCATCCTGATACACGCCTACGCCAAGGTTGACTTTGGCGGGGTTCGTGTCGTTGTTAAAAGCCTCGGTCAGCCCGATGATCGGATCAGGCGGCGCCTGTTCGATGTGCGCGAATGGAGACTGCATTGCTGTGTTGAAAACTTCCTTTTCGGTATTGGATAGACAATCTGGGGAACCCAGTCGAGCGAGGATTATGGCCGGAAGATGCGCTCGATTCAACTTTGGCAGGTTTGCGAATGAAGACAAAACCGGCGACCAAGGTCGGAGGGATTTTTTTCAAATGCAGCAATGAGATCAGTCCGGCAAATCAAGCAAGAAAACCGGACAGAAAAATGTGAGCCAGAAAAATGAAGAACTGCCAGTCACTTTTCTTGTTTTTCTGTCTGACATTTTTCTGTCCGGTTACGTTGAAATCACTTCACCAGATAGTTGCGGTGTAACCAGCCGTCGGCACGTTTTCGGTCGCGGGTTTCAAAGAACAGATTTTTGTCGCTTTCGCGTTTGACGCTCAGCACGCGTTGAGTCACGGTTTTTTGCTCGGCTTTGCCGCTTTCGGCGTCGCGCAAAAATGCCGCGACGGTATCGGTTGCAACCGCGTCAAATTTCTCGTTCGGATTGAATTCGGCGATGGCTTCGACGGCGGCGGCGTTCAGCAGCTTCGGCCACAGCTTGGCGAACAGCGCGTGCGAAGCGTAAACGTCTGCGCTGTTCAATTTGCCGTTGATGGCAAAGGCAAATCCGATCACGTCCGGTTTGTCGTTGATGATGGCGGACAGCGCTTGCTGGTATTCGCCGGAAACGTCTTTGAGCTTTCCGTTTTCCAGCGACAGTTGCAGGCTGGAAGCGGACAACTGCGACCGGACTTCGACGCGGTTAGTGGAAGGAACTCCGCCACCCGCGTTGGACGCGCGACCTTCGCCAACGCCGCGACCACCGCCACCAGCGACGGCAACAGGTTCTGCCGGAGCCGGTGCTGGTGGCGCAGGTTTGGGCGTCGCCATTGCCGACAAATTGGCATTCAGTTTTTCCTGCGCCTGACCGACGTTGCGCCAGACTTCGCTTTGGTCGCCTTTGGCTTTGGCGGCGATTTTCAGTTCTTTGGTGCTGACGGCGTGTTGCGACGAATCGAAGGCTACGGCGTTTTCATCGCCTCGCCCCTGCCATCGGCCTTGTTCAACACAAAACGCCGAAATCGGAATCTTGCCAGAACGCGGCGGCACGATCAGGTCAATGGCCAGCACACGATCTTGTTTTCCGCCTTTGACGATGTCGCCCGATTGAACGTAGACCTCTTCGTCCGAGCGGTTTTCAATCGCCAATTCGTTGACCTCGCCGGTTTCGTGAACGACGACTTTCTTTTGCTCCAAAGCTTCCTGCAAAGTCAGCGGCGATTTGTCCGCCGTTTGATTCTTGCCGTGAATCAGGAAGATCGTCAGGTTCTTGTGCGAATGCGGTCCGCTCAACGTGTAATCGGTTTGAGCGACCGGCAAAACCGAGTTTGGTTCGGTGGTTCGATTGGCCAGCGTTTGTCTGGCGCAAGCCCAGCCAAAACCGACCATCAACGTAAACAACACTGCCAGCAAAGTTCGTCTTTTCATTTTTACCTCCTTGAAAAAGACTGACATTGGTTACTTCACGGCGAATCGAGTAGGCGCAACCACGACTCGCGCTTCGGGGTTGTAATAGTCGTACAGCACCGACGGCGCGCTTTGCGCTCGTATGCCGTACCGAAGTTTGAATTTGAACGAGAACTTTGTGCCGCCTGCTCGCGGCCACAGATAAACGACGATGCGGTCGGGCAGCACGTCGTATTGATTCAACTCCCAGCCGGAATTTTTCATCGCCAATTCCAGCGAAGCGCGATCCACGTCGGCCCCCGGCGGCAAGCCGATTTCACCGAGCAGCATGCCGTAACCTCTGTGACCGATTCGTTCGGCGTTGACGGCGCAGGTGATTTCTTCGCCGATCTTCGCTTGTGTTTTGTCGTAACCGACCGCCAGCCGGAGCAGGCTGGACTTGTTCGGTTCGATGATTTCCTTTGCCGGGTCTTTCCACGCCGCGTAATGAGTTTCGACGATCTGAGCCGTCGCCAAAGTCGCTTCGCCGCTTCGCCGAATTTCAACTCGGTTGTCGCCGACGCCAATCGCCGACGCCAAATTCACTATCAACGGATTTCCGAGCTTTTCTCCGGGCGGAATAACTACTGAACCGGCGGGTTTGCCATTGACGAAGATTTCGGCCTGACCGCCCGCGCTGGTTTTGACCCGCTCGGCTTCGTACAGGGAAATCATCGCGTCCAGCACATTGATCGTAGCTTGAGTCGAATACCAGACGCCGTACCGGTCTTTGTTTCTCAGCAGGAAGAGCAGCCCTTTATCAGTCAGTGCGTCTCTCTCTGTCCCCTCATCTCTCCGTCCCGCCGTCTCTCTGTCCCGCTGCAACGCCTTCACCACCAGCGCAGTCGTTTCAACTCTGCCCGCCAATCCCCAACCGTAAAACGGAGTGTTTGACTCCAGATTCCAGTACGCGGTTCCGGCTTCGTCGTGCGAAAGCTGCCGCAATTTGGCGACGGCTTTTGTCGCGGTGCTGGTTTGGCCAGCGTCGAACGCCGCCAGCGCGAACGAAGCGATCAAATACGGTTCGTCAATTTCTTCGACGCGAGCGGCCAAATACGTCAGCGCGCGTTGCAACGATTCGCTGAGCTTTTTGTCCGGCTTGGTCAAACGTTTCTGTTCCGCCGCCAGCACGCGAGCCATGTAAGCCGTCGTCAGCGACGAACGGCGGAAATCTTCGTCGCTGACGTACCATTGCGATTTCCAGCGACCGTCGGTTTGTTGCTGGGCGATCACCCAATCGCGGGCTTTGGCGATGGTGCTGTCTTCGACGGAGACGTAATCACGCGCGTCGTTCAAAAACCGAACCGCGTAAGCCGTCAGCGCCAGATCGGCTTCGCCGCGCCCCCAATAACTGAAGCCGCCGCTTTCGGCGCGATAACCGAGCAAGCGTTCGTAACCGGCTTGGGCGTAGCGCCGGGCTTTCGCCGCCAACGCCGCCGCCGATTCGTCTTGCTGCCGCAGATACCGCAGCGCCATGACGTTCGGATACGTCGAAGAAATCGTTTGCTCGCCGCAACCATAAGGACGCCGCAAGATGCCTTCGATGCCTTCCAGCGCGTGCGCCATCAGGTTGGGATAAATCTTTAGTTCGGCGCGCACGGAAGTTTTGATGGCGTCGGCGGGAATCGTCAGATTCAACTTGCCGTCGTTGGCAAACACGCCACCGACGGTTTGCGCCAGTTCTTCGCCGTCGGGATGAACGCTGACCGGTTTTTCAATCGCGTCGCTGGCGGCGGTGGACAACGCCGTCACGCGCTGTTTGCCATTCGCCACAGAACCGGTGACGCGAAAATCGAACACGGCGTTGGCGGAATCTCCGGCGGCGACTCTGGTTTGTTGCCGCGCCGCGCCCAGCAGCGTGAACCAGCGTTCCGGTTTCATTTCGGTCGTCACCGACAGCGATTTGCCCAGGTAGTTTCGCAGCACGACCGGCAGAGAAATTTCGTCGCCTTCGGTCAGGACTTTTGGCGGATCGTGTTCGGCGAAAAACGGTTGAAAGGCTTTGAACTCGGTTTCGGCAATGCCGATTTGCCCGTCCACAGTCGAAGCCACCGCCGCCAGTTTCCAGGTGGTGATGTTGTCGGCCATCTTGAATTTCAACGAGGCGCGACCTTGTTTGTCGGTTTCGAGTTGCGGTTGCCAGACCAGTGTTTCCTGAAAGTGTTCGCGCAAACGCGGTGTTGCCAGTTCGGATTTTCCGGCTTGGGTGCCAGGCGACAGCGCCAGCAGGTTGGCGGCGTTTCGAGCGTTGATCGGCAAATTGGCGATTTGTTTCGATGACATCACCGTCGCCACGCTCGCATCCTGAGTTGTTTGGAACTGAGGAACGCTGGCGGAAACCGCAACGACTTCAGAAACTGCGCCAACGTCCGGCGTAGCGGTGACTTGCGTCACTGTGGCGGGCAGAACTCGAATGTCTGTGATGACCAGTTTCCTGAAGCCAGGAGTCTCACATTCCAATTGATAAGTTCCCTGGGGCAAATTGCGGAATTGGTAATTGCCGGAACTGTCGGATGTGGTTTGTCTTTCCAGTTGAGTCAGCGCTCTGGTCAGTTTCAGTGACGCGCCGGCAATGGCGGCTCCCTGAACGTCTGTCACGATGCCTCGGATTTCGCCGAGCATGTTGGAAAACATCGCCGCGTTGTCCGGGGGCTTCGGTTGCTGATCGTGGCTGCTCATTTCCACCGTCAGCCGAGAAAATTCTGCGACGGTGAAATCGTCGCTGGTTTTTTCCATGCCGTCCGCGCCTCGACTGCGAAGCGAAATGATGCTGATTTGCCGCGTCACCGGTTGAAGCTCGGTTTTCTTCTTTTGCAATTCGTCGTACCGGACAACGACGCGGTCGCCGTAGCTAAACGTGTTGGTGAACGTTACGTAAAACCCGTTGCCCCAGGGATCGCGCAAACTGTCGAACTCAACGCCATTGGCTTTCAATACCGCGCGCAACTCCGCTTCGTTCGACGGATATTCCCCTGTCGTTTTCAGGTGGTTTGCCAGCAATCCGTCCAAACGATTGGCCGTGCGCTCAAAATAAGTCCACTCTGAAACCCACACGACAAAATCATCCGAAGAATAGATACTGTCTCGAAAGTCAACCCGCAAAAACGAGATCCGGGTTAAACGAGCAATTATTTTTCAAGACGCCGAAGGCCTGATGCAGCAATTTTCGCATCGCGGCGCAGACAATTTGCATTGAGGTCTTGCCGTTTTTCTT
>JANRKX010000073.1:0-17709 GCA_033763255.1 Acidobacteriota bacterium | reverse complement strand
CTGGGAGCTCGCATTCGCGCTGCTGGACTGATCTGGGACGTTTCCGGCGTCAAAGGGCTTCACAGCAACAGCGCCCGCAGCGGCATCAGTTTTGGCGTCAGTTATGAAGCCAATTTGTTTCAGCCGATAAAGTGAACTCTATTTCCAAAAGGCCACAGCCCGCATTAGGTTAGCTTGCCATCACTCAGCCTCGATAGTAGCATCCGGCGCGCATCAAAGACGGTGACGGCTCGGCGACGAGCTTTCCGGGCGTCACTCATCCACATCACCAGTCCACAACCCAACAAGGAGATCAACCCCATGGCGGTTAGCGTAGCCGACTCTCAACTGCCCGTCGCTGAACGCGCGCGACGGCGTATCACTTGGCGACTGATGCCGTTTTTGTTGCTGCTTTATTTTCTGGCGTACATTGACCGCACCAACGTCAGCATCACCGCCTTGGACATGAAAAAGCCTTTGGGCGGCGGCGGACTCGGATTCAACGATGACATCATCGGCACAGGCGCGGGCATTTTTTTCATCGGATACTTTCTGCTTGAAATTCCCGGCACGCTGATCGTCGAAAAATGGAGCGCCCGCAAATGGATCGCTCGCATCATGATTTCGTGGGGCATCATTGCCACGTTGATGGGCTTCATCGGCACGAAGTGGATGAATTTCGGCGACAACGTCACGCAGTTTTACGTGCTGCGCTTCATTCTGGGCATTGCCGAAGCCGGATTCTTCCCTGGCATCGTCGTCTTCCTGGCGCACTGGTTTCGTTATGAAGACCGTGCCAAAGCCAAAGCCAATTTCATGATCGGAATTCCGATTGCTTCGATGATCGGTGTGCCGCTGTCGCAATGGATTATGAGTTCCATCAACTGGGGCGGATATGAAGGCTGGCGTTGGGTGTTTATTCTGGAAGGCATTCCGTCGGTCATTCTCGGCTTTGTCACGATTTATTACCTAACCGATTGGCCGCACGAAGCCAAATGGTTGCCGGAAGATGAAAAGCGATGGATCACCGGCGAACTCGAACGCGAGCGACAGGAAAAACTGGCTTCGGGCAAAGACGATTTGTGGCAAGGAATAAAGGAAGGCTTGCTCAATCCAAAAACGCTGCTGTTATGTTTGATTTACATCAGCATCGTCACAGGCTTTTACGGGTTGACAATGTTTCTGCCTTCGATTGCCGAAAAGATGGTTCCGGGCACTTCGGCTTCGGACGTGATGTTGAAAAAATACGTGATTCCCGCCGTGCCTTATGTGTTTGGCTTGATCGGAATGTTGTTGAACAGCTCCCATTCGGACAAAACCGGCGAACGTCGCTGGCACACGGTCTGGCCGCTTTTGTTCGGAGCCGTCACGCTCAGCTTAAGCCTGCTGACGGCCAGCAGCGTGATTTTCGCGTTTACGTTTTTGTGCCTGACTGGCATCGGAGTTCTCGCCTACTTGCCGGTTTTCTGGACGTGGCCGTCGCGTTTTTTGGCGGCATCGGCTTCGGCGGCGGCAGTCGGGTTGATCAATTCGTTCGGCAATCTGGGCGGTTATCTCGGCCCCAAAGTCGTCGGCTGGTTGAGCGTGAAAACCGGTAATTATGCTTCCGGCCAGTGGTTTTTGGTCGTGTGTATTCTGATCGCCGGATTGTTGGCTTTGTTGCTGAAACAACCGAAGAAAGAAGCGAGTCAGTAAACCCAAATCAGAACAAGCAACATTGAGACATCCTTTTTTGACAGGATGAACAAGATTTGCGGCAGGATTTACAGTATCGCCAATTCCAACAAGGCTTTTATCAGATTTGAATCCTGTTCATTCTGCAAAGAATCATGTCAATCCCAGCAATTCTCAGTTTGACCCCAAACAAAGGACTTATGAGCGAGGTGAGCCTGTAAATCTTTTAGATTCGCTCAAACTGAGAATTGCTGTGTCAATCCTGTTTCAAAGCTTTCTGCTTTGATTTAGCTTACCTTTCAGCACTATTTGTCCTTCGTAAAAACCCGCTGCCCGCCGCCTCGTTTGATGGTCATCTGGTTTTTCGCCGCGTCGAATTCAAAAACGATGCCGGCAGCAGTGCCATTATCGAGTTTGAATTTATCCTGCGCCGTTGCTTCGAGTGGAACAGCAGTTCCCGCTCCGGGCGGTTGTGCGTAAAGCGTCGCGCCATTGCGGGTGATCGTAAATTTCACGGGAGCTTCGGGAGTCGAATAAACGCCGACGTATTTATCCAGCACTTCCGTGCTGACAGCGACGGATTCAAAGGCGGGAATCTGAAACGGCTTATTGTAATAAATGTCCATAATGCCTTTCATAATGTCGCCGACCGGGTAAACCTTCGCGTTCGTGGTGTAGGCAACCGCCAGTTTTTCTTCCGGCTGGTACATCATCCACGCTCCATAATTATCCGCACCGCCCGTATGACCGTAGAAGGCCTTACCCGCGAACGTGAAAGGCTCCATTCCCTGTCCTTCGCCGTCCCTGATCGTTTTCATCTGATCCAGACTCGCCTTTGACACGATCTTCCCGTCAAACAGTGCATGGATGAATTTGGCCATGTCGTTCGGCGTCGAAACAATCGCGCCCGCGCTGAACAGGATGCTTGGATGTGTTTCGGACACCGGTTTCCACCCGTCACCGAAGTTCATATAAGTAAGAGCTTCGTTTTTGCCCGCATCAATATTTCCGGTCGCCAGATATGTATTCGCAAGCCCGATCTTTGAGGTGATTCTTTCCGTGAGGGCTTCCCCATAAGGTTTGCCAGTTACCTTTTCAAGGATAAGACCTAAAATCTGATAGCCGGAGTTGCTGTAGGAACGCTTTGTGTCCGGTTCGAAATCGGGTGCGGTTTTGACGATCAGGGCGAGGATTTCTTCCTTCGTCACCGGAAGCGTGTTCACGTTTCCTTGAGAATTTGGCTCGCGCCTTACGTTAGGGATACCGCTGCGATGCCAGAGTATTTGCTCGATAGTAATTTTCTTGGCGTTTGGGACTTGCGGGAAGAATTTGTCGAGCGTGTCGGCCAGCTTCAGCTTTCCTTCCTCGACAAGTTGCAAGGTCATCGCGGCGGTGAACATTTTGGTGATCGAACCGATTCGGAATCGGCTCGTTGCTGTCAAAGGTTTCTTTTCGGCTCCGTTGATCTGGCCGTAGCCGATGGCGCGGGAGTACAGAACATCGCCGTCTTTGATGATGACCAGGCTTCCCATCGCCTTGTTCTTTTCAGCGAGCCGATCAAAAAACTGGTCGAGTTTGGCCTTGTCCGGCGCCTGTGCGTAACCAGCCGTAAACAATGCCAGCATCAATAAAGTTGCGTAGAGTGTTTTGATTTTCATAAGGGTTTTCCTGCTTAACCTGACAGAAGCAGGCAGGCTTATATGAAAATTTCTTGCAAGCGTCAAGAGCTTTACAGAAAAAAGCCCAAAGTTTACTCTTCAAATTTCACAGGTATTGTCGTCTTTGGCTTTGCCAGAAACGACTTATACCTTTACTCGCGCCAAGCTTGAACGGCCTGGGGCGATCCGTTTTTATAATTCTCGGTTATTCACAAAATAATGTCAGGAAAGTGGATCAACAATGACGATTGATTTCTCAAACCCATCAAGTGTTCATGCGCCGCTTGGTCTTTATTCGCACACGGCAGTCGTGCCTGCCGGGACGGATTTGGTCTTCATCTCCGGCCAGCTTGGAGTTCGACCTGATGGTTCTACTCCAGCCACCATCGCCGAACAGGCGGATCAGGTGTTTGCCAACATCATTGCGCTGCTGAATTCTCACGGCTTACAGGCAACGGACATCATCAAACTCACCACATTTATGGTGATGGGGCAAGACGGCGACTCTGTTCGTGCCGCCAGACTCAAACATCTTGGTTCTCACCGTCCATGTTCGACCGCAGTGTTCGTTTCTCAGCTTGTTGATCCTTCATGGTTTGTGGAGGTCGAAGCAATTGCGGCGCGCCCAAAGAGTTCCGGTTGATGCGAACAACCTTCACCTTCCATCTTCACCGTCGCGGAAATTGGTCAGGGTTATCCGTGAACAAAGCATCCACGCCGAAGGTAAACAGAAACTGCGTCATCTCTTCGCGCACATCTTTGTAACGTCCGGTAATGCCGGAGCGGAACGTGTACGGCGTGACGGTCAGCCCGGCGGCGTGTGCCCACGCGACCAGCTTCGGTTCGCGTTCGATCAAGGTTTTGTTCGGGCCGATGCCGTCGGCAAAGCCTTTGATGGTTTTCAATCCGGTTTCGGTCAGCCATTTGGCTTGCGGGTCGGAGTGAATCAAAAACACCAGTGGCAATTTCAGTTTGTGAACGTCGCGCAGTTTGCGCAGGCTGGAGTCGCTGAACGATTGAATAACGACAAGAGTTTTCGCATCGGCTCCGGGACGATCCAGTTTGTTTTTTCGCAGCGATTCCATCAGCAGCTTTTCCATATCGAATCCGCGACGACCATACACTTCGGGCGCTTTGGTTTCGGGATACAGCCCGGCTTTGCCTCGCACAAAATCCACCGCTTCCTGCCAGGTTGGGACGCGCTCGTTTTTGAACTGTTCGCCTTTCCACGACCCGGCGTCCAGCCGTTTGATCTCCGCCAAAGTGAAATCTGAAACGTACCAATGCTTGGAGGCCACAGCGCCGGGCTGTTGATCTTCGCTGACATCCTGTTTGAATCGGTCGGGAAAAACTTCCTCAACATTGGTCGTGCGTTCCAACGTCAGGTCGTGCAAACAAACCAGCACTCCGTCTTTGGTGATCTGCAAATCCTGTTCGACGAAATCGGCTCGCTGTTCGATGGCCAGTTTGTAAGCGGCGATGGTGTGTTCCGGCGCGTAACTCGAAGCTCCGCGATGAGCAACAAGAATCTTTTTCGTGGGTTGATTGGCTTGCACTACGGCAAGCGCAGCCAAAATGGAAACAACAACGGCAATGAAACGGTGATTGAATTTAGGCATGGTTTTTCCTTTCGACAAATGATGAACTCTGTAAAGCATGTCTTTGTCCCTGACAATTTCGCAATCATGAACAGCTTAAGCTGAAAAATTACCGCTCGACAAAAATTGCCGCTTGGCCGAACAAAGGTTTGTGCTATTGTTCAGTTTGAAGCCCAAACGAGCAAAAACAGGCAAGAAAGAGCAGTATTCATGAACAACGGAATCGTCATTCGATTGGCGGGAGTTCAACAGCCTGCCACCAGAATCCTCCATCAAGATGTCATCAGCGTAGGCACTGCGCCGGATTGCGACATTGTCGTCGGCACGGAAAGCGATTCGTTGCCGCCGGAATCCGTCTTGTTGACCTTGCGGCGACGCGAAGGAGCTTACCGGTTGACGACGGTCGAACCGATGGCGGGGATCACGCGCGATGGCGAAGCAATTACCATCGGCGAAGCGATCGAAGACGGTGACACCTTTTATTTCGGCGCGACCGGCATACGGCTGCGCTTTTTCGCTCTTTCCGAAGAAACTTCTATAACCGAATCGCTGCGATTGGGAAGCGCCGTGTTGGCAACGGCGCAAACGTCTGCTCCTGCGACAACCGAAACGGCCAGGCGTCGGCGATTGGTTCCGCGTACCGACGTAGCCATCGTGTTCATCAAACAACTGGTGCGCGAACTGGCTGCCGAAATTCCTCGCCGCAAACTGTACGCCATCGCGGGCGTCGCTCTGTTTTTCCTGCTGCTGATTATTTACTTCAATACGCTCAGTTTTTTGGAAGGCCGCCGCAGCAATCGCGCCATCAGCGAATTGAAAGAAACCACGCGCAGCGATCTGGACAAAATCCGCGAAGACATTCGGCTGATGCGTGAACAGCAATTGTCTTTGCAGCATGCGATGTCGTTGCCTGAAACTGTGGTCAACAGTTACGGGCAAGGCGTGTGTCTGATTTATGGCGTGTACAGTTTCGTTGATCCGCGCGTTGGCCGCGAAGTGAAATTCAGGGAACCGAGTGCCACAGAAAATCCAATCGGCCCCGACGGTAATGTCAGTTTGAGCGTTGACGGCAACGGGCGTGTGTACGAAGTCGAATTCATGGGAACAGGTTTTTTGGCCGACAAAGGATTGATCCTGACCAATCGTCACGTGGTGCAGGCGTGGGAAGACGACGATCTGGCGAGTTTGATTCGCATGCGCGGATTTCGTCCGAAGCTGAAAGATTTGCTCGCGTATTTCCCGCAAGCTCCGCAGCCGTTTTCGCTGCGTCCGCTGGAAATGATGCCCGATCAGGACGTGGCAATTTGTTCGTTTGAACAGGGCGAAGCCAATTTGCCTTCGCTGCCGCTGGACGAACAAGGCGAAAGCATTGCCAGCGGTCAGGCGGTGGTATTGCTGGGTTATCCCGCCGGGTTGGAAGGTCTGAAAGCGCGCGTGGACAAAATCAATGGCTCCGGCTACCTGCGAATGGGCAACGTGCCGTATCGAGTTCAACTCAACGAACTGGCAGCCAACAGCAAAATCCGCCCGCAATCCACTCAAGGCCACATCAGCGACATCGCGCCACACCTGACTTATGACGCGCGAACCGACGAGGGTGGTTCAGGCGGCCCGGTGTTCGGCTCCAACGGCAAAGTCATCGGCATCAACCAGGCCATTTTGCTCAACTCTTCAACCACGAATTTCGGCGTGCCGATTCGTTACGGCATCGAACTGGTCAACAAATACAAACAGGCTGTGCCAATGCCTACGCCGGGCGCTTGATGGGAAAGAGGGATGGAGGGATTGAGAGATAGTGAGCGATGTCATGTTTTCTCTCCGTCTCTCTGTCTCTCTGTCTCTCCGTCTCTTCCCTCGTCATTCCCGCGAGCCAGTTTTCGCAGCTTCCACACTTTCAGCAAATTCGACGGCGAAAATCCCGCCCGGTCAAATTTCCGCAGCAAATCAAACGGTCGCCGCAGGTAATTCCAGTAAACGCTTTCTTGCTGAGTTTGCCCGTAAAGTTCCGTCAGATGCTGGCGCGAGGTAAACAGCAGTGACGTCAGGTTGCCAAGCTTCGCCATTGGCTGACGGCTGAAATCCAAATACTCAAACAACCGCGCAGCGTCGGCCAGCGGCAAGGTTTCTTCGGTCAGCGCCGTTTCCAGAATCAACGCGAAGCGATCGTTGTTTGCCGCTGCCTGCAATTCGTTTTCCGAAACTTCCGCCAGCAACGCCACCAAATCGTTCGCCAATCGTGCCGCTCCGCCAAAGCCGAATTCGTCGGCTTGATGAATCATTGCTTCACGCGCTTCGGGGTGAGCGGCAAAAATGAAATACAGATCGGCGATGGTTCGCAAAATCGCTTTGGTCGTTTGCAGGTCAACCAGCGTGTGATGCACCAGATGAAACGCCAGATCGGTCGGCGCGGGCAGCAGTAATTCGGCTCCGGCCACGATGGCGGAGGCGGCTCGGCTGTGAACTTCGGCAAAGGTGAAATCGCGTTCGGCTTGAGTGAACTGAAACGCGCGACGATGCAATTCGACGATCAAACCGCTTGGCCCACGTCGCGGCCACAAATGATTCAGCTCGTTGGCCAACCGCTGTCGTTGCGGGACTGAACGGCGTCCGGGCAAATCTTCGTAACCCAGCGCCGCGATGATTTCATCGGCTTGTTGCTGTTTTTCCGGCGCAACCAGCAAATCCATATCCAGCGCGGCTCGCAACCCGGCTTGCGGATAATATCCGCCGAGCATCAACGCTGCGCCTTTCAGCGGAATCGCCGTGATGCCCGCGACTTTCAATGCTGCAATCAATCGGGCGGCTTCGCTGACATAAGCCAGATGCCTGGCCGCCCAGGTTTGGCTGGTGACACGCAACGACTCTTTCTCCGCTTCGGGCAGCAGGTTCAGCGAATCCGACTGGGCAAGGTTGAATCGCAGCAACGACGCAATGGAATGAAACTCGGCTCGACAGAGCGCGGCTGACCAATCAAGTTCCGACAAAGGTAATTGCCGCAATCTGGCTGCACTGGCTTCGGTTGGCAGCAAACAGTTGAGCAGCAATTTATCGGTGGCAGTCAGTTGCATATTCGACTCTGACCATCGCAATTATTCGGCGGGCTTTTCGGAAACCCGGCGTAAGAGTCACCAAGTTGCTGCCAGAAGAACATGGGTTTTCCGGAGGCTTGAATGCCGATGAAAATGCTTGCTTCCATTGTGTTACGCGGATACAGCGAGAGTGACGTTGTAGGTGCGGCCAAGTCCTACGCCGTTATCAATCGGAATGGCAATAATCAACCAAATAGCGAGTCTGTTTTATTACTTTATGAGCGATCAAGCTCTTCTACTTTTTCAACGGCCATTAACCTAGCTCGTCCTTGCTTATCCCGTTCGATTTTTCCAGCAACCGTTACTCGGCGAGCTAATAATTCACGAGCATGTTCATCCTTGGGAAAGTTGAAACTACAACGAAGCTGCTGGATATTTTCGTTTTCGATATTGCGAATGACAAACCGTTTCATATCCAAATCAATTTCTCTGATTTCACCTGTAATTACGCCTTGCTCTTGGCTGCGAACAGGAGCCAGTAAAACTGGCTTGAGCCGTTTCTTTGTCTCTTTCGTTAACACATGTCTGAAGAAGTCTCCCCCTTTACCGGTAAGGCTTACCTTATCCACCCCACGATTTGTGGGTGATAGTTTTGCGACGGCATTTAGCGTAGCATCGCGTACTGCAGGGTCGGAAACAGTTTTATACACACCATTAATTGAATCTTCAGTGGGAATGGCAGAGAGTGTTTCCGTTACTATTCCAATAGTGCGAATCGCTTCTCGAGCCGCTACGTAAAGCGGGTCTTGCTTACCTAAAAGATTCTGCTGGCCTTTTTCAGAATGTTGAAGCCCATTAGCTTCTGGGAGTGAAAAGCCCAATACCAAGCTGCCATGGGCTAACGCAGTCAACCCCAAGTCAATTTCACGGGGTATCATTCGCTCGCTATCTGATAAATGGGCTATGGACTTCGCGACATTGGCGACTTGTGTCCTAACGCGCGTAAATACGCTGGTAATCAAGGATACTCTTGGACTTTCTGTATCGAACGCAGGACCTTGCAGCCACAAGGCTAAATCCGACATACCTATGAGTTTGATAAGTGGGAGTTCTTCTTCGTACATACTGCGCAACATTGAGAGATATGGCTGGCACATACGAGCAATGACTGTATCGTCAAACCCATGGTCTTTCCCCTCGCGTTGAATGTTGGCGATAGTAAGGTGGAGAGCATTGGTTTTTTGCTCAAACAACTGTCCATAGCTTATTGCTTTATCAGTCATTCTGTCCCCCTCAAATTCACTAACAAAATACCTTTGGTGAAGCCTTCGGGCGTTCCCAACTTAACGACATCTTGCAACTTCAGTTTCTGAAAGAGTGACCTGTAATCCTCTTGCCAAGACATCATCACACGCGCGCACGGCAAAATGTCCAGATTGTATTCTTGCTTGATTTTATTGGAATCAAACAAATCGGGAGCCTCTCTGCTCAGTCTTCCCCATTGGTACAAATCTTCAAACTCAATCACCAAATCCAAATCGCCAGGTCGCTCTCGATTGGTGACAAAGCTTCCGTCAAAGTACAAAGTCAGAATTTCCGAGTGCTCTCGGATTTGCTCAAAATAACGAAGGAAGTCATTCCAAATGAGCTTCCGTTCACCATTGTAGATAAAATTTGCTTCAATTTCTGCCAGCGTACATTCGTGAATGCCAGTCGGCAGTAACCCGTAATGATTGAACTGAGGTATAGGCAAGGCGACGTACCCTCCAAAAAATCAAAACAACCCTGTCTTTGTCTAGTGCGATTCTAGCACAAACCTTAAGTCGTCAACCTACGATAAATGCCTGGCAGTCGTTCCGGCAAACTCATGACATCGTCAATGATCGTGTAGCCGATTTCGCCGTAAAGGTCTTTCAGTTCGGCTTCGGATTCGCGGTCAATGGTGATGCAGAAGGGCGTGATGCCGGCGATTTTGGAATGGCGCAGCGCCATCTTGGTGTCTTCGCGGGCGTAGCGGGAATCGCCGTAATCGTGGTCATAAGGGCGACCGTCGCTGAGAACAATCAGCAATTTGGTGCGCGCGTCCTGGTGTTCCAGTTCGGCTACGGCATGGCGAATGGCTGCGCCCAACCGAGTGTTGTTGTGGTAGGTGATGCCGCCGATGCGGCGTTCGACATCCGGCGTGTACTTTTCGCCGAATCGTTTGATCGTGAAGTATTTGACGTTGCGGCGGCCTTCGCTGGTGAAGCCAGAAATCGAATAAGCATCGCCGACGGCTTCCAGAGCTTCGCCCATCAAGACCAAGCCTTGCTTTTCGATGTCTATGATTTTCTGTCCCGGTCGCGTGTACGGCTGGTTCGGATGCCGCGTGATCGTGCGCGCCGTCGAAGACGACATATCCAACAAAAAGCTGACGGCCACGTCGCGTTCGCGGCGAATGCGGCGGATGTAGAGCCGCTCAGACGCTCGGCCCGTGGTCTTGCGGTCAACGAAATGCTCAATCACAGCCTGCAAATCGAAATCTTCGCCGTCGAGTTCGCCTTTGATCTTGCGCAAGGATTCAGGCTTGAGCATCTGGAACTGATGGCGAATCGAAGAAATCACGCCAGAATATCGCGCGCGAACCTGTTCGACAAAATCGCGCTGGCCTTTGCGGTTTTCACGCTGGATGACTCGACACCATTTGGCGCGATGGTCGCCAAGCTCACGATCCCATTCGTCGTAAAAGAAAACTTCGTCGCCTTCCTGCAATTCCTGCTCGCTGGTTTCGGCGTTCATCAATTCGTTCAGCAAGTCGGAATCTGTCGGCGAAGCTTCTTCGTTGGATTGAGTCCACTGGTTGAACAGTTCCGGGCGGCGATTCAATTGCTGAGTCTGTTGCTGCTGGTCTTCGCCTTTGCCTTCGCTGCTGTCGTCTTTGTCGTCTTCGTTTTCTTTTTGTTCCTGATCGGTTTCGTTGTCGGATTGGTTTTGGTTGCGACGGCCTTCCAGCAGTTCGTAAACCATGAACGTCGCCATCAACGTGTCGGCGACCGTCGCTTCGTCGCGGCGAACGTAATTGGCGACGATGCTTTCAAACTCGCTGATGACGCCCATGTAAGCGATGCGCGCTTTGTCATCAATGACTCCGCCGCACAACGTGATCTGGAACAGCATTTCGTAAACAGCCTGTTCAACGGCGAGTTCGTTGATCGGCGGACGGCGTTCGATCAATCGCCCACGCACAAAATCCAAATCGCGGCGAATGCCTTTGTAAGCCGAGCGCAAGCGCCAATCTATGCGTCCGTTTTCCAGCGTGGTGAACACGCGCGTGGCCAGCGTTGAGTTCGGAAACCGGCCAAGCACGGTTCTGTAATCGGCGGCTTCGATCTGAATTTGTTCCAGCGGCGGACGGCGGCGAAAACCCAGATGTTCGGTGTTTGAATACTGCGCGTATTCTTTGTCGCTCATCTCCAGGTCGCGCATCGCGCTGAGTTCCTGCTTCTCTTTGTCGGTGAAAAAGCGGTCAATTTCTTTCAGCGCGGCGCGAACGTCAGCCTGTCCCAAATCGCGCGTGCCGAATTCCACCTGACCGGAAGCGTGCGCGGCCAGCACTTTGTACAGCTTGAAATCTTCGTCCGCCGAACCGAACTCGGCGACAACCGAAGGCAACTGAATCGTCTGGCCGTCGTTGATGCGTGATTCTTCTGGAATGGAACCCAGCGGCGCAATCATCATTTCGCGCCCGGTCAGGCCTTCGACATACAGACGCAGCAAGTGCGAGATGGATTCCAGCGCCACGCCATCGTGCGAGCCGCGCAATTGATCCTGACTGGATTTCGATTCCAGCGCGTAATAGGCCTGAGCCTTGCGGCGGTCGTTGCGGTAAAGCTCCGCGCCGTCGCGCGCCCACGACTGAAACTGATCCAGCGACGCCGAAGCCAGCGCGCGCGGGCTGGATTTGAAACACTCCAGCGCGACGTACACGTTGCGCCCGGCCAATTCTTCGACAATGTCCAGCACGGCGTTGACTCGTTCAGGAGCGCGTTTGCGTTGCGTAACCGACAAAGTCGCCAGCACTTTCGGCGTCAGCTTCAAAAAATCGTAAACAATCGCATTGCCTTCGTCTGCGACTGTGCGGGTGACGCGACTCCATTTGTCGAAACTGGACGCGCCGCCGACTTCGATGACAGACCGCGCAGAGCGAAAGTATTGCAGCGCCGTCGCTCCGCCGCGTTCCAAAAAAATCGCAGTCTGATTGCACAGCTCTACGACTTCTTCCGGGCGCTGAATGAAATCTAGTCCTTCGCCAACGGCTGATAGAAATTCGGCAGCAGTCGCGCCGGTGCGTTGCGCGAAGCTTTCGGCCAAATTCAAAACTGATTCGGTTGGCGACGGAGAGACAGAGGGACGGAGAGATTGAGAGACGGAACCAACCATCCCTTGTTCAATGGTTTGAAGCGCAGCGAGAGCTTGTGGTGCGGCTGTCAGCACTTCGGTGCTGTGTTTGACCGAACGATGAGCGACTTCGACGGCGATGCCGAACAATCGAGTAGCCGAATGCGGATCGCCAAGTTTGGTGACGGTTTTCGGCGCAGTGCGGAAAGTTTGCAACGCAGCGGCTGGCGACAGAACTATCTGTTTCGAGCAAAGTGAAATCAGCAGGGAGCGCAAGCCTACCGGCACGGCTTCGAGCGTGGCCAGTGAGCCGCGATAAAACTCGCTGGCTTCTTCAATGGAGTTTGCAGCAACACGCTTGCCCAATTCCGCCCAAGCCCGCAAATCGCCGTTGTTCAGCACAGTCGCAACTTCCTGAACGGCTTTGAAAAATTCCATCGCCACTTTGGGCGAATTGCTGACCAGCGACGCGCCAATGTCCACAGCCACCCAACCCGGATCGCTCGGTTTCAACCCCATCTTCATCGCCAGCGATTCAACGGTGTTGCGCGTCAAACCTCGCAGCAATGAACCTGTAAAACTCTTTTTCTCCTCGGACATAACACAACCCTACTTCTCGATTAAGAAAAGAAACTCTCGATTAGGCGCTTCAGCTTCGCGCACCCATTCGTTCGTCCAACGCATGTTTGCCATTACATTTTTTCGGTAATCAATTTCGATTACATCAACAAGCCGTCCAGCCGCCCGAATCGCGCCATTCAACCCTTCCGCAGTTGCCCGCCCACCTGAACTGTAAGACAAGATAATGTGCTTCGCTCTGGCTTGTTTGAGCAACCGCTCAATTGCTTCCAAAGCAATAAATCGTCCATCGGCGTCGCGTCGGAACTCTTCAAAAACCGAAGGCGCGACAACATCTGAAGTGTCGGCTCGCCGCTTCGCTTTTCCAAATAATGGCGGGCGATCATTCAAACACACGGTTGTCCAAAGATGGTAGTAAGCCGAATAACGAACTCTGGATGGCGGCATCTTTTCGTTGTTTGAACCGTACGGTGGGTCAAAGTAAGCAAGGTCAACTTCCAGAGTGTCCAACAGTTCAAAAACATCTTTGCGGTAAACCTGATGTTTTCCCTTAGTTTGAAAAAGCTGCGGAACTTTCAGCCACATCCGGTTATAGGAACGTGGCGACCATTCGTTCAGGTATGCCGCGTAATGCCCCAACGTGCTATCCACTTCATCCAAAGCCAAAATCAAGCTGGTCAACAAGACAGCGCGCTCTGTGTTAGACAGCGTCAGCCGGTCAATTTCGTTACGTACCGCGTCCAACTTCCTGGTGTTATGACTTTGCCAGGGCTTTTTGAGTCCATCCCGATTCGACGAACAAGGATTGGATGATTCGCCGCCATAATTTTCCGTAAACCAACCATCTTCCGGCGAAAGGTTATTCAAATGCTCCACCAATTCTTTGTAGTGGGAAACAGGATGCTCATTCAACAAATAACCGGTAGCAAACACTTCTGAGCAAATGGCAAGGTCGTTGGCGATAACAGAATAGCCGCTCTGCGCCAGAGCCTGAGAAACACGAGTGGTTCCGGCAAAACCATCAAACACTGTCTTGGGTTTAACCTGACTAGCCAGCGACAGAATATGAGGCAAAAGCTTTAATTTAGACCCGGCATACTTAATGCCCTCCGTCTTGGGAGCGGTGACAACCAGATCGTCGAATAAAGCTAAAGTTTGCATATCAAGTTAGGCTCGACACCTGTTTTTGTGATTCGATGTCTTCTTTGAGGTTGTCCAGCGCTGATTGATGCCCGGTGTTGGTGGCGATCAGGGCATGGGAAAAAAGCCTGACCAGTACATGGCTGTGTGAATAACTGATCCAACCGTTCGTCACACTGTCAAAATACTTCAGCCCATTTCGCGTGTGAGTCCAAAGTCCTCGTTGCAAAGCGTTGGCAGTACCACTCCCATAACGCACTTCGCATACGTAATCCCCATCAGCATCGTAAAAACGATAAATCGGATGCTTCCTGCCTTTGCCTTCATCTTCCAAAGCAACGCGCTGCACGTTCAGGCTGGCCGCGTCATAATCAAACACCAGTATGTTGCAGCGTTTGTTTTTCTCATCGTAAATCAGCGGCAAGATGTTCAGGCTGCCGAAATCACAAAAGGCTGGAGACTTCCACAGTTCGCCAAGCTGCTGTTTGCCTTCAATCACTTTTCCAAATTTCTGCAACGCCGGAAACAGCAGGAAGTTTTTATCGGTTGAAAGCTGCAACGGACCATCGCCATAAGCCTTGAGGCTAACTGGAAATTCATCCCGCGTGATTTCGTTGATGACCTTGATGTCTTCTTCGTGTTGTTTGGAACGATAAAGGTCTTTGCCTACATGCACGGATTTGAAATCGTACATGTACTGGTTGATGAACTCAGCAATCGCAATTTCAGCCAAATCGCCATGCGTTTTGTTGCCAATCAGCCTCATCGTGAAAATGTTGCTCAGAGTCGTAGTGATGAGGTGCGGATTCTTGCTGATCAGCAATTTAAACCGTTGCGTAAACTCTTTATAAGGCGTCATCAGTCCTTCAAATTACAGTCGTGACGATTTCGCGGATGCCGCGTTGCAATTCGGAATCGTCGGTGATGGGGCTGGCAATGGCGATTTCACAGGCGGTGACGGGTTCGACTCCGCTGGCAATCATTTGCGCGGCGTACACCAGCAAACGAGTCGAAACGCCTTCTTCCAAACCGTGTCCTTTCAGATTGCGAACCTTTTCGCCGATCTTGACCAGATCGCGGGCAGTGGATTCGTTGATGCCGCCTTCGTGGGCGACGATTTTGGTTTCGGCGTCGGCGCTGGGGTAATCAAATTCCAGTGAAAGGAAACGCTGGCGCGTGGATTGTTTCAAATCTTTCAACACGCTTTGATAGCCGGGGTTGTAAGAAATCACCAGCATAAAATCGTCAGGCGCGCTGAGCAGTTTGCCCAGCTTTTCAATCGGCAGGATGCGGCGGTCGTCGGTCAGCGGGTGAATCAAGACGATGGTGTCTTTGCGAGCTTCGACGATTTCGTCCAGGTAACAAATCGCTCCGTGACGAACGGCTGTGGTCAGCGGGCCGTCGTGCCAAACGGTTTCATCGCCTTCGATCAAAAAACGTCCGACCAGATCGGTGGCCGACAAATCTTCATGGCAGGCGACGGTAATCAGCGGGCGGCCGAGTTTGTAAGCCATCGCTTCGACAAAGCGAGTTTTGCCGCAACCGGTTGGCCCTTTCAGCATGACGGGCAGTTTGGCTTTGTAAGCGGTTTCAAACAGCGCGACTTCGTCTTTGACGTTCAGGTAATACGGTTCTTTGGTGACGCGATACTTTTCGATTGATTGTTCTTTTGCTTTTGCGGTTTCAGTTGCCGATTGAGTCATTGTCTTTGATACATCCCTGCGGTAATGAACTTAGCGTGTTAGAATCGAATCGGCATACTAACATTGACGTTTTGTTTTGTCAGTCTGAAGGAGCTTTATGATCGCAGTTGCCATGAGCGGCGGCGTGGATAGTTCTACCGCTGCGGCTTTACTTAAAAATCAGGGACACGAACTGGTCGGTTTTTCGATGCAGTTGTGGAATCAACGCCGCATCAATGTCGGCCCGGACGGTGAACCGCTGCCCAGCCGTTGCTGTTCGCTGGACGATTTGTACGACGCGCGCGTTGTGGCGCACAAACTCGGATTCCCGTTTTACGTCGTCAATCTGGAAGACGAATTTGAACGCGATGTCGTCCGCCCGTTCGTCACAAATTACCTGGACGGCCTGACGCCCAGTCCGTGCGTCGCCTGCAATTCGTTTTTGAAGTTCGACAAATTGGTGGAACTGGCGCAAACCGCCGACGCAACCAAAGTCGCCACAGGCCATTACGCCCGTGTCAAATTTGACGAATCGCGCAATCGCTGGCTGCTGTTGCGCGCGGTCAATCGAGCCAAAGACCAATCTTATTTTTTGTTTGAACTGACTCAGCACCAACTGAGTTACGCGATGTTTCCGCTGGGCGAAATGACCAAACAGGAAGTCCGCGACATTGCGACCGAAGCCGGTTTGCCCACGGCGATGAAGCCAGAAAGCCAGGAAATTTGCTTCATCCCGGACGGCAACTATTCGCGCTTCATTGATCGGTATTTGGAAGAAGACCGCGAACGGCGTTTGAGCGAAAACGATGTGCCGACTTTTCAGCCACTGGTGCAAATCGAAAATTCAAAACTGAAACAGCCTGAAATCGGCCAGATTGTTACGACTGCTGGCGAAATTGTCGGCACACATCAGGGCATTCATCGGTACACGGTTGGCCAGCGAAGGGGCTTGGGAATTTCCGCGCCCGATCCGCTGTACGTGGTTCAAGTGGATTCCAGAAACAACCGTGTTGTGGTTGGTTCAAGCGATGATTTGTTGAAACGCGAGATGACGGTCAACCGAGTCAACTGGATTGCTTTTGAAGATTTGACCGAACCGACTCCAGTTCAGGTCAAGATTCGTTCGCGCGCCGAAGAAGCTCCGGCAATGCTCAGCAAAAACGAAGACGGCACGGTGCTGGTGACTTTTGACGAAGCTCAGCGCGCTGTCACGCCCGGACAGGCAGCGGTGTTTTACGATGGCGATGTCGTTGTCGGTGGTGGATGGATTATTTGATTTTGAATAGGAGGATTTATGCAAGCTTACCGTGTTGAAACAACCGTACAACCTGACGGTTCACTGCTTTTGGCCAATCTGCCTTTTTCAGTCGGAGAATCTGTTGAAGTCATAGTCCTGACTCAAACTCCACCACCTCTAAAAACCGAGCCGCGTTCATTGCGTGGCCTGCCAGTGATTTATCATCAAGACCCATTTGAGCCAGCCGTGCCGGAAGAAGACTGGGAAGTATTGCAATGATTATTCTCGACACACATATCTGGATTTGGTGGGTGCATAACGATCCTTTATTGTCACAGGATTTTGAACGCTATATTCGAGCCAACGTTGGCGGCGGTCTGGGGGTAAGTATTTTTTCTTGCTGGGAAGTTGCCAAGCTGGATTCAGGCAGGAAAATATCGCTTCCGGTTCCAATACAGGAATGGCTGGATATGGCTCTTGCTGATCCGGGTATTCGTCTGATCGGGCTGACGCCACAAATCATTGTCGAAGCCAACAACCTGCCCGGCCAGTTTCATCGTGATCCCGCTGACCAATTGATTGTCGCCACCGCCAGAGTTTACGGCTGTCCACTGGTGATGCGAATCAAGGGTTAAAGCAGAGCATATAGAAGGCTGCGGTCAGTTTCCCGTAGCAGTGGACTCGTAAGCCTTCACTAGAACGAACCCTTGCAGCATTCTGAATGCCAGTTTTCTCCACCAACCAATTGAACATTGA
>JANRKX010000072.1:0-116905 GCA_033763255.1 Acidobacteriota bacterium | reverse complement strand
AAGCTCGACAATCTGGTGCAAATCGGTCACGGTTCCAGCGTTGGCGAAAACACGTTATTGTGCGCTCAAGTAGGTTTGGCCGGCAGCACAAAAGTCGGCAACGAAGTCATTTTGAGCGGGCAGGTCGGAGCCGCCGGTCATTTAGAAATCGGCGACCGAGTCATCGCCACGGCTCAAACCGGAATTCCCAATTCGGTCGAAGCAGGCAAAATCGTGTCAGGCTATCCGGCAATTGATAACCGCGACTGGCTGAAATCTTCGGCAGTGTTTGCCCGATTGCCGGAACTGCAAAAAGAAATCCGAGCGTTAAAAGAAGAAATCCAAACCCTTAAAGCACTAATCGAAAAGGAACCCAACAGATAATGGCCGTTAAAATCGAAAACAAATCCAACATCAAGCTCCCGGCTAAAACCGAGGAGACAATCAACAGCGTGCTTGATTGCGTTCCGCGAGAACACTTGCGCGGCCTGAACCGCGTCGTTCTGGTTGACCGGATCATTCCCGATTCACGAATCCAGTTGCCGAATGCGACCGAATTGCCGGGCCTTTATCATCCCAAACAAGGAACTTCGCAGCCGTTTTTTGAAATTGCGCTGAACTCCCTGTTGATGCCGGCGGAAGGTTTTTTCAAACGCCTTGCTGCTCGAATGAATTTCAAAGCGAGCCTGGCTTATCTAACTTTGTCATTGCAGGCGCAGCACTACCACTTCACGCTATCGCACGGATTGAAAAAGCACCAATACGAAGGAGCGATTCGATCTTACGTGGACAAGCATTTGGAAAGCTGGCGGGAAGGTCAGGGTGGATGGCGCGTCAAACTGTTCAAACCGCTTCGCCCCTGGCTGGAAAAATGGTCGAAGAAATTGAAAAAACGCTACGAGCAGGAACAGAAGAAAAAGTAAGGTTGATGAGTGGGGCAATTTCAAGAATTGCCCCACTTTTTTATTGGCCAATCTTGCTCAACTCTTCAAGCGTGGCTTTTACCGCCTGAAGCAGTTCATCGTGTTCAACCGACGACCGTTTGAATTTCACTTCAATCGTGAAGTCTTTGGCCGGAGACTGAAACCGGTAAATAAACGGTTGAGCGCGCGTCTGTTTATTTTTTCGAGCTTGGCGAGCTTCGTCGCGGTTCATACCTTGCGCGGCCACTCGCTGGACAAAACTGACCATGGAGTCTTCATCAGTTTGACGCGCAACCTGCAACAGCAAGGACTTGGAATTGATGTTCGCAGCTCGGCACTTGTCGCGGATGCTGGTCGGAATCGCCGCAATCGTGAGAGATTCCGTCACTGTGGAGCGCGACTTTCCGATTTTCTGCGCGACTTCTTCGTGCGTGTAGCCGAATCGTTCGATCAGAGCCAAAAAACCTTCGGCTTCTTCATAAGCGGTCAGGTCTTTGCGCTGTAGATTTTCGATCAAGGCGATTTCAGCCACATTGCGATCATCCACATTCATTTCAATGCAGGGTACTTCGCGCAACCCGGCTTCAAGTCCGGCTCGATACCTGCGTTCGCCTGAAATAATCATGTACCTGCCGCCGACATCCGCCGGGCGAACCAGCAACGGTTCCAAAATTCCCTTTTCTTTGATCGAAGCAATCAGGTCTTCTAGCTCGCCCATATCAATCCGCGGCTGTTGCGGATTCGGCTCCAATTTTTCGATGGCGATCATTTTGCCAATCGGAGCGCCGCGTAACGACGCCAACTCTTCCACATAATGGCGGTCGTGTCTCATTTTCAGCGTTGATGGCAGTCCTCGTTTAATTGGCACGTCGTATCACCTCGTCACACAAACTGGCGTATTCAATGGCTCCGCTGGAAGCGGGCGCAAAGGTAAAAATGGATTCCCGGTAGGCAGGGCTTTCTTCCAACCTAACGGATTTAGAAATTGTCGTCTCGAAAACTTTATCACCGAAAACCTGACATATTTGATCGTAAATATCACGAGACAAAGTCGTTCTGCGGTCGTGCAAAGTTACAACCACGCCCAAAACCTCAAGTTGAGGATTAGGTCTGGCTTTGATTCGTTCTATGGTTTCCAGCAAATCATCAGTTCCTTCAAGTGCGAAATAAGACGACTGGATAGGGATAATCAGGTGGGTTGATGCCACCAAAGCGTTCACGGTTATCAGCCCCAGGGTTGGAGGAGTGTCCAAAATGACTACATCATAATTGGAGGAAATCGGGTCAATCTTGTCTTTAAGTCGGAAAGGGGCATCCAATTCGCCCACCAATCGCGCTTCGAGTTTGGCAAGGTTGATTCTGGAAGGCAGCAAATCCAGGTTTTCGACTTTAGTCTTTTTGACGATGTCTTGAAAACCAATCTGCGGGTCGCTTAACAAGTCGTAAACAGAAAGATTTATCTCGTCCGCGTTGAGGAAAGAAATTGTGCTGTTGGCTTGAGGATCAAGATCAGCAAGCAAAACCCGCTTTCCTTGTTTGGCCAAAGCGGCAGCAAGATTGATTGCCGTCGTGGTCTTCCCGACTCCCCCTTTCTGATTGGTTATGGCAATTTTGATCCCTCTCAAATTTCCCCCTTGCTCGAAACTAAAAAAGTTATTTGCCATAGTGTCTACATTTTGAAATCGCTGACATCATCTATTTCTTCAGGCCATTCAACTTCTTCGTCGTCAAAATCGAATTCGTCTTCATCAACAACCTGACTAATTCCATCAACGCGCGAAGATTCTAAAACTGACTCTTTGACGAAAATTGGGCAATCCGCTCGCAGCGCCAACGCAATCGCATCGCTTGGCCTGGAGTCAATTAAAACAGTTTCTCCGTTGGCGACAATTTCAATTACGGCAAAAAAAGTGCTATCCCGAAGATCAGTCACCACGACTCGACTAATTTCTCCGCCCATTTGACGAATAACATTCCGCAACAAATCGTGTGTCATTGGCCGATGTGAAGCCAATTTTTCTATCTCAGAAGCGATTGAGTTCGCCTCGTAAGGGCCAACCCAAATCGGCAGCATCATTTCGCTCGACACATCTTTCAACAACACCACAGGCGAATTCGTTGTCGGATCAATCAACAAACCTCGAATTTTGACTTCTTTCTCCATTTCGACCTCTTTGACTTAAACCAAATGACCGTAAAGGCTGTGATTCTTTACTTTCGCCACTTTTACATTAACCAGGCTTCCAATCAGATTTTTCGGGGACGGAAAATTTACGACTTTGTTGCATCGAGTATGCCCGAAACAATCTTCTGGCGAACGCGCACTTTCACCTTCAACTAAAACTTCAACTGTTCGGTCAAGATAACGCCCATATCGTTTCGCCTGAATTCGCATCTGCAACTCTTGTAGCTTCAGAAAGCGTTCGGTTTTGACCTCTTCAGAAATCGAATCGGCGTAAGCAGCAGCCGGTGTATTCGGGCGAGGTGAGTACTTGAAAATATACAAGCCGTCATATTCTGTTTCCGCCGCTAAGCTCAGTGTTTCGTTGAAGTCTTCTTCAGTTTCTCCTGGAAAGCCAACAATCATGTCGCCGGTGATCGCCATATCCTTTTTGGCATTTTTGATGGCGGCAATTTTGGCCAAATACTCTTGCCTTGTATAACCGCGCCGCATTGCTCGCAAAACCCGATTGCTTCCAGATTGAACCGGTAAATGAATCCATTCGCAGAGGTTTTCGTTTTCATCAATTACTTTAACTATTTGCTCGTCAAAATCTCTGGGGTAAGAAGTCGTGAATTTCACACGTGGCAATCCGCTTTCTTTTGCCACTCTTTCCAGCAACTTAGCGAACGTTACTTCATCTGATACTTCTACTTTTCTTTCAGTGGAATTACCGTGATAGCGACCACTCAGCCCATAACTATTCACGTTTTGCCCAAGCAAATGCACTTCTTTGAATCCGTGCTGAGCCAAACTCTTCGCTTCGGCGACAATCTTATCCGCCGAACGGCTGCGTTCTCTGCCGCGCGTGAATGGAACTATGCAAAACGAACAAAACTTGTTGCAACCCTCGGTTATGGTTATAAACGCGACGTGTTCTGTCTTACGAACGTCGGCATCAAGTTCAAAGAACTCCGCGTTTTTGGTCAGGCGAATATCAATTGCGCGGCCAAATCCATCCTCAATCTGCGAAACCAATTCAGGAAGCTTGGCAATGGCTTGGGTTCCCAACACAAGCCGAATGTCTTTGTTGCGATCAAACATGCGGTCGGCTTCGGCCTGAGCCACACACCCCATCACTCCAAAAATTGGCAATTGAGCAGGTCGTTTATCTTCGTTCAAATACTGACGCTTCAATTCTCCAATTCTTGAATACACTTTGCGGGCCGCTTTTTCCCTGACCATACAGGTATTTAGCAAAATCAGATCGGCTTCAGACGGAACAGTAGTCAATTCATATCCAGCGCCTGCCAATGCAAACGACGCTTTTTCGCTGTCGTGTACATTCATTTGGCAACCGTGGGTCTCTAAGTAAAGCTTCTTGGTCATATATTCTAAAAACAGATCAAATTATTGCACTTGCAGGAGTTCGCGGGCGTGCTTTCTTGCGGCCAACGTAGCCGTAGAACTGCCAATCATTCGCACCAGTTCATCAATTCGGCCATCTTCATCCAGAATCGTCAATCGTGTAACAGTGCGATTAGCTGAAACTTCCTTCGATACCAACAGATGCGTGTCGGCATATCTGGCAATTTGCGATTGATGTGTGATGCACAAAACTTGATTGGTTTTGGACAGCTTTTTCAATCGCTGCCCAACAGCTTCGGCGACTCTACCGCCAATACCGGAATCAATCTCATCGAAAATCAGAGTTCTTGGGAACAGCGTCGGGGCTGTCACGGTCTTCAAAACCAACATCAGCCTTGATAATTCTCCGCCTGAAGCGACGGATTTCAGCGGTTTCAACTCTTCGCCTTTGTTGGCGGTAAAAAAGAATTCAACGGATTCTTTGCCAAACCGACCAATATCTTCGAGTTTTTTCCCCAGCAAATCTAAAATTTTGGCGCTTATTTGATTACCAACTTGATTGGCAAATTGAACGGAAAACTGTGCCGCTCCCAGAGCGACAGCCGATAACTCTTTGGTCACAGATTTTTCAAGTTTGATCGCTGCTTGACGCCGTAAATCGCTGATTTCATTGGCAACTTTCTGATACCGAGCAATCGCCTTTCCCAACTCACTTTCCAGTTTTTTTCCTGTTTCCTCACTATGCAGTAGCAAGCTTTTTTGTTCAAGCAGTTTGTCGCGCACGGCCAGAATTTCCGTGATCGAACTGCCATATTTTCGCTTCAAGCGACGAATTTCCTCCAGCCGATCTTCGACAAACTGCAATCGTTCAGGCGAATGCTGTATGTTTTGCGAGTAATCGCTGATGGAAAACGAAATGTCGTCCAGAATGTATTTGGCGTTGGCCAGTTGGTCGAGTTGAGGTTGAAAAACCGGATCAAGGGCTGTCAGGTCGTTCAATCTGCGCTGAACAGCGGAAATGCGGGTTAAAGCGGAGTGCTCGTCTTCGTAAATATGCTGATAAATTTCATCGCACAGCACAGTCAACTTCTCAGCATTTGCCAGCTTGATTCTTTCGGCTTCCAGTTCCGTGTCTTCCGATTCCGATAAATCGGCCTGTTCGATTTCGCCAAGCTGAAACTCAATCATATCCAGAGATTTGAGCCGGTCCGACTCGCTTTGCCGGTTCGCCTCCAATTCTTTCAGCAATCGGGAAATCTCATCATAAGCTTGGGAAACGTTGGCACGTAAAGAGGCCGCTCCGGCAAAAGCATCAAGCACATTCAAATGAGTGTCTATGGAAAGCAGGCTTTGCTGTTCTCCTTGTCCGTGAATATCCACTACATGAGGCTGAATCGCCTTGAGCACGCTCAGAGTAACCATTTGGTTGTTGACGAAAACTCGCCCGCGCCCGTTGCTGGTGATTTCTCGCCGGATAATCAAATCATCTTCAGGTGTTTCGACCCCAGATTCAGCCAGCAAGTTCATCAACGGCGTATTCCCCTGAAATTCAAAAACACCTTCCACGTAAGCCTTGGTCTCGCCAGTGCGTATCATATCGGCTGTGCCGCGCTCGCCCAGCAACAATCCCAGAGCGTCAATAATGATGGATTTCCCAGAGCCTGTTTCGCCACTCAAAACATTAAGACCTGGCTGAAACTCGATCTGCAAACTGTCTATCAATGCAAAATTAGCAATGTTGAGGAATCGAAGCATAGATTCTGACTTAGAAATGCGTTTACGTAATCAACACGAAAGACTATACTTTCCGCGTTCTGAAAAGCATTACAGCCTGACAAATTGAGAGTATTGCCGTCTCGGTCTACAGTTTATCAGCAAGCAGCGCGAGTCAGCAATCCAATCTACAAGTTTGAAATCTAATCACAGGAGATAGAAATGGCTTCGTTTAATAAAATCGTTATCGTGGGGTATCTTGGCAGAGACCCCGAAATCCGATACCTCCCCGATGGAACTGCCGTCTGCAACTTTTCCGTCGCAACCACAGAGAAAAAGAAAGATCGTTCTGGCGAATCACAAGACATCACAACCTGGTTCAGAATCAATGTCTGGGGGCGGCAAGCCGAAGCCGCCAATCAATACTTATCCAAAGGGCGACAAGTCTACGTCGAGGGCAGACTGTCGCAACAGGAATATACAGACAAAGACGGAAACCGACGCACAACCTTGGATATCCGAGCCACCGACGTGCAGTTTCTTGGCCCTCGTGGCGACGAATCGTCATTTTCTGGTTCGTCATCCCAGCCCAGCCAACGCTCAGCGCCGCCGGATTCATCATCAGGTATTAGCGACGATGGAGAGATACCATTCTAAATAAACAAGTTAGGGGTAATGTCGGCGCGCCGACATTACCCCTAACAACAACCAGACCAATTACATTTCCGGCTACTCTATAAACGCTCCCATCATCCTAAATTTCTCATAACGCCTTTCCAATCGCTCACTTAACGGCAATTTTGAAACTTGCGCCAACACAGTTTCAAGGTGATCGCCAAGCATTTGAGCCGCCCCATCCCAATCAGAATGGGCGCCGCCTTCCGGCTCAGGAACTACAAAATCCACCAACCCAGCTTCATGTAAATTTCGAGCGGTCATCTTCATGCTTTCCGCTGCCTGCGGCGCAAGCTTGGCATCTTTCCATAAAATCGCGGCGCACCCTTCTGGAGTGATGACTGAGTAAACGGCATTTTCCAGCATACTGACCACATCACCTACCCCAATGGCCAACGCACCGCCGGAGCCGCCTTCGCCAGTCACCGTAACAATGATCGGCACTTTCAACCGAGCCATTTCTCTCAGGTTATAAGCTATGGCTTCGGCTTGCCCTCGTTCTTCGGCATCAATTCCCGGATAAGCGCCCGGAGTGTCAATTAAGGTGAAAACCGGGCGATTGAATTTTTCAGCCAGGCTCATCACCCGCATTGCCTTGCGATACCCATCCGGCTTAGGCATTCCAAAATTGCGTGCTTGGCGTTCTTTCAAATCTCTGCCCTTTTGGTGAGCAACAACAGCCACTGGAGTTCCGCGAAAATTCGCCAACCCGGCAACAATCGCCGGATCATCGCCAAATTTCCGATCTCCGTGAATTTCCACAAAGTCCGTAAACATACGCTCGATGAAATCCAGAGCGTAAGGACGTTTATCGTGCCTGGCCAGCTTGACGCGATCAATTGCTTCTGTAGTTTGAAGTTGCACTTGACTCATATCGTTATGATTCCTTGTTTGGTGTTCTTTAGCTTTCTGCCTGGAATTCATTCATCATCAATTCCACTTGCCAGCCCGGATCAATTTTTTCAATGCCTGCGATCAAATCATTTGTCGCGTTGATTCTAAAAAATTGATTCGGTCGCAATCGAACAATCATCCCATTTTCGGTGACGATGTCAAAAAAGAGCAAGGCCGTTCCAGGATTGACGCTGGCCAGATCATTCAGTTTTTGAAGCTTGCTTGTCACAGTCGAAGCCTCTTTCATTTTAACCAGTACGCCTTTGGCAGCTTTAGCCTTCGCACTTTCCAACTGAATAATTTCTTGAACTATGATCGAAGCATCCGATTCGTCGTTAAGCTCCAACTTCCCTTTCACCAGCAAGGCTTCGTCGTTCTGGATCAAGGTTTTGTATTTGTTGAACTGCTCCGGCCAGCAAACGATTTTGATCGAACCGAATTGGTCTTCCAGACGGAAGAGCGCGAAGCGGTCGCCTTTTTTGGTTGTTTTGACCGCCGTGTCCAAAACGATTCCACCCATCGAAACGATCTCGCCGTGAGGCAGTTCGGCAATGTTTCCGCTGTCAGCTTTGGCCATTGATCGAATCGAATCGGCGTAATCTTCCAACGGATGGCCGCTGGCATAAAATCCCAAAGCTTCTTTTTCGTAAGCCAGCAATTCCTTTCGAGTCCAAGGCTTGACGTTTGGCAAGGGCGGCTCGGCGTTCGAACTTTCTTCTACAGCCATCAAGCTGGCGAACAGGTCAGTCTGCCCAGACAGCTTGTCGCGCTGAGCCTTTGCGCCGGACTCAATCGCTTTGTCGAGTGTTGCCAACATAGCGGCACGGTTCGTCGAGTAAAACTCAAAAGCGCCAGACTTAACCAGTGATTCCAGCACACGTTTGTTGACGGCTCGTTGATCCACACGCTCAGCAAAATCGAACAGCGAGTTGAAATTTCCGCCTTCGCGGCGAGCGGCAAGAATTAACTGCACGGCGGACGATCCCAATCCTTTAATCGCAGCCAAGCCAAAACGAATCGCCTTGCCAACCGGAGTGAAACCTTCGTTGCTGGTGTTCACGTCCGGCGCAAGCAGGCTGATGCCGAAAGTTTTCATTTCGGCAATGTAGCGGCTAAGCTTGTCAGCATTGGAAAGTTCGTTGGATAAAACGGCGGCGTAAAAATGAGTCGGATAATGTGCTTTCAGGTAAGCCGTCTGGTAAGCCAGATACGCATAAGCAAACGAATGCGACCGGTTGAATCCGTAATCGGCAAACTGCGCCATCAACGAAAAGATTTTGGCGGCTTTGTCTTGCGGAATTCCGCGCTCGACCGAACCTTTAACGAATTTCTCTTCGTGGAGCGCCATCTCTTCTTTTTTCTTCTTGCCCATCGCGCGGCGCATCAAGTCGGCTTCGCCCAGCGAATATCCGGCAAGCTGTTGCGCCAACTGCATAATCTGTTCCTGGTAAACCAAAATGCCGTAAGTGTTTTCCAGAATGTCTTTCATTTGCGGCGCGATGTAAGTCACTTTGCGGCGACCGTGGCGACGTTCGATGTAATCGTCAACCATTCCGCCATCGAGCGGGCCGGGGCGATACAAAGCGTTGAGCGCAGACAAATCTTCCAGACTTTCCGGTTTCAACTTGCGGCAGATTTCGACCATACCGGAGCTTTCAAACTGGAAAACAGCGTTGAGCAATCCATCGGAAAACAGTTTCAATGCGCCTTCGTCGGTCAAGGAAATGTTCGCAAGGTCAGGACGCTCGCCGGTTTCCTGCTCGATGGTTTTCAGGCAATCTTCAATGATGGTCAGCGTCGTCAACGCCAAAAAATCCATCTTCAGCATTCCGGTTTTTTCCAGGTCGGACATCACGAACTGCGTAATCAATTCGTCGTTCTGGCCAGTGCAAACTGGAATCAATTCGTGAAGCGGTTTAGGTGAAATGACGACTCCGGCGGCGTGAACTGAGGAATGCCGAGCGTTCCCTTCCAGCTTGCGAGCGACATCAATCAGATCGGAAATCCGCTCATCTGTTTCGATAGCTCTTTTCAGGTCGGGATTTTGTTCGATGGCGGCTTCGATGGACACGTTACGACCACGAACCGGTGGCGGAATCATCTTGGCGATTTTTTCGACTTCGGCGTAGCTGATGACATCGGTTCCCATCGCCCGACCAACGTCTTTGATGACTGCTTTTGAAGCCATCGTTCCGAAGGTGATGATCTGGCAAACGTTCTGCCGTCCATAAAGATCGCTGACGTAATTGATAACTTCGGCTCGTCCGCGAACACAGAAGTCAACGTCAATATCCGGCATAGTTACTCGCTCCGGGTTCAAGAATCGCTCGAAGAGCAAATCATACTGAATCGGATCAACGTCGGTGATTTTTTGGCAGTACGCCACAAGACTGCCCGCAGCCGAACCGCGCCCCGGCCCGACCGGAATTCCCTTTCGCTTGGCGTAACGAATGAAATCCCAGACGATCAAAAAATAACCGGAATAGCCCATCCGTTTGATGGTGGCGATTTCATGCGCCAAACGGTCTTTGTACTTTTCCAACGGATGACGCAACGACCCGGAAGCCTGAAGCGGCGCCCAAATTTCTTTCAGCCGCTCTTCAAAACCGTCCCAGGCGACTTTTTCAAAGTAACTGTCAATCGTGTGATCTTCGGGAACCGGAAAAACCGGAACCTGGTCAATTGTTTTTGGGAAAGTCAGATCGCACTTTTCGGCAATTTCCAAAGTTCGAAACAGCAAGTCAGGCTCTTCGCCGAACACTTGCCACATTTCTTCGGCGCTTTTGACATAAAAACCCGGCTGCCCATAAGTCAGAAACTTAGGGTCATAGGCTTTGCCGCGACCGATGCAAAGCAGCATTTCATGAGCTTTGACATCGTCCGGCATCAAGTAGTGCGAATCGTTGGTCGCCACAATCGGCACGCCGGTCTTTTTGGAAAGCTCGACCATTGGTTTGCGAACGCGCCGCTGAGCATCAAGTCCGTGCTCCTGAATTTCCAGGTAGTAATTCCCTTTGCCAAAAATGTCCTGAAACTCCAAAGTCTCTTTGGCGGCTTCTTCAAATTTGTCGCGCAACAAAAGATAAGGCGGAACTCCGCTGATGCAGGCGGAAAGCCCAATCAAACCTTCGCTGTGTTTGGCCAGTAATTCTTTGTCAATGCGCGGTTTTCGCCAAAAACCTTCGGTGTATGAGTAAGAGGAGAGCTTGACCAGATTGTGATACCCGGCCAGGTTTTTTGCCAGCAGAACTATATGGTTGGTGGCTTTGTCGCCTTGTGGAAGATTGCTCGCACCTTTTTCCAGCCGGCTGCCGCGAGCAATGTAAGCTTCGATGCCGATGATCGGCTTGACGCCTTCGGCCTTCATCTTGTTGTAAAACGCCAGCGAGCCATACAAATTGCCGTGATCAGTGATCGCCGCAGCAGACATTTTCAATTCTGCCAAACGCTTGGCCAGCGGCCCAATCTTGATCGCACCATCCAGCAAACTGTAATCGGTGTGCAAATGCAGATGTACAAACTCTTTGTCCATATTTGTTTTAAGCCAAAGCAACTACAGCTTAATTCGCCTGTTAAGCGTCTCGCCTTTATCTTTAAGCCAGCTTAAGCTCCTATAATTCCAGCAACTTAAACCTTCGCCTAATCGCTGTGCTTATATCAAAAACAAAGCTGTTTATGCTTAAGAAGCCCCGGTAATCCACTGCTTATTCCCATTCAATGGTGCTGGGCGGTTTTGAGCTAATGTCGTAAACAACTCTATTTATGCCGCGCACTTCGCTGACGATGCGGCGGCTGATATTTTCCAGAACTTCATAAGAGATTTTCGCCCAATCGGCAGTCATTCCGTCTGAGCTTTCGACGGCACGGATGGCGACTGCATTTTCGTAGGTGCGAAAATCACCCATAACCCCAACAGTTTGAATCGGAAGAAGAACCGCGAAGGCTTGCCAGATTTTTTCATATAACCCAGCACGTTTAATTTCTTCCATTACCACGTTATCAGCCTCTTGAAGCAATTTGACGCGATTTTCGTCCACAGGGCCAAGAATACGAACCGCCAAGCCAGGGCCAGGAAACGGCTGACGATTAATAAGCATTTCCGGCAAGCCCAATTCTCGGCCAACAGCGCGGACTTCGTCTTTGAAAAGTTCGCGCAACGGCTCAACCAGCTTAAGCTTCATCTTTTCCGGCAATCCGCCAACGTTGTGGTGACTCTTAATCACCGCCGAAGGCCCTTTGACCGAAACCGATTCGATCACATCCGGATAAAGCGTGCCTTGAACCAGAAAATCCACTTCGCCAAGCTTGGTTGCTTCTTCCTGAAAGACTTCAATAAATTCGTAGCCGATGATTTTGCGTTTGCGTTCAGGGTCGGCGACATCTTTCAACTTGGCCAAAAACCGTTCGCCTGCGCCAACTCCACAAACTTTCAATTCGCCATAATTGCGAAAAGCTTCAAGGACTTTTTCAAACTCGTTTTTTCGCAGTAAGCCATTGTCCACAAAAATGCAGGTAAGGCGGTCGCCAATGGCACGGGCGACAATCGCCGCCGCAACTGACGAATCCACTCCGCCAGACAATCCACAAATTGCGTGACCGTCGCCAACCTGTTCGCGGACTCGTTCAATGGCCGATTGCGCGAACGAAGCCGGAGTCCAATCGGCGTGGCAGCCGCAAATGTTCCGCACGAAGTTTTGCAAAACCTGCTTGCCGTTTGGCGTGTGAGCGACTTCGGGATGAAACTGCAAACCATACAAACGGCGGGAATTGTCTTCGATTGCGCCAAGCGCGTTGTCGGTCTGAGCCGTGACTTCAAACCCGGCGGGCGGAGCGGTGACGTGATCGCCGTGGCTCATCCAGGCTTGAAATTCCGTCGGCAAACCAGCCAGCAATTGATTGCCGCCGTTTTGCCTGACCTGAGCGGCTCCGTATTCGCGGCGCGAAGACGATTCGACTTTGCCGCCAAGGAAATAACTCAGCAATTGGACGCCGTAGCAAATCCCAAGAACGGGAACTCCTAAACTGAGAACGTCGGGCGAACAATGCGGCGCGTCGTTTTCATAAACAGAACTTGGGCCGCCTGAAAGCACAAGGCCTTTCGGGTTCAAACGTTGGACAGTTTCGATGGAGGTGTTGTAAGGATGAATTTCACAGTAAACGCCGACTTCACGAATGCGGCGGGCGATTAATTGAGTGTATTGCGAACCGAAATCCAAAATGATGACGGTTTCGAAGCCTTTTGACACTAGACTGCTCCTCAAATGAAGTTAGTTTTTTTGCTCGGCGGGCACGGATTCGGACGAATCATCTATCTGACGGCGAAAAGGTCGGCTCAGGAGATTCCACAGCTTGATGACAGGCCCGTGCGAGACATAAACCGTAGTCAAAATCAGCAACACCCATTGCGAATAAAACCAAATTCCAGCCAGCAGCAAAGACAGCAACGGCAAGGTGATAAAGGGTTTATTGCTTTTGGGGCCAATGTTTTTGAAGCTGTTGTATCGAAACGTGCTGACCATCAAAACAGCCAGAGCCGACATTCCAACAATCAATGCCCAACTATAAAGATGCAATTGATCGGATTTCAGCGTCGGCAAAGGACGTGGCACAAAGTGAATGACTGCTGCCAGCATTGTTGCCGCCGCAGGAATTGGCAAACCAACAAAGGATTTTTTGTCGAGCTTGGGTGATTTGCCAGCGTCGGAAAATCGTGGCGCTCTGGCCATCACGTTGAAACGCGCCAGCCGAAGCGCGCCGCAAATCAAAAAGAAAAACGATACTCCCCAGGCGACTCGCTCCAAGCCAGGCGTTGAACCATAGCCCCAGGTGTAGGCCATAAAGGCCGGAGCAATGCCAAAGGTCAGCACATCGGCAATGCTATCCAATTCGACGCCGAAATCGCTGGTCGCTTTGGTCATACGCGCAATTCGACCGTCCAAACCATCCAGCAGAAAAGCTATGCCGATGGCTCGTGCAGCGTTATCAAAAAGCTGCGTCGCTTTGGGCAGGCCATTCGGCTGGTTCAGCAATTGATACGCCTGAGCCGAATTGATGACAGCGTAAAACCCGCACAGGATGTTGCCAATCGTAAAGGCGCTCGGAACGATGTAAATGCCTTTTTTGATCCCGCGCCGCGGTGGATTAGCCTGGATTTCTTCGTCGAAGTCGCTCATTCAGATACCTTTCCCAAAATAGTGACGCCACCTTTGGCGCGCTGCCCTTTTTTGACGAGTACGTTGACCTGCGGCGGCAGAATGACATCCATGCGCGAACCGAATTTGATGTATCCGACGCGTTCGCCACGTTTGATCGAATCGCCGGATTGTTTCCAGAAAACGATCCGACGCGCAATCAATCCGGCAATCTGTTTGAAGACGATTTTGGCGTGGCGATTTTCGACCGTGACGATGGTTTGCTCGTTTTCGACGGAAGCTCTCTCTTTGGTCGCCACTAAAAATTTGCCCGGTTTGTATTCGTAACTGGTGATGGTTCCGGCCATCGGCGAGCGGTTGATGTGAACATCGAAGATCGAAAGGAAGATGCTGATCAGCGTACCCGCCTGAGCGTTTTGCGGATCAACTGGTTTGACGACAACAATTAACCCGTCCGCTGGAGAAACGATCGTTTTTTCGTCAGCGGATTCTTCCCGATCCGGATCGCGAAAGAAAAACGCCACAAATGCGGCCAGAAACAACAAAATTCCGGCTCCCCACAAAAATGGCGGCGCGATCACCCAGCCCAACAGCAAAAATGTCAGCCCTGAAATTCCGAGCGGGACAATGAACAGATATGCGTCTCGAAGCAAAGCCTGGCTCCTGAAAAAGTATGATGAGTTTTGAGATTGTTTGACGAAACGAGAGATTATCAGGCCAAACGGCAAAAGAAAACGGGAACACATTTTTGCGTCCCCGTCTTCCGTTTTGTGAATACTTGTTTTGACTGAGTTGAATTCGATTTATCAATGCGATGTTGCGCTGGTCTTATAACTTTTCGCAATCATCTCCATTTGGTCTTTCAAGAAGAGCTTTTTCTTTTTCAAAATGGCTTCTTCAATTTGCTCATCTTCGCTCGGATGTGAAAGTGATATGAGTTCGCTCAATCGGGCATCATATTTATGGTGCTCATCGGCGAGTTCGCGGTATTTATCGTCGTGATTAATTAGATAGTCCTTCAAAGCTGCCTCACTAGCTGGAATGCTCATTGGCTTTTCCTCCTTAGAAGATAGAGTTGCCTGTGTTTTGGTAAGTTGGTTACCGGTTACTGCTTAGCTGACCCGGATATTAGTACAAAGACAAAGTGGCATCAAGATAGTTTCTGGCTACCACAAGAGATTTTCATCGAAGTTCAATGGCCATTATTAAGGCATCTTCTTTCGGCTCCCGGTAATAGCTTTTTCGCCTTCCGACAACAGCAAATCCGAACTTTTCATACAAAGCGCAAGCCGGTTGATTGCTTGCTCGCACCTCCAAAATTGCCCGGATAGCGCCTTTGTTTCCGGCGACTTCGATGGCTTGGGCGAGCAGTTTTGCGGCAATTCCCTGTTGGCGAAAAGCCGGAGAAACAGCAATGTTGTCAATCTCGAATTCGTCAGCGACGACCCAGCCAGAAAAGACCGCGACGATTGCGCTTGAATCATTGAGTGCGACCAGCAAAACCGAATTCGAGCCTTGAAGCAGATTTGAATAACTGGCCGCTTCGCGCGAACTCAAGCCACAATCCTGTTCCAGTGAAATCACTGCCGGAATCAATTCGGGCTGCATTGGAACCAGGCGAATTTCCAAACTGCTCAATCCTTTCGTTTGATCTCGGCGTCCGAAGGGCGGACGTAATGCGGTCGCAAGCTGGAAGCCATTCCAAAAGCCAATAACTTTGGAGCGTACAGGGCAATGGCTTCGGCAGGAGTCGAACTTACCGGACAGAATCGCAAATCAGGCCGACTGGCAAGAATCGTTTCCGAAACTGAGCCGGTGATGACCTGGCCGTCAGGAATCAAATTCAAAAGTTTTTCCGGCGTTCCAACCAGGTCTTCGCCTGTGGATTCGACCAAGCCAGCTTCGGTCATTCGCCGAAAACCGAAATAAACTTCGCGCCGACCGGCTTCGATCAAAACCAACAAGTCGCCAGTTACTTTTGTCGCCAATGCAACAGCGTCGAAAGTGTTCACTCCGAGCAGCGGTTTTCCAAGCACTTGAGCCAGACCTTTGACTGCGGCCAATCCAACTCGTAAACCGGTAAAGCTGCCTGGCCCTGTGGCGACAACAAAAAGCTGAACATCGTTCAAACTTACGCCAGCAGAATTCAGCAGTTCAGTAATTTGAAGGAAAAATGCCCGCGAATGCGGAACCGCAGCATCGCCATTGATCGAAGCTAGCAGGGTTTCGCCGCGCGCCAAAGCATATCCGGCAATTGCCGAAGAAGTATCCACAGCCAGGACTAGCGGCAGATTGTCGTTGGTGATTTCGAGGTTTGACATAAATTGAGCGCGAATTATATCTTCCAATCACGGGCTAACAAGTGGCACTCAGTCCGTTCCAAACGACTCAACACATCTTTTTTGAAAGGCACAACCAAATGTCTTCTGACAAAAGCGCGGGGCAACTTACGCCTATGCTGCGCCAGTTTTACGAAATCAAAAAACAGTACCCAGGCACATTGCTCTTTTTCCGAATGGGCGATTTTTACGAACTGTTTTTTGACGATGCGATTATTGGCGCTCGTGAGATGGAAATCACCCTGACTTCGCGGCAAAAAGAGCGAGGAGTTCCTATTCCAATGTGCGGCATTCCGCATCACGCAGTCACCGGTTACATAGCCAAGCTAGTCAAAAAAGGCTTTCGCATTGCCATCTGCGAACAAACCGAAGACCCAAAATCCACGACGAAATTGGTCAAACGCGAAGTGGTGCGAGTCGTCACTCCCGGAACGGCGCTCGAAAGCCAATTGCTCGAAGCCAAACAAAACAGCTACCTGGCTTCGATTTGCGGCTCAGGGCAAGGAATGGGCGTTGCACTTTTAGACCTTTCGACTGGCGAATTTTTAGCGACTCAGTTTGCAGGCGATTCCGCCTGGCAAAAAGTTCTGGAGCAAATAGAGATTTTTTCTCCGCGCGAAGTCATTTTTCCAAATTCCCTATCTTCGCTGTTCGGACAAAAAAATCTGCATAAGCTTGAAAAGACAGAGCCACAAAATCCCTCTCCCCTATCTGGAAACGCCGAGCCGTTATCAGCCTCAAGTTCTGCGAAAACTACATTCTCTGAAAACCAAGCCAACGATCAAACCAGCAAGGCTATTCCGTTATCAGAACCAGAGCCTTATATTTTCAAGAATTTAGCTTTAACTCCGTTGGATGATTGGCTGTTTGGATTCGACCACGCTGATTCATTGCTCAGAACTCAACTCGGCGTGACTTCTTTGGACGGGTTCGGGCTGAGCGGGCGCAATTTGGCTGTTTGTGCGGCTGGCGGAGCGACTCATTACATCAACGAAACTCAAAAAGCGCAGGCGTCGCATTTGAGCGAAATCACTTTTTTCGAGCCAAGCGAATTTTTAGTGTTGGATGCCACGACCGTTTCGAATTTGGAATTGACGACAGCGACCGATGGTGTGACGGCTCACAGTCTGGTCGGCGTGCTGGATCAAACTCAAACCGGAATGGGGGCGCGTTTGTTGCGGCAATGGATTTTGCGGCCATCGGTCAAGCTTGGCGAAATCGAAGCTCGATTGGACGCTGTGACGGAATTGAAAACTTCTACGATCAAACGCGATCAATTGCGGCGATTGCTGGAACCGATGTCCGACCTGGAACGGTTGTGCGGCAAAGTCACGCTTGGCCGAGCCAATGCCCGCGACTTGATCGCCCTGCGCCAATCCATCGAACTGGTTCCGCGATTGCGGCAAACGCTGGCCGATTGCCGCTCTTCTCTGCTGGAAGTGCTGGCCGAAAGCATGGACGAATTGGCCGACATTCGCTCGCTGATTGCCGAAGCCATTGCCGACGAACCGCCCGCCGCAGTCAATGAATCCGGAATGATCCGAGACGGATTTCATCCCGAACTCGACGAGCTTCGCAATCTGGCGCACAGCGGCAAAAGCTACATCGCAGCCATCGAAGCCCGCGAACGCGGACGCACGAACATTTCCACGCTGAAGGTGAAGTTCAATAATGTCTTTGGCTACTTCATCGAAATCAGCCACGCCAACAAAGACAAAGTTCCGGCTGATTACGAACGCAAACAAACGCTGGTCAACGCCGAGCGATTTACTACGCCGGAGTTGAAAGAATACGAAGCCAAAGTGCTCGGCGCGGAAGAACGAATTCTCGAAATCGAAATTGAATTGTTCACAGACGTTCGCCGCCGCATCGCCCACGAAGTAAAACGAATTCAAGGCGTGGCGCGTGCTGTGGCGACTCTGGATGTGCTCAGCAGCTTGGCCGAAGTCGCGGCGCAGCGAAATTACATTCGCCCGCAACTTCATGAAGGAGACGAAATCGAAATTCGTGGCGGACGACATCCTGTGATCGAAACTTTGGGCGAGCGGTTTGTGCCGAATGACCTCTGCGTCAACAACACTACAGATCGGTTGCTGATTATCACCGGCCCGAACATGGGCGGTAAAAGCGTCTTCCTGAAACAAGCAGCGCTGATTGTGGTGATGGCGCAGATGGGGAGCTTCGTTCCGGCCAATTCAGCAAAGATCGCGCTGGTGGATCGCATCTTCACTCGCGTAGGTGCATCGGACAATCTGGCTCGCGGACGTTCGACGTTTATGGTCGAGATGATCGAAACCTCCAACATTCTGAACACCGCTACGCCGCGCAGCTTGGTCTTGCTGGATGAAGTCGGGCGCGGCACGGCGACCTTTGACGGATTGTCGCTAGCTTGGGCGATTGCCGAATATCTGCACGATCACGAACGCCATTCGGCGAAGGCGCTGTTCGCCACGCACTATCACGAAATGACCGAGCTATCGAAACTCCGCCCCGGAGTCCGCAATTACCAGGTCGCTGTTTCAGAATCGAAAGGCGAGATTGTCTTTCTGCGAAAAGTCGTCGAAGGCTCGGCCAGCAAAAGTTACGGAATCGAAGTCGCCAAGCTCGCCGGATTGCCGAAGACCGTCGTCGAGCGCGCCCGTGAAATTCTGACCAACCTGGAACAAAACGAACTGGACGTGACCGGCAAACCGAAATTCGCCAAGCATCTGAAAAAGCCCAGCAAGCACGTCAATCAAATGTCTTTGTTGGATGTGTTTGGTGAAGAAGCAACCGAATGAACCTCGACAGGATTTTCAGGATGGGAAAACTTTGGCTGAAAAAGAAATAGGCGCGACAGTCGTGGGATTGCCTGTCGCGCCCAATAAGTGCGGTTACCTTCCTCACCCTGGTAACCGCTGACACCGTCAGTGGAACTAACCACCTGGTATCTCGTTGCCCCACCCTTGCTAGAGCAACCTCGATGCCAAAGATTCCTTTCTCGCCAAAAAACTCTAAAACGCAATAACGACAGGCCTTTTAGCCATTTCCTGAATTCTCCTCAAATCTCGATCCGCCGAACAACTGAGCAGTTCTTACACGAATTGCCGGGAAGAATTTTCACAACAGCCATTTGACGGGAGATTCGACGGGAATTTTTGCTCGATTTATCAAATCTTCCTCAAACGCCCGCTTGCAGCAATCGCTTCGACAATCCCATCGGCGGCATTTTCAATCGTCCAAGCCTGAATCTTTCGCAGGGAATTTGCCTTCATCGAATTCAGCAAGCCTTGATCGTGAATCAGCGCATTCATCGCCGCCGCCAATTCTTCCACTGAAAAGCCGCTCAACTTAAATCCGTTGTCTTCGGCGACCAGATCAACCGCAGCTCCGCAATGTTGGTGAGCGATGATTGCCAATCCGCTAGCCATCGCTTCGTTGATAACCAATCCCCAAGGTTCGTCGCGCGCGGGCAGCACCAACACATCCGCCAAACCGTACACCGCTGGCAAATCCGCCGGAGCCACGTTGCCCAAGAAATGAACATTGGCTTGATCCGCCGCCAGCGATTTCAATTCCGCCAACTGTTCGCCCGAACCGGCAATCACGACGGCGAACCGCTCCGCATCCAATCGCCGCGCAGCTTGAAGAATCAGCCTGACGTTTTTGCGCTCGACCAGCCTGCCAACAAACAGAAAGATAACTCTTGGAGTGCTGCGACTCGGCGCAGCTTTTCGTTCGTCAATGATGGATTGAAGCTCAGCGGAAATATCCCTTACAGAAAGCAAAGCTGCACCGAGTCGCAGCACTCCAAAGTTGTTCACAGCAAACCCGGCGTGAAAAAGCTGTTCGTCGCGCGCTCCATATTTTTGCCAGAACATTCGATTGGCCGTGCCGACACATATCAAAGCAGCGGCTCTGCCGACAACGAAGCGCAGCCAGAACGCCCGGCCAATTCCTTTCAAGCCCTTCGGCGCATCATTATAAAAGTTAGCGTCTCCGCTCAGCGCAAACGGCGTTTGAGTCGCTATCGCCCACAGCAGCAACACGAACTGCGGCAGCAATGTGTAGCCATAACAAATCACAAACTCCGGCTTTTCAGTCTTCAACACTTTCAACAGAGCGACCGCCGCCGCAACTCCGCTGCCCAACCAGCGACGAAGCTTCGGCGCTCGGCGGTCGAGAAAAATCGCCTGATTGCTTTCGTCCGAAACCTGTTCCCAACCGACGGTCTGATTCCAGTCAGAGGAATAACAAACCGTCAACTTCCCTTCCAACAGTTCCCCCAGTCGGGCAAACAGTGGCGTGAAGTACGGCGCAGGCAAATTGTTTAGAAGTAGAACTCGCATTCACCTATCGAACCTTCACCACGACGAAAGTCACGTCGTCATCCAGCGGACGGCCTTTTGCCCAGTCGTCGGCGTCGGTCAGCATTCGTTCGATGATGGATTGCGCCGACAATCCAGCCGATTCAGCCAGAGCGAGTTTCGGCTGGTCGTAACCCAGCATCTCGCTGAAGGGATTGAAGCGTTCGGGCAAACCATCGCTCATCAAAACGATCACGTCGCCCGAAGCGATGCCGACGGTTTGCTGGCGATAGCGATATTCTTTGACGCTACCCAGCGGAACGCCGGTCAGTTGGATTTCTTCGACTTCGCTGATGGCGGCTCGATAAATCAGCACCGGAGGCATCCCGGCGGAACTCAATGTCAGACTGCTTCCGCTGATGCGCGCTACGGTCATGGCCATAAACAACGAACGCATGTTCATCTGCTTCAAGGCGCGCGACGAGTGACTGAAAAATTCCGTCACGTCGGCGGTTTCGGCCAGATGATTGAACAGGCTTTTGGTCGCGGTGACTACGGTTCCGGCTTTCAATCCGTGCCCGGTTGCGTCGCCGACGACAATGGTCAATTCTCCCGAAGCCGACAAATGAAAGTCATAATAATCGCCGCCGACTTCCGTAGCTGTCTTCATGTAGGCGGCAATTTCCAGATGCGGCAATTGGGGGATGCTTTTGGGCAACATCGAAATCTGCAGTTGCCGGGCTTCTTCCAGTTCTTTGGCGCGCTGCTGATTTTCGGCTTCGATTTCTTCGCGGCGGCGAGCTTCTTCGATCATGCGTTCGACCAGTCGAGAGTTTTCAATCGCAAAGGTCGTCGGGCCGGCGGCGCTCATCAACAAAGCTTTGTCTTCGCCGGAAAACGGCAAATCGCCTAATCGCGCTCCGAGCGAAACGATGCCGGGCATCTCCTGTCGGGTCGCCAACGGCAGCAACAAGGCCGATTTCATCTGCCGCAAATCTTCGTCGTCAAAAGAATCCGCTTCCAGCGGCTGAGCTGTTTCGATCAGCCTGGCAACGGCCAACGAATCTCGACGCAGCCGAAACGGTTGTTGGCAAACGGCGGCCTGGCCATTGGCGGAGTTAAATTCGCAAGAATAACCGCTGACGTAATTCCCTGTCGCTTCATCGCGCAACAACACAGTGACGTTTTCGGTTTTCAACGCCGATTGAATTTTCGTCGCCACTTCCCGGCACAACTGCGGCAAGCTGGCGGTCGAACGCAGCGAATCAGTCAGGTCAGCGATGATCTGGTGCGAGTTGTACGATTCGCGGAAAAACTTACGGTCAATGATCGGGGCCAGATATTTTTCGTGCAGCCAGCCTTCCAGTTTCCAAACCAGAATCGCCACTGCCGCCGAAACCGTTCCGATGACAATTCCAGATGGTTTGAACCGGCTGAAGAGATAAGTCAGCACGGCCGTCACAGTCAGAATGACAATTACGGCTTCGATCAACACCGATCCGCGCGACACCAGCAGATACCGAACTCCGCGCCGAATCATCAAACTGACCGGGATGACTTGATGACGAATAATGGCGTATGCAAACGACAGCGGAACCAGCGGCAAGGTAAAAACCAGCGAGGTACCCAGAAAGCCCCAGACCGTTGGAAACATGTCCTTCAAGCCGAAGAATTCTCCCAACGGCATCAAAAACAAATTGAGGAAACCGGCCCCACTGCCAGCGGCGACAACTCGCAAGCGGCGACGATCCGTCAGACTCGCAGCGCGATAATTGATTGCCAATACCACCAGGCCGAAAAACAGCAATCCGACCAGCACGATCATTCCCAGCATTCCGTACCATCTTTGTTGCAACAGCCAGGTGGAACGCAACCACGCGGCAATGCCAGGAGAAACTCGCTCAATCGCAAAACCCGGTAACACAAAAATCAGAAACAGGACGTAAACAAACAGCAGGATTTTCGGAAACCGTTTCAACAATGGCGAACGCTCAGGAAAATACAAAAAGAAGTGGACGAAGATTGGCACAAACCACAACCCAACCAATTTCCCAAAACGGACGATTTCAATCAGCCCTGACGGTAATCCGTCAATGTTGCTGCCATTGACCGCCGTGTACGTTCCCAACATCAACGCCAGCAAAAACGCCTGCTTGTCATTTGGCTTTAGTACAAACACGGTCAGCCCGATCAACCAAAACAACAGATTGATAAGCGCGAACGTAGCAAACGAAAGCCAATTTATTCGCAACGGCGCGGTGGCCAACACCAATTCCAATTGCTGCTGGTTTCGTCGGATCGTCATCGTGTAAATAGTTCCGGCTGGAAAGGAACGGCTTAGATTCAAAATGGAGGATTGTTTTTTCGGATTGACGCCGTTGATTGCCAGAATAATGTCGCCAACTTGCAAATCCGTTGCCGGTCCATTGCGATCAACAGAAATGATGGTGGGTTGCCCGTCAGTCCAGCGAGAACTCCAACCGTCGTAACTCCCCCGAAGCGGCAGAGTGGCGACCGCCGCCAGTTGAACGAACATCAAGACAAAGAAAAGCGTGCCGAGAACGAGCCTGAGCCTGTTTGTCATTCGGATTCCTCAAATTGTTGCAGTGGTGAAAGTTGCGACTCGAAGCGATTATGCTACTATTGGCCGCACTTTCAAGCATTACAGATTTTCCCTGCTTTTATTTTTGTTGGAGGTTATTTCGACGTGCCAAATCCGTTTGCGATTCAGACCGCCGTTGAAGACGGTCTTGCCATTATCACACTCGAAGGCTTTGTTGACGCACACACCGCGCCGCAATTCGAGAGCGCCGTTCAATCCGAAATTGACGCCGGGCATAAACGCCTGATCGTTGATTGCGAAAAGTTGAGTTACATTTCTTCTGCCGGACTCGGAGTGTTTATGACTTTTGTCGAAGAGGTTCGGGAAAGCGGCGGCGACATCAAAATCTGCGGGCTGGTTCCCAAGGTCAAACATACGTTCGACATCCTTGGCTTTCAGGACATTTTTGAAATGCTGGAAAATCAATCTGCGGCTAAGCGGAGTTTTGCTGCCAGTTGATTACCCGGTCGCTACCGTTTCCGGTACTGCACCGAGCTTCAGGAGGCTGACAAAAGATGGCTGCCATCGAACGAAAATTCACTTTGCAAGTTCCTTCCTCGACTGAAAATCTGGCGATGATCCGCGAGTTCGTCACCAGCGTCGGCAGACAGGCTACGCTGGACGATGCCGAAATTAACAAGCTGGAACTGGCCGTTGACGAAGCCTGCGCCAATGTCATCGAACACGCTTACGGTCACGACATCACCAAAGATGTCAGCGTGCGCGCGACGTTCGACGACGAAAAGCTGAAAATCTCCGTCATTGACGAAGGGCGAGGCTTTGAACCGGACAAGATCAATCAAAAATCCGTTGACCAACTGGTTCAGGAACGACGCTCCGGCGGACTTGGCATTCGCCTGATTAAAACTCTGATGGACGAAGTCAGTTACGAAATCGAACCCGGCTTGAAAAACGAACTTCACATGACCAAGCTCATCAAAAAGTAATTCGGGAAGCAATTCGGAGAAGTCCCTATGAGCACAACTACCGTCGCCGCACCATCAATCAACTACTACAAAATCGCCCAGCAAATGGAGCCTGGTGAAGTGCGTGTCTTTCGGGATGCGCAGTGGAGCGACTATGAAAGGCTGCACGATCAATTGCCGCCTGATTCCCATCTGGTGCAAGTCAGCTTCAGCGAAGGGGTTCTTCAGCTTATGTCCACTTCAACACTTCATGAAACTTACGCGCAATTCATTAACGGAATGTTGCGCCTGCTTAGTTTGCGACTGCGAATTGACATTCGCTTCTTCGGAACCGCGACCATCAAAAAATCTCGCAAGCAAAAAGGCCTGGAGCCGGACGCCTGTTTTTATGTGCAAACCGTGCCGCAATTGGGCAAACGGTTGAAGCTGGATTTTGAAGTTGACCCGCCACCCGATGTCGCGTTGGAAGTGGACATTTACCATGGCTCGATTTCCAAAATGCCGATTTACGCCGCGCTGGAAATTCCGGAAGTCTGGCGATACGACAACAAAACGTTGACGATTCATTTGCTGAGCGATGGCCAATATCAACAAACGGACTCCAGCGCGGCGCTGCCAATGCTGATGGCTGAAGACCTGACTCGCTTCCTGGATTTGATGAAAGAAGAAAGCGAATTCAAAGCGATGCTGGATTTTGAAGACTGGCTGAATTCGCTGAAAAACTAACCCAACTGCCTGCCTAACCTCCGATGAACAACCCAAACATTCCGAAGCTGGAAACCACGCTGGAATCGGCAGAGGCGCTGCTGGAATCGGCGCAATTGCTGCATTCGTCGTTGAACCTGGATGATTTGCTGCGTCATTTGCTGCGCTCCGTGATGGGGCGATTGCTGGTCAGCAAAAGCCTGATTGCCGTCGCCCCCTCAGATGGCCTGAATGCTGGAACTATGCGCCTGGCGTTGGTTCGCGGCACGGCGAAAATCTCCAAAGGCCAGGAATTCGACGAAGAACTCGCCCGCTCTGCCGGCATCGAAACGATTCTGCCAATCGGAGACGTAGCGCAACCAGTTGGTTTGTTGGGTATCAACACCCCGCCGAATAAAAAAATCGGCGAAGATGAACTGCAATTTTTGAAGGCATTGCTGGGTATTGCTGCCAGCGGCATTTCCAATGCTCGCGCTCACGCCGAAACCCAGCAACTCAACCAGGAGCTTGACCAAAAAGTTCAGGAGTTAAAAACGCTGCTCGATCTGGTTCGCGGCTTGACCGCAACCATCGAACCTGACGAAGTCGCCCAGTTGTTGATGCTGACGCTGGCTGGGCGCTGGGCGGTTCGACGGTACGCATTGATCGCTTGGAAAACCGGCCATCCGCCCGTGCTGCGCATGAAAGGCATGGAGTTGAGCGATCTGGATAATTACGAAAGTTTCGGCATTGACGTTGAATCGCTGGACGAAGCCGTCCGCGTGGCCGATTTGCCAGAATGCCATTTGAAAACTTTGCTGCGCGAAGAACAAGGCGAAGTTCTGTTTCCGATCAAAGCCGGTGATGCAACAACCGGAGGTTTTGCGTTGCTGGGGCCGCGTCCGGGCAATCTGTCATACAGCGAATCCGATCTGGAATTCGGCGCTGGCCTGACCGCTCAAGCCGCCGTCGCCTTTGAAAACGCCTGGTTCGTCCGCGAAACCCTGGAACGCAAAAAGATGGAGCAGGAATTGGCGTTGGCGGCTTCGATCCAGCAAAACCTCTTCCCTGCCAAATTGCCCAAACTGACGGGATACGATCTGGCCGCCCGCAATCGTCCGGCGCGTAGCTGCGGCGGAGATTATTACGACATACTGAAATTCAAAACGACTGATGGAAATGACTGTCAGTTGATTTGCGTTGCCGACGTTTCAGGTAAAGGTCTGCCCGCATCTTTATTAATGAGCAACATGCAGGCGACTATGCGCGCTCTGCTTGGCCGCATTCCCAGCCTGACGGAACTGGCTTCGCACACGAACGAATTGCTTTATGCGACTACGCCATCGAACAAATACATCACGGCAATTTTGGTCGAACTCGATCTGGCCACAGGCAAAGGTCGTTACGTCAACGCAGGCCACACCGATTGCCTGCTGCTGCGCGCCAACGGCGAAGCCGAATGGTTGAAATCCACCGGCACACCACTTGGCTTGATGGATCCCTCCATCGTCAATCTTGTTTCGCCTTACACCGAATGCAGCGTTGAATTGTTGCCCGGTGATTTGCTGGCGCTGTTTTCCGACGGAGTCACCGAAGCTCAGGACGAACAGGAAAACGAATTCGGCGAAGAGCGCACGGCAAATTTCATCCGCCCGATTGCCAACGAATCAGCAGAAATTGTGGTGGATAAAGTCTTCAACGAAATTGACCGTTTCGCCGGAAACGCACCTCAATACGACGACATCACCTTGTTCGTGATTAAACGCGAAGCCTGAAAAGCATTGCCGCTGCAAGGAACGAAGGCTTAGAATCGGTTTGCTTCGATCAACCAATCTCACGAAAGGAGACAAATCAATGACGGCAGCAACAGCTACTGCAATTTCAGAAATCGCTCTTGATCCTGAGTTCGAATACGAAATCGTCAATGGCAAACCGGAGAAAAAAGAGCCAGATGGCGCTCAGCACGGCAGCACAATCATGCGGCTCGGCACGCGGCTGGGGACGCATGCTGAGGCCAATGAACTGGGCGGCGTTTACAGTTCCAACACGACTTTCCAGATCGGACAAAACCAACGCCTGCCCGACTTGGCTTTTGTCTCAAACGAACGAATGCCTGAAGAAGGCGAAGTGGACGGAATTGCTCCCATCGCACCAGACCTGGCCATCGAAGTCATCTCGCCAAACGATGTTCTCGAAAAAGTCACAGCCAAAATCGAAGATTACTTCGCCGCCGGAGTTCACCAGGTTTGGCTGGTTTCACTACGCAGCCGAACCGTCAGCATTTACGATTCGCCAACCAAAGTAACCATCCTGACCGAAAACGAAGACCTGACCAGCGAAGCCATTCTGCCGGGCTTCTGTTGCCGCATCGCTGAAATCTTCGGCAAAAAACGCCCTGCCTCAATGGATCAAACGGACAATTAATCAGGAGTAAGCCATGAAGTGATTCAATCACCGCGCCAAAAAGACATTGTCAGAGAAATTCGCCAAACCGCTATAACTCCAAACTAAACCGACAGGCCAGACAAAAACGCTATGCTTCAACGTTATGCTTCCGCATCCCGCTTTCTGGTTGGCATCGTGTGTTCGGCAGCCATAACTCTTGTCTGGCTATTCTCAAATACTTCGTCGGCTCAGCCGATTCCGTTGGCGATTCACGACATTCAAGGCGCAGGTTCGACTTCGCCGCACATCGGCAAACAGGTTTCAACCAGCGGCATCGTCACCGGCACAAAAAGCAATGGCTTCTTTCTGCAAGCCCCTGACAATCAAGCTGACAACGATCCGAACACTTCCGAAGGCATCTTCGTCTTCACGTCCTCGGCTCCAACCGTCTCTTTGCAGCAAAGCGTTTCTGTCACTGGCACTGTTACTGAGTTTGGTTCGATTTTAGGATTGACGCTGACAGAAATCACCAATCCCACGGTCAGCGTGTTGTCGCAACCTGCCGTCGCGTTGCCGACGGCGATTCCGCTGACCGCCAATGAACTGAAACCGGCAGGAGCGTTCGATCAACTGGAAAAGTTTGAGGGCATGAGAGTCAGCGTTGAATCGCTGATGGTGGTCGCGCCAACTGACGGTTCGGTCAATGAAGCCGCCGCGACTTCGACTTCCAATGGAATTTTCTTCGGCGTCTTGTCTGGCCCAAAGCCGTTTCGAGAATTGGGACTTGATCCCTTTGATCCCCTTCCAGTTGGCGGGCCTTGCTGCATTCCCCGATTTGATGGCAACCCGGAAGTCCTTCGCGTAGACACTCGCTCCGGCGGCAGCGCGACCAGCGTGCTGAACGTCGCCAGCGGAGACGCCGTTTCCAAACTGATTGGCCCGCTGGATTTTTCCGCCGGTCGTTACACCTTGATGCAGGTCACACCGAACACCATCGGAGCCGCTCCAACCGTCAGCCAACTGAACCCAGCGGCTCAGCCAGTCAGAGTTCCAGAAGCCGGAGAGTTCACCATCGCTTCGTTCAATATGGAGCGATTTTTCGACACGGTGAACGACCCCAGCACCAGCGACGCGGTGCTGACGCAAGCCGCGTTCGATATGCAGTTGAACAAAGCTTCGCTGGCGATTCGGAACGTCATGCGTTCACCGGACATCATCGGCGTCGAAGAAGTTGAGAACCTTTCGACGCTGCAAGCTATCGCGGCCAAACTCAACGCCGACGCTGGTGCGCCGAATCCGAACTATCAGGCGTTTTTGGTTGAAGGAAACGATCCCGGCGGAATTGATGTCGGCTTTCTGGTCAAAGGCTCGCGCGTGACGGCGGCGAACGTTCAGCAGGTTGGCAAAGACGCCACGTACCCTGACCCGACAAACAATCAACCGGCATTGCTCAACGACCGCCCACCGCTGTTGCTGCAAGCGACGATTCAATCGCCGAGCGGTTCGAGCTTTGCAGTCACAGTCATCGTCAACCACTTGCGTTCGCTGCTCAGCCAAAACGATCCGGCAACTGGCGCTCGCGTCCGAGCCAAGCGACGTGCTCAGGCGGAATTCCTGGCCAACCTGATTCAATCGCGCCAAACTGCCAATCCGAACGAACGCATTGTCGTGCTTGGCGATTTCAATGCGTTTCAATTTAACGACGGTTACGTTGACGTGATGGGAACGATCAAAGGCGCTCCGACTCCTGCCACACAAGTCATTTCGGCGTCGCCGGATTTGGTCAACCCGGATTTGATTAACCTGCTGGACGTGATGCCTGCGCCGGATTCGCGCTACTCGTATGTGTTTGACGGCAACGCGCAAACGATTGATCACGTTTTGATAACCGCCAACTTATTGCCGCTTTCAACCGGGTTTGAGTTTGCGCGCAACAACGCTGACTTCCCTGAAAGCTTGCGCGGCGCAGCCAACAGGCCAGAGCGAATTTCCGATCACGACATGCCTGTGGCGTTTTTCGCGTTTGAACAGCCACCGACTCCGCTAACTCTGACAAGCGTTTCCGCCGCCAGTTATCGCGGCGTGATGGCTGCGCGCGAAATGATTCTGGCAGCGTTTGGAACCAACCTGGCGACTTCGACACAAGTCGCCAACACGATTCCATTGCCGACCTCGCTTGGCGGAGTTTCGCTGACTGCCAAAGACCGCTTGGGAATCGAAACGCCAGTGCCACTGTTTTTCGTTTCGCCGACTCAGATCAATTACCTGATGCCCACGAGCGTCGCTCCCGGCAAAATCACGATCACCGCTTCGCGCAGCGACACAGTCAAAGTCAGCGGAGTGCTGACACTCGATTCAGTCGCGCCCGGATTGTTTTCGGCGAATTCCAGTGGCTCAGGCATCGCGGCAGGTTACGTGCTGCGGGTTCGGGCAGATGGTTCGCAAAGCGACGAACCCGTCGCTCGTTTCGATCAAGCAACAAATCAGATAGTGCCCGTCCAAATAGATTTTGGAGCAGCCACCGACCAATTGTTTTTGATCCTCTTCGGCACAGGCATCCGATTTCGCGGCAGCATGTCGCAGGTGGCGGTTCAAACTGGCGGCATCAATTGCGAAGTACTTTATGCCGACCAGCAAGGTGATTTCGTTGGGCTGGATCAAATCAACCTTCGCTTGCCACGAATTTTGGCAGGACGCGGCGAAGTTGAGGTCGCCTTAACCGTCGAAGGCAAAACAGCCAATGCCGTCAAAATCAGTTTCAAATAAATTTCTCAGCCAGCCGGAAATCTTTTCTACCATCCTTGACCGTTGCACGTGTAGGACAGTTTAATGCCTCAGCAAACAACCTGACTTTTTAGGACGGAACCATTATGCAAAATCGCAAAGCCGGAATTCAGTTCATCCTTATCACTGTCTTGCTGGATATGATCGGCATAGGGCTGATTATCCCCGTGCTGCCCAAACTGGTGACGACGATGTATGGTGGAACAATCAGCGAAGGCTCTTACATCTTCGGTTGGTTTGTCGCGTCGTATGCGTTGATGCAGTTTGTGTGTGCGCCGATTCTTGGAAAGCTCAGCGATCAGCTTGGCCGCAGACCTATCATTTTGATTTCCCTGTTCGGAGCCGGACTGGATTATCTGCTGATGGCATTTGCCCCGAATTTGTTCTGGTTGTTTGTGGGGCGAGTCGTTGCCGGAATTTCCGGCGCAAACATTTCGGCAGCGAACGCTTACATTGCCGATGTCAGCACGCACGAAGATCGCGCAAAGAATTTTGGAATGCTCGGCGCTTGTTTTGGCGTGGGGTTCATTATCGGCCCGGCTCTGGGCGGATTGCTTGGTCAATATGGATTTCGCCTGCCCTTTATCGTCGCCGCCTGTTTGAACCTGTTGAACTGGTTGTACGGATTTTTCGTCTTGCCCGAATCGCACGCCAAAGAAAATCGTCGTCCTTTTGACTGGAAACAAGCCAACCCATTTGCGGCGCTCAGCCAGCTTGGAAAATATCCGGTTGTGCTGGGATTGACGGCAACAATCGCCTTAGAGCGATTGGCTCACGACACGCTTCCGGCGACGTGGGTGCTTTACACGACTTATCGGTTCAACTGGACTGAACGTGATAACGGACTTTCGCTGGCTCTGGTCGGAATTATGTTTGCGCTGGTGTCGGCCATGTTGACTGGAAGAATAGTTGGTTGGCTGGGAGAACGCCGCGCAATCATTTACGGCTTGATGATCGGCGCAATTACTTTTGTGATTTACGGGTTATCAACGCGCGGTTGGATGCTTTACGTGGGAATCATTTTCGGCTCGATCGGTGGCATCGCCGGACCGGCAATTCAAACGTTGATCACCAAAATGGTTTCGCCCACAGAGCAAGGTGCGGTGCAAGGAATTATTGCCAGCATCCACAGCGTTGTGGCCATTCTGGGGCCTTTGATGGCAAGCAATTTGTTTGGCTACTTCACGTCGGCGTCTGCTCCGATGAAATTGCCCGGAGCGGCATTTTTGGCAGCAGCTTTGTTGGTGGCGATTTCAGCCTTGATGGCTGCTCGCAGCGCGCGAGTCGGCAATCAAGCTCACGCAGGCGTAGCCGATTGAAAACACGCTAAATCGAAGCAAGAAACTTTGAGACAGGATGGACAGGATTTTTTCAGGATGAACAGGATTCAAACCAAATTGGAACTTGATTGCTATTGATGATTCTGTAAATCCTGCCGAAAATCTTGTTCATGCTGTCAAAAGGGAATGTCCCGATGTTGCTTGCTCTGATTTAGCGAACGACAAACGATTTCACTACGGACAACCACAGCAATTTTGCTCTGGCAACCAATTCGGAAAGCAGATTTCCTTGTTCTTTGGCCAGGCGAATCACAGTACGACGAAGAACTTGATCGAGCATTTCGCTGCCGCCGAAAAAGCTCGTGTCTCGCGCCAAACCGATCAGATCGTCAATGGCTTCGGAATAATTTAGCGAGTTGGCCTGCCGCAGGCCGCGCAAAATGCCAGCCATTTTCCAAAGATGGCGATCCCAATCGCGCAAAGTCGGTTCGTTGATTTTGGCCATCCGTTGTTCGGCATTACTCAAATCGCCACGCATCAATTCATCGTAAATCACGAACAAGGTGTGCGCCTGAGTCAGGTCATCCGGCTGCAAATTCAGCGCGTACTGGCTGACTTCATGGGAATCGTTGTCGCGGTTTTCCATCCTCAATGCCAGCGACAGATTCCACATCATCCACGATTCTGCGGCTTCGCGGCTGCGCCAATCCGACATCCACTCAATCGTTCGTTTCACATCGCCCAGGTTCAACAAAACGTAACCGGTGTGCCCCCAGGTCAAAACATGTTCGCGCAATGCGGACTGAAGCTCATTGATGAACTCCCGCGCTTTATGTTTTTGACCTACGCGGCTCAATGCCTCCAGATAAGCGTTGACGGCTCGCCGCCACAATTCATTTCGCTCCGGCAGCGTCAGCAACCTGCGGCGACAATTTTCCCATTGCTGATTCGCTTCGCATTGTTCGACATAAAACACGCCGATATTCGGATTAGCCTTGGGCGATTCGAGTGCATTTTCCAAAACGTGCAGCGTAATTGTGCTCCAATTGATTTCCATATCGGCTCGGAGCGCCTGAGCGATAAAAGCCGGATCGTCCGTGTCAGAAAAACAAAGCGATTTGAAAAGCTCTCGCGCCCGCCCAAACTCTTTGCGTTTGCCCGCGAGTTTCAACTCTCTGACCGTCGCAAGATCGCCGCCAATCTGCTGACGCAAAATCGCCAAAGTTTCTTCGGCGGCGTCCAATTCAAAATCCTGCAACTGCATGTCGAACAGCGCGGTGCTGGCAAATTCGTAAGCCGGGTCCAAGGTCATTGCATACCGCAACGTTTCCTTCGCTTCTTTGCGCTTGTCGGTCAGCATTTGAGCATCAGCCAGGTATCCCAACGGCACAGCACGATGAGGAACCAATCGCACCATTTCCTGCGCGGCGTTCAGATAATCGCCAAACGATTCAGAAGCGCGATACCAATCAGCCAGCAAACTCCAGGCGGGGTAATAATTCGGTTCGTCAGCAACCAGTTTTTTCAACTGCTCGACTGCCGCTGGCAAATCGCCACGATCGGCCTCAACGATTGCTTCGGCGCAACGAAGTTCCGGCGGCAAGTTGTCGCCGTAAACTTCCGGGCGGCAAGCCGCGCGAGCTTCGTCATATCGTTGCAACTGCGTCAACAACCGCGCGCGCAAACTGTGAGCTTCGACCAAACGCGAATCTAGTTCGGTGGCGCGATCCAGCGCCTGCAAACGTTCGTCGAAGCCTTGCCCTTCGGTTTGCGCCAGAATCAGATACGAACGCGCCTGACCTGGGCGTTTTTCCGTCAGGTTTTGAGCGCATTCGAGCGCCAATTCCGGTTTGCCTGCAATTTGCGACCATTCCCGCAACGCGCGCCAGCCCCAATCGTAACCCGGTTCAATTGTCACGGCCTGTTTGATGCGTTCGAGCGCCAAATCGCGTTCACCCATCTGCCACAACACATCGGCCAGATAACCGTAATTCGCATGATCAAGCGGCGTGTATGCAATCGCCTGCTCCATCAACTTGCGCGCCTCGGCAAAGCGCCCGGCGCGTTGATGAACTTCCGCCAGTTGTTGAGTCGCAGTTCCCCACGCGGGATTGATTCGCAGCGCGTGTTGCAAGGCATCAATCAAACCATCTTCGTCCAAGCGCGCACGCTGCACAGCCGCCAGATCGAGCCACACGCGCGGAACCAGCGGGAAGCGATCTGTCATCTGTCGCGCAAGCTGCAAAGCGTCATCCAACCGCTGCAAGTCCATCAACGAATAAACCACAGCCGACCAGGCGTGCCACAAATCAGGCCGCGCATCTAAACCCGCTTGCTGTAATTTCAAAACTTCTTCGGCATCCAGAACCATTCGCGCCGCCTGGCGATATGCCAGCAATCCGTCGCCGTAAGTCACCTGACGAATCAATTCCTGCCGAATGAATTCCAGCGATTCGCGGCGTTCAGCGGCTGAATGCGAATTGTTCATCAATTCGTTGATTGCGAATTCCAGATCAACAGACAGTTTGATGGCTTCGGAAAACGCCTGCCGAGCCAACGGAAAATTGCCCATTTCGGCGTGAACCGATCCGATGGCGCAATGACCGAAAGGACTCATCGGTTCCAGTTCACGCCCGGTGATCGCTTCTTCCAGAGATTCTTCAAACCGTCGCTGCTGGGAAAGACAGAATGCCAGTTCCCTGCGCGCCCAGGCATTTGCCGGTTCGATTTCGATGACGTGACGCAGCGCCTGTTCGTTGGCAATGGGATCATCGCGCAACCAATCCACCAGCATCTGGTGAACAGGCAACGAATGCGGAAAACGCGCGGCGACCGAACGTATGAATTCCAGCGCCTTTTCGTGACTTTCGGTTTCCGCCAACAACTGCGCTATGTTGCGATTGGCATCAATCGCCAAGGGCTCGGCTTCGGCGACTGCTTGCCAGAGTTTCAGCGATTCCTGCAACTCGCCTTGGTAAGCAGCGATCAAAGCTGCACCGCGTTGCCATTCGGTCGTTGGCGCTTTGCCTTTACCTTGATTCAGCAACCTCGAAGCTTCGGCAAAATCTCCGTGCCGTGCGAACGCCTCTGAAGCGTAAAGCAGCAATTCTCCATCATCCGGTCGTTGTTCAATCGCCTGACGCAATACAGCCAACGCTTCCGGCGACAAACCGATTTGCTCATAAGCCCACGACAACGTTCTGGCCGGAAAACCGGAACGTTTGCCAAATCGTTGAAATCGTTTCGTCAGAAACTCCATTGCTTCTTGAGTCCGCCGCAAATGGCGAGCAGCAATGAAATACGATTGCACGTATTGTTCGTTGACATCTTTCAGGCAGGCGGCAAACCGATAAAGTGGCAGGGCTTCATCAAACTGGCGCTGAGACCAGCGAATGTTCGCCAATTGATAAAAGCTGTTGGCATCGAGCGGACGAACGCGCAAAGTTTTGTGCAATAGCCGCGAGGCTTCTTTTTGCTGTCGCGCGTCTTCGCTCATCTCCTGCGCGAGTTGCTGCCAGAACAACGGATCAGACTTTTCGTCGTCGCAGATGGATTTCAGGTATTCCAACCGCTCGCTGCGACGCGCCAGGGTTCGCAGGCAGAGAATTTTCTGCATCTTCAGATTGGCGTCTTCCGGAAACTGTTCCAGCAATTTTTCGACGCAAGCCAGGACTTGAATCTGGTCGTCGTCATACCAGGCGATGGCAATTCGCGCGTACAGCGTCAATCGGTGATCGGCGGCTTCGACATTCATCTGCTGCCAAACGCTGAACGCTTCGTCGCGGCGGTGTTCAAACAATGCGCGCTGAATGACGTGCTGTTTGTCGTACAGCGCAGCGTCTTTGAGTTCCAGATCGGCCAGCAGCGAAGCCTTTTCTTTTGGAACCATTGCCATTCCGCGCGGCCCAGTGGAACGGTAATGATCCAGCATTTCCGGCGAAAGCCCTTCGCCCAAGCTGCGAACATACGGGTCGCGCATCAACAGCGAACCGCGCAGCGCGTCATATCCAATCACTGCCTGCAAATGTGCGTTGCCCGGCTCCACCGTCGCCAGCGTAAACGGCGCACCACGATCAATCAGTTTCACGGCATCGTTCCAGTTGACGCAAAACTCGCGGGCAATCCAGCCGTTTTGCTCAGCCCATTTTCGTTCGCTGTGATCGGTCGTGCCGCCATAACAGATTTGCTCGGCGATGTTCACGTGTTCAGCAGGCATTTGCCAAAACCGACTGATAGTCGTCAACGTAGCAGGCGCACAGGTCACGTGATGCTGGCGAATGAACCCGACCGGCAGCAGAACTCGTTTTTGATCTTCTGCGGCTTTCGTAAGGCGTTCGGCAATAGTTTTGTAAAACCCATCGCCTGCATCATTGAACAACTCGATTGCTTCATTGCGATCACCACACAAATATGTTGCTTCAGCCAAACGCCCGTTTAACCATTCGCGCATTTCAGGTTCGAGCAAAGCTGTAAGCTGCAACGCTCGCTGAAAATTTTGACGCGCGGCCTGATAATCTCCGACATCCACTTGAAGTTGCGCCAACTGGATCAGCAATGGCAGGCATTCCAAATTCTTGACCGCATCTTCGAGCAAGGCGCGCGCTTCGGTTTCGCGGTCAAGAATCGTCAGCAAATGCGCCAACGACTGAATCGCCGGACGATAAAACGGACGAAGTTTCAAGGAATGTTCAACCGCAGCCACAGCGTCGCCATACCGGTCTTCGGATTCAAAGACTGAAGCCTTTTCCACCCACAACCACGGATTTTCCGGCGTCAACCTTTCCGCCTTGGCCATCAATTCGTCCGCAGCGTCAAAATCTCTGAGCAAGCCGAACAAGCCCGCTTTCAAGCCATACCAATCCGATTGCATGGCTGCATCGGCATCCGGCAATTCATCAATGCGACGCATGAACATCCAGGCTCGCCACGGACCGCGCCAATCCAGAATCGCTCTGGCGTAGTAATAAATAGCTTCGGGATGAGCGCGATCTTCACGCCAGGCTCGCAGATGCAGCCGTCGCATCAACTTCGGCGCGCCAAGCATTCCGGCCATGCGTCCGGCCAGCAGCAACGCTTCTGTGCCTTCCCATTCGTTAAGCGGAGCGAGTTGGATGGCGGCTTCATAGGTCTGCAAATAAAGCCCGCGGTTATAAAGCTCTCTGATCGGCTGAAGCTGTGTCGGCGAAATAATCATTTGTTCGTAATAGCTGTTAGTTGATTCGACGCTCAACGATTTTGCTGAGTTACCCAAGGCGCCTGGCGGCGTCTTCCATCTGTTTCAAATAGGCCGCACTTTCCGGCGAGCCTTCTTCCGGCGCCCATTCGGCAAAGTTTTTGTCGCGCTCCAGAACGAACCCGCCCGCAGGATGACCTTTAACTTCATAAATGATGGCGTCTTCCAACGCGACCAAGCTGTGCCATATCTTTGGCGGAATATCCATCCCCAGCATCCCATCGGACGGAGAAAGCGTGCGGCTTCGGGAAAAATCAACGCTTCCTTCTTCGTCAAAAATCAACAGCGCCAACTTGCCGCGTAATAAAACGAAGGCTTCACTTTGGTGATCGCTGACATGACGATGCGGGCGCACATACGTTCCGGGCGTCAGCGCATTGAGCATCCGATGACAATGCTCCCAATCACCGCTGTGCAAACAATGAATGGCCCGCAACCGGACAGAAGCTCTGGCTCGAAGCTGCAACTCATCCAAAAATTCATTGGTGATTGTTTGAATCTGTCTTTGACTCATTCTTGAGCGTCTCCTGATTTGGCTAAGATTTGACGACAGCCAATGTAGCGCAAATTGCTGAGTTGCGCTACCTTTTGGGCGATGAAGAGTTTACCACTCCCGCCAGAGATTGAAGAATATCGTGACAAACATTGGCGACGCGAAGAAAGCTTGCGAGTTGAAAGCGTCGCCGATGCAGAAAGTTTTATCGAGCAAGTCGGCTTCGCATCCTGCTTGACCGATTCACGCCAGCCAGGCCCTTCACTTTACGTTGCTGTCTGCGGACGCCGTGACGCTGTCATGCCTCACAACGTTCAAAAAGACCCCGAAAGCTCTCACACCTGGATTTTGAAAGACGAGATGGTTCGACGTGGCAAGGTTTATTACGGCAAACTGGCTCGCGGCAAAACCATGTTTATTGCACCTCGAATCGTTCCTTACTTTTACTCCATCTTGGGAATGACCAGACAGGAGGAGAAAACCCGGCTCAGCAAAGAGGCATTGGCGATACTGAAGGTCTTGCGCAAAGAATGGGAAATGGGAACAGCCGATCTCAAAAAGGAAACGGGACTCGCTGATCGTAAAACTTTCTCCAAAGCGATTGATGAGCTACAGGCAGCGATGATCGTCATCCCCAGTGAAGTTATTTATCAACCGAAATTCACTTATATTTGGACCATTGCCGAAGGGCGCTTTCCCGAATTATCAACCAAAAAACAAGACAGAAAATTTGCGTTGGAAGAAGTCGCCAATTGTTTTTTGGTAAATGCCGGCCTGACGATCCCAGGCGAACTGGCCAAAGTCACCGGGCTTTCGCGCCCTGACGCGGGCTTAGGGAATCAGGCGTTGGTAAAAAAAGGATTGGCTCTCCAACTCGGTCTTGGAAAATATTTGTATTCTTCTCTACGATTGCTTGATTTTCGACTTGATGACATATAGGATTTGAACCTGTCAGAGGTTTGTACGACTTTTACTAAATCTATTCAGATTTAGTCCTCTTAAAATTGCACTTTTGTAATACCAGTCACTTGATTTTGAATCCTGAGAATTGAATTTCCAATATCTCATTCAAGATATTGCTTCAGGTCACTTTTGATAGCCACCGCAAATAATTTATTTGGGGGTATCCATGCATGAAAGATAGCCAATCAAGCTTAACCGGTCACCCACCGGAAAAGTTAATTGCAGCGTATGCAGTTGGGAAATGCAGTCCTATTGAGCAAGCTAGCATTGACGAGCATTGTTTTACTTGTGAAAGATGCCGCACCCGGCTCTCGATTCTGCTTCGGCTTTGTGAATTGGATGGCAACGACGAAGAGCGACGCGAATTAGAGCGCCTGTTTCCTCTCGGAATGGAAGCTATTACGCAAATCCGAAACCCGGAAAGCATTATTGCCAATCAATCTATGACAAAAGGTCGCCGCCCAATAAGTCCAAAAGAATCGCCCAAAGAATTTTCTGGCATTTCTTTTTTGCGCGACTTGTTTAGAGCGAAATCATTTCGCTTTGCAGCAATCTCGGTGCTATTTTTTGCAATTGCTGGAGCAGCGTATTATTGGTACGAGAACGCACATTCTCCTTTGCGTAAAAGCTTGCTTGCAATGCAGCGCAGCTACCCAAACAGCCGCCCAATTGAAGCACGAATGACTGGGGAGTTTGCCTATAAACCTTATGAGCGTACTCGCGGTGATTTAGACAACTCAGCCATCAATAAAGATCAGCTTAATTACGCCCTTCTTGAGCTAACCAGAGTTGTGGCGACAAACCCAAAGCCACAGGAACGTCATGCGCTTGGGCGCCTTTACCTGCTTTTAGGGAAATTCGATGAAGCAGAACGCCAAATGAAATTGGTGCTTGAAAGCGTAGACAATGACGCACGAGTCCTTACCGACATAGCTGCTCTTTATTACGAACGTAGCAAATACGCCAATTCAAATTCAGAACAGTTATTGCTTAAGGCGGTAGAGTATTACAGGCAAGCAATTGCCATTGATCCCAATCTAGCCGAAGCTTGGTTCAATCGTGCATTGTGCTATGAAAACTTATCGGTTTATTCCAGCGCAAAGGAAGATTGGAAACAATATCTGAAACTTGACCCAGATTCTGAATGGGCCAAAGAAGCAAAGGAAAGATTGAAAAAGCTGGAAATGAAGGCAGAACAACAACTCCCTGCCTCAAAAGTAACAAATGACCTTGATAAGGCCGTTGCATCTAAAGACGATGAGCAGCTTAAACAATTGATCGGAAAAAGCTTCGTCGAAGTGAACCAGTTTTCAACAGGAAAATTACTTGATGATTATTTAAACGCTGAAATAAATGGTAATAGGGAAGCTGCCGACGCCACTCTAATAAATTTGAAGCGGATAGGAGCACTCTTAGCTGAAATCAAGGGTGATATGTTTGTCACAGATTTATCAGTGTTGGCGGCAAGAGCTAGTCCGGAAATGAAGCGTGGAATGCTTGATGTCCGCCTGAAGCTGCGGCAGGCGGACAGTGAATTTGACCGCAGCTCTCACGATACTGCTTATAAACTTTATAATCATGCCTACCTTAAAGCAAAACGTATCGGGGATAATCTTCATGCTGAAATAGCTGCTACTAAATTGGTGCGATATTCCAACCTACGCGCACAAACTGAACCTCTAATCGCCTTGGGGAATCGCTTCATTCTTCAAACTGAGCAACGAAAACATCTTCACCTTCAATCGCTAATTTACGCCTCTTTGGCAAATGCTTATCTCGCCTCGCAGCAAGGCTCGAAAGCGCTGGAAAGCGGTCTACATTCATCCGAAATCGCTAAAAAACTCAACGACTACAATACAGCCATAAATGGCCTCATTCTCGCGGGAACGGCTTATACTCGATCCGGCAATTATGAGCGTGCATTCAATAAAAGCTTTGAAGTCTTGTCATTAATGCGTGATTACCCTGTTGGATGGCGAAGAAGCTTTCAAGCTTATCAGCAAACGTGGGAATCGTTATTTCGTACCGGAAATTTTCATTTAGCACTAGCATATCAACAAGAAGCGATTGGAATTGCCAATAAAATGAACACCCAGACAAACATTATCGGCTCACTTGGCAGGCTTGGGCTAAATTTATGGAAAATAAAAAAAAACAACGAGGCAAGCTATTACCTTCAGGACGCGATCACAAAATGCAACTCAATAACTGACCAAACATCTCGTCAGTTGTTACAAGCTGACTTGTACACGGTCGTAGGGGATATTGAATTGGAGCGTGGAGATTATGAAAAGTCCCTTCAAAACTATCAAGATGCCATCAAGTCAGTAGCAGCAAGTAACAATTCAGTTTACCTATCTGCAATTCATCAAGGTAAAGCTGCTGCTTATCTAGCACAAAATAAAATAGCCGAAGCCGAAGCCGAACTTCAAAAAAGTATTTTGTTTCTTGAGAGTGATAGAAAGCAAATTGCAAACGCTGCCGGGCGTAGTATTTTCTTAGCGCGAAACCAGAGCGCCTACAACGCAATGATTGATATTCAACATAACTATAAAAACAATTCTATTTCTGCGTTCAACTACTCTGAAGCCATTAAAAGCAGCGACTTGTTAGACAGTCTGACCAACCGAGCCTCTACCAAAGAAATTGATGGAAGTACTGAGGTAGCATTATCTGGCAACGCAAGACCTCTAAAGCTGCAACAAATACAAAAATCACTGCCTAATCATATTCAAATCCTATCGTACTCTGTAACAGAGAACCGTCTGATTATTTGGCATATTACAAAAGAACATTTTTCCTCTGTAAGCGTTGCCGCCTCCGCCAGTGAGATCAAAAACTTAGTAACTGACTATTTATCGAATGTTCGATCAAAAGCCGACATTAACCAAACAAACATGGTTGCGTCAAAGCTATTTCATTACTTAATCTCTCCGGTTTCCGAACACCTAAATAAAGAACAATTGCTCTGTATAGTTCCCGCCCCTGAGTTTAACCGCCTTCCTTTTTCGGCGCTTTTATCTATTGAGAATAACCGCTACTTAGTTGAAGATTTTTTAATCGTAACAAGCCCAAGTGCAAGCATCTTGCTTCAAACCATTGCTCTAGCCAAACAAAAACCTTCGTTGCCAACTAAATCCTTTATTGGGATAAGCAACCCTCGCTTTAGTAACAATCGTTTTCCTGGTCTGCCAACTCTCCCCTCTTCTGAGGAAGAAGTTACAAGGGCGAGCCGTCTTTATAAGCATGGTCAATTTCTGAGTCAAGCAAATGCAACTGAAAGCCAAGTTGTTCACAGCTTGGGGAGTAATAACGTTGTACACATAGCGAGCCATACGTTAATTAACGAACAAATTCCTTTAATGTCGGCAATACTTTTATCTGAAGAAAAAGCACTAGTAAATATGGATAAAGGCAAAAAAAGTATTGCTTATGATGGCAAGCTCCAAGCATCAGAGATTTATCAATTGAGCTTCCCACAAACAAGACTTGTTGTACTTTCAAGCTGTCGCTCTGCGTTTGAAAGCAGCAATCGAAGCCAAGCAATTGGAGCTTTGGCTCATGCTTTTTTCGCTGCTAGAGTACCGTCCGTAATCGCAAGTTTATGGGATATTGATGACGCTAGATCAGCCGAGCTAATGTTCGCTTTTCACCAATATCACAAAAACCAATCACTGGGATTCAGTGAATCATTGCGCTTGGCTCAATGTTCGTTTCTGTATGGTAGTGATTTAGACAGGCGGCATCCTTATTACTGGGCTGCTTTTCAACTTTTCGGCTGCGACAGTGGCGATTTATCAATCAACTACTAATTTTGGTTCTTTGTTAGTGACTGTGATTGAAACGCTGATTTCGCGGATGCAATGCGATTCCGGCGACTTTTTATACAGCAGGCAGCTTATTGCAGAGATTGTCTAATACCATCACGACCACTAACAAATATCTCTAATTTTTTTAGCTCTTAGCTAAGCCCCCTGATGCCAGGGAACGTTTACTAAGCAAGTTGGAACGCTCATCGTGGATTTCCTCTCCCGATCCCGATACAACCACTATACGATTTGGAGGAAAAAAAATGAGTACAATAAATTTCACGTTTGAAGATCTGTGCGCTTTTTTCACTAAGCACTCTTCACGGGTAATGGTCGGCATGATTTCAACGGATAATGAGGCTCCGCAAGATGTTCATCGCCCCCATATTGTCATCAAGGAAAATGGTGTCGTGAAGCGAGAATACGCGGGGTTCTCAGAAATCAATGGTGACATTTCTTTGGATGTTTATCCTAAAACTGAGCCGCTAACTCACTACGCTCCGCGTTCTTCGCGCGATAAGCGTCAATCTTTTAATACCGTTGTTGATTTTGAAAAACAGCTTTATCCGGCAGGAACGTTTAAGGCAGATGCCAAGCGTTGCCGTGCCAGATTGCACTTCAACAGTGGGGAGCTTTACACCTGCGCACATGCTGTGAATGCTTTGTTCGCGGACGCTAAAGATCACACGCCACATTCCAAGATTCCTACTATTGGCACAAAAGCCGGCTTGGATGTGAAGATTCCCAAGGATGGATACGCGGTTCTTCACTTCAATAACGATACTGAAGATTTTGTGTTCAAAGGTGGGCGTAATTATCAGGTTGAAGTGATTAATCGCGCCGATGCAGTTGATTTCAATCACTTCCGCTTTTTCTACAACATCGTCAGCCCCAAACCCAAACAAAAGCTGATTCCTATTTCCGCTCAGGGAGTCGGAGCCAATTTGAGAATGGGTGATTGGGTGTGCCTTGTTGGAGCTTTTGGCAACGCTGATTACGATATTCCTAACGCGAAGAAGAAGTAATTGCAGACTCACTTAAGTTAAGCATTTTGCTTGTGGATCAACTAAGGCTCGTCAACTTTGTCAAAGTGACGAGCCTTTCATTATCTGGCAAGAAAAGCTATCGTCCATTCAAATGTAAGGTTCGGTGATCAGAGTTTTCCATTAACGCAAGGAAATGGTGAGTATGGATACATTTTGAACAACTTTATCGCTCAATACTCCCCTGATTTTGTTGGAAGAAATGGCCACCAATGTCAGAAAAAAAAGCAGGGACATAAACGTACCACCTGTCGCCTTACTATCTCAAACGACCTGGATTGGGCAGCAACTCGATCAAGTTGTAGAGCGGCAGAGAGGCCAAGTTGCGCGAAAAATCGTCCTTGATTTGAGTGAAACAGAACTCCGTGCATTGCCACAAGATATTCGTCAGCGTCTATTAAGCTACCTAAAAAATGGGAGGATTACCGAAGCTGATCGTAAAGCGGTAAACAAACTTCTCACTGCCGAGTTGGTCGAAGTGAGTTATCGGGGAAAAATTACAATCAAAGGATCAAGCGAATTTACCCAAACGACTCACATTCACCTTTGCCAATTAGCCCAAGTACCTCTTGGCCGCAAATTGATTAACAGCCTTTGTAAAAGCGGGAGATCGGTAACAATTCTCCATACGGATAGAGTGAGCGAAGCACCTCCAACTGATTTCAAAGCTGCCATCCCTAAAGGCAAAGCACTTAAATGGTTTGATTTGTGGGGAAATGAAAAAGTAATAAGAGGTACTGGCAAAGGGTCAGACACCATAATCAAATATAATCCGGCTTTTACCTGCTCACATCGAACTAAGGACTGGAAGAACTACCCACCTGAAATCGCGCTAGCCCATGAACTGATACACGCTGACGATTCGGCTTATGGGAGGCTTGACCCTGATGAAATTGATGGTGTGCGAAATTATGAAAGACAGGCGGTTGGACTGCCCCCGTATGAGAGCAAAGAATTTACTGAGAATAAATTTCGCCTATCCTGGGTCACCCCACTTCCACTTAGAACGTGCTATTGATGTACTTCCTCAGTCTCTTTCTTATCCAAAGGAATGCGAACAATAACAGTTGTGCCTTTTCCTTGAGCACCGCGGATACTGACTTCTCCCCCCAATAACAGCGCACGTTCCCGCATTCCTAACAAACCAAGAGACTTTGGATTGGAAAACTCACTTGCCGTAATGCCTCGTCCGTTGTCTATGGCCTCCAAAAACAATTCAGAGCCTTTCTCTTCAATGTCAACACTCACTTCAGTTGCCTGAGAATGGCGTGTGACATTGGTCAATATCTCTTGGAAGATGCGGAAGATCGCTATTGAGCGGTTTTGATCCAGGACGATGTTTTGTTGCGAAAATTTCAATTTACACTTGATGCCAGTTCGTTTTTCAAATTCTTTTGCCTGCCAATCTATTGCTGCCGTCAGTCCGACGGCATCCAACAAACCTGGTCTCAGTTCTGTGGATATTTTCCTGACGGTCTGAATCGCAGTGCTTATCAAATTGGCGATGGAGTTAGTTCGGTCTCTCATTTGCTCCCAGTCGTTTCTGACCGAAACTTCTGACATTTTCCTGGCTAATGACACCACATCAATTTTCAACCCGGTCAGCACCTGCCCCAATTCATCGTGAATCTCTCTAGCAATTCTCTTACGTTCTTCTTCTCGAACCGATTGCAAACGAGCAGATAAAGCACGCAATTCAGCACGCGAATTTTCCAGATGTTCTGCCGCGCGCTGATGATCCGTAATGTCGTGTGCGACAACGACTACGCCACTCAATTCTCCCGCTTGATTTCGATAAGGGGTTTTGGTGAACAAAAACGCTCGTGTCTGCCCCTCAACCGTAACGGCCAATTCGTAAACATTGATGTCGTCCTTTTCCGAATTTTGATCATCATTACTTAAAATCCAACGCGTATCTTCAGGGGAGAGTAAATCCGAATCTGGTTTTCCAACGATTTCATTAATGGGCCGGCCAATCAATCGCGCTCCGGCGCTGTTGATAATCAGATAACGCCCAATGCTATCTTTCACAAAAACCGCATCCGGGATTCCTTCGATAATTCCTTGTAACAAATCCTGGCTATAACGGGCGATCTGTTCAGTTCTCTTATGCCTGGTGATGTCATGAAACTGAGTCAGGTAAGTGATCGAACGTTTTTGATTGTCCCGAATCGGCGAAACAACCATGTTCATCCAAACAGTGTTGCCGTTTTCGTGCTCAAAACATCTTTCAAACCGGCATGAGTCCGTAGTTTTTGCAAAATGCTGAAGCAGCCGATTCCAGTCAATGTGTTCGCCGGATTGCGAAAGCTCAAAAAAGTCCTTTATCAACAATTCATGGGTAGAATAGCCGAGGGCATCACACAATGCTTGATTCACTCTTAGAACCTTGCCATCTGAAGAAATCATTGCGACGCCAATATCGGCGCGATCAAAAGCCACAAACAACATGTCTTCATCGCTTTTGGTAATTGGGTCGAAAGCTGGAAATTGCCCAGCCCCCACCAACGAGCCGGATGATTTTTTTCCCAGCCACACACGTTTCAACCACTCTAATATCCCGACTGCTGATGAACTCATAATCAATTGACGACGAAATATGGTGTCGTTTCTTACAGCAAACCTGGACACCAAGTTCAAAACTTTCAGCCTTACCGCCGAATTTACCGCTTTTCTTTCCTGCGTGCAGCCAAAAGCAACGCAATAGCAACGATCAAGACAGGCCATCGCCCAATTCCCAAGTCCCAGTGGATCAGCCCCCGTAGGCGCAGAAAGCTGGTGACGACGGAAATCAGCACTAACCCAATGGCAATCGCACGCATTACCTGTGGCCTCAAATTCCTAATCCTCCTGAATGGATGACACTTTTCTTTGATATGTGGGAGATGCCCTGCAATCCTAGTTTTGGCTGCCCGAAGTGTCAACATTTTACTCTCGATGAACTATACTTTTGCTCGAATCTCATCGGCACTATCAAATACAAACTCAAACTGGATTTCGTCAATGAACTCAACAAAACGAAACTTTCTCAAGGTTGCGACAACAGCGGCTTTAGGCTCGGCAATTGAACATTCCGCGCTTACTCAAACAATGCCTGCGAGTCCATTTGCTGGCACGTTTTGCTTATTCTCCAAACATCTGCCGTCAATGAATTGGCAGCAACTGGCTCAAGCGGTGAAAAAAATGGGCTTCAGCGGAATTGATCTGACCGTGCGCCCAGGCGGTCACGTCTTGCCTGAACGAGTCGCAGAAGATTTGCCCAAAGCCTTCGCCGCAATCAAAACTGAAGGTTTGTCGGTTCCGATGATTACAACCGGCCTGACTTCGGCCAATGACCCGACTGCGAAACCGATTCTCAGCACTGCTGGCAAGCTCGGCATTCCGTTTTACAAATCCGGTTATTACAAATACCAGTTCAAGGATGTTCGCCGAGAACTGGAAAAATTCGGCGCTGATTTCACCGGATTGATCGAAGCTGGCAAACAAGCTGGCGTGCAATGCGGCTTTCACAACCATGAAGGTTACATTGGCGCTCCACTTTGGGACGTGGCGCCGGTGATTGATCGGCTTGATCCGAAATGGGCTGGTTATTATTTCGATGTGCGCCACGCCGTTGTCGAAGGTGGCGGCGCTGGCTGGAAGATTACGACTAATCTGGTTGCGCCTCGTTTGAAGATGATCGCCGTCAAAGATTTTTACTGGGAAAAATCCGCCAAAGGCTGGCACATACAGAACTGTCCGCTTGGCGAAGGGATGGTGGATTGGAAGCAATACTTCAAGTTGTTGCGCCAGGCCAATTTTCACGGCCCGGTTTCGCTTCATATTGAATACGACATTCCGGGAGCAACTGCGGCAGCGAAGGAAGAGAACTCAATCCCGGCGATTCAACGCGATCTGGAATTTTTGAAAGCGCGATTGTTGGAGGCTTACAAATGACCAGCCGTTCACGCCGTAATTTCCTTTTGACTTCAATGATGGCTTCAACTGGCCTGGCATTTTCCAGCATAAATAAGCCAACCGACGTTAGCATTGAAGAACTCAGCTTCACTTACGAAGAGCATCTTTACCGCGCGCCGTACAAATTCGGCGGAGTTCCGGTTGATCGAGCGACGCTGATTAACGTCAATGTCACTGTCAAAACTCGCAGCGGCAAAACGGCCAAAGGATTTGGTTCGATGCCGCTGGGCAATGTCTGGTCATTTCCTTCGCGCGAAATGCCTTATGCGACGACGCTTGGCGCAATGAAGGCACTGGCCGAACGCATCGCCAAACTCACTCGCAGCTACAACGAATTCGGCCATCCGATTGACATCAACTTCGCGCTGGAACCGGAATACCTGAAAGCCGCCGCCGAAGTCTCCAAAGAATTGAAGCTCACTTCGCCGATTCCCAAGCTTTGTACCTTGGTGACGGCCAGCGCATTTGATGCCGCGATTCACGACGCTTTCGGCAAGCTGCACGGGCGGAATTGCTATCAAACTTATGGCCGGGATTTGATGACGCACGACCTTTCGCGTTACCTGAACAAAGATTTCAAAGGCGAATTTCCGGCTCAATACATTCTGACCAAACCCAAGCCGCGCGTGGCGATGTTTCATTCAGTTGGTGGAGCCGACGCCGTTTCGCCATCCGAACTCAGCCAGCGCATCAACGACGGAATGCCGGAAACTCTGGCCGAATGGATCAAGTTCAACGGTCTGACGCACATCAAGATCAAACTGCAAGGCGAAGATTTGCGCTGGGACATCGAACGCACTGTGAACATTGATCGCGTCGCTTCTGAAACTCGCCCGCAAACAAACTGGCAATACTGCGCGGATTTCAACGAACGCTGCCCGAATGTTGATTACGTGCTGGAATACTTGCGAAAGGTGAAAGAGCAAACGCCGCAAGGCTTCAATCGAATTTTGTATCTGGAGCAGCCGACGGCGCGCGACCTGCAAAGTAATCGCCAGAACGTCATGCATCAGGCGAACAAGTTGCGACCTGTGTTGATTGATGAATCGCTGGTGGATTTGGAAACGCTTTTGCTGGCGCGCGAGATGGGTTACACAGGCGTTGCGCTCAAAGCTTGCAAAGGCCAATCGCATGCAATGGTGATGGCGATGGCGGCTCAGAAGTACAAGATGTTTTTGTCCGTACAGGATTTGACCTGCCCCGGAGCTTCGCTGCTGCATTCGGTTGGCATAGCGGCTCACGTTCCGGGAGTTGCCGGAGTCGAAGCCAATGCCAGGCAATACATGCCTGCGGCGAACAAACCCTGGGAAGCTCGTTTTCCCGGAATTTTCAAAGTCAACGATGGCGCTTTCCGAACTGCCAGTTTGAATCGCCAGGGACTGGGCGTAACTGAGCCGTAACCGGCAACGGCGTTCTGCCGTAATAGACCGCGAACTTCATTTGCCAATCCGGCATTTCGATAAACTGAAAATCACAGGAATAAGCATGAACCTTTTTCGCAAAGGGATTACCCCGAACTTTACCTTTTGCCTGATGGCGACCCTGGTCGTTTGCTGTTTTTTCAGCGCGGCTTGTTCGCGCGGAAATGCCAGCACAACAAAAGAAACCGCGCCTGCTGAGGCAAAAACCAAACTGAAAGTCCATTTGGCCGAAGTTGAACAACAGCCGCATCAGCGATTGGTTGAAGCCGTTGGCTCGCTGTTCGCTCACGATGAAGTCATTGTCAGTTCCGAAGCCGAAGGCCGAGTCGAAGAAGTTTTTTTCGATGTTGGCGACCGAGTTTCAAAAGGTCAAGTGCTGGCCAGAGTTTCGCCGGTGGAAATGCAGTTGACCGTCGAACAGCAAAAAGCCGCGCTGGCACAGGCTCGCGCGCGGCTGGGTTTACGCGGCGAAGACGCAGAATTGAAAGACGTGAATCAGGCTGCCGAAGTCAAAAAAGCTACGGCAGATTTGGCCGACGCTGAACAGCGTTATCGCCGAGCAGCCAGCTTGCTGGAAACCGGAGTTATCCCACGCCAGCAATACGACGAAGCCGAGGCGCGGTTTCAAGCGGCGAAGGCGACGCATTCTTTGGCGGTTCAACAAGTCGAAAACCTTCGCGCGGCGATGCAGCAGAATCAGGCTTCGTTGAATCTGGCCAGCAAGCGTTTGCGCGATGCCCAGATTCGAGCACCGTTTTCCGGCCACATCAAAGCTCGGCTGGTGACGGTTGGCCAATTTCTGAAAGTGCAAACTCCTGTCATGGAACTGGTCAATGTTGATCCGCTGCGCGTGCGGTTGAACGTGCCGGAGAAAATGACTCCGTGGGTGAAAGTTGGGCGAACAGTGACGTTGACGATGGAAGCGTTCCCCGGTCGTGAGTTCAGCGCGCGCGTCACTCGTATCAATCCGACGGTTGACGAAAAAACGCGTACCTTTGAAATCGAAGGTGCAGTCGCCAATCCGCGCAACGAATTGAAACCCGGCTCCTTCGTCAAAGCCGTGATTCCTTCAGATAAGACAGATTCGATTTTGACCATTCCTGAAAAAGCCGCTGTTTATTTGTTCGGCGCTTACAAAGTCTTTGTCGTGGAAAACGGCAAGTTGAAAGAGCGCGAAGTTCGTCCGGGCGACCGATTCGGCGACCGTCTGGAAATCATCGAGGGCTTGAAGCCCGGCGAAAAGATCGCTCTTGGCGAAGGCGGTCAGCCGTTGAAAGACGGCGCTGAAATCGAGGTGATCCAATGACATTGGCTGAAGTTTGCGTTCGACGCCCGGTTTTTTCTGTGATGCTGATCGGCTTTATGGTCGTGCTGGGCATCTTTTCGTTCCGCGATTTAGGCGTTGATCTGTTTCCAAAAGCCGATCCGGCGACAGTTTTCGTCAATGTCCGTTTGCCTGGAGCTTCGCCGGAAGAAATGGTCACGCAAATCGTGCTGCCAATCGAAGACGTGGTTTCGACCATCAGCGGCATTGACGAATTGCGCGTTCGCACGCTGGAAGGCATGGCGCAATTCACTGTGCAGTTCGTATTGGAACGCAGCGTTGAAGAAGCCGCTCAGGACGTGCGCGAAAAAGTTGCCGGAGCCATGCGGCGCTTGCCGCCGAACACTCTGCCGCCAGTCATTCAAAAAGCCGATCCAGATTCCGAACCAGTTATGTCGCTGGCCATCGCCAGCGAACGCAGCCTGCGCGAAACGACTGAAATTGCCGACAAGCAAATCCGCCGCGTTTTGGAAACCGTGGATGGCGTTGGCGAAGTTTCGATGAGCGGCGGTCAGGAACGACAGATTCATATTTACTGCGACGCCGAAAAGCTCAGCGCCTACGGCATTACGGTCAATGATGTCGAAAGCGCCATTCGTGAAGAAAATGTCGAATCTCCCGGCGGGCGCATTGTCCGCGACAACAACGAACTCGGCGTGCGAACGATGGGGCGCATTGATGCAGCTTCGCAGTTCAGCGACATCATCATCAAAAATGTTGGCGGAGCGCCGATTCGTATCAAAGACATTGGCCGCGTCGAAGATGGCGTTGCCGAAATTCGCTCAGCCGCTTTCATCGAAGGCAAACCATCCGTTTTGCTCGAAATCCGCCGCCAATCAGGAACCAACACCGTCAAGATCATTGACAACATCAAAGCTCGCATCGAACAAATCAAAAAAGAATTGCCCGAAGGCTTCAACCTTCGCATCACGCGGGACCAATCGGTTTTCATTCGCGCTTCGATCACTTCGCTGGAAGAACACTTGCTGCTCGGCAGTTTGCTGGCCAGCCTGATTGTCTGGTTGTTCATACGCAATCTTCGTTCGGTGATTATCGCTGCAGTGGCGATTCCGACTTCGGTCATTGCCACCTTCACGTTGATGAAGGCGCTGGATTTCACGCTCAACAACATGACTTTGCTGGCGTTGACGCTGGCTGTTGGCATAGTGATTGACGACGCCATCGTCGTGCTGGAAAACATTTACCGCTACATCGAAGAAAAAGGTTACACGCCGTTTCAAGCCGCGATTGACGGTACGAAAGAAATCGCGCTGGCTGTCATAGCGACTACGATTTCGCTGGTCATCATCTTCGTGCCGATTGCGTTTATGACCGGCTACGCGCGGCGATACGTTTACCAGTTTGGCTGGACGATGGCTTTTGCAATTCTGGTTTCGATGTTGGTGTCGTTTACGCTGACGCCAATGCTCAGCGCGCGATTGCTTCGCAGCAAAGAAGACGAAGAGAAGAAAACGCACCACGCTCATAAAGATTCAAAAGCTTCAGGTTTGTTTCACTGGCTGGATCGAGGTTACGGCTGGATGTTGGAACTGTCGCTGCGCCATCGCACGATTTTCATTTTGCTTTGCCTGGCAGTGTTTGCCACGACGTTTCCGCTGGCTTCGCGCGTTGGCCGCGACTGGATTCCGCCCGACGATCAAAGCGAGTTGATGATCTCGCTGGACGTTCCCGAAGGCAGTTCGCTGCAAAACACTGTGGAAATCATTCAGGACGCTGCTGGCAAGATGAGAGAGATTGACGGCGTTGATTATGTAGTGCCGCAGGTTCCGCCCGAAGGCCGAATGAACCATTCGCACATTTACGTCAAGCTGGTGGACATCACCAAGCGAAAAAAGAGCAACATTGATATTGCGGGCGAGTTGCGAAAACTGCTGGCCAATTACCGCAACATGCGTTATCGCGTGAACATTCCTTCGGCTTTGGGCGGAGGCGGCGAAGCCTCGTTTTATCCGATTCGCGGCAGTCTGCTCGGCCCGGATTTCAATCAAGTCGTCGAATTGGCCAAGCAAGGCGCAGCCGAAATGAAAAAGAATCCCGGCTTGGTGGACGTTGAGCCAGGTTTGAATCTGAACATGCCCGAATACCAGGTGAAGGTTGATCGGCAAAAAGCTTCAGACCTTGGTGTTCGCGTGGCCGACGTAGCGCGCGCCGTGCGGCTGATGTTTTCCGGCGACGACGAGATTTCGACTTACAAAGAAGGCGATGAACAATATCTGGTGACGATGCAGTTGCTGCCTGAACAGCGCAACAACCCGGAGATGCTGGCAAGGTTGATGATCCCGTCGGCGAAGCTTGGCCAGACTCGTTTGGACAATCTGGCTTCGATCACTCGCGGAGCCGGTCCTTCGCGCATTGAGCGGTTGAACCGCCAATTCCAGGTTGGCTTGAACTCCAACCTGAAACCCGGCACGGCTCTGGACGAAGGCGCGCGCGTCACGACTGAATCCATCAGCCGGTTGAACCTGCCCGTGGGTTACAAATTTCAGTTCTTCGGCCAGGTCAAACAGTTGGAAGAAACGACAGCCAATCTGATTATCACTTTTCTGCTGGCTTCGATTTTCATGTACATGGTGCTGGCGGCGCAGTTCGAAAGCTTTCTGCATCCGATGATAATCATGCTCAGCCTGCCGCTTTCGATTCCGTTTGCTTTGTTTTCGCTGTGGAGCACTGGGCGTTCGCTGAATCTGTGGAGCGCGCTGGGTGTGTTGCTGTTGCTGGGTATCGTCAAAAAGAACGCCATTCTGCAAATTGATTACACCAACCAGCTTCGCCGTGAAGGCGTGCCTCTGCGAGAAGCCATCATCCGAGCGAACCACGTTCGGTTGCGACCGATCTTGATGACCACATTTTCGATTGTGGCGGGATTGATTCCGACGGCTGTCGGCATTGGCGCAGGAGCGGCTCAACGTTCTGCCATCGCTGTGACGATCATCGGCGGGCAGATGCTTTGCTTGCTGCTGACTTTGCTGGTGACGCCTGTGGCTTATTCACTGCTGGCAGGACTGGAAGACGCGAACATGTTCGCCAAGGTAAATGCCGGACTGTCAGCAGCGAAGGCGAGCGTGACCAAAATGTTCTTTTAGTACCGTTGCGGAAATCACTCTACCAATTTGTGTAATCGCTCAAAGTGGCAGCGCAATCCTGCCAAGATTGCGCTGCCACTCAATCAGTCTTCTTGAGAAACGGTGCAAGCTTGGCAGGATTGCGCTGTGCCTCAAATGAGCCAAAAAGAAATTACATTGCCAAGGCAATTTCACCTCGAATGGATTTCAGAAAGAGCGCGACATCTTCGGACTGTTTGATCTCGCCTTTGTGGCAGGCTTCCCAGAATAAATTGATTGTTTCGGCTGCGCTCTGTTCGTCGTCGTGAGTGCTGAGACAGATGGTGCTGCCTTTGTTCAGACTGACGCAGCTTCGATATTGACCGGTGCCGTACTGGCGCACGACACATGCGATAACTTGATTTAGCGTAAACATGATTTTCACTCCTTGAAATGGAAAGCGACGAATAGTGAATCCGTGAAACTCCGGCTACATCTTTCGTCGTCGTTGTTTTTGTCAAAATGTTGATTGATTGTTTGAGATGCGATGACTGATCGCGGTGAGTTAGACGTTGCCCAAGGGTCTTAGTTTCAAAAAATATTCTGTCGGTTTCGATCTGTTCCAATCCCCAAATTTTTGATTTAGTATGCGCCCGAAACGCAGAAGACACAGAGCGTTCACCGCCACGAACGCTTCCTATCCACAACTTGAACTCGCAACTTGAGTCCATCTTTCAAAAGGAGAGAAGTCCATGAAAGTTTATTCGACACAGGAGATCAGAAACCTGGGCATTGTAGGTCACGGCGACGCTGGGAAAACCTCCCTCGTCGCCGCAATGCTATTTGCGACTGGCGTTACCAATCGCCTGGGAAAAGTTGATGATGGAACCGCCACCACCGATTACGACGAAGAAGAAATTGCCCGCAAAATCAGCCTCAACCTTTCGACCGCCTACGTCGAACACAAAGGAGCCAAGATCAATCTGGTAGATTCGCCCGGTTACGCTGCGTTCATCGCGCATGCTCGCCCGGCGCTCAGAGTTTGCGAAACCGCAATGTTTGTCGTGGATGGCGTGACAGGCGTTGGAGTGCAGACTGAAAAGGCTTGGGAATATGCCGACGAACTCAACCGCGCCCGTCCACGCTTCATCGTCGTCAACAAACTGGACAAAGAGCGCGCGGATTTCGGCACAGTCTATAACTCGTTGCGCGAAACTTTCGGCAATAGCTGCATTCCGCTGACCTTGCCCATCGGCACTGAGAAAAACTTTCGCGGCGTGGTGGATGTCATTCACATGAAAGCGTACGAGTTCGATGCCAACGGCAAGCCGAAAGAAATCCCCATCCCGGATGATGGGCGCGGATACATTGACGAAACTCACGAGCGATTAATCGAAGCCGTCGCCGAATCCGATGATTCGCTGATGGAGCACTTTTTCGATGCAGGCACGTTGACCGATGAAGAATTCTTGAACGGATTGAGAAAAGCGATCATCAACAAAAACCTGACGCCGGTGTTTGCCGTGTCGTCAGCGAATATGATCGGCATTACGACTTTGCTGGATGCGGTTGTTGATTACGCACCGAACCCGGCTGATTTGGGCGGTGTTAAAGCTCACGCCGGAGTTGATCCGGCCTCTGACGACGTGGTGCGAAACGTCGGCGACAGCGAATTCCCTGCGGCGTATGTCTTCCGCACCGTAGTAGAAAACTTCGGCAAGATCACGATCATGAAAATCTGGTCAGGTGTGGTGAAATCAGATGCGACGCTGCAAAACGTCAGCAAGAGTTCGGCGGAACGGCTTGGCCCATTGCACGTAATGCAAGGCAAGGCGCTGGAAAAAATAACCGAAGCTCACGCTGGCGACATCGTCGCCGTCACCAAGCTGAAAGACACCACGACGGGCGACACCCTGACTGACAAGGCGTCGCAGATTTTTTACGACTCGGTTAAATACCCCGAAGCCGCCATCCATTTCGCCATCGAACCGAAATCCCGCGCCGATGAAGACAAACTGTCAGGCGCCATTCACAAACTGGTAGAGGAAGACCCGCTGTTGCATTACACGCGCAACGCCGAAACCAAAGAATTCGAGCTTGGCGGCAGCAGCCAACAACACATAGAAACCGTGGTCGCCAAACTCAAAAATCGCTATCACGTAGAAGTGACGTTGCATCAGCCGAAAGTTCCTTACCGCGAAACGATCAAATCGCGCGTTGAAGTTCAGGGCCGCCACAAGAAACAAACCGGCGGTCGCGGCCAGTTCGGCGATTGCAAGTGCATCTTCGAACCGTTGCCTCGCGGCGGCGGATTCGAGTTCGTGGACAAAATTTTCGGCGGAGCAATCCCGCAAAACTATCGCCCGGCTGTGGAAAAAGGAATTAGAGATTCTGCCGTTCGTGGCGCTTTGGCCGGTTATCCTCTGGTGGATTTCCGCGTCGAATTGATTGACGGTTCTTATCACACTGTGGATTCCGACGACTTGTCGTTCCAGATGGCTGGCCGCAAAGCCTTCAAAGCGATGATCGAAAAAGCCCGACCGACTTTATTGGAACCAGTCATGCACGTCGAAGTCGTTGCTCCACAGGAATACGCTGGCGACCTCATGGGTGATTTGAACTCACGACGAGGCCGTATCCAGGGCATGGATACCAAAGGCAACAACCAGATCATCAAAGCCGAAGTTCCGATGTCTGAAATGCTGACCTACCCGCAAACGCTGAATTCGATCACCAGCGCGCGCGGTTCCTATCACATGGAGTTTTCCCACTACGACGAAGCGCCCGCTCACATCTCGCAAAAGATCGTTCAAGACGCGGTGGCCGAAGGACGTGTGCGGAAGGAAGAAGAAGACTAACCAAAACCAAAATGCTTTAGGCCAAGCTCCGGTCAACAACACAAAATGCTGTTGGCCGGATCATCCTTAAACTTGGCTCTTTCAAAACAGAGCAGCGTTCGGAAATAGCCAACACTCAACCAATATCCATGTCTCAAATCAGTGGTTTGTCATAGGGGTGATTATGAGATTTATTTTTGACTACATCCTCGGCACATTCTCGCAATATGGCTATGTAATAGCTAAATTCGGGACAATTATTTCGTCAATTTTCAACGCCATCAGATGGTTTTTTGCTTGGAAGACAGAAAAAGAAAAGCGAATGAACCAAGGCTTTTCCGGTTTGGTTGATTGGGAGAAACCAGCGGAAGGCAAAGGTTACAAAATATACGGATGGGGAATAGGGTCCCTACTCTTCCTTTCCATTGCAGGGTTCTGGGTTTACAGCGACTATCTGGATAATACTCAAACGCCTGTTTCAGTGGTAAGGAGCTATTACAACAATATTCGCATTGGCAACTATTTTAAGGCGTTGGAAATGCTTGCTCCCGAACTGAGAAGGAATAAAAGCATTGAGCAATTACAGAACGAATGGAAAGCCTATAGCGGGGTACAACTCTGCAATATCAAAGCTAGCCAGCCAACCGACACACGAGCCGTCTTGATTTGCGATTTATTGGTAACCGCAAAAAGCAATAATAGAAAAAAGGCGATCAGCATCTCGATAATAGTTTCAAAAGCGTCTACAGACGATGACTGGGAAATTTACTATATGGGCAACTACAACGATATACCGTCGCCTTCAAGCTGTGCGGTTGAAATTGAAAACTGAAAAGACAGATGAATTTTGAATGTAATTGGCGCTATTTCAAAACCTCTTTGACCTTGGCTCCGATGTCGGCTGGACTTTTGACGACATGAATGCCAGCGGCGGTCATGGCTTTCATTTTTTCATCTGCGGTTCCTTTGCCGCCGGAAATGATGGCTCCGGCATGCCCCATACGTCGTCCCGGAGGAGCCGTCTGGCCGCAAATGAATCCGACAACAGGTTTTTTGACGTTAGCTTTGATGTATTCAGCGGCTTCTTCTTCGGCGCTGCCGCCGATTTCGCCGATCATCACTATGGCGTCGGTGTCCGGGTCGTTGTTGAACAATTCGACAGCGTCTTTTTGAGTCGTGCCGATAACCGGATCGCCGCCAATGCCGATGCAAGTGGATTGACCGATGCCAAGCGCCGTCAGTTGACCGACTGCTTCATAAGTCAACGTGCCGGAACGGGAAACGACGCCGACGCGACCTTCCAGATGGATGCGCGCAGGCATAATGCCGACTTTGCACTTGCCGGGAGAAATCACTCCGGGGCAATTCGGGCCGATCAAACGAACTCCGCGCGCTTGAACGTAATGAAATGCCTTGACCATATCCAGCGCAGGGATTCCTTCGGTGATGCAGACGATCAAATCAACGCCTGCCGCGGCAGCCTCCATAATCGCGTCGGCGGCGAACGGCGGCGGAACGTAAATCACCGTCGCATTCGCGCCAGCCTGTTTGACCGCATCGGCGACGGTGTTGAAAACCGGAAAACCTTCGTGAGTGGTGCCGCCTTTGCCGGGCGTCACGCCGCCAACGATGTTGGTTCCGTAATCGCGCATTTGCAGCGCGTGAAAAGTTCCTTCCTTACCAGTAAGACCTTGAACAATAAGACGAGAATTTTTATCAACCAGAACGCTCAAAGCGGTTCCTCCGAATGAACAGACCAAGCTGGCTGCCTGCTCTGCTTTAGATTTTGAAGTGATTTGAAAGAGGGTGCAGCATAACACAGCGATTTCACGCTGCCAAAACTTCGCCACGTCATTGCGGAACCTGCTTCAACGATTCAGTCGCAAGCCGTTTTACTTCCGAATCGGAATCGTTGGTGGCCGCTTCCTGCAAAGCTTCCCGTGCGCCAGTGAAGCCAATTTTTCCGATCCAGGTTGCCGCCCAGCGACGCAACACAGGATTGTTGCTCTGTTTCATAATGGCCATCATTTCCGTCTGGCCGTTGCGAGTGTTTTTCAATTCCAGCATCGTCTGTTCGGCCAGCGCACGTATGTTGGCGTGTTTACTGCTGAGAAAGTCGAACAAAAACAGAATGGACTTGCGTGAATGGCTGACATCTTTCAACTGGCAAGCCGTCAAAATTGCCGCACAGCGCAATCGCATATCTTCGTCTTCAGAGATGTCGGCTCCGCTCGGATTAGCAACTTGGTTGACGACAGCATTGCGCCCTTTGAAGCCGGGAAATGAAGCCAGCGCACTGACCATCGCTCGTTTCACTTCAAAGTTTTGGTCACCAAGCATGTCAATCATCGGTTGAACCGAATCCTGATCGCCAAGTTTTCCCAACGCTTCGGCAGCGGCGACCCGAACGGCAGTTTCTTTGTCGCCCAGCAAATCAAGCAGCGAATCCACTGCGCGTTTGTCACAAGCCTGACTGAGTTGTTGCGCCGCCTGAATACGCGCTTTGGCGTCCTGGCTTTTCAACGCGGCAACGGCTTTGGCGACGGCATCATCGGCAGCGGTTCCTGTTGCCAGCGACTGACAAGGTTCGTAAATCGGCAACGATTTTACCGGCGTTGATTGAGCTTTCGCGCAAGCGACGCCTGACCAAAGCCAAACCGACAAACACCCAATCAAAATTATTTTGTAGCGATAAAAACGATTCATAAGATTTACCGGCTCCTGTCTTCAGCCTGCCGACGATTCAACATCAAGCTACCGTATCCGGGTTTTGCGGCGTCAGCAGTTTCATCGCCCGCGAAGCATGAGCGACGGCAATTACCATGTCGCTGACCGATTTGCTGTGCCAGAACATGTGCGGCTGCATATCAGTTGCTCGCAGCTTGACCAGATATTCGTAAAGCAGTTGCTCGCCAGCCGCCAGGCGACCTTTTTGAGCAGGAGTCAGCGTGAAAAGTTTATGCAACAACGCATAGTTAATCGCTTCCAGGGCGTGCCCCAACATTCTGATCTGGAACCGGTATCGCATCACCTCCAGCGTGTTGGCTGGAGCCGGCCCGCGCGAAGCGATTCTGCCACCCTGCCCTTCGACAGCCAGACGGTTGATCAAAGTCGGATCGGCCTTGGCTGCGTTGGCTTCGAAATCAATCGCTGCCGAATCGCCTTTCAAACGCAACAACACATTGTCCATCAGTCTGGTGAGCCGGAGTTGTAGATTGTTTTCTTTATAACCTTGCTTCAAGCACGAAAAATAACTGTAAACGTTGTGCATTCCCGCGCAACTGTATTTGGCAATCGCTTGCCGAAATACCAGTGATTCAACTTCGCCTTTGGCGACCGTGTCATGAATTTCCTCGCACATGCCTTCATACACGTTCAAAGTTTTATCAATCACGTCCGACAGGTTTATGGTTTCACCATAGGCGTTTGTCCATGTTGGCTGCGACGACGGAATCAGAATCGAAAAAGCAATCAGCCCCCAAGGCAGATGCTGTCCCAGCAAACTAGGTTCATATCGGTCAAAATTCTGCGGATCGAACCGAAACAGGGCTTTGGCGCTTTCACCCAGATCACGCAGCGTGTAACGATTGCCGCCAACCGTAATGGGTTGATCCAGGCTGACGCCTGCTTCCAAAAAGGTTTTCAAAAAACTGTTTTGGTGAACTTCGGCTTCACGCGAGAAATACACGTACCGTTTACCGTTCACGACTGTTTCAGCCGCAAAGCGCGAACAAACGTAATCCACTGCCAGCGTTCCGTCATTCAATTTGAAGTTTTTGCCGAACGCACGAATGCAGTGAATAAGCGCCGAAGCGTTGTTCAATTCACGCGCGAAATGGCTGACAAACTCATCGGCTGCGCGCACAGCATTTTGATAATTCGCTTCCAGCGTAATCGGCGGCAACGGTTTGCCTGTCGCCAAATTTGGCGTGGGCGAAACCGCAGGCGTAGCGGTCGAACCGTTTCCAAACCATCCGGCGTTGTACCCGACAGCGCCGACGGCCAACGCTCCCACTCCGCCCAATCCCCAAATGACAAACTTGCGTTTGCTCTTGTCGGGTTGAACCACAGGAGCTTTGCCCTTGGGTGTGGTCTTCGTTTTGCTCATTGATAAAAACCTCTGGAATCTTTCGGTGAAGTTGTCGCAACCGCGACTGCGTAGGCAACAGGCGGGCAAAGTAAACGATGGTTTCTCATTAATCAAGCAGGCGGTGTTACTGCAAAATCAGCGCCAAAAATGGGTTGTAGTTTTCTGCTGCGGCTTGGAGTAAGCTCAAAAAGAAGAACTTTTTCGGGAGAATAAGCTGGCGAATGAACACAAAAAAGATCAAACGAATTTGCGTTTTTTGCGGATCGAGCAGCGGCAAACAGGAAGTTTATGCCGAACAGGCACGCGCACTCGGTCAGACAATGGCGACCAACAATATCGGGTTAGTTTTCGGCGCAGGCGGAATCGGGTTGATGGGAACCGTCGCCGATGCCGTCATCGCTTCAAAGGGCCAAGTGATTGGCATCATTCCTTATGCACTGGCGACCAAAGAACGCGCTCACCCGGCTGTCGAAATGCGCGTGGTCAACACCATGCACGAACGTAAAGCGATGATGGCGGATTTATCCGATGCATTTATCGCCATGCCGGGGGGCTTTGGCACGTTTGAGGAACTGCTGGAAATCATCACTTGGGGGCAACTCGGCATTCATCAAAAACCGATTGGCTTGCTGAATGTCGCCGGATACTACGATCCGCTGCTGGCGATGATTGACCGCGCCATCGAAGAAGGTTTCATCCTGCCGCGTTATCGCAACCTGATTGTCGTGGCGTCAAATGCCGAAGCTTTGCTCGAAAAACTATTCGGCTACCAACCGCTGGAAGGAATCGTGAAATGGATTGAAATGAGCGAGACGTAAGCAACGTCTCGCTTCAGTTTAGCTGACGCCAGACTCTTTGATTTCCAACGTGCCTGCCTCCGCGTCCAATGTTGCCATCACGCCCAAAGGCAAGGTCAGTTGATCTTCGACGTGGCCGATGGTCAGCCCTGAAAGCACTGGCACTTTGACACTTCCCAAAATCGAATCCAGCACTTCGCCCAGCGAAAACCCAGCGGCAACAAATGGTTTGTAATCGTTCGGCGTGCAAGCTACGCAATCGCCGAAGATGATTCCGGCGGCCTGATCCAACTTCCCTGCCAGCCGCAACTGAGTCAGCATTCGATCAATGCGATACGGCTCTTCGCCAATGTCTTCCAGAAACAGGATGGCTCCGCGCGTGTCTATTTCGTAAGGCGTTCCCATCGTCGTCGAAATCAGCGTCAGGTTTCCTCCAACCAGTCTGCCTGTAGCCCTGCCGGGGCGAATCGTCCGCAACAAATACTTTGGTCGCAGCGAATTCGATTCTGGCGGATTCGTCACCGTGCCAACCGGCGCGGCCTCGAACACGGCTTTGCGAAAATGCTTTTGTGTGTAATCGGTCAAAGCCGAAAACACATTCGGCCCATGAAAAGTTACCAGGCCAGTTCGTTTGTGAATCGCCAGATGCAAAGCCGTGATGTCGCTGTAACCGGTGAAGACTTTCGGATTGCGGCGAATCAAGTCGTAATCAATTCCGTCCAGCAATTGCGGAGCGCCGTAACCGCCCTGAATCGGAAACACGCCTTTGACTTCAGGGTCACGAAACATAGCGTGCAAGTCTTCTAACCGTTGTTCGACGGGATTGCCGAAATAGCCTGACTTTTGGCCTATGTGTTTGCCCCATTTCACCTTCAAGCCAAAATGATTGATCGTGCGTTCGACCAGCGCCAGCCGGTCAGGGTTCGTCGCCGGAGTCGAAGGCGTGATGACTCCGACGGTGTCGCCGGGTTTCAAACGCGGCGGGCGAATCAACTGTGAATTGGATTGAGCTTCATTCGAAACAGTAAACGCAGACGCAGCCAAACCTGTGGCCACAGTTGAAATAAAATTTCTTCGATCCATATTTTGAAAGTCCTTTGGTTGAATTGGCATCGTCGTGCGGCTGTGGTTCAATCGCCGCCGAACTCAGTTCACACTATTCAACAAATGACACGATTCATCAACGAAGAATTTTATCGCCACTACGCTGAACCTTGGCTGATGGACAAACTCTGGGCGCAAGGCTGGCGTCATTTCGGCGGATACTTTTTTCGCTATTCGATTGCCCGTCATGATGGTGGAGCGCAAACCGTCGTCCCGTTGCGAATCAAGCTGTCTGAATTTGAACCTTCTCGCAGCCAGAAACGTGCGCTGAGTCGAAACCAGGATTTGAAGGTAGTCATTCGCCCTTCGATCATTGATGATTTCAAGCGGCAGCTTTTCAATCGTCACAAACAACGATTTGATCACAACGTGCCGGATTCGATTAACGATTTTATGTCCAGCCTGCCGGCGAGTCTGCCCTGTACCAACAAGGAAATTGATGTGTTTGCCGGCGACCGTTTGATCGGCATCAGTTTTTTGGACATTGGTCAGACTTCGACTTCCTCGGTTTACGCGATGTTTGAACCCGAAGAATCCAAACGTAGTCTGGGCATTTTCATGATCTTGCAAGCAATCCAGTATTCCCGCGAATTGGGTTGCAGCTTTTATTACCCAGGTTACGCTTATCGCGGGCCGTCGTTTTACGATTACAAGAAAAACTTTGCTGGCCTGGAAGCCTACGACTGGCAAACAGGCTGGCAACCTTACCAACCCGACGAAGGAGAAATTGACGAATGAGCAAAATTCGCTGGGGAGTGTTGAGCACTTCCAAGTTCGCCCAAAACAAAATCATTCCTGCGGTCAAACACTGCCAACACGCTGAAATCACGGCTATCGCTTCGCGCGATTTAGGCAACGCTCAGGAAGCAGCAGCGCGATTCGGCTTTCCGAAAGCTTACGGTTCGTATGAAGACTTGCTGGCCGACGCCGAGATTGACGCGATCTACAACCCAATGCCGAACCACCTTCACGTGGACTGGTCAATCAAGGCTCTGGAAGCTGGCAAACATGTGCTGTGCGAAAAGCCAATTGGTTTAAGCTCTGCCGAAGGCCAGCGATTGGTTGACGCCGCCAAACAGTTTCCAAACTTGAAAGTCATGGAAGCGTTTATGTATCGGCTGCACCCGCAATGGCAGCGAGCCAAGCAATTAGTTGACGACGGCAAGATCGGCCAGCTTCGCACAATCCAATCCTTCTTTTCGTACTTCAACACCGACGCCAACAACATACGCAACAAAGCCGACATCGGTGGCGGAGGCATGATGGACATTGGCTGTTACAACGTGTCGCTCTCACGCTTTATCTTCGGAGCCGAACCGAAACGAGTGCTTGGTCTGGCCGAATTCGACCCGCAGTTTCAAACCGACCGGATGGCTTCTGGAGTGCTGGATTTCGGCAACGGAACGGCGACGTTCACATGTTCGACTCAATTGACGCCGTATCAGCGAGTCAACATTTTCGGCACGGAAGGCCGCGTCGAAATCGAAATTCCATTCAACGCTCCACCAGACAAGCCTTGCCGGATGTGGCATCAGCAAGGCGACAAGATCGAAGAAATCGTCTTCGACATTTGCGATCAATACACGATTGAGTTCGATCAGTTTTCGCTGGCTGTGCTGAATGACACGGCTGTGCCTACGCCGTTGGAAGACGCTGTGGCGAATATGAAAGTGATTGAAGCAATTTTTGAAAGCTCGAAATCAGGCGGCTGGGTTTAAGCTGGGCTCGCATCACTTCCCGCGTGCAGTCTCGGCGGCAGACCACTTCCTGCTGGAAGCAGAGCGTCTAAAATCGAAACTGCACCCTGAAAGCTACGCGTGGCTTTGCACATTAACCTGCCGTTTTTGCTAGTTTTTTGTGCAGGCAGGATTTCTGCACAAAAACTTGATTTTTCCAATTCTGAAAAATCACCATCAATGGCTTAAACAATTTCAAGAAGTCTCCACTGCAAATGAGTTTTGATGACATTGAATGGGGAGATGCCGCAAAATGATGCTGTGTTTTCAGGCATCAGCGGGAATGACCTGACGCAATCGAAAGATGCGGCGCGCCGTGCGAGGTTGGCCACCCAGACGGTCACGGCGTGCAATCCCGCAACCATCTTCTTGGCCAAAGAAAAGCTAAGACCTCTTCGAGTAAGCAGCTATGAATAAGAGCAAAAAGGAGCAATCAAACAGCCGGGGCAGGTCACGTCGCGTTAAAACCAATAAGCCCTCCGAAGCCGATAAAAACAAAGGCAATCAAGAGCAGCGGAACAGCCACCCAATACAGCCTCCATCGCCACTGGTGATTACTCTCGATCAGCGCAGTATCGAACAAATCGCTACTGCAATCACCAATCAGGAAGTCAATCAAGAGACACAGACAGCCACCGCTCTTGCCAATCTTTCGGGCGCACTTTCCGACAATTTGCTTAAGATCAACAGTGAGCTTTCCAAGCCACCAAGAGATAGATTTATCAATCGCTGGCTGCTGATTTGTAATTTGCTGCTCGCGGCGGCTGGTATTTATCAAGCTTGGCGTATTGGCGACCAGATTGCGGAAATGAGAGTTCAAACTACTTCAATGAATGAGCAAGTGAAAATCAGCAAAGATAGTTTGACTATTGCCAGTGCGGCCTTGAAAGATGCCAAAGAGAGTGCCGACGCAGCTGAAGATCGGGCAGAGAGAATCACGAAAGCCAATGAGTCTCTTACTAGAGCCGCCGAAGAAAGCGCCAGTATTGCCAGTCGGGCATTTGCCTATGGCGAGAGACCGGACGTATTTATTAAAGCAGTCAGCATTAAAGGCGATCTCGCTGCCAATACTCCTGTATTTATGGAACTCGTATTTAGCAATGCTGGCAAAACCGCCTATAAAGTAACAACGACTATAAATTATGCTCTTAGACCCACCAATTCCGAAGACCATATTCTCAAGTACAACATCCCAACGGAAAAACAAGACACTATAGAGGCTCGAATAGCTAGCAATCAGGAGATACCGGCATCTCTCCAGATTAACATCGCAGGAATGAATGAGGTAGCAACTAAGGCTATTATTAATGACAGTTATCGGCTTTACCTTTATGGGCAAATCAGATTTGAAGACGGGCTGAGGAAACAATATACGCTGCCTTTTTGTTTCCGATATTACGGCAGCGGTATTAGTAAGTTGGCTCTGTGCGCTAATGACATGAAGGCTCAATAGTCCAGCCACTCCAAAAGTGATAGCCCAAATCAAGACTGAGGGGGGCGAGCTTTTTGTGCAACTCGACTACTTTTGTGCAGGGAGGAGTTATTGTGCAAAGCTGCTGCGCGTACCCAGGTCATTTCCTGACAGTCGGATACTGAATGCCGAGTTGTTCCAAATAGGTTTTGTACTTCGTCGAATCGAAGTAAAACTTCTTCAACTGCGGCGCGAACTTTTCCATTTTCTCTTTGTTCAAATCAACGGCGGGTTTGTCGCTGGGGTTAATCAGCGGCTGATACTTGATGTCTTTGGTTTGGACGTTGTTGAAATAGTCCCAAGCCTGTTTGACCAGTTCCGGTTGCGTCAGAAAATCCAGCGCAGTCATTGCCTGCACTTTCGCTCCGGCGGTCGAGCCTTTGTGAGCAATCGGCGTCGCCATCGCAATCGCGTTTTCCCAACTATGACCGGGCAGATTTGGAATGTTCGCCGGATAGCGCAAGTAAATCATCGGCACATTCCACGAAATGTCGCCAACGTCATCAGAACCTCCGCCCATCACCACTTCTTTCGGGCCTTCCAAACCTTTCGGTTTTGTTTTCAAACCTTCAACTTTCGACCCGATTTCTTTTTGCAAAGCTTTGGCCAACGTCTGATCAGCTTCGCTCCAGGTTGGCAAACCGACGGCTTCGATGTTTTTGGCTGTCGCTTCGGCAACGACTTTATTGAAGTGATTCGGCCAAGCTGAACCGACTACGCGCTGAGTCACAGTCGTGCCGGTCATCATTGTAGCCCCTTCAGCCATCTTGTTGCCGAGTTCGTAAAGCTCTTTGATTTTCGGATAATCCAGTTCGCGGAAGTAATACCAAACTGAAGCTTGCGAAGGCACAACATTTGGCTGGTCGCCGCCATTCGGGATGATGTAATGCGAACGCTGCTGCAATCGCAGGTGCTCTCGGCGGAAATTCCAGCCGATGTTCATCAACTCAACAGCATCCAGCGCACTGCGGCCTGACCACGGAGCCCCCGCCGAATGCGCGGCTTTGCCGTGAAAAGTGTATTCCACCGAAACCAGTCCGCTGTTGCGTTCGGGCTGTCCCCAGTTGACTCCGAAATCGCTGTCCACGTGCGAACCGAGCACGATGTCCACGTCTTTGAACAATCCGGCGCGAATGAAGAAAGCCTTCGCCGCGACAAGCTCTTCGGCAACGCCGGGCAAGATTTTCAACGTGCCGGAGATTTTGTTTTTCTGCATCAATTGCTTCAACACCAACGCCGCAGTGATGTTCACGGCCATTCCTGAATTATGACCTTCGCCGTGACCGGGAGCGTCGGCAACAATCGGATCGTGATAAGCGACGCCCGGTTTTTGCGAAGCTCGCGGAATGCAATCAATGTCAGTGATGAATCCGATGACAGGTTTCCCGCTTCCCCAAGTCGCTGTCCAAGCCGTAGGCATTTCGGCCACCCCGCGTTCAACCTTGAAACCCTGCTTTTCGAGCACGCCGGTCAGGTATTTGCTGGTTTCGTATTCGTGAAAGCCAAGTTCGCTGAAGCTGAAAACCTGATCCACCATTTGCTGAGTGAAGGTTTGCAGCTTGTCCACTTCAACGACGGCTTGCTTCTTCAAATTGTCTAAATTGTTTTGAGTGCTGGCAGGTTGAACAACAATCAATACAGCCAGTAAACACAGGGCGATTTTCTTCATGACAAGACCTCCGAGTTGAGTTTGGGAAAACGCGGGCATACTCGGATTGCACAAAATCAAAGTCAAGCTGGCCATTTACTCTTTCCATTCATTTGTCCAGAATAAGCCGCCACCCTAATCAGCCAGGAGAAAAATCAATGGACGAAAATATCGTGTTGGAAAAGTCGTACAAGTTCGCGCTTCGCATCGTTCGCTTGTACAAACATCTTTGCGAAACCAAAAAAGAATTCGTGCTGAGCCGTCAGATGCTTTTCACCGGAACTGCCATCGGCGAGCACGTCAAAGGAGCGCAGGAAGTAGATTCCAGAACTGACTTCTTTCACGAAATGAGCCTGGGATTAAAGATGGCTTCAAAGAATGAGTATTGGCTGGAGCTGCTGCGCGACGGCGAGTTTCTGGACGCCAAGGAATTCACCTCTATTCACACTGACTGCGTAGAGCTAATCAAACTGCTCAAATCAATCACCAAACCGACTCGGCGCACAAAAACAAATTAGCCATTAACCATTGCCCATTAGCCATTATCGGTTTGGGTACATACCCATTCGGGTAATGGTTAATGGCAAATGGTCAATGGTTAATTTCAACGCCAGGCAATTCGGAGCGTTGGTTAAAGTACGCCTATGCCTTGATGTTGTCGCGCGAATGATCCCAGTAAACTGGTTTCTTGTTCTTTGCTGCCAGGTTGACCATGTGAGCGACGGCTGCTGCACGATGACCGGCGAAAACGTCTTCGACCGGCTGTTTGCGATCTTTGACGGCTTGTTGAAAAGCTTCCAGATGGAGCACGTTGGCGTTTGGGCCGACGCCGCTCCAGCGTTCTTCGCCTGTGATAACTTTCGGTTTCCATTTGCGCGGGACTTCGCGCTCGATGACTTTCGCGTCGCGGTAATAAGCGTCTTGCAGCTTGCTTGGCCACGAATCCACGATCCAGCCGTTGTCGTCGCCATCGGATTCTGGGGAAAAGATCAAGTCGCGTCCAAGTGACAGTGAGCCTTTGGTTCCCAGAATTTCGATACTGCGTCCGCCGCCGGATTCGTTGTTGAACGTTCCGCTCAAATTGACAGTGAAACCTTCTGGATACTGCAAAATTGCGTCCAGCGTGTCCGGCACATCGCGCGAACCTTTCCAGCGATACAGCGCACCGGCAGCCATGACCATCTCCGGCGCTTTGGCGTCCAGAACGAAATGCAGCGTGGTCATCACGTGGACGAACAAATCCGTAGCCATTCCGCCGGAATAATCCTGATAACAGCGCCAGCGGAAAAATCGTTCCGGGTTGTAAGGCTGCTTCGGCGCATTGCCCAAAAACATCTCCCAATTGACGGTTTGTTCGTTGGCATCGGGCGGAATCGGATAAATCCACGCGCCACCAGCAGAGTTTCGATTGGTCGTCGAACGAACCATGGTGATCTGGCCAAGCCTGCCGGATTGAACAAGCTCGCGGGCTTTTTGCTGAATCGGAGTGCTGATGCTCTGGCTGCCGACCTGCAAAATTCGCCCGGTCTTTTTGACGGCGGCGATGATTTCCAAGCCGTCGGCGACGGTGTAAGTCAGTGGCTTTTCGATGTAAACGTCCTTGCCAGCTTCGACGGCGGCGATGGCGTGGTCTTTGTGCCAGTGGTCAGGCGTGCCGATGTAAACAGCGTCAATGTCCGACGAAGCCAGCAACTCGCGGTGGTCTTTGTAAACTTTAACCTGGCCTTTGGTCTTTTCCTGAGCACGTTCCAAACGACCTTGATAAGCGTCGCAAATTCCAGTGACTTCAAAGCCGGGCATTCGTAGAACGTCACCCAAGACTTGATGAGCGCGAGCGCCGACTCCGATAAAGCCCAGCCGAATGCGGTCGTTCGCGCTGTCGGCGGTGTTGAAAGCAGCTTCGGTGCGACGACTGGTTCCCAAAATCAAACCTGCGCCTGCGCCGGTTACAGAAGTTTTCTTGATGAAATCTCGGCGATTGATTTTGTTCGACATAAGCAATTCCTCCGTTAATCTTTTTCGGCCAACAATTCTTTGATGAGTGTTTCGAGTTCGGCTTTGAGTTTGACAGACCGCTCACCGGTCGCGCGACCTTCAAAGCCGGCGTGAATGCGTTTGACCAATCCGTCGCGCCCGATGAAAACCGTCGTCGGGTAAGCTCCGAAACCGACGAGTTGCGGCAGTTTTTGTTGAATCTGTCCTTCGTCGGTCGAACCGGCCAGCAACACCGGATACTTCAAACTGTGGCGTTTGGCGAAGATTTTAAGTTGCTCCGAATCGCGCGCAGTTTCGCCGGAATACTCAAACGCCAGCGCGACAGGTTGAAAGCCTTCCTTTCCGTAACGGTCAAACATCTGCTGCAAAAACGGCGACTCTTCGTGGCAGTTCGGACACCAGCTTCCTGTGATGGAAACGGCGACGACTTTGTTTTTGAATTGATCGTCGGTGTTTGAAACCGGCTTGCCGCTCAAATCGGGAAAGCTGAATCGAAACGGTTCCGCCGGATTGCTCATCCGAGTGTGATTCATCGGGTCTGGCAAATTGGCGACGATGGCTTTGTTGCTTTCAGTTATGCGTTCGGCGATGACTTTGCGAATCGGATCGGTCAGGCCGAAATCTACCATGCCTTCCAACTTCCCTTCTGGCGTCAGCTTGGCTTTGAAGACTCGACAGTTGATCCCATCAAACCGGTTCAACCGAAGCTCGCCATTTTCAACCGTGCCGGTCATCGTTCCCCAATCGCCGCTGACAGGGATGATTGTTCCGCTGATTTCGCCGCCTTTTTGCTGAAAAGCCGCGCGCCAATAACTCAGCTTCGGTTCCTGACCAACTGTCATCAACCATTCGCCGGAAAGATCATTTTCAGATTTGCCGGAAACGGCTTTTGAATCCCCGCGCATGGCGTGAATCTCGCGGTTGAGAATTTTCTTGCCCCATTGACGATCAAACGAACCTTGCAAGTGATCGCCGTCAATAGTGGCGGTCAGCTTGGCGTCATAAAAGTCATAGTTCAGGTTCAACTTGTCGCCTGCGAATGATGCGCTGGTTGAAACTGTCCGTTCGTCGCCGTTGACCAACTCGCCGATGATTTTTTCGCCTGCGCGTTTGACTTCCAGCGTGAAGGCAACGGTTTCGCCGGAATTGTTTTTGATTGTGCCTCGCCAAACACCGCCCGGGTCAGCGGCTTTTCGCCCGCAAGCAGCAAGAAAAACCGCTGACGACAGCAAAAGAAAAACTGCGAATCGGCTGGCGACAGCCGAAAAACTACCTTTATTCATGAACAACGTTCCTGTCCTGCTTGTATTGATATTGATTGAAATGCGGAGTGAGACAACTTCGGGCGTATGCTAATCGCGCTTTCCCGAATCGGCAAGGTCACTGTCTGGCCGGGTTGCTCGCGCGATGGTAATATCTTGCCCGCTCAACAACTCAAATTCACGGCGCAAAAATCACAGCGCGAGGAACTTTTATGGAAACGAAAAACATGGGCGGACGCCAGACTCAGGTCGTGACGCCGTTCGGGACGGCTCCGATGCCCGCTCCGCCATCCTTGAAACAAACCAGTTACGATGGCGTGCTGTTGAAAGACCGCTACTTGATCGAAGGCGAGCTTGGTCGTGGAGGCATCGGCGTGGTTTATCTGGCGCGGGATACGCAATTGATGAATCGCCGCGTCGTCGTCAAAGTCCTGTTGGAAGATTCAGGCAATTCGCTGCACAACCCGTGGTTCAAGAAAAAGTTCGAGCAGGAAATCGAAGCTCTGGTGCGGTTGGATCATCCGGGAATTGTCGGCGTATTGGACGCCGGGAGCATGCCCGACGGCAAAGAGTTTTTCGTCATGCAGTATGTCGAAGGCGGCCCGCTGCGAAAATTGGTCAACGGCCCAATGGAGTTTGGTCAGGTTGCCCGCCTCGTTCGGCAAATCGGTCAGGCGCTGAATGCTGCTCACGAAAAAGGAATCGTTCACCGCGATTTGAAACCGGAAAACATCATGGTTCAACAGTCTGGCGACGGCGAAGAACTGTTGAAGCTGATTGATTTCGGCATCGCATCGGTCAAAGACTCGCAAGTCGCCACCAGTGCCGAAAAAACCAAAGTCGCAGGGGCTTTACCCTATATGGCTCCTGAACAATTGCGCGGCCAGCCGGATGCTTCCAGCGACATTTGGGCGCTGGGCGCAATGGCTTATGAAATGTTGACCGGCCGGTTGCCGTTCTACGCCGAAACGCTGGTGCAGCTTTACGAATTGCAGAAACGCGGAGTCCAGGCCACGCCGCGTTCGTTACGACAAGACATTTCGCCGACGGTCGAATCCATTCTGCTCAAGGCAATGGCGTTCGACCCCGCCGACCGTTATCAGCGCGCCAAAGACCTGGGCGAAGATTTATTCCGCGCCTTGAACGGCGAAACAATCACCGGCCCCCAACATGCTGTGCCAACTGATACAACTCCGCCGTCAAATGCGACTTCGGAAAGTCCGGCTTATGGAACGGTGATGACGCACGGCACGCAAACCGATGTCAGCCGCACCTTGCCGACGGTTCACCATCAATCCGGCAAAAGCAAATTGCTTATTGGCATCGCCGTCACAGCCATCGCAATTGTCGCGGCAATTTGGTTTGCCAACAGCACAGGCAAGAAAACTGATACCTCCCTCACTCCAGTCGGTCAACGACAACTTGATTATTCGCTGTTGGCACGAAAGGCGAAAAGCTCCAGCAAGGAGCCGCTGGCGCTGGCGGGTGAAATCATCTTTGATCCCGGCGACCAACTTCGGTTGATTATTCGCAGCCAGCAAAGCGGATTCTTTTACATCGTCAACGAAGGCCCGAAACCAAAAAACGGCTTACCTGTGTATAACTTCTTGTTCCCCGATCCGGCGAAAATTCCAGATGGAACCGCTTCGCTGGAATCCGGCAAATCGTTGTTCATACCTTCTGAAAGCCCTGACGAATGGCTGACAATTGACGCCGAACAGGGAACCGAAATTCTGTGGCTGGTTTGGTCGGAAAAAAGCATCCCGGAATTGGAAGCGGCGAAAAAATGGCTGACGCCGGAATACGGCGGAGAAATTCAAAACGGTTCTGAAATTGCCGCCATTCAACAATTCATCAACCGCCAATCCGCCATAAAACCTGTGGCCACCAAAGACGAAACTCACACCAGTTTGAAAGGCGGCCAAAACGGTTTGCTGATTTTCCCTCTGAAATTGGCTCACACTTGATTGCCGCCGGAAAAATCAGACACCTGAAGAAAAAAAACGCCACAACCGAAATCGCAAACGCCAGCAACAGTGATCAAAAGTCACTGAATGCTGGCGTTTGCAGTTTTACGATTGCTGGCATCGTGATTGCACTCCCAATAGCCGAGAAGTAAACCAAAACAACAAAAACCTTTGGGAGGTAAACATGCGAAAAACTATTTCTACTCTGTTTCTGTTGGCGGCGATGACCGGTGCGATCTTCGCCCAAGACAATTCAACTACAGCGTCTTCAGCCCAATCGTCTCAATCATCTGGTCAATCGTCGGCAAAATCCGGCTCCGAGCGTCGCGGGTATGGTTACGTGTTTGCCGCTCCGGGTGTAGTCGCAAGCGAATATGGCAGTTCCGCGACCTGGCAATTTGGCGTTGGCGGCGAAGGATTGCTCAAAGGCGGTTTCGGCGTCGGCGGTGAAATCGGCGGGTTGGCTCCGGCGCAATCCTTCAGCGAAGGGTTCGGCGTGTTTTCAGCCGGAGCGAACTACCATTTCTTGAAAGCCAGCAAATCCGGCAAGGTCGCCCCTTTCGTCAATGGAGGTTACACAATGTTTTTCCGTAACGGTGTAACCAACGGAGGCCATTTCGGTGGCGGAGCGAATTACTGGTTTAAGGAACGAGTCGGCCTTCGATTTGAAGTCCGCGACCAAGTCGTTTCCGCGTTCGGCAACACTCATTTTGTCGGCTTTCGTTTCGGGCTGACATTTCGATAAGCTCAAAGTAAGAGTTCCAAGCCGTTTTATGATTTCGCTGGCAACGTCTTCCGACACTTGCCAAAACCGTAGCGCAGGTTTTTCTCAACCTGCGCTACGCATTTTTGACCACCCTCCCAAACTCCACTAAAATCCGCCCGGCGTCGGCGAGGATTCATCTCCTTCACAAGTTGTGCCTCATTGATCGAATCCCGCGCTCTTTTGCTCCGTTCAATCTCACTTTTTGGTAGCGACTTCCGCAAAAGGAAATACTGACCATGGGTAGCTCAAAATTCATATACGATTGTCTTCGACGTTCCCTGCCTTGTCTTTTGTTCGCCATTATCGGCTTGATCGTTCTGGCTCAACCGAATTTTTTGGCTAACAGATTCGTTTTGGTGACAGCTCAAGCTCCAAGAATTGACTTGTCGGTTTCAAACACTACGTCGCCGACGGCAATCGCTGGAGCCAATGCAACGTTCAACATCGTCGTAACCAACAGCAGTTCATTTTCGGCAACCAATGTGATGCTGGACGAAAGCGTTCCGGCCAACACGACGTTTCAATCGCTGACCGCGCCCGCCGGATGGAACTGCACGACGCCTGCGGTCAATGGAACCGGAGTGATTTCCTGCACGACTCAAATACTAGCGGCGAATTCGACAGCCAATTTTGTGCTGGCGGTTCGGTTGAATTCCAATCTGTCCTGCAATTCGACAATTACCAACACAGCTTCGGTGCAACATTCGGTAAACCCTGACCCAACTCCCGGCGATAACTCCTCGACAGCGACATTGATTTCCCAAGCACAATCCGATCTTTCAGTGACGGTAACTGCTCCGGCAACCGTCACGCCCGATGTCAGCGACAATTACGTCATTACGGTCACGAACCTTGGCCCTTCAGACAGCGCCAACACGATGTTGAATGATTCTCTGCCTGCGGCTTTTTCGACTGAAGCCATCAACACTTCGGTCGGAACCTGCACGGGCATCGGAACCAATTCCGTCAATTGCAGCTTGGGAACATTGGCCGCCGGAGCCAGCGCGCGAATCACGATTCAGGTTCACATTCCCGAAACCTGCCAACCGACAACGGCGGTCAATACGGCGACAGCCATTACCGGCAATTGCCTGGCTGATCCGGTCGCTGCCAACAACACTCGCACCAACTCTTCGATTGTTCAGATTGGGAACCTGGGGCCAGGCAATTGTATTCCATCGTCTCAACCGCCAAGCGCGCAAAAACCAGGTTCGATTTTGCTTGGCGGCCTGTTCGCTTCGGCGGCGACCGGAGGGGCAGGCGGCGATCCGCAAAACAACACCAGCGTCAGTTTCACCAACACGCACCCCAGATTGGGAGTCGTCGTGCATTTGTTTTTCGTGGACGGAGCGACCTGTTCTGTGGCCGACGCCTTTTTGTGTTTGACGCCCAATCAAACGACTCGATTTTTGATGTCCGACCTTGATCCGGGAGTCGTCGGTTACATGATGGCAATGGCTGTTGACGGCCCGGCGGGAACGGCAGGCGGCAACAACACCGGTTGCCCAATCAGTTTCAATTACTTGATTGGCAGCGCCAGAATCAAAATGACGAATTCGCCGATGCGCGAAGCCGAACTCGCGTCGGAAAGCTGCGCGTCGGAATTCGGCAGCCCGCTGCCGTCTTGCGACCCGACCAAGCCCTTTGCTGAAATTCCTTTCGATGGCAGCCCACAAGGGTTCAACAAGCTTCCGCTGGTGCTGGCTGTGGACAGTATCGGCAGCCGAGCCGACGGCAACGACACGATGCTGATGCTGGCGCGCGTGGATGGAAACTGGATGACAGGTTTAAGGCCGATCGGAAACATATTCGGCCTGCTTTATAACGACGCGGAAACGGCACACAGCTTCGGGTTGAACATTGGCACGTGCCTTTTCCGTTCGATCATCTCCAACAACTTTCCGCGAACGGCACCCCGTTTTGAGCAAGTCGTTCCCGCCGGTCGAACCGGCTGGATGCGAATCTGGTCAGCCGATGGCGCAGCCATTCTTGGCGCAGTCATCAATCGAAACGATAACGTGGCGTCGTCTGCAAACGCCTTCAACGGCGGCCACAACCTGCATATCCTGCGGTTGAATGAACGTGTGGTCATCACGGTTCCGGTGTTTCCACCGTCGTGTTAAATCGAAGTAGACAAACGGTTAGTGCAGAACGGGGAGCGTAAGCGATCTGAGTTTTTCTGAAGGCTTATTTTCAGAAAAACTTCAAGCCACTTACGCTCCTCGTTCTGTATTCTGGTTCGTAGAAAAAACCACACCTCGATGCTAGACTGCGCGCGCAGTTTTTCACCTCTCAAGATATTCAACTTTATGCCTATTAGCATCGGTTCTCGTTTCGACCGGTACGAGATGCTTTCGCTGCTCGGAGCGGGCGGAATGGGTGAGGTGTATCTGGCGCGCGATTCGCGGCTTGACCGAAAAGTTGCGCTGAAAATCCTGCCGCCTCTTTACACCTACGATAAAGATCGCGTGCGGCGTTTTGAGAAAGAAGCCAAAGCCGTCAGCGCGCTGAACCACCCAAACATCATCACAATTTTCGAAGTCGGACAGGCAGCCACCGATTCCGGCGATTCGCATTTCATAGCCACCGAATACATCGAAGGCCAAACTCTGCGAAAGAAAATGCGGAAAGATCGGCTGAGCATCGCCGAAGCCATTGAAATTACGATTCAAATCGCCGCTGCGCTGGACGCAGCCCATACGGCGGGAATTTTGCACCGCGACATCAAACCGGAAAACATCATGCTCCGCCCTGATGGGTACGTTAAGGTGCTGGATTTCGGACTGGCCAAATTAACCGAACGCAACGGCGAAAACGAAATTGATGGTTTACCCACCGACAACGAGACCGATCCGGGTCTGGTGCTGGGAACAGCGACTTATATGTCGCCCGAACAGGCGCGAGCGCAAAAACTGGACGGACGGTCTGACTTGTTCAGCCTGGGCATTGTTCTGTACGAAATGATCGCCGGGAGATCGCCGTTTCACGATCACACGGCCAGCGATGTGATGGCGGCGATTTTGAATCGAGACCCATTGCCATTGGCCACGCTTAGCTCCGGAATCCCCGTCGAACTGGAGCGAATCACTCTGAAAGCATTGTCGAAAGACCGTGAAACCCGTTATCAGTCGGCCAAAGAGTTACAAACCGATTTGAAAAACTTTCGTCAGCGTGCGGTGGCGAACGACTTTCCGGTGCGTTCGACAAATGACGGTTATCTGGAACCTCAAAATCTGGAAACACGAGTGGAAGTCATCGCCAAAAACACCGACGAAGTTTCTGCCGCTGGCAAAACAGGCCAAACCAGTTTCCGCAGCGAAATTCAAAAACATCGTTTGGGCATTTTCGTCGCATTGCTGATTTTGATTTTGGTTGTGGCCGGTGTGAGTTTCGGCCTTTCCCGCTGGTTGTCGTCCAAACCGGCCATAGTTTTCAAAAATGCGCGCTTCAACAAACTCGCTGCTCCGGGCAGAGCCGCCGATGCGGCGATTTCGCCTGACGGCAAACAAGTCGCTTATGTAATTGACGATGGCGGCAAGCGCAGTTTGTGGTTGAGATTGCGGCAATCCGACATCAATTCTCCGCCATTGAAAATTCATGACTCGACCAATTTGCGGTTTCGCGCGCCGACGTTTTCCCACGACGGAAATTACATCTTCTACGTGCTCAGAAAATCGGATTCGCCTTCCGGCGAGCTTTACCGAGTGCCGACGCTGGGCGGAACTTCTCGCAAATTGTTATTCAGCGTCAGCAGCCCGGTTGCATTGTCGCCCGATGACAAACGTCTTGCTTACGTCCGCGAACTTCCCGGCGAAGGCATCAGCCAATTGCTCATCGCAAATGCCGACGGCGGCGGCGAATACGAACTGGCACGACGCAAACTGCCGGATTCATTTTCGATCGAAGGGCCTTCGTGGTCGCCGGATGGAAACACCATTGCCTGCCAGCTTGCCAACTTTGCCGGCGGGCTTCAGCAAAACATCGCCGTTATCAATCTGTCCGACCGCAGCGAAAAAATTCTTTTGCAGAAATCGTGGCCTTCGATTGGCCGCATCACCTGGACGGAAAACGGCAAGGGAATTTTGATGGTGGCACGCGAACCGGAAAGTCTGACTGCTTTTGGTCGCCAGGTCTGGTTCGTCAGTTATCCCGACGGCCAGGTTACAGGCATCACCAATGATTTGAATGATTATCGCGGAGTCACTGTTTCGTCAGACGGAGCGACTATTGCCTCAGTTCAAATCAATCAAATTTCCAATTTGTGGGTCGCGCCTGCCGGTGACAGCAGCCAAGCCAGGCAAATTACTTTCGGTTCCGGCAATAGCGACGGCTTGCAGGGGCTGGCCTGGACGCCGGACAACAAACTGGTTTACGCATCAAACACCAGCGGCAAATTCGACTTGTGGAAAATCAATCCCGACGGCAGCGCACCGCAACAACTGCCAACAGATGTCGGAAACAGCACATTTCCGTCGGTGTCGCCTGACGGTCGGTTTATCGTGTTCAACGCTCATCGAAGCGAAACGGGCGTTGGCGTATGGCGACTTGATACCCGCGACGACAGCCTGAAACAATTGACGTTTGGCCAGCTTGATCTCGACCCGTGTTTTTCGATGACTGGCCTGGAAGTCATTTTTTCTTCGATCCAATCCGGCAAACGCACCTTGTGGAAAGTTCCAGTCGAAGGCGGCCAGCCTGTGCAACTGCTGACGGCATTGTCGGAGTATCCGCAGGTTTCGCCTGATGGAAAATGGCTGTCGTGTTCGTACCGTGACGAAACCAGCAGCGTTCCCGCTCGTTACGCCGTCCTGCCGATTGCGGGCGGAACTTCCATCGCTGCCTTCGATCTGCCAACAAGTCCATGGCGGCTGGTGAAATGGATGCCCGACAGTTCGGCGCTCACTTATCCGGTGCTGAGCAACGGCGTCGCCAACATTTTCAGCCAGCCGTTGAAGGGCGGAGCGCCGAAACAAATCACCGATTTCAAGGCGAACCATATTTTCGCTTTCGACTGGTCACGCGATGGCAAATGGCTGGCGCTGGCTCGCGGACTGGAAACGCGGGAGATTGTTTTGATCAGTAACTTCAAGCAGTAGACAGTAGACAGTAGTTGGATTACGAAATCGCTTCGAGTCACGCTGGCCGCCAGATCAATCTGGCAACTAAACGGTTTCGCAATCAGCTTCTGTCTACTGACTTCTGCCTACTGTCTACTCTTTATGAAAGATAAACGCCTAGTTCCAATCTTCATTGTCGTCTTCGTGGACATTCTCGGATTCAGCATCATCTTGCCGTTGCTGCCGTATTACGCCGGTTTTTTTCATGCTTCGGATCAAACCATCGGTTTGCTGATTGCAGCGTATTCGATGTGCCAGTTTTTGGCTGCGCCGCTGTTGGGCAACCTGAGCGACAGTTACGGACGCCGTCCGGTGTTGCTGTACAGTCAGCTTGGATCGTTGTTCGGATTTTTACTGCTGGGGTTGGCGATGAAGCTGCCGAATCCGCTGGCGTGGATGTTCGTCGCGCGAATGATTGACGGATTTTCCGGCGGCAACCTGACCGTCGCGCAAGCCTACATCAGCGACATTGCCCCGCCCGAAGACCGGGCGAAAACCTTCGGCATGATTATCGGCGGCTCGTTCGGGCTGGCGTTCACCATCGGCCCGGCGTTGGGTTCTGTGGTTTCGTCGCGGTTTGGCTACGACATCACGGCGTATGTGGCAGCAGCGATTTCATTGACCAGTATTTTGGCGACAACCTTTCTGCTGCCGGAAAGCCAACATCAAACTGACGAAGCTCGTCCGCGTGGGCTGGCAATGTACACACGCGCCCTGAGCTATCTTTCCGAACCGGAACTTCGACCGTTGCTGATGATTTTCTTTTTTATGTCATTGCCGTTCACGATTTACACCACGATGTTTCCGCTGTTTGCCAAAAAACAACTGGCTTTCAGCGTGGATCAAGCCGGGTACTTTCTGGCGCTGGTCGGTTTGCTTGGGGTTTTCTGGCAAGCAGGAATGATCGGCCCAACAGTAAAACGCTTCGGCGAATACAAATCGCTGATGATGGGATTAATCGCCAGCACCTTCGGACTCTTTTACGTCGTTTTTGTGGACGTATGGTGGAAGCTGATTGTCGTGGCGCTGCTGTTTTCTTTCGGGCACGGGATTTCTCGCCCATCGTTGACCAGCATCATTTCCCGCTCGGCTCCGCCCAATCGCCGAGGCGGAGTGTTCGGCGCAATGACTTCGCTGGAAAGCGTTACTCGAATTTTGGGGCCGATTTTCGGCGGCTGGCTGATCGCCGTTCACCCAACCTGGATGGGATGGGTTGGCGGTTTGTTGTTCGCCATCGCCACACTGATAGGCTTGTCACTGAAAACGCGGGAATCCAGTTCTGTCACCGCTTGAACAAACAACTGATACGGAGATCACCATGAAACGCACTTCCCTGTTCCTTTTGCTTCTGTGTTTAATCTCGCTGAGTTCGTCTTCACAACCGACGACCAGCGCCCAGCAACGCGCAGCCAAATCTGCTCAAACGGGCAAAGTGGGCAGCGCCGAAATCCTGCGCGATGAATTCGGCGTTCCGCACATTTTCGCTTCAAAACTGGAAGATGCAGCCTTCGCCATCGGTTACGCCCAGGCCGAAGATCGTCTGGAAGAATTGCTGAAAAATTACCGCAAAGCCGAAGGCACAATGTCCGAAGCTTTTGGCCAGGAATGGTTTCGCCACGATTACCGTCAGCGAATCTGGCAACACGCAGCCATCAGCCGTGAACGTTACAAAGACGTTTCGCCGAAAATGCGCGCCGCCATCGAAGCCTACCAGCAAGGCATCAAGCGGTTTATGACCGAACATCCCGAACAAGTTCCGAAATGGGCGCCGGAGCTTCATCCGGCGCAAATCATTGCGCTTGGCCGTTACATCATTTGGGGCTGGCCTGAAGGCGAAGCCGGAGCCGATTTGCGTCGCGGCGGCATCAACCCCGATCCGGTTGCCTATCGCGGATCGAACCAAATGCTGCTGGCTCCTTCGCGCACGGCGATGAAAGCTCCGATTGCGGTGATTGATCCGCATTTGGGTTGGTACGGCGAATTTCGATTTTACGAAGTCCGCATTTACGCAGGCGATTTCAACGTTTCCGGCGTCAGCATTCTGGGAATTCCGTTTCCGTCGCTTGGTCACAGCCGTTGGGCTTCGGTGGCGATGACCACCGGCGGCCCAGACACTTCGGACGTTTACGAAGAAGAATTGAATCCCGCCAATGCTCGCCAGTACAAACACGAAGGCCAATGGCGAGACCTGAAAGTCCGCAAAGACGCCATCAAAGTTTTAGACGGCGACAAGCTGGTCGAAAAACCGATTGAGATCGAATACACGACGCACGGCCCGGTCGTCGCCCACAAAGACGGCAAGGCTTATGCGATGGCGATTCCCTACTTCAACGAAATCGGTTTGACCGATCAGATTTACCAGATGTTCACCTCGCGCAATTTGACCGAGATGAAAAAGGCTCTGACGCAGTTTCAGTTGATGTCGCAAAACGTCATGGTCGGCACAACCGAAGGCGACATTTTCTATTTGCGAAATGGCCGGGTTCCCGTTCGCCCGCAAGGTTGCGATCCCACCAAGCCAATGACCGGCGGCGGCGCTTGCGACTGGAAAGGCATTCACCCGATCAGCGACCTGGTGCAAATCACAAATCCGCCGAACGGGTACATGCAAAACAATAACTGTTCGCCGTTTGCGATGATGAAAGACAGTCCGCTGCGCGCCGAAAAATACATTTCGTATATTTACAACGACGGCAACAACCCCGGCCACCAACGCGCGGCAATGACTCTGGAAGAACTCCACGAAGCCAAAAACGTCACCGCCGAGCGGGCGATCAACATCGCGTTCAGCACGCAAGTCCACAAAGCCGCCGACTGGCAAGCGCGATTGAAACAGGCTTGGGAAAATTCTTCGGAAGCGAAATCGGCTGACGCGACGAAAGTCTATCAGCAGATTCAGGCGTGGAATCGTTACAGCACGCCGGATTCAACCGGAGCTTTGGCGTTCTTCGCGTTCAAATCTTCGCTGCCAAATCCGCAGTTGAAAATGGCCGTGGACGTGCCGCAAGAACTGACCGACGCACAATTGCTGGACGCGACGAATAAAGCCGCCGGATGGCTGAGGTCAAATTTCAACTCGCTGGAAGTTCCGTATGGCCGTTATTTCCGCGTAGGTCGTCAAGGCGGCAAAACTTATCCCGTCGGCGGTGGCATTCAACGCGAAACCGGAATGACGACTCCGCGCGCGATCAACTTCAGCAAAGCCACTGACGGGAAAAGCAATGAGATGGTTGGACAGGGCGGCCAGACTTCGACGCAGATTGTGATACTGACCAAAACTCCGCAATCGTTCACGATCATTCCTCTGGGGGAAAGCGACCACAAAGACTCCGGCCATTGGGACGACCAAGCCGAAAAGCTGTTCAGTAATGGCAAAGCCAAATCCACGTACTTTTTGAACAAAGCTGAGTTGCTGAAACACGTGACGGCGAAAAAGGTGTTGAATCAGCAAGCAGCGACTGCAAGAGCGGCACGGTAGAGCAATTTTTCAAATTGCTCTACTTCATAATCGAACGGAGCTTCCGGCTCCAAATCGCCCAATCTTCAAGCGTGGGACAATTTGAAAAATTGTCCCACTTCTTCACATGGCCAAAAGCGTTAATGGCATTTAGAATGCTGAAGCGTTGGCTGATAGCAGTTAGTCGAAGCATTTTGAAGTCTCAGCCAGCCGAATCACAAACAGCGACCACTCACAATTTTATGCTCCGATTGATCGTTCAAAACAGCACACACTCCGGCCAGCAACTGTACCTAGACCCGAAACAAACCAACTGGCTTCTGCTGGGGCGCAGCGAAGAAAGCATTTTAAGCTTCGTTGAAACCAGTGTTTCTTCTCGGCACGCCATCGTTTCCACCGAACATGGAGAATTTTTCCTGCTCGATCAGGAAAGCACCAACGGCACATACTTGAATGGCAAACGAGTCACAACCGCCAAACTGACAACTGGCGATGTCATAGAACTGGGCCATTTCGGGCCGCGATTGCAGGTTGTCATAGAAGCTCCGGCGTCAGAGGCAAATCACATTTCAAACGCGGGGACTGTTCCGCAATTTGACGACACAGCGCGCGCGCGCGCGGCTCAAACCGTGCAATGGACATTCCGCGAAGCCGCTCAAACCATAGGTTTGTACAACCCGCAACACGATTCCGGCGACGTTCCGCCGCCGGTTGGTGTCGCGGGGCTGGCGATGTTTTGCGCGGTGATGGGAATCATCGTACTGGCGCTGACGGTGTTGAACTTCGGTTTGTCGGTTTCGATCATTGCCGGCTTGACGGCATTCATTCCGGCGGCAATTTATCTGAGCATGTTTTTGTGGCTGGATCGGTATGACCCCGAACCATTCCGAACGCTGGCTTTTGCTTTTGCCTGGGGAGCCGTCGTGGCTATTCTGGTGTCCGGGGTTTTCAATGTGATTTTCCAACAAGCGTTTGGCGATTTTTTGACCGGAGTTGTTTCCGCGCCCTTGATCGAAGAAGGCAGCAAAGGCGCAGGCGTGTTATTGATCGCATTGATGTTCAAACGGGATTTCGACAGCGTGCTGGATGGAATCGTTTATGCCGGAGTCGTCGCGCTCGGTTTTGCGACGATGGAAAACGTGGATTATTACGGCGACAGTTTGACCAGAGGCGGCGCGGACGATCTGGCCGGAACATTCATCGTTCGCGGAATCCTTTCCCCGTTTTCGCACGTGTTATTCACGTGCATGACCGGTATCGGCTGCGGCATAGCCCGCGAAACTTACAACCAGACGCTGAAATTTGCCGCGCCGCTGATTGGTTATGCGGCGGCAATGTTGCTGCATGCGCTTTGGAATATGTTGGCTTCGTTCAGCGTGGGCGTTTTCTGGCTGGGATATTTGATCCTGGAAGTCCCATTGTTCATCGCGTTCATCTGCTTGATCGTCGTTATGATACGGCGCGAAGCGCGCATTTTGAGAGAAACGCTTTCCGTTGAAGTCGAGAAAGGACTGATTTCCCCAGAAACCATGGAAATCGTCATGTCAGTGTTTCGCCGCAGCAGTTGGGTGTTTGCGGCGCTTGGCAACCGGCAATTGTTCAATGCTCGCCGCCAGTATTTGCGAGCGGTGGCAAAACTGGGTTTGTGCCACTGGCATAACTCGCGTGCAGTCGAAGCCAAAGGCGATACCGGCAGCTTTTCGCTGATCCCTCAACTCCGTGCGGAGGTATTCAAACTCAATCATGAAATCCAATGACCATTCTTTACATTGTCTGACTGATTCTTGACCATCAATCGTATCAGAATAACTTCCGGCTTGAACAACGAATTCAGGCCAAACAATCGAGGAGGAGACAAACGCCATGTCAACCGCAGCAACAACCGCGAACGTTCACAATTCCGGAGCAACAAATTTGCCGCCTGGCCCAAGACCATTATTTCCGGCAATCAATTTCATCAAACTGCGACGAAATCCCATTCGGTTTCTGACCGGATTGACGGAACAATTTGGCGACGTTGTGTATTTCAAACTCGGCCCGCAACCGGTCTTTTTGCTCAACAACCCTGACCACATCCGCGATGTGCTGATTACCCACAACAAGCAATTCATGAAAGGCGAAGGTTTACAGCGTGCCAAAAAACTCCTTGGCGAAGGCCTGCTGACCAGCGAAGGCGAGTTTCATTTGCGACAACGCCGAATGGCTCAACCGGCGTTTCATCGCCAACGAATCGCCGCTTACGGGACGACGATGATCGAGTACGCTGATCGGCTCAGCAATCACTGGCAACACGGCGAACAACTCGACATCGCACGCGAAATGATGCGGTTGACATTGGCCATTGCCGGCAAAACTCTGTTCGATGCCGATGTCGAAACCGAAGCCGACGAAATCGGTGACGCGCTCAGCGAAGCAATGGCGCTGTTCAATTACCTGACGCTTCCATTTTCGCAACTTCTGGAAAAGCTGCCGATTCCGGCGATGAAGCGATTCAAGACTGCTCGCCAACGATTGGACGAAACGATTTACCGGATGATCCGCGAACGGCGCGAAAGTGGCGAAGACCGCGGCGATTTGCTTTCGATGTTAATGCAGGCACGCGACACAGAAGGCGACGGCACAGGCATGACCGACGAACAATTACGCGACGAAGCCATGACCATTTTCCTGGCCGGCCACGAAACCACGGCCAATGCGCTGACCTGGACTTGGTATTTGCTGTCGCAAAATCCCGAAGTCGAAGCAAAATTCCACGCAGAAGTTGACGCTGTGCTGGCCGGGCGAATGGCAACCGCCGAAGATTATCCGCGACTTCGTTACACCGAAATGGTTTTTGCCGAAGCGATGCGAATGTATCCGCCCGCCTGGATCATCGGTCGGCGCGCACTGAACGATTACCGCATTGGCGATTACCACGTTCCTTCGCGTTCGATCATATTGATGAGCCAGTTCGTGATGCACCACAACTCGAAATTTTTCCCCGAACCTGATCGTTTCGACCCGGAACGTTGGACGCCGGAAGCCCGCGAAGCTCGCCCGCAATTCAGCTACTTTCCGTTCGGAGGTGGCCCGCGCATTTGCATCGGAGAAAACTTTGCTTGGATGGAAGGCGTGCTGGTAATGGCGACGCTAGCTCAAAAATGGCGGATGCGGCTGTTTCCAAATCATCCGGTCGAGTTGGAACCAATTGTCACTCTGCGGCCCAAACACGGGATGAAAATGACTGTGGAACGAAGGCTGCAAACAGTTTGAGCATCGTTTAACCTATGGACTTATTCCTCTTCGTTTTGCTGCTGTTGCTGGCGGCGATGGTTGCGATCATCGCGTTGATCTATCAATTCGCTTCGCTCAAAGCTCGAATTCCCGTGATGGTTCAGCGCGAATTCAATCAATGGAAAGGCGCTGCCGAATTTGAAATGCAGGAACGAATTCGCGCTCGCGTTCAGGAATGGCGCGAACGCGAAACGCAAACCATTCTGGCCGAAGCACAACGCGATGCTCTTGTCGAAGCTCATAAACTTTTCAAGGATTGGTGCGAAGGCGAACTGGAAGCCGTTCGCAAAGAACAACGCGAATTGGCGCTACGCGAAGCTCGAAACAAGCTAAACGAGTGGATGCAGGAACAGGAAAAAAACATTCGACGGGACGCCGTGCAACGCAGCCAGGCCGTCACCACGGGCAAAGTCGTGGAGCATCTGGTTCCCTACCTTCCGAATTTCAACTACAACCCGAAAGACGCCCGGTTTATCGGCAGCCCTGTGGATTTCGTGGTCTTCGACGGATTGAACTTCGATGAAGACGATCAACTCAGCATCGTTTTCATCGAAATCAAAACTGGAATGGCGACGCTGACTCGGCGGGAACGAATGGTGCGCGACGCCATCAAGGCCGGTCGCGTCAAATGGGTGGAATGGCACGCCAGCAATGAACTCCAACAGGCCTCGCCCGGACTGTTTGAGTGAACCGCCTTCTTATTTGCCGCAACACTTCTTGTATTTTTTGCCGGACAGGCACGGACAAGGATCATTTCGCCCAATTTTGGGTTCGCGCAGCAAATTTCCTTCGTCGCTTCGAAAATATCCCTGTGGAATTACCAAAGCAGGGGTTTTAGCCTGTTGGAAAAGCGAGTTGGCTTCTTGTTGCCTGGCGCGACGTTCTTCTTCTTCCTTTTCCTTTTTCCATCGCGATTGGCGATTGGCGATTTCATCAGGTTGATAAAACTTTAGCAGGTCCACGTAATACTCCCAGTCGCCACGCTGTTCTTCGGGATCGAACCAATCAAGTGTCTCTTCAAAATCTCCCGCGATAGTTTCGTCAACAGCGCCACGTTCAAAGGCTGCGCGCATTGGCTCCAACACACGCTCTTTGTCCAGCATCAGTGCGTGGCCGCTGATTGAACCAAGAAAGTAGCCATCAGTTTCTTGCAGATCGCTGTAACAGGAACAGAAGAAGTCCGCCACTTTGGATTCCAAGTCGGGATTTTCCAGCGCAATCCGCGCTAACGCGATGGAAGCATAAGAACGTAAAAAAGGAGTTTTCCAATCATTCTCGTCCCGGGGGCGATGTGACCGGATGAATTCAATCAACGGGTTAAGAGCCGCTTCCCCACACTGAGCAAGAGCCGCTGCGGAAACTTCCATCAACCAATCGAAGTCTTCTTCGTTGGCGTATATGAAGCCTTGTAATAAGTCAGGCAACAAATCTATCCGCTTGGTCAGACTCAAAATCGTGAACGCGTGATAGAGTGCCCACCATTCGCCGTCTCGCGCTTCGCGCCAGCGATTTTCATCTCGCATCCAGACACGCAAAGGTTCAACGGCATCTTCCCGCCTGACTAATTCCTGTATGTGTTCCGGCGTCACACGGTCTTCTTCCGAAATCAGTAAATCAATCAATTCCTGAGTTGTTTTTTCAGCGTAAGCAATCATCGGATTTTTATCCTTGTTCAATGGAGTAAATGTAATGTTGAAACCCGCGCCAGAAAATCTCTTTTTCGATCTTCAGGCCGTTGCGTTCGGCAACTCGGCGTGAAGCCAGATTCTCCGGTCGGATCATTGAGATAATGCGGCGGCGGTTCAAGGTCGTGCTGGCGTATCCCATACAACTCCGTGCAGCTTCGGCAGCGAGTCCAAGCCCCCAAAATTTTTTGTTGAAATGATAGCCGACTTCCATCTCTTGAACGCCTTCCACATCCTGAATAACCAGCCCGCAATCGCCGACGAATTGCTGACCGTCTTTCAAAATCACTGCCCAGATTCCGTGCCCGAAATCCTCGTAACGTTTCAAATTACGATCAATCCACTCGGCCATCTCCTGTCGGTTGAGCGTTTTGGGAAAAAGACTCATCGTCTCCGCATCGCCCCAGATTTGCAGCAGATCATCCAAATCGTCGTGCGTAATACGACGCAGCAACAGCCGTTCAGTTTCCAGAATGAAATCGCTCATTGTGTAATTTCCTGGTTTGAAATGTGGCGCAGACGGTATCAAGTTCTTTCCTGGCTGGCGACCAGCGGCAAAAGTTTTCTTTCCGAATCGCTTCTGCTACAACTCCGTGCAACCAGGCAGTTCACCTTTCAACTGTGGAGATTCACATGAAGAAAACTCGAAAAACAGGCGAGCCGATCAATCGGCGCGAAATGGTCAAACGCACAGCGGCTGGCGTAGGCGTGGCAATCGTCTTGCCTGATCCCGGCGAAGCGGCGGCGAAAACGCCAACATTTTTTACCGGATTGGCTGCTGATTACGACAAATACGACGGACTTGGGTTGGCGGCGTTGATCGCCAAAAAACAAATCACGTCGCTCGAACTGCTCAACGCTGTTCGGCAGCGAGTCGAAGCTCTCAACCCAAAGCTGAATGCTTTCTGCGATTTGTTTTTCGACAAAGCCGAAGCCCAGATCAAAGCCGGGCCTGGCAATGGAGCGTTCAAAGGCGTGCCATTCGCACTGAAAGACATTGGCGTTCATCTGGCTGGTGTGAAGACGACTTCTGGTAGTCGCGTGTTCAAAAACTACACTCCGAATTTCGACAGCACGTTGGTCGAACGCTACAAAAAAGCCGGGCTGTTAATTTTCGGTCGCACGACTTCGCCGGAGTTTGGATTGACGACAACGACTGAATCCGCACTGTTCGGGCAAACGCGCAATCCCTGGGATTTGGAACGAACTTCCGGCGGCTCTTCCGGCGGAACCAGCGCGGCAGTCGCCGCCAGAATTTTGCCTGCCGCACACGGCAGCGACGGAGGCGGTTCTATTCGCATCCCGGCATCATGCTGCGGCTTGTTCGGTTTCAAACCCACGCGAGGTCGCGTGCCGATGGGACCGACGCAATTTGAAAGCTGGAACGGCTGTTCGCACCATCACGTGCTGACAATTTCAGTCAGAGACAGCGCGGCTTTGCTGGACGCGACAGCAGGCGATGAACTCGGCTCACCATTTCTGTCTACTAAACCTGCTCGACCATTTTTGAAAGAAGTCGGTGCTACGACAGGTAAGCTACGAATCGCGCTGGCGATTGAACCAACCACAGGCAGCCCGGTTGACCCTGAATGCCGACAGGCCACTTTGGATGCCGCCAAATTATGTGAAGGACTCGGCCATCACGTCGAAGAAGCCAGGTTGCCGATTGAAGACTCAATCATGCGCGGAGCCTTTCTGACCATCATTCGCGTTTCAATGGCTCGCACACTGGAAGATGCCGCGAAAGTGCTTGGCCGCGCGGTGACGGATCAGGACGTGGAGCCGATTACCTGGTTGATTGCTCAAGCGGGAAAACAGATCAGCAGCGTGGAATACTCGCGGGCGATTGCAACAATGCACCAGACAGGCCTGGCGATGGCAAAATTTATGCAGCGGTTCGATGTGATTCTCAGTCCGACGCTTGCCAAATTGCCGGTAAAGCTGGGCGTGCTGAGCCTTTCGCGCAACGATGTGCAAGGTTACAGCAAAGATGTCGGCGAATTCGGCCCCCACACGGCGTTGTACAACGTAACCGGACAGCCTTCGATGTCCGTGCCGTTGCATTGGACAAAAGACGATTTGCCCGTGGGCGTGATGTTCAGCGGGCGATTCGGCCAGGACGATTTGCTGTTTCGGCTGGCCGCGCAGATTGAAAAAGCCAAGCCCTGGGCTGGCCGCAAGCCAAAAGTTTAAGGCCGCTCTTTGCCACTCGCTGCGCTGATTTGATCGAAGAATTTGAAAACATCCGGCAACGCGACTTGCACGATAACCAGATGTTCGATGTCGGTGTATTCATTCATCTTGAAAGTTTTAACTTCGGCGGATTTCAAGGCTGTTTCCAATTTGCGGGCGTTGGTTAGCGCGAAATCTTCCGTGCCTATACCGATAAAAAATGGGATGGATTGAATCTTCGCGTCTTTGCGAACGTTGCCGCCACCACCAAGCGCGGCAACCGCGGCGAATCGTTCCGGCGTAGCCTGCGCAGATGTGACGGCTTGAGCCGCTCCCATCGAATGGCCGACGACGAAGACTTGCTTTCGATCTACGGGATAAAGCGAGTCAATAGCTTCGATAATTTCCGCCGCACGAACAGGCGTAAAGCCTGACGAACCGCGCGGCGCAACCAACAACCATCCTCGTTTTTCACACAGACCGGCAATCGCGCCTCGCCCATAACCATCGAAGAACAAATTTTCGCTGCCGCCTGCGCCGTGCATGGCGATGACCAATGGCAACGGCTGGCCTTTGGCAGCGGTTGCCGGAGCCAACAATCGAACAGGCGCAGTGGCTTCCGTAATTGCCAGGTTTAACCAGAATTGACCTGTCTTTTTCTGACCATAAAACTTCTTACCGGTTTTGATGACCGTCACGGCGGCTTCTGTTTCAGCCAACAACCTTGCCGCAGGATAGTTGGTTTCGAGCGACTGTTTGTCCACCAGTGAAGCCAACAGCTTGACCAGCGAGCGGAAGCTTTCTGCGTCCGTCGTTGTGTCGCTCAACTTGTCCACAGATTGCCGCAAAGCCTGCATACGCGACGTGAGCTTGCTCACCACAGAAAGCGTTTGTTCAGTCGTCGCCAGCGTTTGTTTTCCCAAAACGATTTCGGCACGCAAGATGTAATCGCCGTCATTGAGTTTCTTGAGCGGCAGCTTATTGGTGACAGGAATCGAAGCGATGGGCATCTCGAATGGTTTCGCAGCCGCTTTGCCGTTCAGCAAAAGCGTTAAACGCAAACGAGCGCCTTTCGGCGATTCGCCCGCCGGATACATTTGAGCGATGGTGAAATCCAACGCGGGCAGCGCCGAATCTATAAAACGCGAATCCGGTTTCAAGTACAACGATTCCGCCCACAGTTCTGCGGCGGACATCGGCGGCGAAGAACGCAACGTGAAACGCGCTTCATCCAACGCCCTCCCGGCTTCGCTGAGTTTGAGTTTGAAAAACAGATCAACGGATTTTTTCAGGCTAGGAACAGCTTGCTTGCGCCTGGCCGGATCGGGCTGAGCATCCCAAGCCGATTCGCAGGCGCGCAACCGTTGGCCAAGTTCGAATCGTTCGGCCTGCGCCAAAGTGACAGGCGAAAATACCGCCAAAACAAATAACAAGATCAATTTAGAAAATCCGCAAGACCGTTTCATTGTGTGAACCTCAGCGAGTGAAAGTTGAACAGGTGATTGATGGCGTGGATTCTATCTGCGCTGAATCATTCGACACAAGCATCCGGCGATACAAGCATCCGGCAGAAATCTGAAACCAATATGCTGTTCGGGCGGTAATTTGTATTGCCGAACCATGACGACTATGCTTGGCGCGGTTGGGGCGTCCGCTGCAACCGTTCAATCACAAACACAGGCAATTTGATTGCACCAAAATCAAAATCACCAACTCTGAAGGAGTCACCATAATGAAGAGTCCATTCAAGACTTGCTGTGCGATGCTGCTCGCTTTAAGCGTGACTGTAGCAACCAGCGTTACGACTTTTGCTCAAGACCCGCCCGCAGGCGCTCCGCCCGCAGCCGCACAGGAACGCCCGGCTGGCTTTCCCGGTTTGGGCAGCCGCGAACCTGAAATTCGCCCTTATGATCGCGTCATCACCAAAGACGCCAAATCCGACGAAGGCGTGTTCACAGTTCATCGCATCAAAGAAAAGGTCTATTACGAAATCCCGAAGAAAGAACTCGGCAAGGAGTTTTTGTGGGTCAGCCAGATTGCCAAAACCACTCTTGGCGTCGGATATGGCGGTCAGGCGATGGGCAATCGCGTCGTCAAATGGGATCGGTACAACAACCGCGTCTTTTTGAAAAATATCTCTTACGCAGTCGTTGCCGATCCGAAAACGCCTGTGGCCAAAGCCGTACAGGCCGCGAACAACGACGCCATCATCAAATCGTTTTTTATCGAAGCCCTGGGCAAAGACGATTCCGTCGTCATTGACGTGACCAGTTTGTTCAGCACCGAAGTGACGGAATTCAGCGCCAAGACTCGTTTGCGCGCGCGAATCTTCGACGCTTCGCGGTCGTTCGTCGAACGAGTAGTTTCCTTCCCGACCAACATCGAAGTCGAAGCCACGCACACGTTCAGCAATCCGGCTGATACGTTGGGCGGCGGCGCGCAAACTCCGCCGAATCCGTTTTTAGGCGCTGGAATGGGAACTGGCAGTGCGTCAGTCGTCATGCATTATTCGATGGTCAAGCTGCCGGAAAATCCGATGATGCCGCGTCTGCTGGACGAACGTGTCGGATACTTTTCCGTCCGCAAAATGGATTACAGCAAAGACGAACACCGCGCTCCGCAACGCACCTTCATCACTCGCTGGCGTCTGGATAAGAAAGACCCGAACGCCGCGATTTCCGAACCCGTCAAACCGATTGTTTATTACGTTGACCCAGCCACGCCGACCAAGTGGGTTTCGTATGTCAAAAAAGGTATCGAAGATTGGCAGCCAGCGTTTGAAGCCGCCGGTTTCAAGAATGCCATCATTGCCAAAGATGCTCCAACAAACGACCCGGACTGGTCGCCTGAAGATGCGCGCTATTCGGTTGTGCGCTGGCTGCCTTCGACAATTGAAAACGCCAGCGGCCCGCACGTTCACGATCCGCGCACTGGAGAAATTTTGGAATCGGACATTCAGATGTATCACAACATCTTGAACTTGCAGCGGTCGTGGTACTTCACTCAGGTCGGCCCGCTTGATCCGCGCACGCACAAGTTTCCGTTCCCCGATGATCTGATGGGTGAGTTGCTGCGCTTTGTCGTTGCTCACGAAGTCGGCCACACGCTTGGTTTTCAGCACAACATGAAGGGCAGTTCGATGTATCCCTTCGAGAAAATCCGCGATCCGAAATGGCTGAAAGAAATGGGGCACACGCCTTCGATCATGGATTATTCACGGTTCAATTACGTCGCTCAGCCCGAAGACAAAATTCCAGTTGACGACCTGATTCCGAAAGTCGGGCCGTATGACAAATGGGCTACGATGTGGGGTTATAAACCGATTCCCGGCGCGAAATCTTCCGAAGACGAAAAGAAGACTTTGGACGAATGGGCGCGCGAACAGGATAAAACTCCGTGGCTGCGGTTTATGACCGCCAAAGCTCGCGGAGCCGATCCGGGCGAATTGACCGAAGCCGTTGGCGACGCTGATGCTGTTAAAGCTTCGACGCTTGGCGTGAAAAATCTGAAGCGAGTTGCCGATTTGTTGTTGACGGCAACAACCACTCAAAAAGGCGAGCCTTACAGCGATCTGGAAGAAGTGTACGGAGATATGATCGGCCAATGGCGGTTGGAAATGGGACACGTCACGGCCATCGTCGGCGGATTCCAGACACAGCAAAAACACGTCGGCCAGGATGGAGTTTTGTTCACGCCGATTTCCAAAGAGCGTCAGGCCGAAGCCATCAAATTCCTGAGCGACAACGTGTTTGCGACTCCAACCTGGATGCTGAATCCGGAAATCCTGCGCCGGATTGAAACAAACGGTTCGTTGGATCGCGTGCGTATGGCTCAGCAAATGACGTTATCCCAGTTGATGAGTCCGGCGCGCTTTGCCCGTCTGGTCGAACAGGAAGCGATGGACGGCGACAAGGCTTATCGCCCTGTGGATTTTCTGGCGGACATTCGCAAAGGAATCTGGGGCGAGTTGAACGGAACTGCGGCGATCAAAATGGATGCGTATCGTCGCAACCTGCAACGCGCTTACCTGGATTTGTTTGGCGACAAGCTGAACGGACGCGCTCCGGTCAACGACGACCAGCGCCCATTTATACGAGGCGAACTGCGTGCGTTGAATGCCGACGTGCTCAAGGCGTTGGCCAAAACGACTGACAAAGCTTCGCGCATGCATCTGGAAGACGTTCGAGATCAAATCGCCAAGATTCTCGATCCGAAATTTGCGGCTCCAGCGCCTGCGGCCACCGGCTTGCCTTTCATTTTGGGCAGGTTCAACGATGACGAACAGTCCGGAGAATTGCTGAATTGCTGGCCGGATTATTCGCTTAGAATTCGCCGCTAAGTAATGCGTCACCTTTACAAAACAAAAGCCGCATCTCCAATCGGAGATGCGGCTTTTGTTTTGGGCTGAGGGCTGTTATCTGCTACCACCTGCGCGAAGTGATTCCAGCATCTTTTGAGCTTGAGTCGAATTTGGGTTTACCTTCAGATAAGAAACCAATTCGCGTTCGGCATCATCAACCAAACCAACTTTTGCGTAACTAACCGCCAACGCAATCTGAGCCAATGGTTCGTTGCTTGAACGGTAGTGTTTTTCGGCGGCGTCAACTTGCAAAAGCTCTGGATCCGTCAACACTACAAATTCTCCATAACTGCGGTTCATCCAGCGTCCATACTTTTCCTCGCCCTCTTTTGAAATCGCTACGACATGCCAAACATAACGATGGCCTCGTTGAAGCTCAAAATCAGGCCGCCATTCCAGGCCTACAACAAAAGTATCCGGTAAAGTCACCTTGTCCGTTTTATCAACCAGCAAAATCTTGTACTTCACCGAATCCTTGAACGGCAGCCATTTCAACTGCGGCCTGACTTCGCGTATCGCCCCCCCGGATGGAGAATGTAAAGCAAACGTTTTTTCGTCTGCCTCGCTCATTTGTTTTGCCTGGCGTCTGGCCAGTGCGATTTCCGATCTGATCGGAAGCTGCTGCTTTCGCATGGCTTCATTAAATAAAAGCCGATCGGCAGGCATCATCCAAGCTAATCTTTCAGGCGTTTTCTCAATCCTTTCCTGGGGAAGAGCATCGGCTGCGAGTTCGTTTAATTTGGTGGGGGAATTATTTGGGGGAGTGGGGGAGATTTTTTCATCTGGCGAGTGCCTTGGGATGGTTGAGGCAGGAGTCTCTGCCTGCCATTTGCCGCTATCGCTCAATCGCCATAACCCAAAAGACGCCGCAGCCACAGTCAAAACAGCCAACACTCCGGCGGCATGTTGATAACGCGGCTGAGGAATCTTGCTGACCAACCCTGACACACGCTCCTTTAGCCCAAGCAGAAAAGAAACGTTTCTTTTCTGTCCGGTAGCAAGCTGGCGGGCAAAGGCTCTAACGTCGTTGACATCCTCTCGGCAATCCGAGCACCAAGCCAGATGGCTGGTGACAATTTCAAATTCCACCCGGTCAAGTTTGCCATTGATGTGGTCGGCAATTTGTTCTCCGCTGAGGTGTTCAATCGGTAAGTTGGCACTTCTTTCCAGATTGGAACGAAGTGCCTCGTAAGCAAATTGAAGCATCTCTTTTTGGCCAGCCAATTCGCTACACCGTCGGCACGCTGCCAAGTGAATATCAGCCTCGAATCTTTTCTTTCCGCGAAGTTCACCGCGCCGATAAAGCTCTATTATTTCTGTAGATAAATGTTCTGCCATAACTTCTAACCGACGATTTAAGATGCCCAGCACCCACGATCATTACCATTCAGGTTAAAAAAGTCGCTGACGGCTTGCGACGATGTAACTTAAAGTAGCGTCAATTCATCGCTTTAGCAGCTTTTTCATTTTTCGTTCCAATCGTTCGCGGGCGGATTTTCTGAGATTGATGACTTTTTGCGAATCAATTCCGAGCATCTCTCCGATCTGAGCGTCCGGCAATGGAAGCCGATCCCACAACTGTGCCAATTCTTCAATGCTCATTTCCAATGCGTCAGCAATTTCCGATGGTGAGGCAATTTGACAGACAGGCAAAATATCAATGACTCCGACATCATCTTTCTTCAAATTCAACAGTAATGCTTTCCGTTGCCAACTCGGCAAATCAACGATTTCGCTCCAGGCAATTTTCAGATATTCGCGTTGCTCCAATTGATTTGGAACGCTGTTTTTTTGCCATTTATCTTCAATGGTTGTGGAAATTTCTTCGTCTGGCTGGTCAAAGATTTTCAACAGACGGGCACTCACATCCACCAACAAATCAATTTCTATAGGCTGGTCAACCCAATCAAACAAATTTGCCAGCAACCAAGGCAGTTGTTGCCGCTCATCCACCGGCTGAGCATCCATTCTCGCAGCCACGAATGCCTGCTCATCATGTCGCAAATCAGCCAGTCTCTTGCTCTGGTTTTGCGCGTGAGCAAAACCTTTCCACCGGACAAAACCGACAAGCTTATGATTTCCATCTTTCCAGAAATCAAAGTCTTCACTCGTTTTCACAAGATACTGAATGCGCCTTTTCAAGCTGTAGCGTCGGGGATATTTTCGACGCAGATAATTATTGAAAACATTGAAAGCGGTTTTGGCGACAAAATCTTCCAGAACTCGTATTGGCGTTTGAATCTGTCCGATCCGCAAATTGTTCAGGTAAGCAATTAAATTGGTGGCCGCTTCATGGCATAAATCGTCTAGCTCAACGTCTGCCCCTTGGCCGAATCCTTGTCCAGAATACACCTTTAGCTTCGAGCCGATGATGGTTTCTATCAGCGGCATTGCATGGTTAGTAATCACGTCACCCAGCAAAATCTCGTAATAAGCATCATCTGCATCAATAAATGGACGCAGCCGTTCGTCCAAAGCCAGATGATCAAATTCCGAGTAAACCACATCCTCAGCGTCTTCCATGTTTCCTATCAATGGAGCCAGAAGCCGCCTCGTACCGACAGCGGTCGTTTTTTCTTTTCTTATGTTTTTAAGGAGCGAGTAAGGCAAGCATACTTGACCGCTTCAATTTCTAGCAACACTTTGAACCGCTTTTTGCAGAACAATTTAGGGGCAAAAAATTCGTGGTTGCAATCCCAAGTGAATGGCTTATCATACGTCCGCCATCAGTCACACCCCGTTACTGACAAATCCTTGGTGGCGCTAAATCCCAGAGGCCAGCAAAATTCGTCAATGGTGCTCCCTTCAAGCTTTGGCTCCCGATCATTTTCTTGAAGCTCAATTGCCGTCAGCAGCCTCTTGCTAATTTCAACACTCGCTTTCTGACTGTACAAACAGTCCAGCCCCAAAAACACTGAAAGCAATTTTAGGAGGAAACTATGCGCAAGTTGTTTTTCATGGTGCTGCTGCTTGCTATGCCGTTCGCGGCACAGGCACAGGATGCGCCCAAAGCCGAAATTTTCGGCGGATATTCTTACCTTCATGCTGACGACGATGACGGCGGGCTTGATTTGCACGGTTGGAATGCCTCGGCAGCTATCAACTTCAAAAAATGGGGCGGGATCGTTGCGGATTTCAGCGGTCACTATGACACTGCAACGCTCTCACCGGGCGTTCGTGCGGATCTCAGCGCCTACCTGTTTTTGGTCGGGCCTCGGTTCACTTACCGTGAGTCAAAAGTTCTGCAACCCTTTGGTCACGTCCTGCTAGGAGCGGCACGCTCTTACGTAAAAACCGACACCGTTGTCGGCAGAGTCACTGTTGACGATTCTGCATTCGCAATGGCCATTGGTGGCGGACTTGATGCCAAAATCATTGACAACCTGGCAATCCGGCTTTTCCAGGCCGATTACGTGTTGACTCGATTCGGCGACCAAACTCAAAACAATTTCCGTCTTTCAACCGGACTTGTGTTGCGACTCGGTTCTCAATAACTCGGTCTTCCGTTCGCAGTTCGCATTCCGGTCGGGCAAATCGGAAAGCGAACTGCGAACATTGCAACAGTCATCCCAAATCGGTTCCCCTCCCCACATCTGTGTGATCCTTTTCTCCCGCTCTTCGGAATTAACTGCCGCCCGCTTTATGAGTTTTAGCTCGGTTTACAAACCGCTTCGCCTTTGGAATATGACCGCCTTGCTGGCAGTTGGGTTGACTGCTCTTTGCGCCGTTGGTGAAGCCCAAACTCAACAACCCAGCGAAAGTAAACGTGCAACCTGGCCAGCCGAATCGTTCCGCATTGCCCCTCCAAAACCTGCGGTCTCGCCTGTCGAAGGGCTTTACGATTATTCGTATCGAATCATTGCTCCCAGTTTTGGCAAGTCGGCAATCTCTAAATCGCTCGGTCAACGTAAAATCCTGGAAGCGAAAGCTTTGCAAAGCGAAGCCGATGCCTTGCGATTGCAAGGCACTCCCGATTCGTTGCGAAAAGCAACTTTGAAATACGAGGAATCATTGCAGACGTGGCGTTCGGCTGGCGCGCTTACTGATCCGGCGGAAATGGCCGATGCCTTGAATCAACTTGCGGTGATTGCCGAATCCTTCGGCGACAAACAACAGGCAATTGCCTATTACCGTCAATCATTGCCGCAATGGCGAGCCGCCGGAAATCGTATCACCGAAGCCGCAGCATTGACCCAGCTTGGCCGCATTTACAATTCTCTGGGCGACAAAAAACAGGCGCAAAACTGTTTCAACCAAGCCAAGTTGATTGTCCAAACCGCCAGTCTTACAAGTTTGGTCACGACCGCCGAAAATAAGCGAAGCCGCGAAGCAGCAACGCTTTACAACCTCGGCAAGCTTTACGAAGAACAAGGCGATCTGAAAAAAGCCTTTGATCATTATCAAAAGGCTCTTCCTTATTGGCAGGAAGCCAAAGATAAAAACGGCGAGGCAGCGACCTTGAACAGTCTTGGCAGTCTGGCAGCGCAAGGTGGGCAGTTACCGTTGGCAACGCAATTGTTTCGACTGGCGTTGCCACTCTGGCGCGAAGTCGGAGACAAACGAGGCGAAGCCGTGTCGCTCAGCAATCTTGGATTTGTCGCTGATGCTTCCAACGATAAACCATCAGCCATAGAGTTTTACTCGAAAGCCTTGCCGCTCTGGCGCGAACTCGACGACAAGCGCAGCATCGCCACCACGCTCAGCGATCTGGCCAGTTTGTATCTGGCAATCAATCAACGCGATCAGGCCTTGAAGCTTTACCTGGAAGCTCTGCCCATTCGACGCTCAGGAGCCGACAAACGAGGCGAAGCCGCAACCCTGAACAATCTTGGCAATCTGTATTCGCTTTTAGGCGAATGGCGAAAAGCTGTGGAGAGCTTCAGCCAGGCATTGGAAATTCGGCGCAGCATTGGTGACACGCGCGGCGAACTGGTCACGTTGGGCAATCTGGGCGCAGCCTATCAATCATTGAACGAACCGGCGAAAGCGCGTGAGTTTTATCGGCTAGGCTTGCCGCTTGCGCGTTCGCTGGCTGACAAAGCCCGGCTGGCAATCATCTTGAGCGGATTGGGCGAAACGAGTTTTCTGCTGAATGAAAAAACCGCCGCACGAGATCACCTGGAAGAAGCGGCGGCCTTATGGCGCGAACTGAAAGAATCACTCCGTGAAGCCAGTACGCTGAGTTTACTGGCGGGCGTTTATGCCGCATTGGGCGACAAGGAAAAAGCCGCAAGTATTTACCGGCAATTGCTTTCCGGCTGGCGTGTAACGATGCCCAATTCATGACTTTTCTGCCAGCCGAATTTCCCTTCAATACTTCGACTTGCCTACTTTTTTTTCCAACGTCTTGACGTGTTCGGCTGAAACTCGTGCATAAGCGCCGGATGTGCATTGACGATAAGCCGCCAGTGCCTGCTCCAACTGCCCAAGCCTGTGATGCGATGAACCGATCAAGTAATAAATGCCGACGTTCGAAGGGTCTTGCTGCAAAGCTTTTCGAAATTCGCCCAACGCTTCCTGATGCCGCCCGCTGTTTTGAGCGTTCAGCCCACGCTGCAAAAACTCTGCGGCGGTGATTTTCGGCTGCTCTGTTGGAGCGGCTTCTTTCGCTGAAGGCGAAGTGCTTTTTGCCGAGTTTGCTGTGCCAGTCTTCGGCTCTTCTTTTGGAATTTCTTTTGGCGCAGTCGCAGTCGTTATCGCCGAAACAGGCGTTGGAGCATCTGCCTTTGTATTGGCTTCAACATCCTGCTTGCCCGCAACCTGTTTCTTTTCGTTTTTGTCCTTCTCTCCCGGCGCAACCTCTGGCGCTTTCTTCATTGAGTCACTTTCAATTTGATTGCTCACGTTCGAAGTCGGCGAAGAATCAACCGACGCTGCAGGCGAAGAAAATGATGTTGAAGTTGAATCAGCAATTTCGGGAGAGTTTGATGTTTGGCCACGCAGCACATAAACGCCTGCAACCACAACCGCCGCCAACAACAAAACGGCTACGGAAATCACCAACGGCAATCGCCTGCCCGATTTTGTCGTGGCAGCGGCGGTTGGAACAGAGTGTTGCGGCGCACTTGTTTTGGAATGAATTCCCGCTCCAGTTTTCGACTGTCTACCCGGCACTCCTGTGGCAGGAGCAAGTTCCTGAGTCGTCTTCCCTGTTTTTACTTGAGGCGGGGTAGACAAGATTTCGGTGGCGTCTGGTGGCAGCGTGTAAACGTTTGTCGTGTAATCCTTTTCCTCGGCCATCAACGGCTGGGTGGATTCCAATAAATTCTCTGTAGCAGGCGAATGGGCAACAGAAACAACCGTTCCGCATTGAGTGCAAAATTTGGTCTGCGCGGGCAATTCACTCCCACAGGATTTGCATTTGACCGACATCTTGTATTCCTCCTGAATAGATTTTCGCTGCACATTGTAACCGCTTGCCGCAGAAACATGCGAAATCCGTCAGTCAAATTCATCATCCGAAGCAAATTTTTCGATCAGAGCACAGTCGTCCTTTCAGTTCCGACTTTCAACTACTCACAGCGAAGCGCGATCATCGGATCAACTTTTGTCGCTCGCCACGCCGGAATGAAGCAGGCAACCAGCGCAACCAACGTCAGCCCGGCGGCGATGACTCCATAAGTCAGCGGATCATTCGACTTCACACCGTACAACATTTCCGACAAATTCACCCAACTTTCCAGGTACTTCGTCAGCACATACGCGCCAACCAATCCCAGCGCCACACCAATCAACGCCAGAATCATTCCTTGTCGCAAAATCATTTTCAGCACATCGTGTCGTTCTGCTCCCAGAGCCATACGGATGCCGATTTCCTGTGTCCGTTGAGCTACGGCGTAAGCCAGCACGCCGAACAATCCAATGGCCGCCAGTTGCTGAGCCAACAATCCGAACAGCGTCATCAACCGAGCAAAGAGCCGTTCCATTCGCAGCGTCTCTTCAGCTTGTTCAATCTGTGTTTTGACGTTGGTTAGTGGCAAGTTTTGATCTACTTCGCGCATCGCCTGGCGCACTGCGGCGACGGATTTAGCAGGATCAGCAGTGGTGCGTAGTTCAATTGTGGCGTTGTTCATTCCGGCCAAGCTCTGCCGCCAGGAAATGTATGTTGTCGGCGGGATTTCGCTGCGCTGACTGTCGTATTTGGCGTCTCCGGCCACGCCTATGATTTCCGCCTCGTCAGGTTTTTTCGGATCGAATGTAAAACGTTTGCCGACGGGGCTTTCATTTGGGAAATACTTTTTGGCAAAGGCTTGATTGACTATGACGACCAGTGGCGCATTGGCTTCGTCAGTAGGCAGGAAATTGCGTCCGGCCAGTAACGGAATCTGCATTACTTCCAGAAAGTTTTCGCGCGTTTGGTGAAAGTAAGTTTCGCCGCTGGTAGTTAATCGCCCGTTGGCATCCGGTGGCGCGTTCAAGGCTTCACGGAAAAAGAATCCGCGTGAACTGGAATTGTCTGCCAGTAAAGTCGTACGCGAAAAAGTGACGGCTTGTACGCCTGGAATCGCTTCCAACCGTTCGGTTGTCCGCTGGTACAACTGTGCCAGTCGTTCGTCTTTGTACCCGATCAAACCGGGCGAGATGCTGAACAACAACAGGTTTCGCGTGTTGAAACCGACTTCGACTCGTTGCAGATTCAACAATGTCCGAACAAACAATCCGGCTCCGATCAGCAGCAACAACGATAGCGCGACCTGAGCAATAACCAGCCCTCGACTAAGCAAGGAACGCGAAACGGCACTGGAACCTCGTCCGCTGTCTTTCAGCGTCGGCGTCAAATCCACTTTGGTCGCACGCCACGCCGGAGCCAATCCGAAAACAATTCCCGTCAACAAAGACAGCGCCATCGTAAACATCAGCACTCGCCAATCCAGCCGGGCATCCAGCGCCTCCATTCCTCGCCCTCCCCAATCGCTGGTCGCCAGCAATCCGTCCTTGACCCACAAGGCAAACAAAACTCCCAACGCGCCGCCGATAACCGACAGCAACACGCTTTCCGTCAGCAACTGCCGAATCAATCGCCAACGGCTGGCTCCCAAGGCCAAACGCACTCCGATTTCTTTCTGCCGCGAAGCCGAGCGCGCCAAAAGCAAGTTCGCTACATTCGCGCAGGCAATCAGCAGCACCAATCCAACGACGCCCAGCAACAAATACAATGACGGCGCGAAATATCTCCGCGTTGACATTTCTCCCTGTCCGCCGGGATCAAGCGCCAGACGCGGATAAAGTTGCGGATCAAGCGCGCTGATCGTACTTGCTCCTGTTGCCGCTGCCTGAGCCTGCCTCGCCGTGCGATGTTCGATGACTGATTGATGAAAAGCCGCTTCCATCTGAGCGTGCGCGGCTTCGACAGTTGCACCGGGTTTCAATCGCCCCATCAACCGCAGCCACCAGGCGCCTGCTCCCCCCATATTCATACGCGAACGCTGACGATCAACGTACATTTGCGATTCCCAGGCGATTGGAATGCTGACATCAATCGTCGAACCAACCTGCATAGCACCTTCAAAACCCGGCGGCGTGACGCCGACAATTGTGAACGCGACACTGTTCAGATTGACCTGTCTGCCGACGACCGCGTCATTTCCTCCGAAACGTTTTTGCCAAAACCGGTAACTGATAACAGCCGCAGGACTGGCCGAAGCTTTATCATCGTCATCTGTCAGCACACGCCCGCGAAATGCCTGTACGCTTAATCCGGCGAAGTAATTTCCAGATACGGCCTGACCATCCGCAACATCTGCCTGACCATCGGCGCTGACAGTCAAATTGACATCTCCAAACGCAAACACATCCGAAAACAAACTATCCCGCTCGCGCATGCGCTGGTAGCTCTGATACGGAAACGAAGTCATGCTCCGCACTCCCGTTGCTTTGTCGGTATTGCTGTTGCCGCTGTACATGCCGGGGCTGAATCCGCGCGGAGCCATTGACCGGAACAGCGCCAGCCGGTTTGGCTCTTTGACCGGCAGCATTCTCAGCAGCATCGCATCCACCACGCTAAACAAAGCCGTGTTAGCGCCGATGCCGAGCGCCAGTGAAAGCACGGCAATCGCCGTGATGCCTTTTTGCTTCATCAACATTCGTGCGCCGTAACGCAGGTCTTGCCACAAAGTTTGCATAACGTTCTCCGAATTTTTCAGTGTCTGCGACGAAATCGTTTTCGAGTTGGGAAACGCAACAACCAAAAGCTCATTTCTACTTCCAAAACTCGTTCCAAAACTCGTGCCGGAAATTCGATGCGTGTATTTGCTGAAAGCAATGCGCTTGCCTGAAAGCCGTTTTGAACTCGTTGCCAAACAACGTTCGCTTTCGAGATTGGTGATTCCCAAAACCGAACGAGCTTCTTTGTTTGACTACGAGCGATAAATTTGCCGCTGAGCGTTGCCGGCCTTGCCATCGTGGTTGAATCCTGTAAAGTTCGCTGCCGCCTTTTTACGAATAACAACCAACTGCCACAAACTTTTGCTTAAGCTTCAAGGAGATGCGCGAATGAGTGCGAACCTTTCTTCTGATCGTTCTTCAACTGCCTTTCGACCGTTCATCGCCGATAAAACGAACTTGCGCGAATTGACAGCATTGCCGTTGATTTTCGGCACGCTGCTGGGAATCGTTTTCGGTGCTTCGTCGCTGTATCTGGTTTTGAAAACCGGCTTGACCGTCAGCGCCTCGATCCCGGTGGCAGTCATTTCCATCACCATTTTTCGACTGTTATCCAAAGTCGGACTGAAAAACGCGACTATTCTGGAAAACAACATCGTGCAGACGGCTGGTTCGGCTGGCGAATCTATCGCTTTCGGTTTCGGAGCGACAATGCCCGCCATCATGATTTTGGGCTTCAACCTGGAAATCGTGAACGTCATGCTGGTCGGAGTTCTGGGCGGATTGTTGGGCATCTTGATGATGATTCCACTACGTCGCGCGCTGATCGTTCAACAACACGGCGTGCTGAAATATCCCGAAGGCACTGCCTGCGCCGAAGTGTTGAAAGCCGGAGCCGACGATGAATCTCTGCGCGAAGCTGAAGCCGCTGGAACCGCCGAAATCAGCGAAACCAAGATCGGCGCGAAAACCATCTTCACGGGTTTTGGCATTGGCCTGCTTTATAAGTCGCTGATGTCCGCCTTCAAGATGTGGAAAGAAGTTCCTGAACGCATCTTCGGCGCACCGTTCAAAGGCGGTTCGATCTCGGCGGAAATCTCTCCTGAGTTGTTGGGCGTTGGTTACATCATCGGGCCGTACATCGGCGGTTTGATGGTGGGCGGCGGAGTGCTGGCCTATCTGGTGCTGATTCCCGCCATCAAGTTCTTTGGCGATTCACTGAGCGCACCTCTCGCGCCTGGGACTACGCTCATCAGCGAAATGTCGCCGGACGAAGTTCGCAGCGCCTACGTGCTGTACATCGGCGCAGGTTCTGTCGCGGCGGCTGGCATCATCAGCGTCATTCGTTCGATGCCTGTGATTTGGAGCAGCATCAAAAGCGGCCTGCGCGATCTGCGTGGTACTCAATCTTCCAGTTCAACCAACCGCACAGAACAAGACGTTCCGATCAAATGGGTCATCATCGGCATCATCGTATTGATGGTGATGATTATGGCGTTTCGCAGTTTGCAGATGAATTTTCTGGGCGCGCTGCTGATCGTCATTTTCGGCTTTCTGTTTGTCACGGTGTCTTCGCGGCTGACCGGCGAAGTCGGTTCTTCTTCAAATCCGATTTCTGGGATGACTTATGCGACTTTACTGCTGACTTGTTTGATCTTTCTGGTCGTAGGCTGGACGGCTCCGGCTTATTACGTCACGGCGCTTTCGGTCGGAGCCATCGTTTGCATCGCGGCTTCAAACGGAGGCACAACGTCTCAGGATTTGAAAACAGGCTTTTTGGTCGGAGCTACGCCGAAGTATCAGCAAATCGCCATTCTCTTTGGCTCACTGGCATCAGCGATTGTGCTGGGACCGATTTTGCTTCGCCTGAACGACACAGGAACGGTTTACCTGAAGCAGCAACAACCAGCAGGCATCGAACTTCGCGCAGATGTTTCAACCTTGCGCGAACGCGAATCGCTGAAAGGTCCTCAATCGCGCGAAGACGGCGGTTCGTATCTGGTCTGGCACCACACAGACGAAAACGGCGACACAAAAAAATATCTGGTGAACGACTCTGGCGTGCCGGTTTATCTGATTGATCCGGGCATCAACGGTACGACTGACAAACGACCCGATGGTTCCAGCGTACCGAAATTCGACGCTCCCAAAGCCGTGCTGGTGTCGTACATCATCAAAGGCATCTTGAACCAAAAACTGCCGTGGGCGCTGGTGCTGCTCGGCGCAATGATTACTGTCATGCTGGAATGCGCCGCCGTGCCTTCGCTGGCGTTCGCTGTTGGAGTTTATTTGCCGCTTTCGACTTCATCTCCGATTTTCATCGGCGGAATGATTCGCTGGCTGGTAGATTTGTGGCTGCGGAAACGCTACGCCGACCGCAACCTGACCGAAGAACAATTCGTCGCCGAAACCGACAAAAGCCCTGGCGTGCTGATGGCTTCGGGTTACATCGCTGGCGGAGCCATCGCCGGAATCGTCATCGCTTTCCTGGCCGGAGTGCTGACCGAAACCAATCTGAAAATCGAACACTGGGCAAATTCCAGCAATCCGTTTTTCAACAGCGCGAACGCCAACCTGCTTTCGCTGCTGCCGTTCATCGTGTTGATAGTGTTGTTGTATTTGACCGGGCGCGAAAAGATTTTGTCGTCTCGCGGCGGAAACAAATGACCGGCGGCGATTCTGCAAAGCCGCAACTCGTTCGCGTATTGAAGCTGCGCGATCTGGTACTGCTCAATTTGGTGGCTGTGCTTGGGCTGCGTCATCTTGGAGTCGCGGCAAAAGCTGGCCCGGTCACACTGACGCTGTGGGTTCTGGCCGCAATCTTTTTCTTTGTGCCGCTGGGTTTGGCAGTGATCGAACTGTCTTCCCGCTTTCCAAATTCCGGCGGCATATATGATTGGACGAAACGCGCACTTGGCGAAAAGCACGCGTTCTTGTGCGGTTGGTGTTACTGGATCAACAACGTTCTTTATTATCCCAGCCTGCTTATCACAACAGCCGCAGTCGTCACTTACGTTTTTGGCTACGGCGGAACCTGGCTGGAAAAAGACCTGGCCTATGTAACAGTCACAACGCTGCTCTGCCTTTGGCTGGCGGTTGCTCTCAATGTGTTGGGTCTCGGAACCGGTAAGTGGTTGCAGAACGTCGGCGGCTTAGGAACCTACCTTCCGGGCGCAATCGTCATTTTCGTCGGAGCTTATGCCTGGTTGACCAAACCATCGGCCAACACAATTACCGCTGCCGCCCTGCTGCCAAAATCCGCCGATTACGATTCGCTCAACCTTTGGATTTCGGTCGCGTTTGCTTATTCGGGAATTGAGTTGTCTGCAATGCTCGGCGGCGAAGTCCAAAATCCTCAGCGCAATTTACCGCGTTCAATCTATCTTGCTGCGCCGATGATTGCTTTGCTGTACTTGCTCGGAACCGCGTCTGTGTTGTGGCTGGTTCCGAGCAAAGACATCAATCCGCTGACCGGAATCTTGCAAGCTACTGAAAATGGGCTTGGCCAAATCCGGTTCTTGAGCTGGGTAATTCCGATGTGTGCTGCGCTGTACGCTATTGGCAACGTTGGCAGCGTCGGAGCCTGGTTGACCGGCCCTGCTCGCGTAGCTTTTGCCATTGGGTTGGATCGTTACTTTCCTCCGGCTTTCAGCAATATTCACCCGCGCTGGCGTACGCCATACATTGCGATCATCGTTCAAGCTTCGATTGCCACGCTGCTATTGCTGGCCTTTGTGTTCAGCAAAGAACGCGGGGCCAAAAGCGTTGAACAGGTCTATCTCATCCTGCTCAGCGCACAAGTGTTTATTTATTTCATCCCCTACATCTATCTCTTTGTGGTGTTCCTCATTCATCGCCAAAAGAGTTCAAACGAAAACGTAATGCTTGCGCCTGGCGGAAAAATCGGAGCTTACTTGCTCGCACTGAGTGGATTATCCGTCACCATTTTTGCCGTTGTATTGACGTTTGTTCCTCCATCGGATGCCAATGTTTGGGATTTCGAGCTTAGACTGGTCGTAGGCATAGCTGCATTACTAGCTTTAGGTGGCATACTTTTTTGGCGAGCAAATCAGCAAAATAAGTAACTTGACGGAAACTTTAACACCATTTTCATTGATGTTCTTGTAACTCGGGTTGTTTATTGCTCACCTACTTATAGCTCTACGTAAAGTTTTTTTTCAAAAGCCGCTATTATTTTGTTGACGCCTCAAGATAAGCTGAGGTATAAACCATCTCGTTGATTGTGAGCCTTAATGGTTCATCGCCAATCAGCAAAAAGTTTTCACTAATTAAATTTCAACGGTAGCTCAAACATTCAAAAGATTATGTTGCTCAAAGGACACAACAACTCAGAAGCGATTCGCAAGTCGGCGACGACACGAAGCTTCAGCTCGGCCAGTCTGACCAGTTTGAATTGCTGGCACGCGGGTGTATCGGTGTCCTTTGCGCGAGCCGCCGAGACGCCATCCAATTCGTTGATGCTGCAAGATAAAGGCCAACAGCCGAGATTTGCCGAATCCTTAGTCGGCGGATATTTGTTTAATCAGCATCGTTAAATCAGCGGGAGCGGCGTTCCCGCTCCCGAAAATTCCAAAGCAAGAACAAAAGCCGGGATTTTTAGGTCGAGCGGGCCGCTTCAGCAGAAACTTCTGAAGCTTGCCCGCTTTTTCCTTTTGCGGCCAGGCAAAGAAAAACAAGGTTTTTAGCCGGAGATGCCCGATGGTCGGGCACTGGACTGTAAACCCAAGGTAGACGTGCGTCTGCATAGCAGGTTCGATTCCTGCCTTCGGCATAAATTTTAGGAGTGTGGTGTAACGGCAGCACGCTGGCTTCCAACCCCAGTTGTCAGGGTTCAAATCCTTGCACTCCTGTTACTTTTAGCTACTTAGAGGCGTGGCAGAATGGTAACGCACTGGTCCGCTAAACCAGGGAGCAATTTGTCTCATGTGGGTTCGATCCCCACCGCCTCTGCTATCTTTGTGTTATGGAGAGTTAGCCTAAATGGTAAGGCAGCGGTCTTGAAAACCGCCGATGGGTGACACCTATGAGAGTTCGAGTCTCTCACTCTCCTTTGATTTTTGTCACTGCATTGGTAGCTCAGTTGGAATTCAGAGCGCAAGCCTCCGAAGCTTGAGGACGCGGGTTCGAGTCCCGCCCAATGCTTTTCAAGTTGTTTGAAAACTGATTTTTTGATGTGTTTGCGGGTGTGGCGCAATCCGGTAGACGCGCAACGTTGAGAGCGTTGCTGTTGGAGGTTCAAGTCCTCTCGCCCGCATTGAATTTTGCAGGTATGGCGCAATCGGTAGACGCAGCAGTTTCAAAAACTGCCTGTTGAAGGTTCGACTCCTTCTACCTGCATTTGTTTGTGAGTGTGGCGCAATTCGGCAGACGCGCCGGTCTCAGAAGCCGGTTGTTGAAGGTTCGACTCCTTTCACCCACATTGGTTTTGTCGGCGTAGCTCAATTGGAAGAGCGCGAGCTTGCCACGTTCGAGGTCGGGAGTTCGAACCTCCTCGCCGACTTTTTATGCACGCTTGGCCGAGCGGTTTTTAGGCGCGGGGCCGCAAACCCCGTCAGGGCGGTTCGATTCCGTCAGCGTGCTTTTGTTTGAAATGCCGAAGTGGCGCAACGTTGGCAGACGCACGGAGCTTAAACCTCCGTTGATGAGGGTTCGATTCCCTCCTTCGGCATTGCCATTTTTTGCGGGTGGGCAAGTGTTCGGTTAGGTCTCATAAGCCTCGACTCGCTGGGAGCGTTACCCAGACCCGCAATCAGGTTCTTTTGAAAATATGGGGCGTTGGGCAAGCCGGTTAAGCCGTCAGTCTTTCAAGCTGAAAATCGAGGGTTCGAATCCCTCACGCCCTATCAGTTTTGGGTTCGTGGCCTAATGGCAAGGCAACGGCCTTTTAAGCCGTGAGATGTGGGTTCGAATCCCACCGAACTCATCATCAACGATCTTTGATTCGCTCCCGTAGCTTAAATGCGGGAAAGCGGCGCGAAAAAAACGTGTCAGCATCGTCGGGCGCTAAACGTCCGGGTTCAACCCCCGGCTGGAGTCTTTGGGTTGGCTGGTGATCGGCTCCTGTAGCTCAACAGGTAGAGCGGCACGCTTATAACGTGTAAGCACTGGATTGGTGCGTGATCCGGGTTCGAATCCCGGCGGGAGCATTTCGGTTTTCTGGTGGGCGTAGCTCAATTGGTAGAGCGCCTGACTGTGGATCAGGTCATTACCGGTTCGAATCCGGTCGCTCGCCCTTCTCTTTGAAACTTTATTCGGATGTCGTTCAACTGGCAGGACAGTGGCCTTTGAAGCCGCTTATCGAGGTTCGAATCCTCGCGTCCGAGTTTGCACCTGAAGCTCAGATGGCGGAGCACGTGGCTGATAACCGCGCGGTCGAAGGTTCAAGTCCTTCCGGGTGCATCATTGGTTTTGGGCTTGTAGCTCAGAGGAAGAGCGCTCGACTGTCTATCGAGAGGTCGCGGGTTCGAGTCCCGTCTGGCTCGTTTGAAAATGGATCGGTAACTCAATCGTCAGAGTGCCTGCCTCTTAAGCAGGAAGTTGTGGGTTCAAGTCCCACTCGATCCACTAAAGTTGTTTGAAGCTTTTTGAGGGGTAGCCAAGTGGCAAGGCACTCGACTGTTAATCGAGTCATCGTGGGTTCGAATCCCACCCCCTCAGCTTTCAGAGCGTAGCTGCGGCCTGCGGAGAGCGCACGGTTTGGGCCCGTGAGGTCGCAGGTTCGATTCCTGCCACTCTGATTTTCGCGGCGAATGCTGATGGAACTACATCGTCTGCTAAACGATCTCCTTACGGGGAACGGTTTCATCGCCCCTTGTCGCCGCAACTTGTGAGCGATGCGCTAATGGCAGCGCACCAGTCTTCCAAACTGGTTTTCAGCGGGTTCGATTCCCGTCGCTCACTTTTTGTCACCGTAGCTCAATGGGGTGAGCAGCCGTCTCGTAAGCGGCAGGTTATGAGTTCGAATCTCATTGGTGGCTTACTTGAGAGATCGTCCAACTGGCAGGACTGCGGATTCTGACTCCGCCAATCGTGGTTCGAATCCGCGTCTCTCAGTTGTTGAATTTGTTGGAGCGTAGCTCAGCGGCAGCAGCATCGGTCTTACAAACCGGAGGTCGTGGGTTCGATCCCCACCGCTCCTATTTGAATTTGGGGTCGTAGCCAAACTGGAAAGGCGCCAGTCTTGCAAACTGGAAATTGTGGGTTCGAGTCCCACCGATTCCATTCTGTTTCTGGGTGTGGGGCAGTGGTCGCCCACTTGCCTTGGGAGCAAGCCGACGCAGGTTCGAATCCTGCCGCCCAGACTTTTTGTTCGTGTAGCTCAGCGGAATCAAGAGTGCTGGTCTACGAAACCAGAGGTCGAAGGTTCGAATCCTTCCACGAACACTTTAATCACGAATGTTTGGGGCGCATACAGATTTGGCCACGAACATCCACACGGTCGGATAGCTGAGACGGATTAGCGGCGGTCTGAAAAGCCGCAAAGGTTGGTTCGATTCCAACTCCGACCACTTTTCGGTGATGTAGCTCAGCGGAATCGAGAGCGGCTGTCTCCTAAGCAGCAAGGCGTGAGTTCGAATCTCACCATCACCTTTTTGAATTTCAATTGGCCGGATAGCTCAGTTGGAAGAGTATTGGTGTGACATGCCAAAGGTCGCAGATTCAATTCCTGCTCCGGTCATTGCGTCCGCATAGCTCAGTTGGTGGCAGCACTCGCATGGTAAGCGAGAGGACGCCGGTTCGATTCCGGCTGCGGGCCTGGCTTCACAATCATTTCTGAGTCTGTCGTCTAACGGGAATCAAGGCACTCGTCTTCTAAACGAGATCATGCAGGTTCGAATCCTGCCAGACTCATCAATTCAAACGGAGGAGTTATGACGCTCGCCAGAAAAGTTTTGCTCTTGAACGCATCCTACGAACCACTGAGTTTGGTCAGCGCGGCAAAGGCGTTGACGCTCGTGTTCAGACAAGTGGCTGAAGTTTTGGAAAAAGACAAAGGCTTCGTGTTGCGTTCGCCCAGATTCGTGTTCGATGTGCCGTCAGTCATTCGGCTGACTCAATACATTGATGTTCGTTCACGGCGCAACAAAGTGACGAATCGCCATCGAATTTTGGCACGCGATCATTATCGTTGCCAGTATTGCGGCAAACGCGGAACGGCGTTCGACCTGACGCTCGACCACATCATGCCGCGTTCTCGCGGCGGACGAACCGTGGCTGAAAATCTGGTTGCGGCCTGCCAAACCTGCAACAACCGCAAAGGCGACCGCACGCCCGAAGAAGCTCGCATGCCGTTGCTGACCAATCCGGCAGCGTTGTTTTACGGATTGGAACGCGCCGAACTGCGACAGGCGGCTCAGACTCGCCAGGAATGGAAGAAATACCTTTTTCTGGAGCACGCCGACGAAACGCAAGTCGCCAAAGTCGCCTAAAACCTCCCAGCGTCGCTTGCGCCGATTCATGCAACTGAAGCTTGTTGTTTGAATCGGCGCTGCGGGAGCCAAATTTTCCTCAGCCAACTTCTCATCGTCCTTTCACGGCGTTGCACTTCATTTTCAGCAGAACTTTTCAATTACAGTCTTGGCATAGTGTTATGGCCGACGGCTGTAGCCACCATGCGCACGCTGGAGCCATCTGCTTACTTCGGTCATTCACACCGAAGCGCAATCATCGGATCAACTTTCGTCGCTCGCCGCGCTGGAATCCAGCAGGCCAGCAAAGCCACCGCAGCCAGCACAGCCGCGATGCCAGCAAACGTCAGCGGGTCGGTTGCGCTGATGTCGTAAAGCATATTCGCCATCCAGCGCGTCACAGCGTAAGCGCCAACCAGTCCGACCGCGACGCCGATCAACGCCAGTCGCATTCCCTGCCCGATAACCAGTCGCAGCACGTCAATCGCGCGAGCGCCGAGCGCAATGCGGATTCCGATTTCGTGGGTTCGCTGAGAAACGGCGTAAGAGATGACGCCGTAAACTCCTGTCGCGGCCAATAACAGTGCGACTACGGCAAAGGCCCCAAAAATGACCAAGCTGAATCGCCGCTGATCCAGCGACGAAGCTACGACTTCGTCAATCGTTCTGAAGCGCAGCGGAATGTCTTGTCGTTGAGATAAGACTTCGGCGCGCATGGCTGGGATCAGGCTGGCGGCATTGCTTTCGGCGCGCACCACGTAGCTTTGATTCGAGACCTGCCACCATTGCGGACGCTGCAACGAATTAGCGTAAACCGTCGGCGAAGGAGTTTCGTCCAAGCCTTCGTGCCGCACGTCGCCGACAATGCCTACGATGTGCAGCAAGTCTTTGTCGCCATCCATATTGCCGAATTGAATGGTGCGTCCGATTGGGTCTTCGTTCGGCCAGTATTTGTTCGCCAGCGACCGGCTGATGACCGCTGCGTCGGGTGCGCTGCCAGTGTCTGTGGAATCGAACGTCCGACCGCGCAACAGCGGAATGCCCATCGCCGCAAAGTATCCGCCGCTGGCCAGCCTGTAATCCGCGTCGCCTTTTGTCGCCGGGTTGCCGTCTTTTTGAAACGTGCCGTTGGCTCCTGAACCGGTCAGCGGCAGAGCATTGATCGCCCCCGCAGCCTTCACGCCCGGCATCGTCTGCAACCGTTGCAACAGTTGTTCGTTAAACTGCTGCAACTGCGCTTCCTGCTGTTTATCTAAAGTCGTCGCCTGCGCCAGAGTCATCGCCACAGAGCTTTCCGGTTTGAATCCGGGATCAACCCGCATCAACTTCAAAAAGCTGCGGCTTAACAAACCGGCGCAAACCAGCAGCATCAACGTCAAGGCGACTTGCGCCACAACCAAACCTGAGCGCAAACGTCCGCTGGTCGAAGCGGCCATTTGTCCGCGTCCGCCTTCTTTCAAACTGGTGTGCAAATCCGCGCCGGAAAATCGCATCGCTGGCAGCAAACCCAACACCACGGCGATCAAAGTCGAAAGCCCAAGCGTGAACAACAAGGCTCTGTAATTGACTGCGATTTCCGATTCGCGCGGCAAATTGCCTGCGTTCAATTTCAGCAACAGGTCTACACCCCAGAATGAAATCAAGATGCCCAACAGCCCGGCGGTCGAAGTCAGCAACAGATTTTCGGTTATGAACTGACGCGCCATACGCCAGCGCGAAGCTCCCAAAGCCGCGCGCACTGCAAATTCTGAAGCCCGCATCGTCGCCGAAGTAAGTAACAGATTGGCCACGTTGGCGCAGGCTACGACCAGCAACAAACCTACTGCGGCCAAAATCAACAACAAACCTGTGCGAACGTTGTCTGTCATAAACTCTTTCAGCGGAACCGCTGCTATATCAACGGCATCGGTTTCTTTACCAAGTTCCTGCCGCAACTGTTTAGCCACTCCGCTGATTTCAGAGCGCGCTTGATCGAAACTGACTCCCGAACGCAGCCGCCCGATGACGTGCCAGTTGTGCGCGGTGCGAGACATTTGTGGCGGTTCGACTTCGCGCGGAACCCAGATGTCGGCAGTCGGCGGAAAGCTGAAGCCCGGCGGCATAACTCCAATGACTGTGAATGCCGGGCCATCCACGTTCAACTTTGCGCCTGAAAAATCCGCCCGACCGCCCATTTTTTGCTGCCAAAACGCATAGCTGACGATGGCGACGGAGTTGTTACCGCCAAACTTCGATTCATCCGGCGAAAAGCTGCGACCGGCAAAAGGCTGCACGCCCATCGCCTTGAAAAAATCGCCCGACACCCAACAGGCAAAAGCTCGCGCGGCTTCACTGCCGCCACTGACTACAACCTGCCCGCCAGCGTACTGCGCTATGGATTCCAGCGAACGATTGCGAGCGCGTAAATCCAGATAGTTCGGTTCGGAAACACGAATCTTCACGCCGCGTTCATTGACTTCATTCAACCGCACCAGCCGCTCCGGTTCCGGATAAGGCAAAGGCCGCAACAGAACTCCATCCACAATGCTGAAAATCGCGGTCGAAGCTCCAATGCCCAGAGCCAGCGACATCACCGCCGCCAGTGTGAAGCCGGGCTTGCCGCGCAACATCCGCAACGCATATCGAAGGTCTTGCCAAAATGTGTTCATCGGTTTTCTCCGTTCGTGTTTCGGTCGAGCGCCAGGAATCACCAACATCCAGACATAGCGATTCCCCATGATTATCTCTGCCAGATAACCAAGCGGCGTGCCACCTGCGGTCAGCGGCTTAAATTCTTAAATGATTGGAGTTGTGAGGATGCTGAAAATCCGAAAGAGGTGATGGCCTGTCCGATCTTGGGATTGCCTGTTCCCAAAATTGAAGTGAGAAAAGAGGGTCAATAAGTTTGATGCACCTCTACTGACCCTCAATCCCATAAAACGCTACTCACACCGAAGCGCAATCATCGGATCAACTTTTGTCGCTCGCCGAGCTGGAATCCAGCAGGCCAGCAACGCCACAGCAATCAACAACAGCGCGACTCTGGCAAAGGTCATGGGATCGGTCGCGCGAATGCCGAACAGCATCGAAGACAAAAACCGAGTCAGCCCAAAAGCCACGACCAATCCAAGAGCCGCTCCGATCAATGCCAGCGTCATGCCTTGACGCAAGATCAGATTCAGCACATCGCGTGAACTGGCTCCGAGCGCAACACGAATGCCGATTTCGTTCGTGCGCTGCGTGACCGAATAACTCATGACGCCGTAAATGCCTACGGCTGCCAACAACACGGCAATCGCGGCAAATACGGCCAGCAACACCATCGCAAAACGTCGCCGAGCCAGAAAGTCGCTCATCCGCTGTTCCATCGTAGCCACATCGAACGCAGGCATTTCCGCATCCACCGATTGAAGCGCGCCGACAATTGTCGGAGTCATCGCCACCGGGTCAGAAGTCGTGCGAACTACCAAATGCAGATTGCGAGCCAGCGATTGTTCAAATGGAAAGTAGACCGACAGCGGCGGTTCTTTTTCCGTTTGAAACTGTTTGGCGTCGCGGACTACGCCAACCACTGTGCGCCAGATTTTCGTCCGTGTCTGTTGCAAACGTTTGCCCAGCGGGTCTTGATTCGGCCAAAAGCGTTCGGCCAGAGCTTCGTTGATGATGACGGTTTCGGGTTCGCCGCGTTTGTCGCGTTCGTCAAAAAAACGCCCTTGTCGTAAAGGCGTCCGCATCGCGCGGAAAAAATCCGGGCTGACCATTCGTATGTTCGACATGATTTTTTCGTCGGGCGTGCGCGGCACGTAACCTTCAACAGTGATTGGATCCCAGGCGAACGAAACTGTGCTCATCGGCAAGGAATGGCTGACGCCCGCAGCTTCAACGCCGGGCAGCGAGCGAATGCGGTCGGTCACGCGCTGATAAAACGAAAGAATCGCTTCAGGTGTCGGCGCTTTGACTTGAGGCAGAGCCAGACGCATCGCCACCACATTGTTAGGATCAAAGCCCGGATGCGAATTGAGAATGCGTTGGTAGCTGCGAATCAAAAGCGCGGCGCAAATCAGCAACACCAACGACAGAGCGATTTCGGCGACAACCAACAACTTTCGCAATCGCTGAGCCGTGCGCCCGGAAGCTCCGCTGGCGCTGCGTCCGCCGTCTTTCAGCGTTTCGTGCAAATCCACTTGCGAAGCTCTGAGCGCGGGAACCAATCCAAACACGATGCCCGTCACAAACGTCACCACAACGGTGAACGCCGCCACTCGCCAATCAATGCCGACTTCGTGCAGGCGCGGAATGTTTTGCGGGCCAAAGCTTCTCAACAGGCCAACCGATGCGAACGCCACCGCCAATCCTATGATTCCGCCAACCGATGCCAGCAAAACGCTTTCGGTCAGCAACTGGCGAACGATGCGCCAGCGACTGGCTCCGACTGCGACGCGAACGGCGATTTCTTTTTGCCGTCCGGAGGCTCTGGCCAGCAATAAATTGGCGACGTTGGCGCAGGCAATCAGCAAAACGAATCCGACGGCGCTCATCAAAATCGGCAAGGTCGCGCCGACATCACCTACGACCTGTTCCAGCAACGGAACCACGCTGATCGTCAGCCCACCTGTCGGCGGATAATTTTGCGGGAAGTCCTGCTTCATTCGAGCGGCGATCAAATCCATATCGGCTTGCGCCTGTTGCTGGCTGACGCCGGGTTTGAGCTTGCCGAAGATGTTGAAATCTTCGTTGCCGCGGTTGCTACGCGCGGCATCGCTCATCGTCAAAGGCAGAAAAACATCGGCTCTGCCAATGGCATTGACGGCTGGCATGACATCGTTGGTCAGCGTGAAATCGGACGACAACACTCCGACAATGGCGAATGTGTTGCCGTTCAAAACCAGCGATTGATTCAACGCCGATTGGTCTCCGCCGTATCGCCGCTGCCAAAAACTGTGGCTCAAAACGACGGCGGCAGGTTTGCCGGGACTGTCTTCTTCCGCAGTGAAGATTCGCCCCAACGCGGCGTTGGCTCCAAACAACTGAAAAAACGACGAAGACACGCGCGCTCCGTCAATGTGTTCTGGCACGCCCTGCCCCGTCATATTGAAGCTGGCTCCGATGGTAATGGCGGTTTGTTCAAAGACCTGATTCTGAGTTTTCACGTCCAGATATTGCCCCGGCGAAAACCAATCCTGCTCGACATTCATTCCCGGCGAACGGCTCCACAAAATCACCAGCCGATCAGCGTCCGGATACGGCAAAGGTTTCAACAACACGGCATTCATAACGCTGAACACCGCGCTGTTGGCAGCAATGCCCAATGCCAGCGACCCAATCGCTACCAGCGCAAAACTCTTCTGCTTCCGCAATGCGCGCAAGCCATAACTCACGTCTTGCCAAAACGTTTTCATATTTCCCTTTCCTTTAGATGGATAAAAGATGGTGAAGTTCGCAGAGTGTAAGTTTCTTGCGGCTGGGTTTCCAGCTTGTTCAATGGGCAGCAAAATCTTTTTACAGGATTTACAAACGGAAAAGCGGATGAAATGACTATTTATTCTGTTCGAGGCGCTGCCGAAACACGATAGCTTCGACGTGAACGAATGACCACATCGGGACGTGCGACTTCGACTTTCAGGCTGTGAATGCTGCCAGCAGCATGGTCAGCAGGATAAAATCCCAGACGGTATTGATGGCGAAGCTCTTCGACAATCAGCCCGAACGTCTCTTTCAGTTTGGCAACTTCGCTGTCGAAATACCGCCCAGCAGAAACATCTGCCAATTCTTGCAGAAACTCTATCGCGTCTTCGTTGCGCTCTTCGATGCGCTCACGGCGCTGCGGCGGAGTGGGAAAGCGTGGCATTGGCGTGAAAATCCCGCCACGTCTTCCTCTGCGCCCTCCCCAACCACCTCTGCCTTGTCTTGTTAGATTCCGTGGCAGCGATTGATAAAACATCGAATAAATCAACGTGTCGGCTTCTGTCGCGCTGCCCAGCAAAACACGTTCGCTGACTTCGCTGCCGTGATCTTTGCCGTCGGTCAGCAAGATGATGGCTTTGCGACCTTTGACGTTTCGGAACTCTTCGCGCATCACGTCATACACCGCGTCGCGCAATTTCGTTCCTGGAATTTCGCCGATGCGAGCTTTGCCAATCGCTTTTTCCAGAGTTTTGCGATCCGAAGTCAGTTCGCACAAGGCTGTCTCTTTGAAATCAAAACTGACGATCATCGCACGGTCTTGCGGGCGAAGTTGTTTGACGAAGTCTTTGGCTGCTTTTTTGATGTCATCCAGCACCATCGTCGTGCTTTTGCTGGTGTCGAGCAGCAGAGCGACATTGATCGGCTCTTCGGTGTCGGCAAAAAAATCAATCGGCTGTTTGACGCGATCTTCGTACAGGGTAAAGTCCGCCGCCTTCAACCCGCTGATGTATCGCCCTTGCCGGTCACTGACAATCACGGGCACGCTGACCAAAGCGGTGTCAATTTTCAGCGTTTCCTGTTTTGGCTCCTGAGCGTTCGATGAAACAAAACTGACAGCCAACCAAACCAGAAAAATCAGACCTGCGATGATTTTCTTGTTCATTTCTTTACCTCAAACAAATTGCGTGGAAGTTTGCGGGTAAGACTATCCGGCGGCGGTTGGAGTTTGAAAATTTTCTCGGTGAGATTGATGCAGTTTCAGCAGGATCAACAGCAGAATTGGCAAAACGATAATCACGCCGAAAACAACCGGGTTGAGCGTGATGATGATTTCGTCAATTAGCCCTTCTGCCAGCAACGTGACAGCCAACTCGGAGCCTGCGCAAAGATAGATGTCTTTGCCTTATCTTCTTTGAGTGAGTTCGGGTAATCAGCGACGTGCTAAATCAGGACAAGCAACATTGAAACATTGTACTCAAAACAGGATGAGCAAGATTTTCAGCAGGATTTACAAGACCGTCAGCGGTTGTGCCTTCCAGCCAGTCCTTAATCCTGTTCATCCTGAAAAAAATCATGTAAATCCTGTTTCAAAGTTTTTTGCTTCGATTTAGCCTAACGAGTGATGCAAGCTGGCAGCTTGCATCACTCCGAACTGATGATGCGAATCAAGGGTTAAAGCAGAGCATATAGAAGGCTGCGGTCAGTTTCCCGTAGCAGTGGACTCGTAAGCCTTCACTAGAACGAACCCTTGCAGCATTCTGAATGCCAGTTTTCTCCACCAACCAATTGAACATTGA